>CAWIXR010000001.1:0-408795 GCA_963840145.1 uncultured Chloroflexia bacterium
AGGCATCGGCCATGGCGCGAGCGAGGTTGAGGCGGCCGTTGCCAGTGCCCTCGGAGAGGGTCGGATCGGCGTTGCGCGCGAGGCGCGACACGATGACGCCGTTCGACAGGAACGATTCGTTGGCCTTGAGCAGCGCAGCGGCGCCGGCAACCTGGCGGCGGCGGCCGAGGTCCCGGAGACGGTAGCGACGTCGCCGCCGGCGGACGGTGGTGGGATGTCGACGCCCGGGGCGGCCATGAAGGCCGACCGGCCATAGTTCGACAGGCGGCGTCAGCTGGTCCGAAGCATCGGTCGCGGCGACGCCGATGACGCCGCGATCGCCGGCCGGGAAGGTGGCCGCGCCGGAGGCGTCGTTGCCGGTGGCGGCGACGAGCACAGCGCCGGAGGCCCAGGCGTAATCGATCGCCGCCTGGAGGGCGGTCGAGAAGCCGGGGTTGCTGAAGGACATGAGGATGACGTCAGCGCCCGCATCGGCGGCGTGCACGACGCCGGCGATGATGTCGCTGTCCTGTCCGGTGCCATCGGTGCCGAGGACGGTGATCGGCAGCACGGAGACGCCAGCGTACGCGGTGCCGGCGACGCCGAAGGCGTTATCGGTCTCGGCGGCGACGATGCCGGCCATCCAAGTGCCGTGGCCGTTCGGATCCGCCAGCGGGTCGGCGCCGGCAAGAGCTGACCAGCCGGGCAGCACGACGCCGTCGAGGTCGGGGTGCGAAGCATCCACGCCGGTGTCGAGGACCGCGACGGTCGCGCTCCCGGCGATGGAGACGGAGCCGTAGAGCTCCTCCCAGCCGATGTGGGGCAGCGACCACTGCTCGGCATAGGAGGAGTCGGTCGGGGCAGCTTCGACGTCTCGAATGCGATCGGGCTCGACGCGCGCCACGTCCGGAAGGGCGCGCAGGGTAGCGAGCTGATCGGTGAGGACGGTGGCATCGAGCAGGATGCTGCGCAGCGCCAGCTGCGGGATGGCCTCGACATCGCTGGCACCGGCCGTCGCGAGGATCTCGAGCTGCCGGGCGTCCGAGGTGCCGGCAGCGAAGGTGATGAGGTACGGGCGGGGCTCACCCGCGGGCGCGGCGCTCGGCTCGGGCGTGGGCTCCGGCGTCGGCTCGACGGCGGGCTCCGCGGTCGGCTCCGGCGCCGGCGGCTCCGTCGGTTCTATCGGCTCCGGAGTGGGCTCGGGCGTTGCTTCGGGGGTCGCTTCCGGGGCCGTCGACTCGGTCGGGCTGGGCTCCGGCGTCGGATCCTCTGCCAGCGTGGCGGTCGGGCCGAAGACATACGTGACGAAGACGATGAGCTGCAGCAGTACGAGAGCGGTCCGACCCGGCCGGCGATGGGGACCCGATGGCAACATGTTGTTCCTCACCCCTGAGTCAGCTCGCTCGGTCGGGTCCGGGCACGAGGACCCGCGAGTTGACGATGCCGGAGCACTGTCGCTCGCGGGGCCGCCGCGCACCATCCGGGAACGTACTGAACGGAGTACGGATCACCAACTCCGTACCCGGACCACGTCCGGTGCGCGTGCGCAACGTCGCGTCCGGATACGGACCACACGCTCAGTATTCGCGTCCGTACATCTCCGGATGCTCGTCCGACCGCATCCGACCTATGGTCCGGCAATGCATCTGGCGGAGCGGAACCGGGATCGTTCGGTCCACCCTGCCGAGGGGTCCACGGAGGAAGGTCCCGCGCTGCGAGATGCGGCCACCGCTGCTGCCCGAGCGGCTGACGACGAGGAAGCGGCCGCCGCCGCCCGCGACCGCTTCCGCGTCGGGCCAATCCCGGCCATCGAGGCCGATGACGTCATCCGACCCATCCTGCGCAACGATGAGCGCGTCCACGCCTTGCGCCGCCGTGCGATCCTGAGCGAACCGGGTGGCGAAGACGCACTCGGATATGGCGGAACGCTGTATCTCACCTCGTGCCGTCTGGTCCACCTCGGTCAGGAGGTCGTGAGCGTGAGCCTTACCGACGTCGTGGAAAGCTCGCTCGCTGGAGAGCGGCTACTCCTGGCCCTGCGCGACGGGCAGGGGCTGACGCTCGACGTGGATCAGCCGCGCCTTCTGCGCGCCGAGATCGCGGCCGTCGGCCAGCAGTTGCGAGGATGAAGCGACACGCCACCGAGCTCGAGCCGCAGACGCCCGCTCCGGCGCGACCATCGTCGGAGCCACGGGCCGCCAAGCGCCGGCGCTCCGTCCCCTCGCGCGCCACCGAGATCGCCCTCTACGGGCAGGAGCTCGAGGACCGCTACGTTGCCGCCCGAGAAGCCTGGACCAAGGCGATGCACACCGCCAACAGCGGGCGGTCCGCCGACATGGCGTCGCTCGCGATCGCCCAGCAGGCCTACGAGGCTGTCGCCGCCGAGCGCGAGCACTGGCTGACCAGCGGACGTGTGGCCATCCCGATCCAACCCTCGCCGAAGCTCAGTAGCGTCGAGATCGCCGTCGGCCAGGAGCTGGCCTGGCGGCGCATCCACGAGCATCCGTCGCGCGGCGGGCTCTTCAGCAGGATCAGACGCCGGCTCACTGGGCACTGACACCGGACTCCTTCAGCCGGAGCGATAGCGCTGGGCGGCCTCCGCCCGGTTCCGCACTCCGAGCTTGCGCAGTACGCTGCTCACATGGCTCTCGACGGTGCGTGGCGAGATGGCCAATGCGCCGGCGATTTCTCGATCGGTGAGGCCCTCGGCCAGCAGCCGCAGCACCTCCTGCTCTCGGGCGCTAAGCAGCCCGCCCACCTCCTCCGGCACGCCGCCGCGCCCACCGCGCTGAAGGTGCTCGACGACATGTGCCGCATGCTGACGCGACATCGCCAGGTCGCCGCGGCGCATGCCTCGCACCGAGCGCAGCAGGGCATCGCCGGTCAGGTCCTTCGTCAGGTAGCCGGCGGCACCGTGCCGAATCGCCTCGAGCAGGTCGCGCCGATCGGTCGACACGGTGAGCATCACCACCCGCGTCTCCGGCAGCCGCGGGGCGAGCTCGCGGACCGCCTCGATGCCGGTCATCCCCGGCAGGTCGATGTCGAGCAGCAGGAGGTCCGGGCGCAGCCGCGGTGCCAGCTCCAGCGCCTCCTCGGCGTTGCGCGCCTCCCCCACCACCTCGATGTCGGGCGCGTCGAGGGCCTGCCGGATCGCCGAGCGCACGAGGGCGTGGTCGTCGACCAGCATGACGCGGAGGGGCGCCTCACGCTCCACCCGATGCCTCCTCTCCCCGCAGCGGCAGCACGAGCTCGATCCGGCTTCCGTCCTGCGGCTTCGAGCTGATCGAGAGTGTGGCGCCGATGAGCGCCGCGCGCTGCCGCATGCTGTCCAGCCCGAATCCGCCGTCCACGGCGTCGGGATGGAAGCCGCGGCCGTTGTCGACGACGGCGATCCGCAGGTCGGCCGCGCTGGCCACGTTCACGCGCACGACGGTGGCGTCGGCGTGCTTGCGGACGTTGGTGAGGGCCTCCTGGACGATCCGGACCAGCTCGGCGCGTGCGCGCGGCCCGATCTCCGGCTCGGGGCCCTCGTGGTTCAGCTCGGCGCGCACGGCGAAGCGGTCCGAGAAGTCGTCCACCTGGCGCTCGAGGATGTCGTAGAGCGGCCCGCTCTCCGACCCGCCCCGCATGGCGGCGATCGCGTGGCGCGCCTCGGCCAGCGCGTCGTCGATGGCACTCGCGACCTCTTCGGAGAGGCGCTTCGGCTCGCCGACGAACGCCGCGATCTGCGCCAGCCGGCTCTGCTTGAGCTTCGCGTACCAGAGGTCCTGCGCCAGGCCGTCGTGGATCTCGCGCGCCAGCCGCGCCCGCTCCTCGAGCGTTGCGGCCACGAACTCGGCCTCGGCCAGGCGACGCACCTCCATCGTGGCGGCACGCAGCTCCGCGAGGTCGTCGCGGCTGTCGACCACGATCCCCACCAGCAGGACCACGTAGAACCCGAGACGCAGCAGGTCGCCGGTCGTCACCACAGACGTGTAGCTACCCGGGTGGATGGCGGCATGCAGCTGGCCGAACGCTGCGATCAGAAAGCCGGCGGCGAGGATCGCATCGCCGGCCCGGGCGCTGCGACGGTAGGACCGATGCGCCAGCAGCGCAGCGATGACGAAGGCGGCGCCAATGAGGCTCTGGGCCACGACCAGCGCCGGCGCCGACCCCGGCGGAAGCGGTGCGGTCGGGTTAGCGGCGATCGCGTCGAGCGCCTCCTGGGGCGCAAGCATGGGGAGGGCGTCCCGCGCGATCGAGCCGACGACGATCAGCGCCCCAACCAGCAACCCGGGACCGATGAGAACCAGCCACGGACGCAAAGCTGGGGTTCGGCGGCTGAGCGCGGCCATCCCGGCGGCGACGAGCAGGGCGGCGCTGACCCCGCGGGCCACGATGCCCGCGATGATCGGCAGCTGGCCGGGATCGTCGAGCGACGCCCCGTAGGCGGCGTCGGCCCCGACCACCGCTACCGTCAGGGTCAGGCCGTTGAGGAGCGCGAGCACGGCGAAGGCAGAGCCGCGCAGGAGGGCCGCGGGATCGTTGGCCACGCGTCCGCGGCTCCAGGCCAGCGCCGACACCGAGACCGAGACGAGAAGCGCGGCGGTGACGATGGCGAGGTCGAGCCGGTCGTTGACAACGGCCGGCGCGATGTCGGGCACGACGAGCAGAAGCGTCGTGACGAGGGTGAGCGTGGCGAAGAGGCCGAGCAGCGCCAGGTCGGCGCGCCGGTACCACGCTCCTCGCCGCGCGGGCAGTCCGATGAGGGCGGGGGCGGTCACTGCACGCTGACGACCGCGGCCGACCCGCGTCGCTTGACGACATCGACCTTGAACCCGTCCGCCTCCCGCTCGAGCCGCAGGTCGAGGCGCGCGTCGCCGACCGCGACGTTCTCGATCCGCAGGTGCTGCAGGAACGCCGGCAGTCGCGGGTTCGTCACGCGCAACGTGGACGCGAGGGCGTCGACCTCGAGGCCGATGCAGGCCTGGAGCAGCATGAACGCGGCTCCGGCGGCCCACGCCTGTGGCGCGCACGCGACCGGGTAGCGGGTCGGTCCCTCGCCGGTGCGCCGGGTGAAGCCACAGAACAGCTCGGGCATGCGAGCGAGGTCGAAGTGGCGGCTGGCGTCGAAGAGCGCGTGCATCACCTGCGCGGCGGCATCGGCGTGTCCGTAGCGCGCCATCCCCATCCCGGCGATCGCGTTGTCGTGCGGCCAGATCGAACCGTTGTGGTAGGACATCGGGTTGTATCGAGCCTGGCCGGCGGCCAGGGTGCGGATGCCCCAGCCTGAGAACATCGCGTCCCCGAGCAGCTGCTCGGTGACCGATGCGGCGCGCTCGGCCGAGGCGATGCCAGTCCACAGGCAGTGGCCCGGGTTCGAGGTCGGCACCCGGCAGAGCCGCTTCTCGCCGTCCAGGGCGATCCCGTACATCCCGAGCTCGTCGTCCCAGAACGAGTCCTCGAACCGGAGACGCAGCGCCTCGGCCTGCGCCCTGAGCTCGTTCGCGCGCGCCTCGAGGCCGAGTGCGGAGGCGAGATCCGCGGCCGCGAGGCGAGCCGCGAAGACGTAGCCCTGGATCTCGCACAGCGCGAGCGGCCCATCGGCCAGGGTGCCATCGGCATGGAAGATCGAGTCGTCGGAGTCCTTCCAGCCCTGCTGCACGAGCCCGGTCGGCGTCCGGCGGGCGTACTCGATGAAGCCGTCGCCATCGGGATCGGCCGGCCCGTCGATCCACGCCAGCGCCGCCTCGACGTTCGGCCAGAGGCCGCGCGCGAGCTCGAGGTCGCCGGTATGGCGGTAGTGCGCGCCGGCGAGCATCACGAACAGGGGCGTCGCGTCGTGGCTGCCGTAGTAGCGGCCGAACGGCACCTCCATCAGCGCCGCCATCTCGCCGTGCCGGACCTCGTGCAGGATCTTGCCCGGCTGGGCGTCGCGTTCCGGGTCGTCCTCGGTCGCCTGCATCGCAGCGAGGTGCCTGAGCACGCCACGCGCGAGCGCCGGCTGCACCCACAGCATCTGGAACGCGGTGACGATCCCGTCGCGACCGAAGACCGTGCTGAACCACGGCACGCCGGCGTACGGATACGAGCCGTGGGCCGTCTCGCTCGTCATCATCACGATGTCGGCCAGGCTCCGCGCCAGCCAGTCGTCGAACAGGTCGCTCGAGCTGCCGATGCGGGCCGATCGATCGAACCGGCCGTCCAGCTCGGCCGAGGCCCGCACCAGCGCCGATGCGAAGTCGGCCCTGCGGGGCGACGCTCCACCCTCGCAGTCGATGCGAAGCTCGATCGCCGCCGCTCTTCCGGGGGCCAGCTCGAGGCTGTATGCGGCCTCCCGGCCCTGGAGCCGGTCGGGCGGCGGCGAGAAGCCGATGATCGTTGTCCGCCGCACGCCGTCCAGCCCGTCGTAGGCGAGCTCGATCCGACCGTCGACGGCACGCGCGTCGAGGAGCGTCCCGCGTGCCGGCCGCTCCATCCCCCGCACCTCGAAGACGTCGGCGTAGTCGGCCAGGAAGCGCAGCGAGACCGGCAGCACGACGGCGTCGCGGCCGAAGTTGCGGAACTCGATCCGCTCGTGGCACGCGCCGGCCCACAGCACCTTCGTGCGCGACAGGTGGACCGTCCCGGCCCGCAGCGCCTGGCCGTCGACGAGCATGTCCGGGTTGGCGAGGTCGATCGTCAGGCGCGAGTTGTCGAGCCGCGTGGTCGAGCCCAGCAGGAGCGGGCGCTCGCCGCCGACGCGCAGGCGGAAGCCCGACAGGTGACGCGTGCCGCGGTGGTAGAGGCCCTCCTCGCCCATCCCGACCGGGATGATGTCGCCCCAGCGATCGAAGATCGCGAACGACTCACCGTGCTTGAGGACCCGATCGCTCTCGTCCGCCAGGTTGCTCGTGGCGAGGATGTAGTAGCGACCGTCGATCTCGACGACGGTACTCAGGTCATCGGTGCTGGAGATGCGCTCGTCGCGCTGCGTCGCCATGGCTCTCCTGCGGTGGATCGAGCCGACAGCCTACACGCCCGCGGCGGTCTCCTCGGCCACGACCGGGACCGCGGCGCTCGTGAGCGGCGTCCAGCCCGCGATGACCCGCTCGTAGACGTCGACGTAGTCGCGTGCCATGCGCGCGACGTCGAAGCGGCGCTCGAAGGCGGCGCGCACGCCCGCGCGGTCGATCCGGTCGAGTCGCCGGACCGCATCGGTGGCGCTCTCGATGTCGTCGACGACGAAGCCCGTCACGCCCTCGTCGATCACCTCGGGCACCGATCCGGACCGATACGCGATCACCGGCGTCGCGCAGGCCATCGCCTCGATCATCGCGAGGCCGAACGGCTCGTTCCAGTCGATCGGGAAGAGGAGCGCGCGGGCGTGCCCGAGGAACTCGTTCTTCTCCTGCGGACCGATCTCGCCGATGAAGTCGACGTGGTCCGCCTCGAGGAGCGGCTCGATCTCACGCTCGTAGTACTCGCGGTCGGCATCGTCGACCTTCGCCGCGATCCGCAGCGGCATCCCCGCCCGGCGGGCGACCTCGATGGCCCGATCTGCTCGCTTCTCCGGCGAGATGCGGCCGAGAAACGCGAGGTAATCGCCAGTCTGGGGGCGCGGCAACAGCTCGTCGAGCGGCATGCCGTGATACACGGTACCGACCCAGTTCGCCTGCGGCAGCGGGCTGCGCTGGTCGTTCGAGATCGAGACCACCGGCATCTCGGTGAACTCGTCGTACACCGGCTGGAGGTCGGCGATGTCGAGCCGGCCGTGGAGCGTGGTCACGTTCGGCACGCCCAGCCGCCGCGACATCGGGAAGTGGAAGTAGTCGACGTGCCAGTGGATGATGTCGAACCGATCCGCCGCGGCGGCGACGGCCTCGAGCTGCACGATCTGATGCGCGAGCTGATCGATGACGGCGTCGTCGAGCCGCAGGGCGCCCGGCGAGCACGCGACGAGCTTCGCGCTGGTCGTGGAGTCCCCGCTGGCGAAGAGGGTCACGTCGTGGCCCTCCTTGACGAGCTCGTCGGTCAGCGAGGCGACGACGCGCTCCGTCCCGCCGTATCCCGGGGGCGGGACGCTCTCAACGAGCGGGGCCACCTGTGCGATTCGCATCGCCGGAGGTCAACGCAGGACCCGTGCCAGCGGGTCAGCCTCCGTCGTCGAGCCGGCGCCGCAGCTCGTCGTTCACGAGGTGGGCATCGGCCCGGCCGGCGGTCCGCCGCATCACCTGCCCCACCAGGAACTTCATCACCTGGACCTTGCCCGATCGGTATTCGGCGACCTGCTCGGCGTGCTCGGCCAACACGGCGTCGATCTCGGCACCGATGGCCGACGCGTCCGATACCTGCGCCAGGCCCTCGCGCTCGATCACGGCGCGCGGCGACTCCCCCGTCTCGAAGACGGTCGCCAGCACCGCCTTCGCGTTCGCCGACGAGACGCGCCCTGCCTCCACCTCACCGATGAGCTCGGCCAGGCCCTCCGGGCGCAGCGCGACGCGGTCGGCGCGCAGGCCCGTCGCCGCGTGCTGGTTGATGAGCCGGCTCAGCTCGCCGGTGATCCAGTTGGCCGCCGCCTTCGGCGCCACGCCGGCGTCGACGACCGCATCGAAATAGGCGGCCAGGGCGGCATCCGAGGTCAGGACGCCGGCGTCGTAGGCCGACAGGCCGAGCGCGTCGGTGTAGCGCGTCCGTCGCTGCGCCGGCAGCTCCGGCAACCGGGCCTGCAGCTCGGCGACCCACTCGGGGGACGGCCGGAGCGGAGGCAGGTCGGGCTCCGGGAAGTAGCGGTAGTCGTTGGCCTCCTCCTTCGAGCGCTGGACGACCGTCCGGCCGGCGGCCTCGTCCCAGCCGCGCGTCTCCTGCACGAGCGTCTCGCCGCGATCGAGCGCATCGGCATGGCGCTCGACCTCGAAGGCAAGCGCGCGCTCGAGCGAGCGGAAGCTGTTCAGGTTCTTGACCTCGACCTTCGTGCCGAAGGCCGACGACCCCGCGGGACGCAGGCTCACGTTGCCCTCGATCCGCATGCTTCCCGCCTCCATGTCGGCGTTGCTGGCGCCGATCGCCCGCAGCAGCTCGCGCAGCGTCTCGCCGTACGCGCGCGCCTGCGCCGGCGAGCGCAGGTCGGGCTCGGTGACGATCTCCATCAGCGGCACTCCGGCGCGATTGAAGTCGACCACGCTGTAGCCACGGCCTGCGTGCTGCATGCGCGCCGTGTCCTCCTCGAGGTGCGCCCGGGTGATGCCGATCGTCACGTCGCCGCCCTCGCTCGGCACCGGCACGAGCAGCCGGCCGTTCGATGCCAGCGGCAGCGCGTACTGGCTGATCTGGTAGCCCTTCGGCAGGTCGGGGTAGAAGTAGTTCTTGCGTTCGAAGCGCACCGCATCGGTCTCGACGTGGCAGTCCAGGGCGAGGCCGGTGAGCATCACCAGCTCGACGGCGCGGCGGTTGATGACCGGCAGCGTGCCGGGCAGGCCGAGACAGATTGGGCAGACACGCGTGTTCGGCTCGTCCGCTGCGCCCTCTGGCGGCGCGGTCGGGCAGCTGCAGAACATCTTCGAGTCGGTCCGCAGCTGCGCGTGGACCTCGATACCGATGACCGTCTCGTACTCGGTCCGGGGGGTGGTGACCGCCATGCGACCGATTGTACGAAAGGGGACGCGCTATGCTCCGTCCCGATGAAGATCGGCGAATGGGACGAGCTCGGCCGGGCCCGCGCGATGCTGCAGCGGCAGATCGGTGAGCTCCATGCCGACGAGTACGCGACGCACGTGTCCGTCAACCCCGACAACGGGCGGCTGCGCGTGATGGTTGCGGCCGACGTCGGCCTGCTGGAGTACAGCTACGCCCCGGCCGGCGCAGATCGGGATGGAGCGTGGATCCTGCGCGGGCAGCTGCACCGATGGGTCTCGATCCGCGGCCTGCGGCTCCAGACCGATGCGCAGGACGATCCGGCGACCAGTGAAGTCCAGGAGGTCTGGCGGCTCGTCGCCGAGGATCCGCGAATCGAGCTGTCGGTGACGAGCGAGGCCGGCTCGCGGGCGACCGACGGGCTCCTCGCCTTCGCGCGCGCCTGCCTCATGCGCGCCGGCTAGGGATCAGTCGGGGATCACGATCCCGGAGACGTCCTCCTCGGGCTCGGGCCACTGCGGGTCCATCGCGCGCGCGGCCTCGGCCAGGATCTCGGCGGCCGCGAGGTCCCGGTACCACTTGCGGTTGGCCGGGATCACGTACCACGGCGCGACCTCGGTCGAGCAGCGCTCGAGCGCATCGGTGTAGGCGGCCTGGAAGGCCGGCCATCGCTCGCGGGTCTCGAGGTCGCCGGAGTCCCACTTCCAGTGCTTCTCCGGGTTGTCGAGGCGATTCTGGAACCGCTCGCGCTGCTCGTCGCGGCTGATGTGCAGGTAGAGCTTCACGATGTGGGTGCCGTTCGCGGCGAGATGCGCCTCGAAAGCGTTGATGCGCTCGTATCGGTCCTGCCAGACCGATTCGGACACGAGCTCCTTGACCCGCACGACGAGCACGTCCTCGTAGTGCGACCGGTTGAAGACACCGATGCGGCCCTTGCCCGGCGTCGCGGCGTGCACCCGCCAGAGGAAGTCGTGGCGCAGCTCCTCCTCGGTCGGCACCCCGAAGCCGGTCACGCGTGTGCCCTGTGGGTTGAAGGCGGAGATCACCTTGCGGATCAGGCCGTCCTTGCCGCCGGCGTCGAGCGCCTGGAGCACGATGAGCAGCGACTGCCCCTGCTCGGCCCACAGCTTCTCCTGGAAGGCTTCGAGCTCGTCGCGCAGTTCCTCGAGCCGGACCTGCGCCGCCGCCTTGTCACCCTCGAAGCCCGGCGTGCCGCCCGGGTCGATGGCCGCGAGGTCAGGCCGCGTACCTGGCGCGACGCGAAGCAGGTCGCCGAAGCTCACGGCCGCACCGCCGTCAGGTACAGCGCGCCGAACGGGATGCGGTATCCGCCGGCCGCGGTTCGAGGTGCCGCGGCCATCAGCTCGCGCGTCAGGCGCTCGCGCTCGCTCGCGTCCCATCCGTCGGCGCGCTCGCGCACGGCGACGCTCGTCCAGGTTCGAAACTGCTCGTCGTCCGCCAGCGGGATGCCGATGGATGGATCCGCATCGGTGCGCACGTCGGACCATCCGGCGGCTGCTGCCCAACTCGCGACGTCGGAGGCCGTCGGATAGTCGGCGACGCCGATCCCGAAGCGGGTGTACACCTCCCCGAGCACGCTGCCCGGCGCGGCATCCTGCGGGCCGGGCACCGACAGCGACAGACGGCCGCCGGGGCGGGTGACGCGGCGCCACTCGACGAGCGTGCCGACCGGGTCGTCGGCGAACAGCAGGGCGTGGACGGCGAGCACGGCGTCGAACGAGGCGTCGGGCACGGGGATGGCTCCGAAGTCGGCCTCGATGAACTCGACGTCCGGGTGCCGGCGACGCGCGATCTCGAGCATCCCCGCCGCGGCATCCAGGCCGGTGACCCGCCTGCCCTCACCACCAGCCATGCCCGCGGCCGTACCGGTCCCGGTCCCGAGGTCGAGGACGCGCTCGTCGGGGAGGAGCGTGGCGCGCCGAACGACCTCGCGCGCCACCGGCTCCAGCGCCGGCGCCATCGTCGCGGCGTACGCCGCCGCCGTCCTGGAGAACGCGGACGCCCGCCCTGGACCCTGGATCGTCACGCCCGATGGCGCCCCACGAATCGCTCGATGCGGTCCATCGCCTCGACGATCTCCTCGTAGGCGGTGGCGTAGCAGACCCGGACGTGGCCGGCGCCGGACGGGCCGAAGGCCGTGCCCGGCACGACGCCGACGCGCTCCTCGGCGAGCAGCTGCTCGGCGAAGGCCGAGTCGTCGAGGCCGGTCGCATCGGTCACGCGCGGGAAGCAGTAGAAGGCGCCCATCGGCTCGAACGTGGGAAGGCCGATCTCGTTGAAGCGATCGGTGATGAAGCGGCGGCGGCGGTCGTACTCGGTGCGCATTGCCTGCAGGTGCGGCTCGCCGTTGCGCAGGGCCTCGATGGCGGCGTACTGGGCCGAGGTCGGGGCGCACATGATCCCGTACTGGTGCACCTTGGCGATGCCCTCCATCAGATCCGCCGGCGCCGCCACCCAGCCGATGCGCCAGCCGGTCATCGCGTAGCTCTTGCTGAAGCCACCGAGCAGCATCGTCCGCTCGCGCATGCCCGGGCAGCGAGCTGAAGGCGACGTGCTCGTGGTCGCCGTAGACGAGGCGGTCGTAGATCTCGTCGCTGTAGACGAGCAGGTCGTGCTCGTCGGCGACGCGGGCGATGGCGTCGAGCTCGGAGCGGTCGAGCACCGCGCCGGTCGGATTGTTCGGGTAGCCGAGGAAGATGCCCTTCGTCCGCGGCGTGATCGCGGCCTCGATCATCTGCGCCGTGACGCGGAAGTCGGTGTCGTCGGTGGTGCTGACGCCGATCGCCTCGCCGCCGGCGAGCTGGATGCACGGGGCGTAGGCGACGAAGCACGGCTCGTGGTGGATGATCTCGTCGCCCGCGTTGATCGTGGCGCGCAACGCGGCGTCGACGCCCTCCGAGGCGCCGACGGTGATGAGGATCTCGGTGCGCGGGTCGTACTCGACTCCGTATCGGTCTCGCAGGTTGGCACCGATGAGCTCCCGCAGCTCGATCATCCCGCCGTTGGCGGTGTAGTGCGTCTCCCCGGCCTCGAGGCTCGCGATGGCGGCCCGCGTGATCGGCTCGGGCGTGGTGAAGTCCGGCTCGCCGATCGTGAGGCTGATGACGTCCTTCATCTCGTTGAGCATGTCGAAGAAGCGGCGGATGCCCGACGGCGGGATCGACCGGACTCGGTCGTTCAGGAAGTCGGCGGGGGGCGGCGCGTGGCGGGCTGGCTGCTCATCGGTGCTGAGTCTAGCGGCCGGCGGCCTCGTCGCCGCGCCACGTCCGCTCTCCGGCCTCGACCCGGATCGGCAGTCGGTTCGCCGGCCACGGCAGCGAGCAGGTGGCGTAGTGCGTGAAGACGCACGGCGGATTGTAGGCGCGGTTGAAGTCGACAACCACCGCACCGCCGGCGTCGGGCGCGCCGGTATAGAGGTAGCGGCCGCCGCCGTACGTCTCGTGACGGTTCGTCGCGTCGGCGAAGACCAGCCACAGCTCGCCGGCGTCGCCACCCGGCAGCGCCTGGAGCCGATGCGTCGTCCCGCCCACGTCGAAGGCGACGTCGCCGGGCGACGACTGCGGATCGGCGGCGCCGAACACGTCCGGGACGTCGACCGTCCGGCCAGGCGTCGCCTCGAACCGAGCGTCAACGCGCCAGGCCGGGTCGACCGGCCAGTGGTCGATGCCCTCGAACGCCGCGCGTGCCGGCGCGTCGGTGTCCCAGGTCCGGATCGCGAGGCGGCCGCCGCGCTCGATCAGGCACAGCCGCAGCGGGCCGAGCTCGAGCAGCGTCGGCTCGCCATCGGCATCGCTGGCGATTTCGAGACCGGTCGCGGCGCGGCCGTCGTGGACGAACGCGCCGTCGGCGGTGGCCCGGCTCCCGTCCACCGTCACCGTACCGGCCAGGGCCGGCCCGCCCGGCAGCACGACGTCAGCGTCGGCGGCGGATCCGACCCGGTTGACGCCGGGCTTCAGCCAGCCGAGGCCGGCGAGCGTCAGCCAGCCGGTATCCCCGCGCAGCCGGGCGTAGCGCTGGATGCGCCAGGCCTCGACGGCCCTGCGATGCCCGGCTCCGGGCGCCGTCATCCCGCCGGCAGGAAGATGAGGATCGGCGCCGGCCGGGGACCGATGCGGACGTAGGTCGCGCGCCCTCCGTTGACCGGGTTGTGCGTCGCGGGCCGGCCGAACGCGGTCGTGCCGTCGAGGGCGGCCGCGATCGGTCCCTCGCCGAATTTCGCCAGGCACTCGGCAGCGTAGCCCTCGGTCGACGGCTCGGCCAGGACGAGCTCGCCGCGCCCGAGGGTCATGCGCCGGCAGCGCGCGCCGAGCAGCTCGTCGTCCCCGGCATCGTGCCAGGCGTCTCCGAGCGCCGGCGCGAGGTCCGCGGCCGCGCGGTCGGCGTCGACCGTGGCGAGAACGAGGCCACGCGGCGGATCGGTCCAGTCGTCGATGGCCCGGGGGAAGAGCCCGTATCGCGCGTCGTCAGCGGCCGGAACGTCCAGGAACTGGGTCGGCGCGGAGCGCACGCCCCACCACATGACGCGGTTGTCGTCCGCGGGCTCGGCGTACAGCCACTGCGGGAAGCTCTGGGCGCCGCCCTCGCGCAGGACGCGGCTGAGAGTGGCCTGGTCGCGCACGGCGACGCGGACGTGACTGACTTCGGGCATCTGGGCGCAGTCTAGCGGTGCGTCAGCCGGCCGCGAGCGCAGGCCGCAGGTCGGAGAAGCCGGCGGCGCGCTCGTAGGCATCGGCCACGCGCAGCACAGTGGCCTCGTCGAAGGCGCGGCCGATGACCTGGAGGCCGACCGGCAGGCCGTCCGACAGGCCGCACGGCACGCTGATGCCCGGCAGCCCGGCGATGTTCACCGGCAGCGTGCAGGCGTCGTTGAGGTACATCGCCAGGGGATCGTCGACCTTCGCGCCGATCTTGAACGCGACCGTCGGCGAGGTCGGCGCGAGGATCGCGTCGACGGTGCCGAGGACTTCGTCGAACTCGGCCTTGATGAGCGTCCGAACCTGCTGGGCCTTCACGTAGTAGGCGTCGTAGTAGCCGGCAGAGAGGGCGTACGTGCCGAGCATGATCCGCCGCTTCACCTCCGCGCCGAAGCCGGACCCGCGAGTGCGGTCGTAGTTGTCCCACAGCTCGTCGGCGCCGGCCGACAGGCCGTAGCGCACGCCGTCGTAGCGCGCCAGGTTCGCGCTCGCCTCGGCCGGGGCGATGATGTAGTACGTCGCCAGCCCACGGTCCGTGGACGGCAGGCTGACATCCACGATCTCCGCGCCGAGGCCGCGCAGTGTCTCGACGCCGGCGCGCACGGCCGACTCCACGCCCGGCTCCATGCCGGCCACGAAGTACTCGCGCGGCACGCCGAGCCGCAGGCCCTTCACGTCGCCGGTCAGCGCCGCGACGTAGTCCGGCACCGGGGTGTCGACGCTCGTCGAGTCGCGCGGGTCGTGCCCGGCCAGGGCGCCGAGCACGAGCGCCAGGTCGCGCACGCTGCGCGCGAATGGCCCGCACTGGTCGAGGCTCGACGCGAAGGCAACCATGCCGTAGCGGCTCACGCGCCCGTACGTCGGCTTCATGCCGACCGTCCCGGTCAGGCTCGCCGGCTGGCGGATCGAGCCGCCGGTGTCGGTGCCGAGGGCGAAGAATGCCTGGCCGCTGGCGACGGCCGCGGCGGAGCCACCGGACGAGCCGCCGGGCACGGTCGTCTCCGTCCCACGGGTTGCGGACCGGGCCGAAGGCCGAATTCTCGTTCGACGAGCCCATCGCGAACTCGTCGCAGTTCGTCTTGCCGATGAGGACCGCGCCGGCCGCCTCGAGCCGCTCCTGGGCCGATGACGCATACGGGGACCGATAGCCCTCGAGGATCCGCGAGCCCGCCGTCGTCGGCAGCCCTCCGGGCAGCGGCCGGCCTTCGTCGTCGAGGGCGCGCGTCACGAAGATGTCCTTGAGCGCGTACGGGATGCCCAGCAGCGGCCGATCGGCTCCCTCGCCGCGGGCGCGCGCGGCATCGGCCTTGTCGGCGGCGGCGCGCGCCGCATCGACGTCGATCGCCAGGAAGCTGTTCAGGCGCTCCGCATGGCGGTCGATGCGCTCGAGGCAGGCATCGGTTAGTTCGCGCGAGCTCGTCCGGCCGGTGCGCAGGGCGTCGGCGACCTCGGTGATCGTGCGGTCGGCAAGCGGAAGCTCGCTCATCGGCCCTCCTCCAGGACGGTCGGCACGCGGAGGAAGGGGTCGTCGCGGAGTGGCGCGTTGGCCAGCGCCGCGTCGCGCGAGAGACCTGGGTGGGAGACGTCGTCGCGCATGACGTTCTCGAGGGCGATGACGCTGGCCGTCGGCCCGACGTGGCTGGTGTCGACGTCGCGGAGCGTCTCGATCGCCTCGAGGATGTTCGTCAGCTGCACCTGCATCCGATCCACCTCGTCATCGGTGAGGTGGAGTCGCGCGAGGTGGGCGACGTGAAGGACGTCGTCGCGGCTGATATCGGCCATGGACCGATGGTAGCGCGAGCGACCGGTCTCGCGAATCTGGCAGCATGACGGTGTGCCCACCCAGGACATTCCGATCGGCGGCGGCCGGATCGAGGCCTTCACGTTCGAGGGCGGCGCCGCCGGCACCCCGGTCCTCGTGCTCGGCGGAGTGGAGACGGGCTTCCGGCCGCTGGCCGGGACGGAGCAGGTGCTCATGCGCCGATGGGAACGGCGTGCTGCCGGACGCCCGGTCACCGTCCTCGGCCGGCCGCTCCCCGATGACCCCGCCGATGCCGAGCGCATCATGCATCCGCGCGTGATCGCCGACGCCGTGGCGACCGCCCTCCGGCACCTGGAGCTCGGGCCGGTGGCGATCGAGGCCGAGTCCGGTGGCGGACGAATCGGTCTGTGGCTGACGGTCGACCATCCGGAGCTGGTCGAGCGCCTCGTGCTCGCGGCAGTCGCGTCCGAGACGCCTCCGGACTCGCCGATGGCCGAGCGCATGGGCCGATGGATCGCGCTCGGCGAGGCCGGCGACTGGGGCACGTTCTTCGCGAACATGGCGCAGCTGATGAAGGCCGCCACGGAGGAGGCGTCCGGGTCGTTCGCGGCGGCTGCGCGGCTCCAGCCGAGGCCGGCAACGCCGGAGCGGTTCATCGGTGAGCTGCGCGCGACCCTGGATCCGAGCTCGTTCGTGACCGCCCGGCTGGGCGAGATCGGGGTCCCCGCCCTCGTGCTGGCCGGTGAGCTCGACCAGGTCGTGCCGCTGGAGTCCACGCGCCTCGTCGCCGAGCGCATCCCGGGCGCCACGCTCATCACCGACCCCGAATGCGGCCACACGGTGCGCAGCTCGTTCCGCGGCTATGACGACCTCGTCGAGTCGTTCCTGGCCGAGGCCGCCTGAGTGCGTCTGGACGCCTCGCTCGGCTTCGAGACGCCGCTGGCGCGGGTCCCGGAGGTCGCGCGCGCCGCCGAGGCCGCCGGCGTGGCCGGCCTGTGGACCGCCGAGACGAGCCACGACCCGTTCCTGCCGCTGGCCCTCGCCGCCGAGCACACCGAGCGGCTCGAGCTCGGGACGGCGATCGCGGTGGCCTTCGCCCGGTCCCCCGTCGCGGTCGCGCAGACCGCCTGGGACCTCGCGCGGCTCTCCGGCGGCCGACTCATCCTCGGACTCGGCTCGCAGGTGCGGGCGCACGTCGAGCGGCGCTTCGGGATGCCGTGGTCGGAGCGGCCGGTGGCACGGATGCGCGAGTACGTCGCCGTCCTCCACGCGGCGTGGGAGGCCTGGCAGACCGGCACTCGTCCCACGTTCCGCGGCGAGCACTACCGGCTGACGCTGATGACCCCGTTCTTCGACCCCGGACCGATCGACCAGCCGCAGATCCCGGTCTACCTGGCCGGCGTCGGCGCCGGCATGACCCGCCTTGCCGGCGAGGTGGCCGATGGGCTGATCGTCCATCCGATGCACTCGCGCGCGTACCTCGCCGACGTCGTCCTGCCGGCGGTGGCGGCCGGCGGCCGGCGCATCACGATCGCCGGATCGGTGATCGTGGCGACGACCGAGGACGAGATCGCGGCCGCGCGGCGGACGATCGGCTTCTACGCCTCGACGCCCGCCTATCGGTCCGTGCTGGCGCACCACGGTTGGGGCGAGGTCGGCGACACGCTCTCCGGGCATGCCCGTCACGGTCGCTGGGAGGAGATGGCCGCGCTCGTCACCGATCCGATGCTCGACGCCTTCGCTGTGGTCGCGGGGCCCGGCGAGCTGCGAACTGCGCTGGAGCGCCATGCCGACGGGCTGCTCGACCGCGTCGCGCCCTACCCGCCGTTCGGCAGCGGACCCTGGACGGAGCTCACTGCGTGATCGACGAGCAGCCTCAGGGACGCTGGGGGCTGCTCGCCGCACTCTCGGTCGCGGTCGTGCTCGCGCTCGTCCCGTGGTTCAGCGCCGCGGCCGTCGCCCCGCTGATCGCGGAGGAGTGGCGGATCGACGGCCTCCAGGCGGCGCTCCTCACCGTGGCCGTCCAGGTCGGCTTCGCGATCGGTGCGCTCGTGCTGGCGCTGACCGGTGCGGCCGACGTGATCCCTGCCCGCCGGCTCGTGGCTGTCGGGGCGCTGGTGGCGGCCGCCGCGAACGCGGCATTCGCCCTGCTCGCGGTGGATCTCGCCACGGCGATCCCGCTGCGCGCGCTGAGCGGCGCCGGGATCGCGGCCGTCTACCCGGTGGCGATGAAGGTGCTGGCCGGCTGGTTCGGCCGCGACCGCGGCCTGGCGGTCGGCGTCCTGATCGGCGCGATCACGCTGGGCTCGGCGCTGCCGCACGCGCTCCGCTCGGCCGGGGCGATCGTCGACCTCGACTGGCGCCTCGTCGTCCTAGCCGGCAGCGTGCCGGGGGTGCTCGCCGCGGCCATTGCCGCGGTCACGGTTCGCGACGGTCCGCTGTCGGTGCCGGCGGCGCGGCTCAGCCTGCGGCAGGCGCGGTCGGCGCTGGCGGAGCCATCGGTCCGGCTGGCGAACCTCGGCTACCTCGGGCACATGTGGGAGCTGTATGCGATGTGGACCTGGGTCCCCGCCTTCCTGGCCGCCAGCCTCGCCATCAGCGGCGACGTCACCGCGCAGGGCGCCAGCGCGGTCGCGTTCCTCGTGGTCGGGGCCGGGGCCATCGGCTGCATCGCCGCCGGCGCGTTGGCGGACCGGCTGGGCCGCACGACCCTGACGATCGCGGCGATGGCCCTCTCCGGCGCGAGCGCGATCGCCGCCGGGCTGCTGTTCGGCGCTCCCACCGCCATCCTCGTGGCGGTCGTCGTGGTCTGGGGCATCACCGTCGTCGCCGATTCCGCGCAGTTCTCGACCGCGATCAGCGAGCTCTCGCCGCCCGGCACCGCGGGATCGGCCCTCGCGCTGCAGACCGCGGCCGGCTTCCTGCTCACCTCCGCGACGATCGTCGGCGTCGGGCTGATCGAGCCGTCGGACCAGCGCTCGTGGGCGCTCGCGTTCGGGATCCTGGCACTCGGTCCGCTCGTCGGCATCGTGGCGATGTGGCGGCTGCGCCGGCGTCCGGACGCGGTGAAGATGGCCGGAGGCCGGCGCTAGCGCTCGGAGACGTTGCGCGACATCGTGCGGCCGTAGGCCTCGAGCGTCCCGTCAGGCCGCATGCCTGCCTTCTCCATCACCCGGCGCGACGCGTCGTTCTCCTCGTACGCCAGCGCCACGATCCGCTCGAACCCCAGCTCGCCGTGGCCGATGCCCAGCACGGCTCGCAGTGCCTCGGTGGCGTAGCCGCGGCCCCATCGGTCGCGGCGCAGGATGTACGCGGCCTCGACCTCGGGCCCGTGGCCCTCGACCCAGGCCAGGCCGGCGACCCCGATCAGCGGCGCGCCCTCGCGCTCGTCGATCGCCCACAGCCCGAAGCCGTGGAACGCGTGGTGACGCAGGATCGCGTCGACGGCGCGGCGCGTGGCTTCCAAGTCGGCAACCGGCCGCCCGGTGCGGCCGACGAGCCGCATCGTCTCCGCGTCGCCGTAGATCTCGAAGAGCGGCTCGGCGTCCGCGGGCTCGATCGAGCGGAGCCGAAGCCGATCGGTCTCGACCGGCAGTACCGGTCGCGCCGGCTCGAGCGTCCGGCGCAGCACGAGGTCGCACCCGGGCATCCGTCCCTCGTCGCCGACGATCACGAAGCCGTTACGGTCGTAGAACGCCCGCCCGCGCTCGTTCTTCGAGTGCACCTCGAGCACGTATCCGTCGACGGTCCCAGTGATGCGCCGATGCAGCTCCTCGAGCAACGCGCTGCCGGCGCCAGTGCCAAAGTGCGCGGGATCGGCGTAGATGCGGGACAGCTCCGGGCCGCGCGAGCCGACTCCGAACTGCGCGAAGGCGACGACGTCCCCGTCGCGCTCGGCAACGAGGAAGTGGCCGTCCGCCAGTCCAGCAGCGCGATCCGCCTGCTCCGCGAGCGCGGCCGGCTGGTAGTTCGCGTCGAGGAACTCGGCGATGAACGCGGGCTCGAAGATGTCGCGATACGTCTCGGACCAGCTGGCGCGGGCGACACGGGCAATCGCATCCGCATCGGCGGCGCGGGCGTCCCGGACGGAGACCGGCGTCACTCCTCAGTGACCTCGACGTGCACCGGCACCGCGCGCCGGACCGCGTCGGAGACCGGGCAATGCTCGACCGCCCACGCCGCGACCTCCTCGAGCTGCTCCAGACCCACGCCGGATGCGCGCATCCGAAGGCGGATGCGCATCGACAGCGGGCCGCCGGGCACGGATGCGTCCAGCCCGAGGATGCCGCGGTCGTCCGACTCCGAGTCGACGTCGACCTCGCAGGTGAACCCCTCCAACCCAAGCTGCGCGGCACGCATGGTGGCGAGCGACGCGACACAGGCGGCAACCGACGCGCGCAGGTACCAGCCCGGGCTGGCGCTCGACCCGGCGCCGCCGACGGCGGCGGGCATATCGGTCTCGAGGCTCTCGCCGTTCGGACCCTCCACCGTCACGGCCAAACCGGACGTGACCCGCGCGGTCGCGAGGGAATCGGTGTAGCGCGCCTCGTCGGGGTGCTCGGTCAGGTAGGCGCTGGCGCCCTCGATGGCGGCGCGGATCTGCGTGGTCAACTCTTGCCCTCCATAAGCCTGCGGAAACCGTCCTCGTCGAGCACGGTCACCCCCAGCGACTCGGCCTTCGCCAGCTTGCTGCCGGCCTTGTCCCCCGCCACCAGATAGTCCGTCTTCGCCGAGACCGATGACGCCGCGTGGCCCCCGGCGGCCCGGATGGCCTCCTCCGCCTCCGAACGGCTGAGCGTGGGCAGCGTGCCGGTCACGACGAGCGTCTTGCCCGACAGCGGTCCCTCGATCGGCTCGACCGACGAGCCCGGCGCGGGCGCCTCGGCGGTCACGCCGGCGTCGATCAGCCGGTGCAGCGTCTCGCGGGTGTGCTCGTCGCCGAAGAAGCGGACGATGCCCTCCGCGACCACCTTGCCGATCCCGAACACGTCGGTCAGCTCCTCGACCGATGCGGCGCGCAGCGTGTCCGCGGCGCGGCGGGTCCAGTCCGCATCGGTCTCTCCTTCGGCTCGCGGAAGCTCGCGCATCAGCCAGTTCGCGAGGTCGATCGCCGTCGTCTCGCCGACGTGGCGGATGCCGAGCGCGTTGATGATCCGGCTCAGCGGACGGTGACGCGCCTCGGTGATCGATCGGTGCAGGTTCTCGGCCGACTTGCGGCCCAATCGGTCCAGTCCCTCGAGCGTCTCGACGTCGAGCCGGAAGATGTCGGCCGGCTCCTTGACGAGCTCCTTCTCGGCGAGCTGGAGCATGATCTTGTAGCCGAGGCCGTCGATGTCGAGCCCGCCGCGGCCGCTGAAATGCAGCAGGCCACCGATCCGCTGCGCCGGGCAGTACGGGTTCGGGCAGCGCTGGACGACCTCCCCCTCCTCGCGCTCGGCGAGGGTGCCGCACACCGGGCAGTGCGTCGGCATCTCCCAGACGACCTCGCTGCCGTCTCGAGCGTCGACGACCGCGCTCACGACCTCGGGAATCACCTCGCCGGCCCGCTGAAGCACCACGGTGTCGCCGACGCGCAGGTCCTTGCGCCGGATCTCGTCGATGTTGTGGAGCGTCGCGTTGCGGACCGTCGTGCCGCCGACGACGACCGGCGTGACATGCGCGACCGGGGTCATCGCGCCGGTCCGCCCGACGTAGACCTCGACCTCTTCGAGCTTGGTCGTCACCTGCTCGGCGGGGAACTTGTAGGCGGTCGCCCAACGCGGCGCGCGGCTGACGAATCCCAGCTCCGCCTGCTCCGCAAGCGAGTCGACCTTGATCACGATCCCATCGGTCTCGTACTCGAGGTTCTTGCGCTGCTCGGACCACTCCTCGGTGTAGGCGATGACGGCGTCGATCCCCTCGACGCGCCGCACATTCGGATTGACGGGGAAGCCCAGGCGCTTCAGCAGGTCCAGGGACTCGGAGTGCGTCGTCAGCCCGTGAGCGCCGACGAGCTGGTAGGTCCAGACGCTCAGCCGACGGCTCGCCGTCACTTTCGGATCCTTTTGGCGCACCGTCCCGGCAGTCGTGTTGCGTGCGTTGGCGTAGAGCGGCTTGCCCTCCTTCTCGAGCTGCTCGTTGAGCGCCGCGAAGGCGCCGCGCGGCATGTACACCTCGCCCCGGACCTCGAGCCGATCTCCCGGCGGGTCCTCCTTCAGCGTCAGCGGGATCGCGCGCACCGTCCGCAGGTTCGGCGTGACGTCCTCGCCGGTCGTGCCGTCGCCGCGGGTCGCGCCGCGGACGAAGCGGCGGCCCTCGTAGCGCAGGCTCATCGCCAGGCCGTCGATCTTCAGCTCGCAGACGTAGGTCACTGGCGGGTCGTCCTCGCCCCGCCCCAGGCCGCGACGCACGCGCTGGTCGAACTCGCGGAGGTCGTCGTGGCCGAAGGCGTTGCCGAGCGAGAGCATCGGCACGTCATGGCGGACCGAGGGAAACCCACCCTCCACCGGCGCGCCCACGCGCTGCGTCGGCGAGTCCTCGGTCACCAGCTCGGGATGCGCGGCCTCGAGCTCGTTGAGCTCCTTGAAGAGGAGGTCGTACTCGCGGTCGCTGATCGTCGGCGCGTCGAGGACGTGGTAGCGGTGGTTCGCCTCGTTGAGGGTCGCGCGCAGCCTTTCGACACGCGTTGCGGGGTCGGTGACCTTCACCCGTCGTCCTCGTCATCAGTGTCGAACCATGCGCGCAGGTGGGCCGTGTGCTCGTCGTAGTGCTCCGGCCCGTCGTAGACGATCATCGCCTCGACGGTATCGCCGTTGCCGAGCTCGAGGCCCAGCAGCGCTTCGTCGAGCCCGGCGATCCGCGCCCGGAATCCCTCGTACGCCGCCTCCTCGCGCGCCAGCGCATCGGCCGGGGAGACCGTGCGGCCCTCGGCCAGGAAGCGCTCGTTCATTGCATCGGTGTCGCCGGTGGAATAGGCGAACGACGCCGCGCGGCCGTGCGAGGCGAGATCCAGAGCCTCTGAGCCATGCTCGCACCAGACGGCGAGGTGGAAGACGAGGTCGCGGACGCTCCAGTCCTCCATGACGCCCGGCACGGTGGCGAGCTCGAGGTCCACCTTCGCAAGCACCTCCACAAAGGCGTCCCGTGACGCATCCAGGTCGCGCAGCAGGCTGGACCGATCAGCCACGTGCCGGCTCCCCCAGCACCTGCCGCAGCTGCTCGGCGTGCTCGCGGTAGTGGTCCGGGCCGTCGCCGCGCACCGCGTCGAGCAGCGTGTCGCCCTCCGGGAGCTCGAGCGCCAGGAGGGCCGGATCCAGTGCCCGCAGGCGCTCGACGAGCGCATCGACGGAGGCTGACTCGCGCTTGCGGACGGTGGCGAGGTCGGTCGTGCGCGCGACGCGCGCCACCGTCTCGTTGACGGCATCGGTGTCGGGCTCGTCCGGCTCGATTCGGTCCAGTTCGACGGCGTGGATCGCCTCGGCCGCGTGCCCGGCCCAGTAGCCGAGGTGCGCGATGATCTCGCGCGCGCTCCACCCGCCGATGAGCCCGGGCGTCGTCAGCGACTCCGGCGCGACGGCCGTCAGCGCCTCGAAGAAGCCGTCGCGCTCGCGCAGGAGCTCCGCCACGAGCTCATCCGTGCTCATCAGGATGCGCGCTCCAGTCCGGCGTAGGCCGCGATCAGGCGTTTCACGCCCTCGCCGACGAACGCGACGGTGACCTCCTCGTCGCCCTTCACGATCCTGCTGCTGACGACGATTCCGTCGCCGAAGCGCCGATGGATGACGCGGTCTCCGGCCTTCCACGCCGGCGCTTCTTCCGCTCCCAGGGCGTCCCCGGCCCCCGGCGCGGAGAAGGTGCCCGAGCCGAGATCGACGCTGCCCTCGTCGTAGGCGGTCGCCGCCACGCGCTCTCGGGCGGCATCGAGGTCGCGGCCGACCGGTCGCGGCGCGGACAGATCGGGCAGGTTGACCGGTCGGAGCGGCTCGTTGACCCGCCGCCGCGTCGGCGATCGGTAGCCGGACGGCAGCCAGGTGCCGTCGTCATCGGTCCCGCGCGGCCAGTCGCCGCCACCACGACGGAACGGGGCGGCGGAGCGTTCGGCGGCCAGCAGCTCCTCCGGCAGCTCAGCAAGAAAGCGCGACGGATCGGCCTGGGCGCCGACCCCGTAGGTGGACCGATGGTGCGCATGGACGAGATAGAGCCGATCCTTCGCGCGCGTCATGCCGACGTACGCCAGGCGGCGCTCCTCCTCGAGCTCGCGCTCGTCCTCCAGGGCGCGGCGATGGGGCAGCAGCCCCTCCTCCAGCCCGACCATGAAGACGACCGGGAACTCGAGGCCCTTGGCGGCGTGGAGCGTGATCAGCGTCACCCGGTCGGGGACGTCCTCCATCTCGTCCTGGTCGCTGACGAGCGCCACCTCCTCCAGAAATCGGGCGAGGCCCTCGGGCGGCGCGATCTCGTCGAACTCGGCGGCGTGGTTGCGCAGCTCCAGGAGGTTCGTCCAGCGCTCCTCGCCGTCATCGGTCCCGTCCTGGATGGCGGCCTGGAGACCGGAGCGCTCGAGGGCGGCGTCGAAGATCGCGCTCGGTGGCTCGGCCGCGGCCATCGCCATCAGCCCCTGCATCAGCTCGGCGAAGACGCCGAGCTGCGCCCGCGAGCGAGCGGCGAGGTTCGGGTTCTCCGGCGCAGCGAGCACGGCCTCCCAGAGTGAAGTGCCGCGGCCCTCGGCCCAGGCGGTGAGCTCCTCGACCGTCTTCGCGCCGATCCCCCGCGCCGGCGTGTTGATGATGCGCAGCAGCGCCACGCGGTCGGCCGGGTTGCGGGCCAGGCGGACGTAGCCGAGGGCGTCCTTCACCTCGCGGCGCTCGTAGAAGCGGACGCCGCCGACGAGCTGGTACGGAATCCCGAAGCGCATCAGCGACTCTTCCAGCACGCGCGACTGGGCGTTGATGCGGTAGCCGACCGCGATGTCGCCGTAGCGCAGCGAGCCGTCCTCGTCGTCGGCCCGGCTGGTCAGAAGGGCCGCCATCCCGCCGCGGCGAGCGCCGCCGACGAGCTTCTCGATCTGCCGCGCGACGAACTCCGCCTCCTCGTATTCGTTGTAGGCGTCGAACAGCGTGATCTGCGAGCCGGTGCCGCGATCGGTCCAGAGCTTCTTGTCCTTGCGGCCCTCGTTGCGGCTGACGACCGCGTGGGCCGCGTCGAGGATCGTCTGCGTCGACCGGTAGTTCTGCTCGAGCTTCACGACCTTGGCGTCGGGATAGTCGGCCTCGAAGTCGAGGATGTTGCGCAGGTCCGCGCCGCGCCACGAGTAGATCGACTGGTCGTCGTCGCCGACCACGGAGAGGTTCTTGTGCTTCGCGGCCAGCTGGCGGCAGATGAGGTACTGCGCGCGGTTCGTGTCCTGGTATTCGTCGACGAGGATCTGCTGCCAGCGCTGCTGGTAGCGCGCCAGCACCTGCGGATGCTGCTCGAACAGGTGGACGACCCGCATCAGGAGGTCGTCGAAGTCGACGGCGTCGTCCTCGGACAGCTGCCGCTGGTAGGCGGCGTACACCTTCGCGGCCGTCTCGTCGTAGTAGTTCGCCGCCTGCTTGCTGGCGGTGGCGACGTCTGCCAGCTCGTCCTTGCGCTGACCGATCCAGGCCAGCATCCCGGACGGCCCGAACCGCTTCTCGTCGAGGTCGAGGTTCTTCAGCACGGTCTTCACAAGCGCCACCTGGTCGGCGCGGTCGTAGATCGTGAAGCTTCGGGTCAGACCGATGGCTTCGCCGTCGCGCCGCAGGATCCGCGCGCAGATGGCGTGGAAGGTGCCGATCGTCGCCTCGCGCGCCCCCTCCTCGCCGATGAGCCCCGCGATCCGCTGTCGCATCTCGTTGGCGGCCTTGTTCGTGAAGGTGACCGCCACGATCTGCCACGGCTTGTAGCTGGTCGCGATCAGGTACGCCACGCGGTGCGCGAGGACGCGCGTCTTCCCGCTGCCCGCGCCGGCGAGGATCAGCAGCGGCCCGGACAGGTGGCTGACCGCCTCCCGCTGCGGCGGATTGAGGCGGTCGAGAATCTCCTTCGGGGTCAGCCTCGGGGCCGATGGCGAACGCGCGGCGGTGTCGGTGGGCATCGCCTCGATTCTAGTGCCGCCAGCGGAACCGGCCCGTGACTCCTCACGGCGGGAGGCTCAGCGCCGGCGGCGAACCAGGCTGCGGACCGTCTCACGCGCCGGGTGCCTGCGTTCGAGCATGAGCCCGACCACGAGGACGATGAGCGCGACTGCGAATTCCATGGTCACGCCTATGCAACGTCCGTGCCGCGCTCCCGAATCAGTCGCGCGCGAAGACCGGCTGCAGGTGCACGGTAGCGTTGGGCTGCGAGGCCAGCGACGGCCATTCCCTGGCGATCGCCAGCGCTTCCTCGGCGGTCTCCGTCTCGATGATCACGAATCCCCCGAGGATTTCCTTCGTCTCGATGTACGGCCCATCGGTGACGACGATCCCCTCGCCCTGCCGGCCGGGCCGGAGCGCCTTCACCTTGGCCGGCTCGTCGAGCTCCTCGCCGCCGACGATGTGCTCGCCGTGCTTGCGGAACCACGCGATGTGGCGCTCGACATCGGCCTGCTGCTCCTCCGGCGTCATCGCGTAATAGGCGGCGGCGTCGTCGGGATGGACGAAGTTCATGAGGACGTGGCGCATCGGTGTTGTTCTCCGTGGTTGAGGCGCCCACCTGGCGCCGATCGAACCCTACGACGAACGGATGCTGGCGCGGCTCGACAAATCGGCGCGGACACGACGAAGGCCCCAGCCGAAGCCGGGGCCCTCGTGTCGGTGTCTGGGGAGGGACTAGAAGTCCATACCGCCGCCGGGGGGCATGCCCATCGGCGCCTTGTCCTTCTCCGGAAGGTCCGTGATGATCGTCTCGGTGGTCAGGAGCAGGCCCGCGACCGACGCGGCGTTCTCGAGCGCCGAGCGGGTCACCTTGGCCGGGTCGATGACGCCCCACGCGAACAGATCGCCGTACTCGCCTCGGGCGGCGTCGTAGCCGCTGCCGGGCTTGAGCTTGCGGACCGCCTCGACGACGACCGAGCCTTCCTGGCCGGCGTTGACCGCGATCTGGCGCAGCGGCTCTTCGAGCGCGCGGCGCAGGATGTTGACGCCGATGGCCTCGTCGTTGAGGACCTCGACCTTGTCGAGCGCTGGAAGGGCGTGGATGAGGACCGAGCCGCCACCGGCGACCATGCCCTCCTCGACGCCGGCGCGGGCCGCCGAGAGGGCGTCCTCGATCCGGTGCTTCTTCTCCTTGAGCTCGACCTCGGTGGCCGCGCCGACCTTCAGGACCGCGACGCCACCCGACAGCTTGGCGAGGCGCTCCTGGAGCTTCTCGCGATCGAAGTCACTGGTGGTGTCCTCGATCTGGAGCTTGATCTGGCCGATGCGGCCCTTGATCGCCTCAGCGTCGCCCTTGCCCTCGACGACCGTCGTCGTGTCCTTGGTCGCCGTCACGCGGCGCGCCTGCCCGAGATCCTCGAGCTGCACGCTGTCGAGCTTGCGGCCGACCTCCTCGCTGATGACCCGCGCACCGGTCAGGGTGGCAATGTCCTCGAGCATGGCCTTGCGGCGGTCGCCGAAGCCCGGCGCCTTGACCGCGAGCACGTTGACCGTGCCGCGCAGCTTGTTGACGACCAGGGTGGCGAGCGCCTCGCCGTCGACGTCCTCGGCGATGATCAGGAGCGGCTTGCCGGTGCTGACCGTCTTCTCGAGAGTCGGGAGGATGTCCGCCACCGCGCTGATCTTCTTGTCGGTGACGAGGATGTAGGGCTGGTCGAGGACCGCCTCGAGCTTGCCGCCCTCGGTGCTGGTGACCATATAGGCGGAGACGTAGCCGCGGTCGAGCTGCATGCCCTCCACGTACTCGATCTCCATCTTCAGGCCCTGGCTCTCCTCGACGGTGACGACACCGTCCTTGCCGACCTTGTCCATGACCTGGGCGATCATCTCGCCGATCTCGGTGTCGCGGGCGCTGATCGCGGCGATGTGGGCGATGTCGTCGGAGGTCTCGACGGGCTTCGACAGCCGCTTGATCTCCTCGACGATGGCCTCGACGCCCTTGCTGATGCCGCGCTTCAGGCCCATCGGGCTGGCGCCGGCGGTGACGTTCTTCAGGCCCTCGGTGATGATGGCCTGCGCGAGCACGATCGAGGTGGTGGTGCCGTCGCCGGCCACGTCGTTCGTCTTGGTGGCGACCTCCTCGAGCAGCTGAGCACCCATGTTCTCGTACGGGTCCTCGAGCTCGATGTCGCGGGCGATGGTGACACCGTCATTCGTGATGGTCGGTGCGCCGAACTTCTTGTCGAGGAGAGCGTATCGGCCCTTCGGGCCAAGCGTGACCTTGACGGCATCAGCCATCTTGTCGACGCCGCGCTTCAGCGAGCGACGCGCCTCTTCCTCGAACAGCAGCTGCTTTGCCACGTTCTCTTCGTTCCTCCTGGTGATTCGTGTGCCGCGCGTAGGGCGGCGAGTCGCTATTCGACGATTGCGAGAATGTCGCCGTGCTTCAGGATCAGGAGCTCGTCTTCGTCGAGCTTGAACTCGGTTCCGGCGTACTTCTGGAAGAGGACCTTCTGGCCGACCGCGACCTCGATCTCCTCACGTGAGCCGTTGTCGAGCGTGCGGCCCGTCCCGACGGCCAGGACCGTGCCCTCCTGCGGGCGCTCCTTGGCGGTGTCCGGCAGGACGATGCCGCTCTTCGTCATCTCCTCGCGGGCCGTGGGCTTGACGATCACGTTGCTTCCGAGCGGCTTCAGCTGGGTCGCCGTGCTGCTGACCGTGGTGGTCATCTGTGCGTAGTGCCTCCTTGCGTGCGCATCCCGATGCGGACCAGGTGCTTCTGAAGTCAGTTCACGCCCGTGGGAATGCCAGCTGCGGCCGATGATGGCCGGACTGGCACTCAACCAGCGAGAGTGCTAACACGCAAGGTAGCACTCCCCGACGACGAGTGTCAACCGATTTGGGCAACGGACGCCGAAAACGCCCCGACCACGATGGCCGGGGCGTTTGGGCGGTGAATCAGCCGTGAGGCTGGATCAGGCGTAGGCCCTCAGCACGAGGGCGCTCGGCTCGGGCACGTCGCCATTGCCATCGGTGCCGCCATCGGTGTTACCTCCGTTGTCCGGGGCGAGGACGAGGAAGTACACCAGCGCGGCGATCACGATGATCGCGACGATGATGCCGAGGATGAACCCGGCTCCGCTGCTGTCGGAGTCCGAGCCGCCACCCGGTGTGTTGACATTGACCTGGCCCATGCGGCCCTCCTTCGATGTCAGGTTCGTGCCGTGGCGTCGGCCACGAAACCGTCGTTGCAACCGGCGTGCCATGCGCCGAGAGAGCGCTCACCCGCCGGCCGGACCGATGAGGCGGTCGTACGCTCGGCGAACCGGCGAGACGAGCGTGCCGGGCTCGACCCCTCGCAGGCGCCCGAGCTCGGCGACGACGCGCATCACGGTGGTCGGCTCGTTGCGGCGCGCCGAATCGGGGCCGAGATAGGGAGCATCGGTCTCGACCAGGAACGTGCCCGCCGCGAGCGCCGTGGCGGCCGCGCGGGGTCCGACCGCGGAACGGAACGCCACCGGCAACGCGAAGCTCACCGCGAACCCGGCATCGGTCAGGCGCCTTGCCATCTCGGCGTCGCCGCTGAAAGCGTGGAGCGCGCCCGGGCCGCCCCAGGCGAGCAGCGTCGCGGTCACGTCCTCGTGGGCGTCGCGGTCGTGGACGAGCACCGGGAGGTCCCTGGTCGCGGCCAACGACAGCTGTCGGGCGAATGCCTCGCGCTGGACGTCGGGCGGCGACAGGTTGCGGTGGTAATCGAGGCCGATCTCGCCCACTGCCCGCGTTCGCGTGTCGGTGACCAGCGCCTCCAGCCTCGCCCAGGCCGACTCGTCCATCTCGGCGGCATGGTGCGGATGGATGCCGGCCGCGGCGTCGACGATCCCCGGATGCCGGCTCGCGAGCTCGAGCGCCGACTCCGAGGAGGCGAGGTCCCAGCCCGGGACGCAAATGCGCTCGATCCCCGCCTCGACGGCGCGCGCGATCACCTCGTCGCGATCGGCGTCGAAGCGCGCGTGCTGCAGGTGGGCGTGGGAGTCGACCAGCCCCGGAAGGCGCTCAGGCGGGCGACGCGAGCTCAGGTCGCCGCCTCCGCGACCTCGAGGCGCGGGAAGATCGGCGCGGGCTGACCTGACTGCCACACCGACGGGCCGCCGCCCCAGGCCAGCAGCGCGTCGAGGCCCGGCCCGCCCGCTCCGCGCTCGTCGTACGGGACGGGCACACCGAGCTGCTCGTGAATGCGGCGCGCACCGGCGGGCGCGACCGTCGCCAGGAGATGGCCGATGATCCGGCACGCCTCGGCCATGACGGAGAGGACCTGGCCGACGCGCTCCGACTCCCCCGCCTTGTCGAGCGCCCACGGCGCCTGGCCCTCGGCGTAGCCGTTGGCGGCGCCGGCGAGGTCCATCATCGCCGCCAGCGCCTCGCTGAGGCGGTGATCGGCCATCGCCGCGTGGTACCGCTCAACGCTCGAGGCTGCCGTCGCGCGCAGCTCGAGGTCGGCCGGCTGCGACGCATCGGCCACCGGTGGGAGGCTGCCGGAGAGGTATCGGTTCGTCATGCTGACCGTGCGGTTGACGAGGTTGCCGAGATCGTTGGCGAGGTCCGCGTTGTAGCGGCGCACGAAGCCGTCGAGCGTGACGTTCGAGTCGCGCTCGAACGCGACCTCGCGCAGGACGGTGTAGCGCACGCCGTCGACGCCGAAGCGATCGGCCATCTCGTCGGGATCCTCGGTGTTGCCGGTCGTCTTGCTCATGCGCTGGCCGCTGATGTCGTACATGAAGCCGTGGGCGAAGACCTGCTTCGGCAGCGGCAGCCCGGCGCTCATCAGCATCGCCGGCCAGTAGAGGCAGTGGAAGCGCGTGATGTTCTTGCCGATGACGTGGAGGTCCGCCGGCCACCACTTCGCCATCGCGGCGGTGTCGTTCGGGAAGCCGGCGCCGGTCAGGTAGTTCGTGAGCGCGTCGAACCAGACGTAGATGCGGTGGCGCTCGTCGCCGGGGAACGGGATGCCCCACTGCTGGCCGGAGCGGCTGACGCTGAAGTCGCGCAATCCCTCGCGCAGCCAGCCGAGCACCTCATTGCGGAAGTGCGCCGGCTCGCAGAACGACGGGTTGTCGGCGTAGAGCTGCTCGAGACGCTCCTGGTAGGCCGATAGGCGGAAGAAGTAGTTCGACTCCTCCAGCCACTGCGGCTCGAGGGTGGGGTGGTCGGGGCAGCGCCCGTCGACGAGCTGCTGATCGGTCTTGAACTCGTTGCAGCCGGTGCAGAACCATCCGGAGTAGACGCCCTCGTAGACGTCGCCGTTGGCCTGCGCGCGCCGCACCATCTCGGCCGATGCGACCGCGTGGTCCGGATCGGTCGTGCGGATGAACCGATCGAAGCTGATGGCGAAGCGCTCGAAGGTCTGCTTCCAGGTCGCCGCCCACGGGTCGATCAGCTCGTGCGGGTCGATCCCGAGCTCACGAGCATCGCGCTCGACGTTGGCGGAGTGCTCGTCGAAGCCGGTCAGGAAGCGCGTCTCCCTGCCGAGCAGGCGCTGGTAGCGGGCGATCATGTCAGCGCCGATGGCCTCGAACAGCGAGTGCAGCGCGGGCCGCTCGCTCGGGTAGAAGATGGCGGTGGTGATGTAGAAGGTCGGGCGATCGGCCATCAGTGCTGACGCCCCTTCGGCCAGTACAGCTCCTTGCGGACCTGCTCCGGCGGGAAGCCACGCGCCGCGGCAATCTCCTCGACCGCGGTGATCATCTCGGGATTGCCGCACAGGTAGAGCGTGGCGGTCTCGGGCGTGAGCCCGTGCTCGTCGAGCTGGCTGGCCACGATCGCCTCGACGCGCCCGGTGCAGCCGGTCCAGGTCGGGTTGTCGTTCGGGCGCGAGATCGTGGCCACGTACCTGATCGGGAACTCGCCGCTCGCCTCCAGCCCGCTCAGCTCGTCGCGCCAGGCGAGATCGTGCTCGTGGCTGACCCCGTGGAGGAGCACGATGTCGTGCTGCTGACCACGGTCGCGGAGCGTGTCGATCATGCTGGTGAACGGCGCGAGACCGGTGCCCGAGGCGACGAAGAGCGCGCGTCGGCCGTCGTCCTGGAGCAGGAACTTGCCCTTCGGGCCCTTGATGTTGATCGGGTCGCCGACGGTCCGTTCCCAGAGCAGCGGCGTGAAGCCGCCGGCGTCGACGAGACGGATGAAGAACTCGTACTCCGTCAGGTCGTCGGCGGAGGAGCTGACGCTCATCGGGCGCTGGATCAGCTTCGGGCCGTCGTGGCCCACGAGGCCGAGCGTCGCGTATTGCCCCGGCTCGAACGGGAACGGCTCCTCGAGCGCCTGGACGCCGACGATCGCCAGCCCGGGAGTGATCTCCTCCCATCGGCTCAGCCGTCCGTTGTAGGGATAGTCGTCAGCCATGCGGTCCATCCGGTGGGCGCGACAGCCTCACCCATGGGCCGCCGCGGGCGGCAAGTATAGGGCCGCTTACGGGGCGAACCGGACCGAGACGCGTGACTCGTCTACGCCGAGGCTCGTGGTCAGTCCCCGATCTCCGTGATCTCGGTGGCCACGAACAGTGCCCGGCAACGAAGTGCGACGACTTCCGGCGGTCCTGCATCATCGCCTTCCTGCAGATGCTCTTCACAGGCCGGCGCGGCTGGGTGGTCGTGCTGTCCCGTGACCCGCACCGCCTGGCCGGCGCTCGGTTCCGCTGCCCCGGTGGTCCGGTAGAACGTGAAGCCGGAGAGAAGCTCGCCCACGTAGCCGAATGGTTCGAGCACGCAATAGCGCGCCTGCCATGAAGGCGTCGCGGACTGCCCCACGTCGTAGCACTCCTTGAACGTGCCTTCCACGGTGAGCTCCTGATCGCCGTAGCAGGCCAACCCGATAAATCCCGGTCGGTACATGAGCCCATCGGCCGTCGGTTCTGGACAGGTCCCGGTCCACGGCCCGATCCACCGCTCACCGTCCTTGCCGGCAGCCGCGACCCAGCCCATGTCGGGTACGGGGTATTCCACGTCGCTGTAGAACCCTTCGAAGGGAACCACGCGGAACCAGTCGTATCCATCCGCGGCTACGGGCCCGTCGAGCACGTACAGCAGCGTCGGCGCGGACAGGCTCGGGGAGTAGATCTCCGAATCGGACCCGGTTCCCGGCAGAGAGCGCACGACGAGATCGGTGGTGACCACCTCGGCGATGTCCGCCCGACTGGCCGATGCGGCCGCTGACGGCGATGGAGCCGCCGTTTCGGTCGCCGCAGGTGACTGAGCGGCCGTTGGCTCGATGGTGGGCGAGGCCGTTTCCGCAGCACCGACGCTGGGCGCGGAGGTCTCGAGGGCGGCCGGCGCCGCACAGCCGATGCACACGAGGGCCGCAGCGAGGACTGCCAGGCTACGGCGGCGAGCGGTGCTGGGGAGGTCAGGGATCCGCACGGTCACGGGCTCCAACGTTACAGGTGCGGCAAAGACGCCCAGGTCGTGCGGGATGTGTCAGAGCGGCGGGACAGGTCGGGCGACGGGACCGAGGGGATGAGCCCCGCAGCCCGCGGCATCACATCGCGACCACGGCCTCGAGGTCGCTCGCCTGCGCCGGAACGTGAATGCATGCGCGTGTCCGGCATCGCGGGGTCGATCGACGGACCCGCTCCGTGGCCGTTCACGGCCGCGACCCGATCGACCAATCGCTGGTAGTGGTGGTCGCTGATCCAGCGTGGGAAGCAGTAGCCCATGAAGTCGTGGGTCGAGGAGGGAACCAACACCCCGGTTCGGCGGTCATAGCCGGGCACACCGATCGTGCCGTCGGGATACGGATAGTCGACATTTAGCAGGTCGACATCGCCGCACGGCGCATGCAACAGGCCGTGGGCGTGGCCCAGTTCGTGGAGGAACGTGTCTTCCGCCCGCAGATCGCCGAATGCGGCGCCGATTGCGAAGCCCGGACGTGAGCCGCCGCCGTCCTCGGACGTGCCCGTGATGCAGTCGTCGCAGTACGTCTCGCGCGTCGCTGCCCCAGTCACCATGCCGTAGTAGTACACGTCCCCGTCCGCGCGGTCCTCGTCACGGATCTTGCCGAGGGCCACCAGCAACGCGCCAAGATCCCGCTGGTCGCCGACGTCCACAAGCGCACCGATGGTGATGTCGACGTCGGTAACCGGATACATCGCCAGCAGGGCGTCGCGATACCCGTTGACGACGTCCGGGGACGTGCTCGGGACGAACCCGGCGACGCGGAACGGGACGAGGTGGACCTTGATGCCCCCTGTCCGGCGGGCGGCCAGATCGACCTCGATCTGGATCGGCGGACCGGAATCCTGCGCGTCGGTGCCCGTAGGGGCCGTGCACTCGACGATGCTCACGGACAGCCGGCCCTCGGGCGTCACCGCCGTGGAGGGGAAATCGAGGACGACGTCTGCAAGGCCGGTCGGGTGAGATCCGGAGTCTTCGCCAGGCACGATGCGCGTCGAGTACATCATCGGTCCACCTGTCTCCTGGACCGCCGTGACCCGCACCGCGACCTCGCGCGTTGCCCAATCGCGGTCGGTCTCAAGGTTGATCCCGATGAGGGCACTCTTACCGGCCACGACATCCGCGGTGCGTTCCGTACTGATGATGGGCGTGCCGCCGGCGATCAACGTAACTCGCACCGATTGGTACAGATGCATTTCGTGCACGGCGACTCCGCTCGCAACATGATCGAAGCACCCATCGGCACCGACCGGGTTCGGGACTGACGGCTGCGTCGATGCTCGCGGCCCGGATGTGGCCGGCGCCCAGGCCGTGACAGGCGTCTCCGCCAGCCCGTCGTCTCTCAGCTGCGCCTGGTCGGTGGGCACGACCAGGGCCGCGACGGCCATCAGGCTCGACAGGGCCACCGCAATGCGGACATGGCGAGGCCTCGAGGCCGGACGGCTCGACGGGGTCACGCCGCGAGTCTAGCCACTGCTCCGGATCGGGCACTTCACGGTCGGTCCGCAGAACGAGAGGCGTTGAGTGGCCGGGCGACGGGGACAGGGAGAAGCCCGTCGCCCGACGGCTCACATCGCGACGACGGCCTCGAGGTCGCTCTCGGAGGCGGCGCCGTTCTCGGCGGGCGGCGTCGGCCCGGAATCGTCCTCGGGTGCCTCGGCCGCGGCCTGGGCCTCCTTGGCGTACTCCTTCTTCGAGCGGCCACTGAGCATCTCGAGCGAGGCGACCACGACCTCGGTCTTCCAGTGGCGCTTCCCGGCATCGTCATCCCACTGGCGCGTCTGGAGGCGGCCCTCGATGTCGACCAGCTGGCCCTTCGAGAGGAACTGGCCGGTGATCTCGGCCAGCCGATCCCACGCGACGCACGGGTGGTACTCGGTCCGCTCGTTGTTGCCGCCGCGGTACTCGTTCGTCGCGATCGTGAACGTCGCGACGTGCTTGCCCGACGGCAATGACCGCAGCTCCGGGTCCCGGGTCAACCGTCCGACGAGCAACACCTTGTTCATATCGATGGCTCCTTCCACCAGGGCAGCGCACCGGAGGCGAGACGGCCGCTGAGTTGAAGGAGCCTAGCTAGATGCCGCTTACCGGCCGCTTACGGGTGACTTATCGGGCCGATCCGGGCCGGCGACGCGGATAGAGGTGGTCGAACCCCGGCGTTCGGAGCGAGAGCTTCGCGACCGGCGGCTGCTGACGCTTGAACTCCATCCGCGCCACACGCGAGGCGACCCACTCGACCAATGACCGATCCAGCCCGGCGGCGACGCATCGGTCCACCGACCAGCGCCGGTCGACGAGGGCGAACAGCGCGCGATCGAGCAGGTCGTAGGTGCGGCCGAGCTCGCCCTCGTCGGTCTGGCCGGGCCACAGGTCGGCGGACGGCGGCTTGTCGAGGATCTCGGACGGCACGCCGAGCTCGGCGGCGACGGCCCGCAGCTGCGACTTGTAGAGGTCGCCGATCGGCGCCAGTGCCGCGGCCATGTCGCCGTGGAGCGTCCCGTAGCCGAGCAGCGCCTCCGTCTTGTTCGAGGTGCCGATGACGAGCGCGTCGAACGCCGCTGAGCGGTCGTAGAGCACGATCATCCGCTGCCGGGCCATGACGTTGCCGCGCCGCACGTTCAGCTCCCCTTCCTCCGCGCCCGAGATCAGGGAGAGCATCGGCTCGACCATCTGCGTGATCTCGACCCGCTCGGTGCGGCAACCGAGCGCCGAGACGACGCGGAGCGCATCGGTCTCCGAGCCTTCCGAGGAGGTGCGGAACGGCATGCGCACGGCCAGCAGGTTGTCCGCGCCGATCGCGCGCGCCGCCAGGAAGGCGACGGTCGCCGAGTCCACCCCGCCCGAGAGGCCGATGACGAGCCGGCTGAAGCCGGTCTGCGCCATCTGCGAGCGGATGAACGCCTCGATGACCCCGGCCGCCAGGTGCGCGTCGATCGCCGGCAGCGGGGGAAGGCTCACGCCTCCGGCCTCTCGCCGTCGAGGCCCGCGCGCTCGGCGATGATCCGGTCCAGCTCGCGTCGCACGAGCTCGAGTCGCTCGTCGGCGAGGAGCGGCAGGCCGTAGCGCTGCATCCGCAGGTCGTCCGTGTCGAGCACACCGACCACCAGCGCCTCCTCCCAGAGCGGTGCCTGCACGACGGTCGAGCCGTCGGCGGCGAGGATGCGCGAGCCGCCCCAGAAGGTCAGGCCCTCCTCGTTGCCGACCCGGTTGCAGAAGGCGAGCGCGACCGTGCCGAGCAGCGCGTACGTGTCCTGCATCTTGTGCCAGCCCTCGATCGCCTGGAGCCCGGCGCTCGAGCCGGGCGCGCGCGACGGGCCTGCGGCGACGTTCACGAGCAGCGACGCGCCGTCGAGCGCCTGGAGCATCGGCAGCGAGGCGTGCCAGAAGTCCTCGCACACGCTCAGGCCGATGCGCCCGATCGGCTCCCCCACCTCGACCGTCCGGATGCGGTCGCCGGCGCGCGTGAAGCGGCCCTCGTCGAACAGGCCGTAGGTCGGCAGGTACACCTTGCGGTGCAGGCCGACCAGCTCGCCGTCGCGCAGCAGTACAACAGAGTTGCAGTACCGATGGTCATCGGTCTCCTCGACGAAGCCGACCGCGACGAGCATGCCGGGCGCCTCGCGACCGATGGCGAGGAGCCGTGGATCATCGGCCGTGATGGCGACGTCGGGGACGAGGTCCTGGAGCAGATAGCCGGTCAGCGCCAGCTCGGGGAGGAGGGTGAGCTGCGCGCCCTCGGCGGCCGCCGCCCGCACCCGGTCCGCGGCGATCTCGAGGTTCGCTTCGAGGTCGCCGAGCCGCGGCGCGATCTGGGCCAGCGCGATGCGGTACTCCACGTCGCGCAGCCTAGCCGATCAGTGCTGGATGACGTCCTTGCGCAGGTCCTCGGGCTCCGGCGCCGGTGGGACGTCGGCGGCAACCAGCTCCGCCTCGCTGACGTCGCGCGCGTCCGAGTGCTCGGCCGCGGCCGTCAGCAGCGTCGAGCGGCGGTCCCCGGCGAGCTCCTCGGCGTAGTGGCAGGCGACGCGGTGGCCGGGCTGCATCACGCGCAGCTCCGGCGTCTCCTCGGCGCAGCGCTCGGGATCGCCGAGCTCGCGGCGCAGCCAGCAGCGGGTGTGGAAGCGGCAGCCCGACGGCGGGTTGGCCGGGGACGGGACGTCGCCGCGCAGGATCATCCGCTTGCGCGTCTTCTCGACCTTCGGGTCCGGGATCGGCACCGCGCTGACCAGCGCGCAGGTGTACGGGTGCAGCGGCTTGTCGTACAGCTCGCGCGACGGCGACAGCTCCACGACCTCGCCGAGGTACATCACCGCGATCCGGTCGCTGATGTGGCGCACCACCGACAGGTCGTGGGCGATGAACAGGTACGTCAACTCGAACTCGCGCTGAAGGTCGGCGAGCAGGTTGATGATCTGGGCCTGGATGCTGACGTCGAGCGCCGAGACCGCCTCGTCCGCGGCGATGAACTCCGGCTGCACGGCGAGGGCGCGCGCGATCCCGGCTCGCTGGCGCTGGCCGCCGGAGAACTCGTGGGGATAGCGGTTCAGCGCGTTACGCGGCAGCCCGACGATCTCGATCAGCTGCTGGGCCCGCTTCGTCGCCTCGCCTCCGCTGGCGATGCGATGGACGCGCAGCGGCTCGGCGAGCATCGAGCCGATCGTCATCCGCGGGTTGAGCGACGCGTACGGGTCCTGGAAGATCATCTGCATCCGGCGGCGGATGCGGCGCAGCCGGTCGCCCTGCAGTTCGGTGATGTCGACGCCGTCGAACTCGATCCGCCCATCGGTGGCGTCGACCAGCCGGATCACGGCACGCGCGAAGGTGGACTTGCCGCAGCCGGACTCGCCGACGAGCCCGAGCGTCTCGCCACGGCGCACCTCGAGCGACACGCCATCGACGGCACGGACCGCGCCGATCTGGCGCTGGAAGAGGACCCCCTCGGTGATCGGGAAGTGGACCTTGAGCCGATCGGTCCGCATGAGCGGGGCACCCGGCGATGCGGTCTCGGGGCTGGGCGTCGGGGGCGCGTCCGCCACGGCGCTCACGAAGCGCGCTCCGCTTCGAACCCGGAGGGCACGAGCGACTCGCCATCGGCTGGATACCAGCACGCAACCTCGTGGCCATCGGCGGCATCGGGAGCCTTTTCGAGCGGCGGATTCTCCTGGCGGCAGCGCTCCTGGGCGTTGAAGCAGCGCGGCGCGAACGGGCAGCCGGCGATGTCGCGGGACAGGTCCGGCGGCTGTCCCTGGATCGGGACGAGCTCGCCGCGGCCCTGGGCGTCGAGGCGCGGGATCGACTGGAGCAGCCCGACGGTGTAGGGGTGGCGCGGGCGACCGTAGAGCTCATCGGTCTCGGCCCGCTCGACGATGTGCCCGGCATACATCACGTTGATGCGCTGGGCCATGCCGGCGACGACGCCGAGGTCGTGGGTGATGAGGATGAGCGCCGTGTCGCGCTCGACGACCGCCGAGCGCATGAGGTCGAGGATCTGGGCCTGAATCGTCACGTCGAGCGCGGTGGTCGGCTCGTCGGCGATCAGCAGCTGCGGGTCGCAGGCGAGGGCGATGGCGATCATCACCCGCTGCCGCATGCCGCCGCTGAACTGGTGCGGATAGTCGTTCAGCCGCGCCTCGCCGCCGGGATGCCGACCAGCTCGAGCAGCTCGACGGCCCGATCCACCGCGCCGCGCTTCTTCAGCTTGCGGTGCGCCTCGAGCACCTCGGTCAGCTGGCGCTCGATCGTGAGGACCGGGTTCAGCGAGGTCATCGGGTCCTGGAAGATCATCGCCATCCGGTTGCCGCGGATCTCGCGCATCGCCTCCTCGCTGAGGCCGAGGATCTCCTCGCCGTCGAAGGTGATCTCTCCCGCATCGATGTGTGCGGCGGGCTTCGGCAGCAGGCGCATGAGGGCAAGCGAGCTGACGCTCTTGCCGCAGCCCGACTCGCCGACCACGCCGAGCGTCTCGCCGCGGGCGAGGTCGTAGCTGATGCCGTTCACGGCGTGCACGACGCGGTCGCCCGAACCGAAGGTGACGCGAAGGTCGCGGACCGTCAGGAGCGGAGCGTCGGCGGGCGGCAGGTGCCGGATCAACGGCGCAGCCTCGGGTCCAGCGCCTCGCGCATGCCGTCGCCGAGCAGGTTGAAGCCGACCACGCTCACGACGATCGCAACGCCGGGGAAGAAGGCCAGCCACACTGCTTCGTTGAGGTAGCGGTAGGTGTCCGACAGCATCGCCCCCCACTCCGGCGTGCGTGGGTCCGGACCGAGCCCGAGGAAGCCGAGCGCCGCGGCGTCGACCACGGCCGTGGCGAGGGCCAGCGTTGCCTGCACGATCAGCGGACTGATCGCGTTCGGCAGCATGTGCCGCCCGAGGATCGTCGGTCCGCGCACCCCCACTGAGCGGGCGGCGACGACGTAGTCGGCCTCGCGCAGGCCAAGCAGGCTGCTGCGCAGCAGGCGGGCGAAGATCGGGACGTTGACGATGGCGATGGCCATCGCGATCTGCACCACGCCGCGGCCGAGGAAGGTCACGATGCCGATCGCGAGGAGCAACCCGGGGATGGCGAGCATGATGTCGACCATCCGCATGATCACCCCGTCGACTGCGCCCTTGAAGAAGCCGGCCACGGCGCCGAAGAAGCCGCCGACGATCACGCCGATGGTGACCGAAAGCAGGGCGATGCCGAGCGTCAGGCGCGCGCCCCAGATGATCCGCGACAGCACGTCCTGGCCCTGGATGTTCGTCCCCATCCAGTGCTCCGTCGACGGCGGCAGGAAGCTCTCCGACAGGTTGCCGCGCAGGGGATCGTACGGCGCCAGGAAGGGCGCAAAGACGGCGATGAAGACCATGGCGCCGACGATGGTGCCGCCGATGATCGCGGACCGGCTGTGGCGCATCCGGCGGAACGCGTCCCTCCAGAGGCCGACCGGCTTCTCCTCGACGACCGTTTCGAAGGTGGTGGCGGCGGTGCTCACGAGTAGCGGATCCTCGGGTTCAGGAAGCCGTAGCTGATGTCGACCAGGAGGTTCACGATCACGAAGATGATCGCCAGCAGCAGTACGCCGCTCTGGATGACCTGGTAGTCGTTCGAGAGCACCGCGTCGTAGATCCACTTGCCGACGCCTCCCCAGCCGAAGATCGTCTCGGTAAGAATCGCGCCACCGAGCAGGAGACCGGTCTGGAGGCCGATGACGGTGATCACCGGCAGCATCGCGTTGCGCAGCACATGGCGGTTGTCGACGACCCGCGACGACAGACCCTTGGCGTTCGCGGTGCGCACGTAGTCCTCGTTGAGCACGTCGACCACGCTGGCGCGGGTGATCCGCATGATGATCGCGAGGGGGATCGTCCCGAGCGCGATCGCGGGCAGGACGAGGTGCGTCAGCGCATCGGCGAAGGCGCCCGGCTGCCCGGCCAGGAGCGTGTCGACCGTCATGAAGTTCGTGACGCGCGGGATGTAGTACTCGATGAGGTCGATCCGTCCCGAGTCGGGCAGGATCGGGAGCTGGATGGCGAACGCCCACTTCAGCATCAGGCCGAGGAAGAAGATCGGGATGCTGATGCCGATGAGCGAGACGACCGTGCCGCCCTGGTCGATCCACGAGCCACGGCGCTTGGCCGTGAGCAGGCCCAGCGGGATGCCGATGACGAGCGCGAACAGCATGGCCGCGATCGTCAGCTCGATCGTCGCCGGGAATCGCTGGAGGAAGTCGTCGGCGACGTCGCGGCCGGTGAGGAAGCTGCTGCCGAGATCGAACCGGAGCAGGCCCGACAGGTACTCCCAGTACTGCTCGAACAGCGGCCGATCCAGTCCCAGCGCCGCGCGCACCTCCGCGAGGCTCTCTGGCGTGGCTCGCTCTCCCAGGATCGCGCTGGCGGGGTCACCGGGCAGGAGGCGGATGAAGAGGAAGATGACGACGGTGAGCCCGAGCAGGATCGGGATGAGCAGCAGAAGTCGGCGGAGGATGAACTTGCCCACGTCACCTCGTGCGCTGTGAGTGTTGCGAGGGTTGCGAGAGGGCCCCGGCTCCTGCCGAGGCCCTCTCAGTCTATGCGGTGGTCAGCGATGCGCGATTACTCGCCGCTGAGCCACACCGTGTCGAAGCTCTCCGAGCCGGTCGGGTTGGGCTCGTAGCCCTGCACGTCGCTCGTGAAGGCAAGCGCCGTGTCGCCGTGGACCAGCGTCACGAAGCAGACGTTCTCGTGGATCAGCCCGGCCACTTCGGCCCAGCCCTCACCGCGCGCCGTCTCGTCGAGCTCCGCCGAAGCGGCGGAGATCGCGTCGTCGAGACCCTCGACGTCGCATCCGAACTGGGCCGCCGGCTCACCCTGCTGGTAGCCGAAGTGGACGCCGTACCAGTTCGAAGGATCGTCGTAGTCACCCGTCCAGCCGAGGAAGTGGAGGTCGTAGTAGCCGTTCTGGGCGTCGAACAGGTATCCGGGGTCAGCCCAGATATCGCTGTGCGAAACGACCTCGAAGCCCGCGTCGGTGAGCATCTGGCTCACCGCCTCGTGCAGGCCCGCAGGATCGGGCATGTACGGACGCGTCACCTCGGTCGGGAACCAGAAGTGAACCGTGGCCGGATTGTCGGCCGTGAAGCCGGCACCCTCGAGGAGAGCGGCAGCGCCCTCCGGGTCGAAGGTGTCCGGTGTCACGCCGGCGACGACCGCCTCATGCCATCCGCTCGACGGCGGCATGAAGATGTCGGCCGCTGACCCACGTCCACCGTAGAACGCCTCGATCAGCGCTTCCTTGTCGATCGCCATGGCGATCGCCTGGCGCACGGCCAGATCGGCCAGCGGCGACTCCTCGCCACCGTAAACTTCGGCCACACCGCTCTCCGCGCCGGCTGCGTTCTCACGCGCGACCGGGTTGAGACCGAGGTAGAGGCCGTTGAACGACAGTCGCTCGACGAGGGTGAAGCCCTCGCTCTCGACCGTCTCATAGTCGGCCGGGTTGACCAGGTCGAAGCCCTGGATGCTGCCGCCCTGGAGCGCCTGGAGGCGCGCCGCCGGGTCGGCGATCGGCCGGATGATCAGCCGATCGAGGTAGGCCGGGTCACCCCAGTACTCCTCGTTCCGGATCAGCTGAGCGCTGTCGTCCGGGATGTAGTCCTCGAGGATGAACGGGCCCGTGCCACCCTGCACGACGTCGGTGTCGAGCGTGCTCGTCTCCGACGAGTCCGCACCAGTCGACTCGAGAATCGCCGGGCTGATCATGCTGAACGGCGTCAGCGTGATGCCGAAGAGGAACGTCGGGCTCGGCTCGCGGAGCGTGATCGTCACGGTCAGCTCATCGGTCGCCTCGACGCTGGTGATCAGGTTCTCGGGACCGAAGCCGTCCATCAGCGCACCGTAGTAGTAGGCGCTGGCCTGGTCGGTCTCGTCGAGGTTCTGCATGCGGTCGAAGTTGATCTTGACCGCCTCGGCGTTGAATGGGGTTCCGTCGTGGAACGTCACGCCACTGCGAAGCGTGAAGACGTATTCCGTATCGCCGGGCTCACCGGTCCAGCTCTCGGCGAGCACGCCCTCGAGCTCGTTGGTGCTGCCGGGGGCGAGGTCGACGAGCGGCTCGTAGACCTGCTGAAGGACCCGGAACGACTCACCGTCGCTGGTGAGTGCCGGGTCTAGGCTGGCTGCCAGGCGGGCGCCGGCAAAGACCAGCGTTCCTCCGGCTGTCGGCTCGCCCGTGCCGCCGTCGGTGGGCTCAGCGGCCGACCCTGTCGGCTCCGGCTCTTCCGACTCCTCCGCCGTCGGACTGGCGCCCTGCTCTCCGCAGGCCGCCAGAACGAGCGCGAGGATCGACAACAGGGAGACCAATCTCCATGTACGCATCCATGCTCCTCCAAGTGAATGGTTGACTCGGACCACCGCTCCTCACGCTCTGTCCGGCTGTCGGCCGGTGATCCGGGAGCTGATCCTCCGCTCAAAACGGTGCGCTAGTCTCGCACACTCCGGGAATATCAGGAAGGTCCGCCGGCTGGCGGGTTGGCCGGCGGCGCCGGCTCATCGTCGGATGTGTCGGTGGAGCTCGACCCGCTCGACGCCGAGATCGTGGCCGCATCGACCGGCACCAGGCGCACGACCGACGGGCCGTGATCGACATCGTCGCCGGGGTCCGGCGCGGTCTCCACGACCTCGGTGGCGGGGGCGGCCAGCGCGGGAAAGGCCGGCGGCAGCTGCTCGGACGGGGTCGGGAACCAGACCACCGTCGGCCGGTCCTCGCGGACGAGGCCCGTTCCGGCGGCCGGCGCTCGCCCTTCCCAATGGCGGAGGCCCGCGCCGCGGTCGGCCGGGGCACTCGCGGTGATGACGCCGATGTCCGATGCCTCCGGGGACTGAAGCGGGCCGATCGGCACCATCTCCAGGTTCAGGGCCAGCACGAGCGCGAGGCTGGCTCCGGCCATCGCGCTCCCCGCGCGCAGGAGGCCGGCCAGCCTGGCCGGCCACTGACGCGTGACGCTCGGCTCCGGCTGGCGCATCCGGGCCAGCACGCCCTCCCAGGCGCTCGGGCTCGGCGTGGCGTCGCCGATGCGCTCGGCGAGGGCGGTCCGCAGCTGGCGGACGAGCCCGCGGTCGAGCCCGACCTCGTCACGGCAGCGCTGGCAGCCTGACAGGTGCTCGAGGTGCGGGGCCGAGCCGGCGTCGAAGTCGCCGAATCGGACGAGCCAGAGCAGCTCGCGACGGATGCGCCGGCAGCTCATCGGCTGATCCTGCGCATCGCGGGAGCCGGCTGCCGCACGGCGGTGACGGGGATGCGGCGCTCGACGGGCAGGCTCGCGCGCAGCGCCTTCAGCGCGTAGTGGAGGCGCGACTTCATCGTGCCCACGTTGCAGTCGGCGATCTCGGCGGACTCGGCGAGGGAGTAGCCGTGGAGGTAGTAGAGGATGACCGCGGTCTGCTGCTTCGGCGGCAGCGCGTCGATCCCGCGCTGGAGCACCTCCAGCACCTCGCGGGACTCGACGATCTGGTCCGGGGGTGTGGTGATGTCGACCACCAGGTTCGTGATCAGGCTGGTGAGCGGCTCCGAGATCGCCTTGCGGCGGCTGACGCGGCTGTAGCAGAGGTTGATCGTCACGCGCTGGAGCCAGGGGAGCGGCGATCGCGCCGGATCGAGCCGCTCGCGGACGCGGTACGCCTTCACGAAGCAGTCCTGGAGGACCTCCTCGGCGAGGAACGGGTCGCGCGTGATCGCGAGCGCCGTCGCGTAGACCGGGCGCTTGAACGTGTTGAAGAACTCTTCGAACGCGTCGACGTCGCCGCTCTGCATCCGCTCGACGAGGTCGTCGGGCTGTCGCTGTTCCACAGGCACCTGTGCGGATCGTCCGCTGTGGGGGTTGCTCATACTACGTCGCCCCGTCCGTTTACGTTCAACCGACGCCATCCATACGCCGCCGGTTGCGCCGCTCAGGCGGTCGGCGCCTCCGGGGTCGGGGCGGATGACGGGGCCGCGGGCGCATCGGCCTCGTCGCCGAACCGATGACGCAGGTCCGGCCGCCGAGCCGCCGCGGCCTCGTCGAGACGGCCGACCGGCGTGGTGACCGGCGCGCGCCGGATCGCGTCGGGGTCAGACGCCGCGATCGACGCGATCTCGCGCATCACGCCGACGAAGTGGTCGAGCGTCTCGAGGGTCTCCGTCTCCGTCGGCTCGACCATCAGCGCCTCGTCGACGATCAGCGGGAAGTAGACCGTCGGCGGATGGATGCCGTGGTCGAGGATGGCCTTGGCGATGTCCAGCGTCGTGATGCCGTGCTCGCGCTTCTGGCGGCGCCCACTGAAGACGACCTCGTGCTTGGAGAGGCGGTCGTAGGGCAGGTCATACACATCGTGAAGGCGCACGCGCAGGTAGTTCGCGGCGAGCACGGCGTCCTCGCTGACCGTCCGCAGGCCCGCGGAGCCGTTCGAGCGGATGTACGTGTAGGCGCGCACGAACATCCCGAAGTTGCCGTAGCAGCTGCGCACCTTGCCGATGCTCCTCGGCCGGTCCCAGTCGAGTGCGAAGCGCGCGCCATCGGTCGAGCGCAGCGCTCGCGCGTTGGCCAGCACCTCGGCGGCGTCGCCGGAGGCGAGCACCGGCATCGGTGCGGGGAGGTATGGCTCCAGGCGCTCTCCGACGCCCACCGGGCCGGCCCCGGGTCCCCCGCCGCCATGTGGCGTCGAGAAGGTCTTGTGCAGGTTGAAATGCATGACGTCGAAGCCCGCCTCGCCGGGGCGGAAGCGGCCGAGGATGGCGTTGAGATTGGCGCCGTCCATGTAGGCGATCGCGCCGGCTTCGTGGACGGCGGCGAGGACCTGGTCGATCTGATCCTCGAAGATTCCGAGCGTCGACGGATTCGTGATCATCAGCGCCGCCACGTCGGGCCCCAGCGCCTCGCGCAACGACCCGAGGTCGATCCCGCCGCGCTCGTTCGAGCGGATCGTGACCGTCTGGTAGCCGACCATCGTGGCCGTCGCGGGGTTCGTGCCGTGCGCGGAGTCCGGCACGAGCACCTTCGTCCGCTGCTCGGCCTCGCCGCGGTCGCGGTGGTAGGCGCGGGTCATCAGCATCCCGGTCAGCTCGCCGTGGGCGCCGGCCGCGGGCTGCAGGGAGACCGCTTCGAAGCCGCTGATCTCCTTCAGCAGCTCGGCGAGCAGCCACATCAGCTCCAGCGAGCCCTGGCTGAGCGCCTCCGGGTCCAGCGGATGCGAGTCGGCCAGCCCGGGAAGGCGCGCCGCCCACTCGTTGACCTTCGGGTTGTACTTCATCGTGCACGACCCGAGCGGATAGAAGTTCAGGTCGATCGCCTGGTTGAGGTGCGCGAGTCGGTTGTAGTGCCGCAGCAGCTCGAGCTCGCTCACCTCCGGGAGCCGCGGCGCATCCTTCCGAAGGACCGATGCCGGCAGCTGCGGCTGCCGGGAGGCGCGCTCGCGCGCGACGTCCGACGGTTGCGGGAAACGCACCGCCCGCCGCTCCGGACGAGATCGCTCGAAGATCAGCGGCTCGACGACCGTCAGCTCCTCGCCGGCGGTCGCGCCGGAGAAGGCGGCGCCGCGGCCGGAGGCATCGGCACGGGGCGGATCGGCGACGCTCACCTGGTCGCCTCCAGCGCCGATACCAGGCTGGCGATGTCGTCATCGGTGGTCAGCTCGGTCGTCGCAAGCAGCAGCGTGTCGCGCAGCGCCGGCTCGTCGCGTTCGGGGAGGTAGCCGGCGACGATCCCGCGCTCGGCGAGCACGGCGTGGCGACCGGCGGCATCGGGCACGCGCACGGTGACCTCCGCGAAGTAGGGACCGTCGAAGCGCGGCTCCCCCACGCCGGCATCGGTCAGGGCGCTCACGAGGTGACGGGCCTGGATCGTCGACAGCTCAGCGACCTCGCGCAGGCCCTGCGGACCGACCGCCGCGAGGTAGGCCGTTGCGGCGAGCGCCATCAACGCCTGGTTCGTGCAGATGTTGGATGCCGCCTTCTCGCGGCGGATGTGCTGCTCGCGGGCCTGGAGCGTGAGCACGTAGCCCTTGCGGCCGGCGGTGTCGCGGGTCGCGCCGACCAGGCGGCCGGGCATCTGCCGCACCGATGCCATCCGCGCCGCCATCAGCCCGACGTACGGCCCGCCGAAGCTGGCCGGGATGCCGAGCGGCTGGCCCTCGGCGGCAACGAGGTCGGCGCCGTACGCCCCGGGCGGCTCCAGCAGCCCGAGGGAGGTCGGCTCGACGACCGCCACGAGCTGGGCGCCGGCGGCGTGTGCGGCGTCGGCAAGCTCGCGCATCGGCTCGAGCTGGCCGTAGAAGTTCGGCTGCGCGGCGACGAGGCACGCGACGTCGTCGCCGAGCGCCTCCGCGGCGGCCTCCGGCGTCGTCGTGCCGGTGCCGCCCTCGGCGAGGTCGATCGGGACGGTCACGACCTCGATCCCCGGCCCGGAGCAGTACGTCTCGAGCACGCGGCGGTAGTCGGGGTTGACGCCCGCCGACACGGCGATCCGCGAGCGACGGGTAAGCCGGCAGGCCATCAGCGCGGCCTCGGCGGTCGCGGTGGCACCGTCGTAATGCGAGGCGGTCGCGACCTCCATGCCGGTCAGCTCGCAGATCAGCGACTGGAACTCGTAGATGCTCTGGAGCGTGCCCTGCGACACCTCGGGCTGGTACGGCGTGTACGCCGTCGCGAACTCCGGGCGGCCGATGACCTCGCCGACAACCGACGGGATCAGGTGACGGTAGACGCCCGCACCGAGGAAGCTGACCTCGGGAATCCGGTTGCGCCCCGCCAGCCGGGCCAGCTCGGCACGCACCTCCTGCTCGGCGAGCGGCGGCGGCACGTCCCAGGCGCTCGCGCGCACGGAGGCCGGGATGTCGGCGAAGAGGTCCTCGACCGATCCGACGCCGATCGCGCCGAGCATCTGCGCCCGGTCGGCATCGGTATGTGGCGAATAGGACATGGGAAGGCCGCCGTCAGGCGGTCTCGGCAGCGTAGCCGTCCGCGTCGAGCAGGACGTCGAGCTCGGACGTGTCCGTGAGCTCGACCTTCGCGATCCAGCCCTCGCCGAACGGGTCGGAGTTCATCAGCTCGGGGCTCTCGCGCAGCGCCTCGTTGATCTCGACCACCTCGCCGGAGATCGGCGCGTACAGGTCGCTGACGGCCTTCACGCTCTCGACGACGCCGAAGGTGGCGAACTGGCTGAGCGTGGCGCCGATCTCAGGCAGCTCGACGAAGACGATGTCGCCAAGCTCATCGGCCGCGAAGCTGGTGATGCCGATGGTCGCGCGCGAGCCCTCCTGGCGAACCCACTCGTGCTCCTTGGAGTAGGCAAGGTCGTCGGGGTAGGCCATGCGCTTCGCTCGATCCTCCTGGGGCGTTTCGCCGGGTCAGTCGCGGGGGCGGCGATAGAAGGGCAACTTTACCTGCTCGGCCCGGTAGGGGCGGTCGCGGACGACGACCTCGAATGCGTTGCCGATGCCGGCCATGTCCGCCTCGACGCGGGCCATCGCAATCTTCGTACCCAGCGTCGGCGACAGCGTCCCGCTCGTCACGCGCCCGACCGACCGGCCATCGGCGTGGACCTCGTAGCCGGTTCGCGGAATCGCGTTGTCGACCATCTGGAGGCCGATGAGCTTGCGTGCCGGACCGCTCGCCTTCACCGCCTCGAGCGCAGCGCGACCGACAAAGTCGCCCTCCTTCTCGAGCTTCACGACCCGCCCGAGGGCGGCTTCGTACGGGTTCGTATCGAGGTCGAGCTCGTTGCCGTACAGCGGCATGCCCGCCTCGAGGCGCAGCGTGTCGCGCGAGCCGAGCCCGCACGGGCGCAGCCCCGTCAATTCGCCGGCCGTGGCGACCGCCTCCCACACCTCGCGTGCGCGATCGGCATCGCAGAACAGCTCGAATCCGTCTTCGCCGGTGTAGCCGGTGCGGGCAACCGTGCACGGCACCCCGGCGACCGAACCCTCCGCGGCGTGATAGTTCTCGAGGGTGTCGAGGTCGACATCGGTCAGGCCCGACAGGACCGATGCCGCCGCAGGTCCCTGCGGCGCGACCAGACCGACGTCGTCGCTGCGGTCCTCGACCACGACGTCGCGCTGCTCCAGCCCGCCGAGGTGCGCGACCACCCCGTCGCGGTTCGAGGCGTTGCAGACGACCATGAACCGATCCGCGCCGAGCCGGTAGAGGATCAGGTCGTCGATGATCCCGCCGTCAGGCTGGCAGAGCATCGAGTACTGCGCCTGGCCCTCGGAGAGCGTCGACGGGTCGCTGACGACCGCGTGCGAGAGGAAGTCCAGCGCGCCGCTACCGCGCACCTCGATCTCGCCCATGTGCGACAGGTCGAAGAGGCCGACGGCAGAGCGAACGGTGCGGTGCTCGTCGATGATCGAGGCGTACTGGACCGGCATCTCGTAGCCGGCGAACGGGACCATCCGCGCGCCCAGCTCCGCGTGGACGGCGTGGAGCGGAGTCCGGCGCAGCGGCGTCTCGGCCGGTGCGCCCGTCACGCGCGAGCCCCGGCGGTTACGGCATCCGGCCCGGGTCCGACGCCGAGCGCCACGGCGGCCTCCTCGACCACGGATCGCTCGGTGGCGTGGGTGAGCAGGGCCAGCGCCTCATGCAGGTCGACCCAGCGGACCTCGTCGAACTCGGCGTCGTGGTCCTCCGGGCTGCCGCCGACGGCCCGCATCAGATAGAAGTGGACGCTCTTGTTGAAGCGGGTCGTGCCGCGCACGAAGAAGTAGCGGATCGATCTCAGGCGGCTCTCGACCTCGACCTCGAGCCCGGTCTCCTCGCGCGTCTCGCGGACGGCGGTCTCCTCGATCGTCTCGCCGGCATCGGGCGTGCCCTTCGGCAGCGCCCACAGCGGCGGGCTGCGCCGATGGGCGAGGGCGACCTGGATGCGCCCGTCGAGCTCGCGGTAGACGACGCCGCCTGCCGACGTGGCGCGCGCGGTTCGCAGGATCGGCACCCCGGGCCGCTACGCGCGGCGGGAGCGCGGCAACCCGAACGGCAGCGCGGGGCGACGGGCGGGCATGCGGGCGGCCCGGCCGACGGCGGGGAACCGGAAGCGGCTGGTCTCGGAGCGCAGCGCGTTGACGCTCACCATCATCGGCCGCGGGCGACGCGGACGGTGGAAGACCGTCCGCGATCGGGCAAGTCCAAGCATCGACCGGTGCGCCGAACGACGGCTCGAACCGAAGTCGATGGATGGATGGGAGACGAAGCGGGCCACCAGACTCACTCGCATGGGCGGCATTGTACGCCCGGTCGATGGGGGCGCAAGCAAATCCGCCGAAACCCTCGTCAGCGCGCCATCGTGGCGCGGTAGATCCCCTCCATCTCGGCGACCCGAGTCGGCAGCGCGAAGCGATCGGCGTCGTCCCTCGCCCGCGCGGCCATGGCCGCCCGCTCCGCGGTGTCGGCGACCAGCGCCGCCAGCGCCTCGCCCAGACGCGCCGCGCGGGTCGTTGCCGGCTCGGCGGGGACGATCCGGCCGTCGACCCCGTCGCGCACCGAGTCGGCGACGCCTGGGCCGGCGACCGCCACGGCCGGCAGCCCCGCCGACAGCGCCTCAGCCAGGACGAGGCCCTGGGTCTCCGTCCGTGACGCGAAGGCAAAGAGGTCCGATGCGCGGAGCCTCGCGAGGGCCTCGAGCCGCGGCAGAGCCCCGGTCAGGTGGACCCGGCCGCCGAAGTCCGCCGTGCGGCGCCGCAGCTGCTCCTCGGACGGGCCTCCACCGATGACGAGCAGCCGGGCCATCGGCTCTCGCCCGAAGACCGCCGCCGCCGCGTCGATGATGACCTCGACGCTCTTCTCCGGCGCCAGCCTGCCCAGGGTGGCGATCACGATCGCATCGGCCGGCCAGCCGGCATCCGGCCGCGGGTCGACGGGTGCCAGTGCTCGGATTCCGTCGACGTCGATCCCGGTCGGCACGACGTGCACCCGTTCCCGGCGGTCGGGTGCCAGGCGCCCGCGGATCTCTTCAGCCAGGTCGGCGGACGGCGCGACGATGGCCGCACAGCGGGCCCAGAAGCGCCGCAGGTAGGCATCGGTCAGTGCCGAGCCCGGCCCGGCCAGCGGACCGAGGTAGTGACCGTAGTCCGCGAAGCGGGTGTGGTGCGTGAAGACGAGGGGCGCGCCGGACGCCCGCGCCAGGTTCCGCGCGAGCAGCCCGGTGACGAACGGCGAGTGCGCGTGGACGACGTCAGGCTGCCATCGCGTCGCGTCGCGGAGCGCGCCGGCCCACGGGTTCGGCGATGGCATCCGGTACGCCGGCGGGACCAGTCGGGGCAGCTGGTACGAGGCGAGCCAGGCGATCTCGGGCTCCGGGCCCGGCGAGCCGACCGGCCGCGGCGAGTCGCCCGGCGCCGGCCGCGGGGCGAGAACCAGCACGTCGTGCCCGCGCGCGCCGAGGCCGCGGGCGAGCGCGTCGACCGAGACGGTCACGCCCGACACGTACGGGAGGTACGACTCGGTCGTCAACGCGACGCGCATCGGCACAAGAGGGCGGGGAATGGTGGGCGATACTGGATTCGAACCAGTGACCTCACGGATGTGAACCGTGCACTCTAACCAGCTGAGCTAATCGCCCATTGGGGAGGCCGAGTATAGCCGCCCTCAGATCGGCGCGACGACCCGGACGATGGCGCTGATCAGCAGCATCGCGACGAGCGGCGCCCAGTCGATCCCGCTCGTCGGGGGCAGCACGCGGCGGATCGGCGCCAGGATCGGCTCGGTGGCCTGGTAGATGAACGCGGTCAGCCCGCCGCCGCCCCGCGGGTTCGTCCAGCTCAGCAGGACGCGCGCGATGATGAGCAGCCAGAGGGCAATCGCCAGCAGCCAAACGAAGTTGGTGAGCACTGCCATGAGTGCTGAGAATAGCAGCGATCAGCCTCGTGGCCCGAAGAGCGCGGTGCCGATCCGGACGAGCGTGGCGCCCTCGGCGGCGGCCGCCTCGGCATCGGCGCTCATGCCCATCGACAGCTCCGGCAGGCCGATGCCGGACGCCTGCTCAACGCGGTCGCGCAGCTCGCGGAGCGCCCGGAAGGACGCGCGCGCCTCCTCGTCGGTGACGTCCATCCGCCCGATCGTCATCAGGCCGACGACGGGTTCACTCGACAGCGTCGGCGCCAGCCCGATGAGCTCGTTGGGCGTCATCCCCGCCTTCGCCGCCTCGCCGGTGACGTTGACCTGGAGCAGGAGCCGCGGTCGGTGCTCGTCATCGGCCACAAGGTGCTCGAGCAGCTTCGGGGAGTCGACCGAGTGGATGACCGCGAACGCGCGGGCCGCACGCCGCGCCTTGTTCGACTGCAGCCGGCCGACGAGGTGCCACTCGGCGTCGGGGAGCGCCGCGACCTTTGGCTCGGCCTCCTGGACTCGGCTCTCGCCGAGCATCGTCAGGCCCGCTGTAAACGCGGCCTGGGCGACCTCGACGGGCCAGCCCTTCGTGACCGCCACGATCCGCAGCCGGTCCGGGTCGTGGCCGTTCGCCTCGGCAACCGAGCGCAGGCGACGCAGTAGCCGCCCGTGGCGCTCGCGGATCTCGTCGACCTCGATGGGCGCGGTCGGATCCGTCATCCGTGCGATCGTCCCACAGTTCAGCGTCGAGAGGCATCCACGCTGTCTTGCCGACAGGCGACTTCCCGTCGCCCGGGAGTTGCGACCAACGACTGCCCGTTGATGGCAGCTCTCCCGCAGCACGGGACGTCACGCGCCTGATGTGGCTGCGTCGACCGTCAGGTTGCACGCATCTCCCGCAGCACGGGACGCCGGGACCTCAGATTGCAGGCGGCAAGCCTCCGGCGGAACCTGGGCCCGGCATCGGCCTCGGTCAGTCGCTCTTGCGACGCAGGAAGCTCGGGATGTCGAGGTCCGACTCGTTGTAGGCCGGGCGCTGGTCGAGGCTGCCGGAGCTGACCGGCAGCGGCTTGCGCTCGGTGGGCTTGACCTCGGTCGCCTCGCGCTCCGTCGGCCGTGCGAACGGCGACTCGGTGCCGAGCTGCTCGGTCAGCGACTCCCGCTGCTCACGATCGCGCTCGATCTCGGCGAGGATCTCCCGGCTGCGCTCGTCAAGCGAGGTCTCGATCCCGATGCTCGCCTCGGTGCCGTACTTCGACGGCTTCGCCTTCTTGCTCGAGTCGAAGCCCGTGGCGATGACCGTGACCTTCACCTCGTCGCGCATCCTGTCGTCGATCACCGTGCCGAAGATGATGTTCGCCTCCGGATCGGCGGCTTCCTTGATCACCTCGGCCGCCTCGTTGACCTCGAACAGGCCGAGGTCCGAGCCACCGGTGACGTTGAAGAGGATGCCGCGCGCGCCGGTGATGTTGACCTCCAGCAGCGGGCTCATGACGGCGGCGCGTGCCGCCTCGATGGCCCGGTTCTCACCGGTGCCGATGCCGATGCCCATCATCGAGCTGCCCGCCTCGCGCATGATCGTCTTCACGTCGGCGAAGTCGAGGTTGATGAGGCCGGGAACCGTGATCAGGTCGCTGATGCCCTGGACGCCCTGGCGCAGGACGTCATCCACGACGCGGAACGCGTCGACGATCGAGGTCTTCTTGTCGACGACCTCGCGCAGGCGATCGTTCGGGATCGTGATCAGCGTGTCGACCTTCTCCTTGAGCAGCTCGGTGTACTGCTCGGCGACGAGCTTACGGCGCATGCCCTCGAAGCTGAACGGCTTCGTCACCACCGCGACGGTCAGCGAGCCGAGGTCCTTGGCGATCTCGGCGATGACCGGTGCGGCGCCGGATCCGGTGCCACCGCCCATGCCGGCGGTGATGAAGATCATGTCGGCGTCCTTGAGCGCCTCGTAGATCTTCTCGGAGTCCTCCTCGGCGGCGCGCTGCCCGACACCCGGATCGGCTCCGGCGCCCAGGCCGCGCGTCATCTTGTCGCCGATGCGGATCTTGTGCGGCGCGTCGCTCTGGAGCAGCGCCTGGGCATCGGTGTTCACGCTGATGAACTCGACGCCCATCATCTCGGCCCGGATCATTCGGTTGACGGCGTTGCTCCCGCCGCCACCGACCCCGATGACCTTGATGAGTGCGAAGTTCTCGGAATCCGATCGGAGCGGCATATCGGGTGATCCTCTCGATGAGTGCTGGCAAACCCGAGGGCTCGACGGGTTTGACCGATTCTAACGATCGCCGTATGACGGCGTGGGACGTTTTCCACATCCGGGCACGGAGTTATCCACACTGCGGCATCTGAGCGTGGATAGATCGGAACGGATGTCCACCGTGGCGAACGCACTCGCGATGGCACGCACTCCTAGCCGGGGAAGAGGTTTCGCACCCACTCGCCGACGCGCGAGAGCGGGTTCGTACCGTTGCCGGTGCCGTAGCCGATCGGCTCCTCGCCGAGGTGGTGGGCGCCCCACAGGAGGAGGCCGATCGGTGTCGCGAATGCCGGGTTGCCGATCTGGTCCATCAGCCCGCCGACGCCCTGCGGCGACCCGGCGCGCACCGGCATCTCGAGTGTGTCGCGGGCGAGGACGTCGACGCCGCCGAGTCGCGCCCCGCCGCCGGTCAGAACGGCTCCGGCCGGCAGCATGCCCGCGTGCCCGGAGCGCTTCACCTCCTCGCGGATGAGGCTGAAGATCTCCCCCATCCGCGCCTCGATGATCTCGGACAGCTTGCGGCGCTGGATCGTCTGCCCGGCCGCCTCGCCGAGCACCGCGACGTTGAGCAGCTCCTGGGGCTCGACCTCGGCGAGGTTGGCGGTGCCGTGCTTGATCTTGATCTCCTCGGCCAGGTTGAGCGACGTCCGCAGGCCGATCGCCACGTCGTTCGTGACGTTGATCCCACCGACCGGCAGCACGGCGGTGTGGTAGACCGCGCCGTCGACGAAGATCGCGATGTCGGTCGTGCCGCCGCCGATATCGGCCACCAGCACGCCGAGCTCCTTCTCCGTATCGGTCAGGGTGGCCTCGGCCGCGGCCAGCGAGCTGATCACCATCTCGTCGATCTGGACGCCGGCGCCGGTGACGCACTTCGACAGGTTCTGGACCGATGTCGCCGCCCCGGCGACGATATGGGTCTCGACCTCGAGGCGCACGGCCGACATCCCGAGCGGGTCCTTGATCCCCTCCTGGCCGTCGACGATGTAGCCGCGCGGCACGACGTGCAGGATCTCGCGGTTGGACGGCACCTGGACGGCCTTGGCCGCATCGGTCGCGCGGCCGACGTCCTCGCGGCTGACCTCGCGCTTGTGCCCCGAGACCGCCACGACGCCGCGGGAGTTCTGCGAGCTGATGTGCGAGCCGCCGACGGCGACGAAGGCCGATGAGATCTTGTACCCGGAGAGGCGCTCGGCCTTCTCGACGCTCGAGGCGATCGAGTTCACGGTCTGGTCGATGTTGGCGACCATCCCCTTCTTCATCCCGACGGACGGCGCGATGCCATAGCCGATGACGTTGACGTCACCGGCCCGGCCGACCTCTCCGATGAGGGTCGTCACCTTCGTGGTGCCCGCGTCGATACCGACCAGGACAGCCTCGCGTTCCAAGCTACCTCCCGCTCCGGGCGTGCTCGGCGAGCGCGCCATCGCTATGGGCCGAGCCTACAGGAAGTGACGCCGGATGAGGGCCACGTTCTGGAAGATGCGCAGGCCGAACGCGAAGAGGGCGACGAGGTAGAGGTCGATGCCCAGCCGGTCGCCGACGAACGTCAGCGCCACCGCCACCAGGGTGTTGGTGATGAACCCCGAGACGAAGATCCGGTTGTCGTAGTGGTCGTCCAGCTCGGAGCGGATGGCGCCGAGCACCGAGTCCAGGCCAGCGAGGATGGCCACCGCGGAGTACCTCGCGAGGTCGGGGCTCACGTCCACGTTGAGCACCAGACCGAGCGCGATCCCGAGCGCAAGGCCAATCAGCGGAAGCCACATCTGGGACGGTCCCGATACGAGGGTCTCGGCGCGTGATCGACGGCAGCCCGGCCATCACGTCATCCCTTGGCACGGAAATATACCTTTCCGGGGTTGCGCACATCGACCCAACCGACCTCGTTCTCGGCGTGTGTGGCGAAGAGCGTGCGGACCGCGGTGATCTGCCGCTCGAGGCGCTCGTCGGCCTCGCCGGACGTCTCGCGCGGGTCGATGCCGTAGACGCCGAGCGCAACCTCCCAGGTCTGCTCGGTCGCGAACAGCCGGAAGCCGAACTCGTCGTCGAGCTGGACGGCCAGGCGCGTCTCGTCCGAACCGAGCAGGGCCGGGTCGAGGGCGGCGACGTCGAGGGCGGTCCGCAGCAGCGGCTCGGGGATCACGTCGCCCACCGACAGGAGGCTTGCGCTTGACCGATGGTCCCCGATCCTCGGCAGCTCCGTGAGGGCAGCGTCGGTTTCGCTGGCCCGTGGCTCGCGGGCGAAGATCGTGCCGTCGGCCGCGCCGAGGTACCGCCAGTCCGGGGTCACCCACAGGAACGCGGCGCTGTGCTCCACGACGGTCACCGACAGCCCACCGCCGATGCCCGCCGAGACCGATGCGCTCTCGACCGCCGGCAGACGCTCGATCTCCGCTGCCAGCGCATCGGTGTCGACGGCCAGGAGGTTCATGCCGCGGTGCTCCGCGAGAGCCTGCCGCAGGTCGCGGTCGGGGGTGTAGCGCTCGCCCGCCCACGCCACGTCGGTGACGAGCAGCCACGGTCCGTACAGCAGCGCCACCAGCACCGCGGCGGCCGCGACCGCGCCGACCGCGCCGATCAGGCGGCGGATCGACGGCATGCGGGCGCCGACTCGACGCCGGAACGAGATGCCAGGCTGGCGCGCCATGCGGCCCGAGCCCCTCGACACGGCACGCGGCCGCGAGCGGCCGGTTGCCCGCGCGGCCCGCTGCTTCGTGACGCGTGGCTGCGGCTTCAGCTTCATCGGTCCCGCTCCATCGCCAGCTCGATCAGCCGAGCGATCAGCTCACTGAAGGAGAGGCCGGCCAGCTCGGCCTGCTTCGGGTACATGCTCGTGGCCGTGAAGCCCGGCAGCGTGTTCATCTCGGAGAGGTACGTCTCCTCGACGGTGACGAGGAAGTCGATCCGCGCCAGCCCGGCCGCGTCCACCGCGCGGTAGGCGGCCAGGGACAGCTCCTTCAGCCGAGCGGCGAGGTCGGGATCGACCCGTGCCCGCGGCTCGACGGTGGCGAGGCCGGCCACGTACTTGGCCTCGTAGTCGTAGAACTCGTGGCTCGAGCGCACCTCGCCGGGCTCGAAGACGATCGGGTCGTCGTTGCCGAGCACCCCGCACTCCAGCTCGCGCGCGCCCTCGACGTAGGCCTCGACGATCACCTTGCTGTCGTAGGCGAACGCCTCGTCGAGCGCCGCCGGCAGCTCGCCGGGCTCGTGGACGAGGCTCATCCCGACGCTGCTGCCCAGGCGCGCCGGCTTCACGACCACCCGCGCCCCGAGCGTCTCGGCCACGGCGCGTGCGACGTGGTCCGGCTCGCGCTCCCAGGCGCGGCGCCGGAACCAGCACGACTCGACCACCGGCAGTCCGTGGCCGCGCATCAGGTCCTTGAAGACGACCTTGTCCATGGCCACGGCGCTGGCGAGCACGCCCGCGCCGGTGTACGGGATGCCGGCCAGCTCCAGGAAGCCCTGGAGCGTGCCATCCTCGCCGAACGGGCCGTGGACGACGAGGAATGCGACGTCGATCGCCTCGGCCAGGGAGCGGACCGCGGCACGGGCGGCGAGGCGCTCGTCGCCGGTCGTGGCCAGCGCGTGGCTGGCGTGGGTCCGCAGGCGGGCGACCTCCTCGGCCGGGCTCGCCGCGCCGACGAGGCCCGCCAGTGAGGCGCCGTCGCCGAGCTCGGGAGCGGGGCCGTCGGGGAGCATCCAGTGCCCGTCGCGATCGATGTAGACGAGGTACGGGTCGTACCGATCCCGGTCGATCGCGCGCAGCACCGCCTCGGCCGAGGCGACGCTCACCTCGTGCTCGGCCGATCGGCCGCCGGCGAAGACGCCGACCCGCAGGCGGCTCATCGCTCGGCCTCCGGCCAGTCGCCGACGAACTCGATCTCGTAGCGCAGCTCGACGCCGAAGCGGCCGGCCACGGTGGCGCGCACGTGGTCGCCGATGGCGCGGACGTCGGCCGCGCGCCCGCCGCGATCGGTGACGATGAAGTTCGCGTGCAGCTCGCTGACCCGCGCCGTGCCGAGGCGATGGCCCTTCAGCCCGGCCGCCTCGATCAGTCGCCCGGCGTGGTCGCCCGGCGGATTGCGGAAGACGCTGCCGGCGTTCTGGTCCGCGAGCGGCTGGGTTGCGCGCCGATGCGCCTGGTGGCCGTCGACGAGGCCGCGGATCGCGTCGGCGTTGCCGGGCTCCAGGCCGATCTTCGCGCCGCAGATGACCTCGTCGCCGTGCTTGAAGCGCGACTCGCGGTAGGCGAAGGCGCACTCGTCGGCGGCGAGGCGGCGACGCTCGCCGTCCGCATTCAGGATGTCGACCTCGCGCACGACATGCGCCATCTCGCCGCCATGGGCGCCCGCATTCGCCCACACCGCCCCGCCGACCGTGCCCGGGATGCTGATCGCCCAGTCGAAGCCGGCCAAACCGGCGGCCGCGCAGCGCTTGGCCAGCGCCGTCATCGATGCGCCGGCGTCGGCGGTGAGAGTCGTCCCGTCGATGCTCGCCGAGTCCGCGCGGACGCGCACGACGAGGCCGCGGATACCGGCATCGGCCACGACGATGTCGCTGCCCTTGCCCAGCAGGAATGCCGGCACGCCGGCCTCCCGTGCCACGCGCAGCACGGCGACGAGCTCGTCGAGCGTCTCCGGCGCGGCCATTCGGTCCGCGGTGCCGCCGACGCGCAGCGTGGTGAGCGGTGCCAGGTCCGCGTCACGCTGAAGCTTGACGCCGCCCTCGACGGCGAGCGCATCGAGCCGGTCGAGGGCATCCGCCACGGCGGCGCTCATGCGGCCGTCTCCGAGGGGAGCGGACGCCGCTCGGCGAGCGCCATCAGCTCGTCGGCCAGCGAGCGCGCCGCGTCCGGACGGCCGAGACGACGCGCGGCTTCGGCCATCGCGGCACGCCGGGCGTCGTCGCGCAGCGCGGACACCTCGGCGACAAGCCGTTCGGCGTCGAGAGCCTCGTCGGCGACCACCCGCGCCGCGCCCTCGTCGCCGAGGTAAGACGCGTTGTAGCGCTGGTGGGCGCCGGCGTACGGGTACGGCACGAGGATCGAGGCCACGCCGACCGCCGCCAGCTCCGCACAGGTCGACGAGCCCGCACGGCCGACGACGAGGTCGGAGGCGACGAGCGCATCGGCCATGCGGTCGGTCATGAACGGCTCGGCGGTGTAACGCGAGCGCAGCTCGGCGGGCAGGCGCTGGCGGGCGGCGCCCGCATCGGCCATGCCGGCATCGCCCGCGAGGTGCAGGAGGTGCCAGTCGGTGAGCAGGCGCGGCAGCGCATCGGTCACGGCGGCATTGAATCGAGTCACAGCCTGGGAGCCCCCGAAGACGAGAAGGAGGCGGTCGTCCCGGCCGAGGCCGAAGGAGCGGCGTGCGGCGTCGCGGTCGATCTCGGCGAAGGAGCGGATCGGGGTGCCGGACACGAACCCGTTGCCGGGGAAGGCATCCAGGGTCGGCGGGAAGCTGACCGCCACGCGGGTCGCGAAGCGGCCGATCGCGCGCGTCGCGCGTCCCGGCAGGACGTTGCCCTCCCAGACGAGCGTCGGAATGCCGCGCGCACGGGCGGCGAGGACGAGCGGGAGGGCCAGGTAGCCGCCGGTCGTGAACAGCGCGGCGGGTCGAAGGCGGCCGAGGAGCCACCACGCCTGCGGGACGCTGGCGGCAAGGCGCACCGGATCGGCCACCGTGTGCGGCGAGAGGCCGGCCGAGCGCAGCGAGCGCACGACGAGCTCGTGGTAGCGAAGCTCGCCGCGCATCGGGTGATCGGCCACGATTCGTCGTTCGAAGCCACGGACGCCACCCACGTAGTCGAGCTCAACGTCGCTTCGTGCGTCGCGGAGCGCTCGCGCGACGGCCAGCGCGGGGTACACGTGCCCGCCTGTCCCGCCGCCCGACACCAAACACCGCATCGAACAAGGATCCTGTCTGTGAGGTCTCGCGGCTGATCGACAGCAGGATGCCGACGGCCGCGAGGTTGATGGTCAGCGCCGATCCGCCGGCGCTGATGAACGGGAGCGGGATGCCCGTCACCGGCAGGAGCGCGGTGACGACCATCATGTTGATGCAGGCCTGGACCACGAGCCAGGTCGTGATGCCGCAGGCCACCAGGCCGGAAAACGTGTCCGGGGCACGGATCGCGATCCGGTAGCCCTGGACCGCGATGACCACGAACAGGGCCACCACCGTCAACGTGCCGACGAGGCCCCACTCCTCGCCGATGATCGCGAAGATGAAGTCGGTGGACGGCGCCGGCAGGTAGAGGAACTTCTGACGGCTCTCGCCGAGACCGAGGCCGGTGAGCCCGCCCAGGCCGAGCGCGAGCAGTGCCTGGATCGTGTTGTAGCCGCTGCCCAGCGGGTCGCGGAAGGGGTCGAGGAAGGTCTGCACCCGCTCGAGCTGGTAGCTCGTCGCGCTGATCATCAGCCACGCCGATGCCGCCACTCCCGCTGTGATGGCGCCCAGGTACAGCAGGTTGGCGCCGGCCATGAAAAAGATGCTGACCGCCACGATCACGTACACGCCGGCCGTCCCGAGGTCGGGCTCGGCGGCGATGAGGAAGAAGCCCGGCGCGACGAGCATCGTGAACGGGACGAGGCCGTTCCAGAACGAGCGGACGGCGCTGCCGCGCCGGTCGAGCCAGTGCGCGAGGTAGAGGATGACCGCCAGCTTCGCGAACTCGGCCGGCTGCAGCGTCCCGACGCCGGGGATGACGATCCAGCGTCGCGAGCCGTTGATCTCGGCGCCGATGCCCGGAATCAGCACGACGATCAGCAGGACGAGGGTGATCACGTAGATCGGGATCGCCAGGTAGCGCAGGTGTCGGAAGTCGATCCTCATCGCCACCACCAGCCCGGTGAGGCCGATGCCGGCCCACACCAGCTGCTCGAGTCCCTGGGCCGCCGGATCGGCGCTGCTGATGTAGGAGCGCACGCTCGACGCCGAGTAGACCATCACGATGCCGATGGCGGTCAGCGCCATCACCGCCAGCAGAAGCGCGTAGGCCGGCTCGTGCCGCTCGCGGCGGACGCCGGTCTTTGCCCGCGTACCCCGGCGCGCCGCGGCGACCGGTAGCGTCGCGGCGGTCATCGCCCGTCCTCCAGGCGCTCGACGGCGGCGCGGAACGCGTCGCCGCGTGCCGCGTAGTCGACGAACATGTCGAAGCTGGCTGCCGCCGGCGAGAGCAGCGCGACGTCGCCGGGCCGCGTCGCGTCGGCGGCCACCGTCACCGCCTCGTCCATCGACGCGGCGCGCCGCACGGGCACGCGGCTCCTCAGCAGGGCCTCCAGCTCGTCGGCCGTCTCCCCGATCAGCACGGCCGCCTTGCAGCGCGTCGCGATCGCGTCGGCGAAGGCGCCGTACTCGAGGCCCTTGTCCTTGCCGCCGGCGATCAGCACGATCGGCGCGTCGAACGCCTCGAGCGCCGCGATGGCCGCCTGCGGGATCGTCGCCTGCGAGTCGTTGATCCAGCGCACGCCACCGTGCTCGGCGATCGTCTCGAGCCGGTGCGGGACGCCGGCGAAGGTTCGCGCGGCGACGCCGATCGCGGCGGCGGGGACGCCGACGAGGGTCGCGGCCAACGCCGCGCCGAGGACGTCGGCGAGCATGTGGCGCCCCGGCAGGCGCACCTGGTCCGCGGCGACGACCCGCTCCCCCGCCACGACGACCCAGCCGTCGTCGAGCCACGCCTCGGTCGGCCCGTGACCCGGCCGCTGCATGCCGTACCACGCCAGCGACGCCGGTGGCAGCCGCTCCCCGAGGTCGCGGCAGCCAGGGTCGTCGTGGTTGAGCACGACCCGTCCCGCCGGCGCGGTGAGCTCCGCCAGGAGCGCCTTGACGGCGCGGTACGCCTCCACCGTTCCGTGGCGGTCGAGGTGGTCCTCGGCGACGTTCGTGTAGAGCGCGACGTCGACGCCGCGGCTGATCGTCGGCAGCTGGAGCTCACTCAGCTCCAGCACGACCCAGTCATCGGGTCCGAGCTCGAGGGAGCGCTCGACCAGCGGCGTCCCGATGTTGCCGCCCAGGACCGTCGAGATGCCGCCCGCCTCCAGCATCGCGGCCAGCAGCGAGGCGGTCGTGGTCTTGCCCTTCGTGCCGGTCACGCCCGCGAGTCGCGCATCGGTCAGGCGCAGGAAGAGGTCGACCTCGCTGATGACCTCCGCACCGCGCGCCTCGGCGGCGAGCAGCGCCTCGCGCAGCCAGGGGTCGGTCGTCGGGAAGCGGGCCGAGACCGATGGAGAGGTGACGAGCAGGTCGGCGTGCTCGAGCAGCGCGGCCGCCTCGGCCTCGCTCACGTCGAGGGCCAGGCGTACCGGGCGGGCCCCGAGCGCTGAGATGGCATCGGCCAGCTCGGAGGCCGGCCGCCGGTCGTAGGCGGCGACGACCGCGCCGGCATCCGCCAGGAAGCGGCAGGCGGCGATGCCGGAGCGAGCCAGGCCGAGCACGACGGTGCGCAGGCCGCGAAGGTCGTCGGCGGACCCGATCGGCGTCGATGGGGCAGTCATCATCGGTCCATCTAGAGCTGCTGGTACGTGGCGAGGAAGAGGCTGAAGCCGAGCAGCCCGGCGAGCGCCGCGACGATCCAGAAGCGCAGCGTGATCTTCTCCTCCGCCCAGCCGATGAGCTCGAAGTGGTGGTGCAGCGGCGTCATGCGGAAGATGCGGCGCCCGCGGAAGCGGTAGCTGAGCACCTGGATGACCACGCTCATGATCACGGCGAAGAAGACGATCCCGACGACCGCCAGGAGCGGCAGCTGGCCGTTCACGGTGGCGACGACTGCCAGCGTGGCGCCGAGGCTCAGCGACCCGGAGTCGCCCATGAAGATCTGGGCCGGGTGGACGTTGAACCAGAGGAAGCCCATCAGCGCACCGATGACGAGCGCGCAGAACACCGCCAGCTCCGGGTGCGCGAGCTTGATGTCGGCGACCGGGACGAGGCTGATCAGCAGGTAGGCGACGAAGCTGAAGATGAGGACGCCGCCGGCGAGCCCGTCGAGGCCATCGGTCAGGTTCACCGCGTTGCTGGTGCCGACGATGACGAACGCGATGAAGCCGATGAGCAGGACCGGCGCCACCTCGATCTGGCCGACGAGCGGGATGTTCACGCCGGTCAGGTGGTAGTGGCTCCAGATGTAGACCGCGGCGAGGACCGCGACCCCGGTCTGCCACACGAGCTTCCAGCGGCCGCGCATGCCGACGCCGCTGCGGACGTTCACGAAGTCGTCGATCGCGCCGAGGATGCCGACCCCGACCAATGTCAGCATCGGCGTCAGCGTGGCCGGACTCTCGAGTCGCAGGGCCATCGCCAGGAAGAGGACGACGACCACGACGAGCATGCCGCCCATCGTCGGCGTGCCGGCCTTGCCGTAGTGCGCCTCCGGCCCGTCGCTGCGGATCTGCTTTCCGTAGCCGAGGCGCTGGAGCAGGTTGATGTAGATCGGCGCCAGGATCACCAGGCCGACGAAGGCCAGCAGCAGCGCGACGACCATGTCGATGAGGTTCACGGCGCGCTCCCCCGCAGCAGGTCGACGGCCCGGTCGAGACCGATGCCACGCGAGCCCTTCAGCAGCACGACGTCCCCAACCCCGGGCGCGACCTCGCGCTCAAGGACCGCGACCGCCTCCTCGGCGTCCGCCGCGCTCGCGACCGGGATGGCATCGGCGCCCTCCGCGATCCAGGCGCCACGCGGCCCCACGGTGACGAGCATGTCCACGGCGGCCGCCGCCCTAGCGCCGATCTCGCGATGCAGCCGCTCCTCGTCCGGGCCAAGCTCGAGCATGTCGCCGAGCACCGCGATCCGCCGGCGGCCGGCCGGCAGCGGAGTCTCGGCCAGGAAGTCGAGCGCGGCGGCGACGCTGACAGGCGACGCGTTGTAGGTGTCGTCGACGAGCGTCGCGCCGGAGGCGGCCTCGACGACCTGCATGCGATGGGCGGCCCGGCTGCCCGCCCCAAGCGCTTCCGCGGCGTCGTCGATCCCGATCCCCAGCCGCTCGGCGACGGCAAGGGCGGCCAGGGCATGCGGGACGAGGTGGCGGCCGGGGGTCCCGCTGCGCATTCGCCGCGTGGTCCACGGCGCGCGGACCGTGAATTCGGTGCCGGCCAGGCCGTGGCTGACGACGTCGGTTGCGCCGACGTCGGCCGACGGGCCGAGCCCGAACGTCCGCACCGCGGCCGGCGTCACCTGCGCCATGGCCGCGACGCGCGGGTCGTCCGCATTCAGCACGGCCAGGCCGTCGCGCGGCAGCGCGGCGGGGAGCTCGGCCTTGGCGGCCGCGATGCGCTCGATGCTGCCGGCGCGCTCGAGGTGCGTCGGGTGGACCGCAAGCACGACACCGACCTCCGGCCGGGCGATCTCCGCAAGCAGTGCGATCTCGCCGACGGTGTACATGCTCATCTCGAGCACGGCAGCCTCGTGGGACGGCTCGAGCCGCAGGAGCGTGATCGGCAGGCCGGTCTCCGAGTTGAGGTTGCCGTCGTTGCGCAGCGTGGTGAGGCCGCGCGACAGGACGTCGGCGGTGATCTCCTTGGCGATCGTCTTGCCCGTCGAACCGGTGATACCCACCACACGCACCGCGTGGCGAGACCGCCACCAAGCGGCGAGATCCTGGAGCGCGCGAAGCGCATCGGCCACGACGACCTGCGGGGCGGAGCGGAGGTCCTGCGGCAGGTCGATCGGCCGCTCGACGAGGGTGGCCGCGGCTCCGGCGCGGAGCGCATCGGCCACGAAGGCATGGCCGTCCGCGCGCTCACCTGGGAGCGCGACGAAGATGGAGCCGGGGGTGACGCGGCGCGAGTCGACCGACGCGCCGGTGATCGAGAACGAGGCCGCCGGAGCTGGCCCGTGCAGCCGGCCGCCGGTCGTGGCGAGCACGTCCTCGAGGCGGATGGTGGGAGGCACGCGCACCCCGCTGCGGACTTCGTTCGAGTCTAGCAAGGTCACGGCTGTGCGACCGGCTCGGCGGGCCGGTCCGGCGGGATGGCGAGGTAGTCGAGCACCTGGGGCATGAGGCGGGCGTACACGTTCTCCGGGCGATCGGGCATGGTGCGTCCACCGGCGCCGGCCGGTCGATGGATGAGGACGAGCGTCACCAGCTTCCTGTCACCCGCCGGGAGGATGCCGACGAAGCTCGAGTCGACCCAGCCCTCGCGGTAGACCCAGCGCTCCACGAGCTGGCCGTCCGGGCCCTCGACCATGATCGGTGCGGCGATCTGGGCGGTGCCCGTCTTGCCGGCCACGGTGTAGCCGGCCACCTGGGCGCCGGTCGCGATGCCGTCGTCGATCGCGTTCGTGAGCAGCTCGATCATCGTCTGGGCCGTCTCCTCCCGCATGATCCGCTCCGCGGGCGGCTGCGCGGCCTCATGGAACGTGCCATCCGGGTCGGTCCAGCCGGCGACCACGTGTGGGGTCACCAGCTCACCCCCGTTCGCGAAGGCCGCGTAGCCCGCGACGAGCTGGACGGCCGTCAGGCTCAGCCCCTGCCCGAACGAGTTCTGGGCGGCGGTCAGGTCGCCGCTGGCGTTCGCGCCGTCGGGGTCCCACACCACCCCGCTCGCCTCGCCGGCCAGCTCGATGCCGGTCTGCGCGCCGAATCCGAAGCGCAGCAACGCCTCGTACAGCTCTCGGCGCCCGAGCTCGAGGCCGATCTTCGCGGCGCCGACGTTGTTCGATAGCGCCAGCACATCGGCCGCCGTGACGGGCCCGTGGCCGTACGGGCGGTCCCAGCGGTCGGCATTCTGGATGCGGATGACGCCGACGCGCAGGTTGTTGTCGTCGAGGAAGGTGTCATCGGTGTCGATCGCCCCGGCGTCGAGCGCGGCGGCCACGGTGAAGGCCTTCATCACCGATCCGGGCTCGTACTGCCGCGCAACCGCCGGGTTGCTGAACAGCTCGCCGTCGGTGACGGCGAAGTCGTTGGCGTCGTACGACGGGTAGCTGGCCATCGCCAGGATCGCGCCGGTCTCGGCGTCCATGATCACGCCGGTCGCGCCTGCCGCGCGATTCATCCGGTAGGTGTCCCAGATCTCCTGCTCGAGCATGTGCTGGACGCCGAGGTCGATCGTGAGGCTGAGGTCGGCGCCGTCGACCGGCTCGAGGAGCAGCGTCGCGGAGTCCGCGATCCTCCGGCCGATGACGTCCTCCTGCGCGCTCACCGCGCCAGGCGTCCCAGCCAGCAGCGCGTTCTCGCCGGCCTCGATCCCGTACTGGCCATGCCCGTCGACGTCGACGAAGCCGAGCAGCTGGGCCGCCAGCGTCGTGTCGTTGGCGACGCCCTGGACCGGGTAGACGCGCTGCGTCTCGGGCAGCAGGCCGATGCCGCGCAGGTCGAGCGAACGGATCCGCTCAGCCGCCTCTGGCGTGATGCGCCGCTTGAGCCAGACCCAGTCGCGCTCGCCGTCGAGGCTGGCGCGAAGCTGGGCCGAGGAGATGTCGAGGATCGGCGCGAGGATCCGCGCCGTCTTCCCCGGGTCGTCGATCAGCGGCGGGGTGGCGAAAACCGACTGCAGCTCGATCGAGGTGGCCAGCAGCGCCCCGTTGGCATCGGTGATCTCGCCACGCTCGGCCGGGATCTGCTCCTGCTGCGAGAGCTGGCCGAGCGCCATCGTCGACAGCCACGGCTGCTGGACGACCTGCCACCAGACGAGGCGCGCGCCGATCGCCGTCGCCACGAATGCGACGAGGATGAGGAGGACCATGGCGCGGGCACGGCTGTCGGTCCTGGCGAGCATGTCGGTCTCCGTGCTGCGGCCGCGTTCGGCCGCGTGAGATGGGTCAATCGGCGGACGTATCCGCGGGCTTGGCGAACGTGACGGCCGCGCCGTCGAGGTGCTGAAGGCCGAGCTGGAAGCGCGCGCGCCGGATGATCTCCGCCGGCGAGCGGGCCTGCGCGACCGCGGTGATCAGCTGCTGCTGCTCGGCGCGGCGATCGGCCAGGCTGAGGGCGAGGTTGTCGATCTCGTAGCCGCGTGCAGCGACGCCGGTCGATTGGCTGAGGTAGAAGATGGCGAGGGCGGCGGCGACCACGATCGCCACCAGGAACGGCCGAACGTCAACCGATGCGGCCAGCCGGATGCGGCCCGCGCGACGCGTTCGGCGCGCGGGGCGGCTGGCCTTGCGGCTTCGGACTCGCGACCGCCCGCCCAGAAACCACGGGCTCGTGGCGGGTCGGGCGCCCATGACGGCCATTGCTCGGTACCCCTCGGTCGGTGACTAGGCCGCGGTCGCGCGGCGGCGGGCCGAGATGGCGAAGGTGGTCGGCGCCTCGAAGTTGGCACCCTCCTCGATCTCGATGGCAGCGACCTGGTCGCTGAGCCAGTAGGCCTCCTCGCTCGCCGCGCGAAGGCGCCGCTCGCGAAGGTCGCGCTGCCGAGCCGAATACATCCGGCGGCGGCTGGCCTGGTGACGCGTACGTCCCTTGCTCACTCGGGTGACCCTCCTGCTCGTGCTCGCGCCTACGCGAGCTTCTCGGCGACGCGCAGCTTCGCGCTGCGCGCGCGGCGATTCCGCCGGACCTCGTCTGGGCCCGCGGTGACGACGCCCTTGGTGATCGCGCGCAGCTGCGCGCGGTGGCCGCAGGTGCAGACCGGCGGCAACGGATCCTCGATGCAGTCGCGGCTCTCGCGAGCGACGAAGCGCTTGACGATCCGGTCCTCGAGGCTGTGATAGCTGATGACGGCCATCCGGCCGCCGGGTCGGAGCGCGGCGAGCGCGCCGGCCAGGCCCGACGAGAGGACCTCCACCTCGCGGTTGACCGCGATGCGCAGCGCCTGGAAGGTCCGGGTTGCCGGGTGGATGCGGCCGGCATCGGCGCCGCCCGGGCGCGAGGGCGAGGCCGCGGCGACGACCGACGCCAGGTCGGCGGCGGTCACGAGCCGACCCTCCGCGCGCGCCGCCACGATCGCCTTCGCGATGCGGCCTGCACGGCGCTCTTCACCAAACGTCGCGAGGATTCCGGCGAGCTCTCGCTCCGAGGAGCGGTCGATGAGCTCGAGAGCCGATACACCACTGGTTTCATCGAATCTCATGTCCGGCGGCGCATCGGCCGCAAAGCTGAATCCCCGGCCGGGATCGGCAAGCTGGTAGCTGCTGAGGCCGAGGTCGAAGAGAACGCCGTCCAGTGGCGCCACGCCGGAGGCGATCGCCGCGTCGTAGATCGCCTCGAAGTTGGCGTGGCGCAGCACGACCCGGTCACCAAATGGGGCCAGCACGGAGGTCGCCTCCGCGATGGCCGCCCGGTCGGCATCGATGCCGAGCAGGCGGCCATGCGGAGACGTCGCCTCCAGAATCCGCTCGGCGTGCCCACCGCCGCCGACCGTGCAGTCCGCCACGGAGCTGCCAGGACCCAGCGCGAGCGAGGCAATGACCTCGTCGACCAGGACCGGCAGGTGCCCTTCTCCCATGGCGCGTCGCACCTCTGTTGTCGAACGGCGGGCCGACCGGCCCGGAGACGCATGAATGGCCGGGGCACCGTCAGATGCCCAGGTCGGCGAGGTGCTCGGCGAGCGCCTCCGGCTCGTTCTCGATCTGGGACCGATACGGTCCCCACCGCGTCGGCGCCCAGATCTCGAGTCGGTTCAGCGCGCCGACCACGACCACCTCGCTCTCGGTCAGGCCGGCGTACTCGCGGAGATAGCTCGGGACGAGGACCCGCCCCTGGCGATCGAGCTCCACCTCGACCGCCCCCGAGCTCATGAAGCGGCCGAACTGTCGCGCGGCCGCGTTTGTCGTCGGCAGGCCCTGGATTCGGGCCGCCAGCTCTTCCCAGGTGTCCGACGGAAAGATCGCCAGGCAGCCATCCAGCCAGCGCGCCAGCGTGGCGCCCTGTGCCAGCCGCGGGCGGAAGCGGACCGGGACCGCCACTCGGCCCCGATCGTCCAGTGCGTGCCGGAACTCCCCGGTGAGGAAGGTCGCCCGCTCCATCTGGCCTGTCTTTCACCACTAGTCCCCATTTGGCCCCATTTGGAACCACAGGGCGCCACTATACAGGTCGCAAGGTGCCCGTCAAGGGGTTTTGCGCATCGGCGCATGGGAGATTTCGGCCAGGACGCCTGCGGGCGCCGCCCGACAGATCGGGCAAGTGGAGCGAGCGAGGCTTCCTGCGGGACTCCGCCCGATGGATCGGCCGAGAGCGCCGGTCTACGGAGCCGGGGTCGCCTCGGGAAACTCGGTCAGCTCGTCCTCGGAGAGGTAGGCGGAGCGTCGCTCCCCGTCGGAATTGAGGAAGACGGCACGGACCCGGAAGGGGCCGGAATCGGGATAGAGGTACGACCAGCCCTCGAGGCCGCCCTCCGCGGTCTCCCAGAACACCGGTTCGTCGGCGCCGCGGCGCGGGACGGCGCGCGCATACGAGAACCCGCCGAACGATGCGTCGCGCTGGCCGATGACCTCGCCGTCGTCGTTGAGCAGGTACAGCGTGTAGCCCTCCGGACCGACCGAGACCTCGTAGAACTCGAAGGTGTCGCCCGACTGGGGAGTCGGCTCCGGAGTGGGCGTGGCCGGGCCGGAGCCCGAGGCGCTCGTCGGTTCCGCGGTCGGCTCGACGGTGGCGGTCGGGGCGGAGGTGCTGGACGGCGTCGGCTCTGACGTCACCACCGGCGTCGGCGATGGCGAGCTCGACTCGACCGCCACGGGCGGGAAGAGCCCGCGACCCCAGATCAGGTATCCGACCGCGCCACCACCGATCAGCAGGAGGAGCAGCAGGAGGAGAATCGGGACAGCGCGGCGTCGCCGCCGCCTGGCGGGAACCGCTGCCGGGCGCGGCGGCTCGGCGAGCGGCGCGCGTGGACGGCGGAGCGCCTCGAGCTCCTCCGTCGGGATGACCAGCACGCCGCGCAGATAGCGTGGGCAGTTGCCGTACCCGCGCTCCTGGCAGACCCGCGTCTGCTGCTCGGCCGAAAGCGGCGCGGGATCGCCGAACGCGTAGCAGCGATGGTCGTCGCTGATGCCCTCGATGTATCCGGCGCGCTCCCCCGCCAGGCCGAGGAAGGGGCAGACGTGCTCGGGGCGCTCCGCCAGCTGGGCGAACAGGGCGTGGCGCTCAGCCTCGCGAGCCGCCTCCGCGGCCGCCTCCTCCCGGCGCTTGCGTCGACCGAACACGGCACCTCCTGGCGTGGCAGCAGCACCGCGCACGCGGCAACTGAGCGTGAGTCTAGCGCGCCGGACCTCGCCGGCATCAGGGCGCAAGGCGGTGTCCGGCCGATGGTACGAACGCGCCATTGTTGACAGGACGCGACGGTCGGTAGCCTGCGCCACACGGAGTACCGACCACACGCGAGACGGGGCCACGCTGATGGCGCTGAACCCGATCGAGGGGAACGAAGCACGCCGACCGATCCCACGATCAGGTCGGATCCGGCGCTGCTCGGTGCGCCACGTGAGCATCCTCCCCGGCGAGCCGCCCTCGGTCCAGGTCGACTGCCTCCTCGGCGGCATCGAGCACCCGCTTCCGCTCGGCACGATGGACGAGGCGCGCCCGGTGTGCAACGCCTGCACGGCGAGATCGGTCTGGCGCGAGGACGAGGATTAGGCGAGGTCCCTGGAGAGCGGCCTGTAAGCCGAGTTCTGTCGTGAGCCGATGGATCGCCAATCGGTCACGGACGGTCATCCATCTGTGCGACCTACCCGGGAGCTGAGCGAGCAACCTGCTGCGGCCGAAGCCGCCTTGCGCTCCCCTATTCGGTCTTGCTCCGGCTAGAGCTTGCCGCGTTTCACTCCCGCCGGCCCGGCCTCGTTGGCTGGGGGCGGGCATCGTCACTGTGGCGCTATTCCTCGCCTCACGGCGGACGGGCGTTACCCGCTAGCCTGCTCTGAGGAGCTCGGACTTTCCTCGGACGCGGCCTTTCGACCGATGCGCCCGCGACCATCCGGCCGCCTCCAGGGAGAAACAGTGTACCCGACTCGAACATGCGTTCGACCTGGCTCCTGGCCGATGCGCCCGATGCGCAAGTGCGCCGCGTACGCGGCGCGAAGGACCAACCTACCAGGGCGTCGCGCCATCTCCCGGCCCGTCGATGGCCACGTTGCTGAGCCGGTCGGCATCCTTGTTCAGCTCGCGCGGGACGTGGCCGACGGTATAGCCCTCGAGCTCGCGCAGCAACGACATCGTCGCCTCGTGGATCGGCTTCAGGTCTGGGTGCTTCACCTTATAGATACCGCTGATCTGGCGGGCGACGAGCTCGGAGTCCATCCGCAGGTCGACGTGCGTGGCGCCGAGCCGGCGTGCCTCCTCGAGCGCCAGCAGCACGGCGGTCCACTCCGCGACGTTGTTCGTGGCATGCCCGAGCGGCTCGGCGATCTCCGCCACGGTCCGCCCGTCGGCGTCTCGCAGGATCGCGCCGGCGCCGGCAGGCCCGGGATTGCCGCGCGCCGCGCCATCGGTGTAGATCAGCAGCCTCACGAGATGCCGGCGCCCCGGATCTCGTTCGTGACCTCGAGGATCGCGCGGGTGATCTTGATGTCGCGCGGGCAGGCCTCGACGCAATTGAACGTCGTGCGGCAACGCCACACGCCGTCGGGGTCGGCCATGATCTGCAGCCGCTCCTCGTGGGCGGTGTCGCGCGAATCGACGATGAACCGATGCGCGTTCACGATCGCCGCCGGCCCGACGTACTGCTGGTCGGACCAGAACACCGGGCAGCTCGTCGTGCACGCCGCGCACAGGATGCAGCGGCTGGTGTCCTCGTAGCGTTCGCGATCGGCCTGCGACTGGCGGCGCTCCTTGCCGTCGGCGGGGATCTCGTCGTTGACGAGGTACGGCATCACCTGCTTGAACGAGTCCCAGAACGGCTCCATGTCGACGAGCAGGTCCTTGACGATGCCCATGCCGCGGATCGGCTCGACGGTGATCTTCGTCCCTGCGTCGCGCACGAGGAACTCGCAGGCGAGCCGGTTGCGGCCGTTGATCAGCATCGCGTCCGAGCCGCACACGCCGTGGGCGCAGGATCGGCGGAAGGTGAGCGTGCCGTCCTGGTACCACTTCACCTGGTGCAGGAGGTCGAGCACTCGGTCCGTCGGCTCGGCCTCGACCGCGTACTCCTCCCAGTGCGGCTCGCGGTCGAGCTCCGGGTTGTAGCGGAGAATCCGCAGCGTGACCTCCATCAGTAGGTCCTCGCCTTCGGCTCGAACTTCGTAATCGTCACCGGCTTGTAGTCGAGGCCGATCTCCCCCGTCTGCGGCGAGCGCGTCACAAAGGTGTGCTTCAGCCACTGCTCGTCGTCGCGCTCGGGGAAGTCCTCGCGGGCGTGGCCGCCACGCGACTCCTTACGGGCCAGGGCCGAGGCCACGGTCGCCTCGGCGGTGTCGAGGAGGAACCCGAGCTCGAGGGCATCGGTCAGGTCCGTGTTGTAGCGGCAGCCGCGGTCGTCGACGCGCAGCGTCCGCGCCCGCTCCCGCAGCGACGCGACCTCGTCGCGCGCCTCGGTCAGCAGCCCCTCCGTGCGGTAGACGCCGCACTTCGTGAACATCGTCTCCTGGAGCTCGGTGCGGATGACGGCCGGCCGTTCGCCGTCGTGGCCAGCCAGCAGGCCGGAGACCAGCGCCTGGACCGATGCCTCCGCCTCGCGGTCGTCGGCGGGATCCGGCAACCCGGCCAGGTCAGCGGCCATCCGCTTCCCGGCGCGCCGCCCGAACACGAGGATGTCGAGCAGCGAGTTCGTCCCGAGTCGATTCGCGCCGTGAACGCTCACGCAGGCGACCTCGCCCGCGGCGTACAGCCCGGGGATCGCCGTCCCGGCGGCGTCGGCCAGGGCGCGGCCGTCGATGTCGGTCGGGACGCCGCCCATCGCGTAGTGGGCGGTCGGCTGGATCGGCACGAGATCGGTCAGCGGCTCGAGGCCGAAGTAGGTCCGGATGAAGCCGCTCATGTCGGGGAGCTTCTTGTCGAGCACCTCGGCGCCGAGGTGGCGGACGTCGAGATGGACGTAGTCCTTGCCGCCGATCCCCCGCCCCTCGGCGACCTCCAGGTAGATGGAGCGCGAGACGACGTCGCGGGAGGCGAGGTCCTTCATCGTCGGGGCGTAGCGCTCCATGAATCGCTCGCCGGTGTCGTTGACGAGGAAGCCGCCCTCGCCACGCATCGCCTCACTGAGCAGGAAGCCGAGCTTGTACATGCCGGTCGGGTGGAACTGGAAGAACTCCATGTCCTCGAGCGGGAGGCCGCGGCGGTACGGGATCGCCATCCCGTCGCCGGTCAGGGTGTGCGCGTTCGAGGTGACCTTGAAGACCTTGCCGTAGCCGCCGGTCGCGAAGAGGACCGCCTTCGCGCGGAAGGCGTGGATCTCCGACGTCGCCAGCTGGAGGGCGAGCACCCCGCTCACCGGGCCGCCCAGGCCCTCGGGCAGGACCAGGTCGAGGACCTGGTACTCGTCGAAGAAGGCGACCTCGCGCCGGATGCACTGCTGGAAGAGGGTCTGGAGAATCGCGTGCCCGGTGCGGTCGGCGGCGAAGCACGAGCGCCGAACCGGTCCCTCACCGTAGTTGCGGGTGTGTCCGCCGAATCGGCGTTGGTTGATCAGCCCTTCGGGAGTGCGGTCGAACGGCAGGCCGAGGTGCTCGAGGTTGATGATCGTCTCGACCGCGTCCCGGCACATCACCTCGGCCGCGTCCTGGTCGACGAGGTAGTCACCGCCCTTGACGGTGTCGAACCAGTGCCACTCCCAGTGGTCCTCCTCGGTGTTGCCGAGCGCGGCGCACACCCCACCCTGCGCCGCCCCGGTGTGCGAACGAGACGGATAGAGCTTGGAGATCACACCGATGCGGGCCTCCGGCCCGAGCTCCTGCTTCAGCTCGAGCGCCGCGTACAGGCCGGCGCCCCCGGCGCCGACCACGACCGCGTCGAGATCGTGCACCCGGCTCGGCGGGATGACCGGGCTGCCGGTGGTGAAGAGGGTCACGAGAACGGACCTGTCGGCGGCGCGGTGTTCGGGTCGAAGAAGACGATGACCGCCATGCCGAGGATCAGCCAGATCGCGCTGATCGCCAACAGGATCCCGACGAGGAGGCTTCGCAGCCCGCGGTGGGTCACGTAGTCGCCGATCACGACCCGCGTGCCGTTCGCGCCGTGGACGAACGCCAGCAGCAGCAGGAGGAAGTCGTAGATCCGCCAGAACGGCGTCCCCCATCGGCTCTGCACGAAGGCGAAGTTGATCTCGTTGCCGGTCAGCTCGACGAGCACGTGCATGATGAACATGTGGCCGAGGGCCAGGATCACCAGCGCCAGGCCCGAGAGGCGCATGAAGTACCACCAGAACCGCTCGCGGCCGGATGCCTCGGGACGCGGGCGCGCGGCGCGCGAGGGGTTCGCGTAGATGACGCGCGGGCGGCGGACGGCGGTCATCGGCTCAGCCCCATGGCATGAACGGGCGGGTCATGATGAAGGCCAGCGGGATCATCGCCACGACCGTCGCGCCGATCACGCCGTAGGTCAGCGGCCGGTAGTAGACGGTCAGCCCCGGCCAGAAGTCCATGGCGATCACCCGCAGCCCGTTGAGCGCGTGGTAGACGAGAGCCGCCATCAGCACGACCTCGCCGAGCCGCGCGGGCAGGTTCTTGAAGATGCCGACCGCGGCGTCGTAGACCTCCGGACCGAAGAGGACCGTCGAGGTCTCGACGACATGCATGAACAGGTAGAAGAGCACGCCGAGCCCGCTGACGCGGTGGCCGAACCAGGCCAGCTCGGCCCATGACACGCGGTATCCGAAGACGGTGATCACGTCGGCGAAAACGATCCTCCCACGGGGCACCGCCCATCAGGCGACACAGGCGAGCGGCCCCTCGATTCTATCGCGCCAACCGGGCCGCCACCGCCTCGGCGAACTCGCGGGTGCCTGCGGCCCCGCCCAGATCGTAGGTCACCGTCGTGCCCTCGGCGATCACGTCGCGAGTGGCCGTCTCGACGGCGTCGGCCGCATCGGTTTCGCCGAGGTGGCGCAGCATCAGCGCGCCGGACAGGATCAGTGCGGTGGGGTTCGCCTTGTTCTGGCCCGCGTACTTCGGGGCCGATCCGTGGACGGGCTCGAAGACGGCCGCCTTCTCGCCGATGTTCGCCCCCGGCGCGACTCCCAGCCCGCCGACGAGCCCGGCCGCCAAGTCGCTGACGATGTCGCCGTAGAGGTTCGGAAGGACGAGCACGTCGTAGAGCTCGGGCTTCTGGACGAGCTGCATGCACATGTTGTCGACGATGCGGTCCTCGAACTCGACTCTGCCCGCGTACTCCGTGGCGACCTGCTGGCAGCTCTCGAGGAAGAGGCCGTCCGACAGCTTCATGATGTTCGCCTTGTGCACCGCGGTGACCTTGCGCCGGCCGTTCTTGACGGCGTACTCGAAGGCGTAGCGCGCGATCCGCTGCGACGCAGCGCGGGTGATGATCTTGATGCTCTCGGCCGCGTCCGGTCCGACACGGTGCTCGATCCCCGCGTACAGGTCCTCGGTGTTCTCGCGGACGATGATCAGGTCGACGTCCTCGTAGCGACTCTCGACGCCGGCCATCGTGCGCGCGGGCCGGACGTTGGCATACAGCTCGAGCGCCTGGCGCAGGCCGACGTTGACGGAGCGGAACCCGGAGCCGACGGGCGTCGTGATCGGTCCCTTCAGAGCGATGCTGTTGGCGCGAATGGACTCGAGCACCCGCTCCGGCAGCGGCGTTCCCTCGCTGGCGATCGTCGCCTCGCCGGCCTCCTGGACATCCCACTCGAAGCCGATGCCGGTCGCCTCCAGCACCCTCCTGGCCGCCACGGCCAGCTCTGGACCGATCCCGTCCCCGGGGATCAGCGTGACGGTGTAGCTCACCGGGTGATCACCTCGCGTGGGGCCGGTCAAAGCGCCGGCGTACGGTTCCCGAGTGTAGCGGTCCGTGGGCATTGGCCTGCGAGTCGCCGGGGTCGGCGACCCTGTGTTGCGCCGAGTGCAACCAAGTGCGAAGGAAAGGCCGCTCGTTCAACCTGGGTTGCGTCCGGTGCACCACGCGTCGAAGGAACGACCGTTCGCTCGGAATTGGTTGCACCGCATGCAACTCTCGGGGTCGGGCACGAACCCCGCTAGAATCGGGCTCCCCGAGTCATTCCGTTCAGAGGAGCCTGCCGGCGTGAAGCTCCAGGAGTATCGGTCCAAGGAGATCCTCGCCCGTCACGGCGTCCCGCTGACCGCCGGCGAGACGGCGACGACGCCGGCGGACGCGCGCGCCGCGGCCGAGCGGATCGGCGGCCCGGTGGTGATCAAGGCCCAGGTGCTCGTCGGCGGCCGCGGCAAGGCCGGCGGCGTGAAGGTCGCGCAGACGCCGGCCGAGGCGGAAGAGCGGGCGCGCGAGATCATCGGCCTCGACATCAAGGGCACGACCGTGAAGACCGTGCTCGTCGCGCCGGCGGCGAAGATCGCAAAGGAGTTCTACCTCGGGCCTGATCCTCGACCGCGCGGCGAAGGCGATCACCGTGATCGCGAGCGCCGAGGGCGGCGTCGAGATCGAGGAGACGGCGCGGACGAACCCCGAGGCGATCCTGCGGCTGTCGCTGCACCCGCTCATCGGCCTCCAGGAGCACGAGGTGCGGCGCATCGGCTTCTTCCTGGGCATCCCGGCCGAGCTGCGCAAGGACTTCGCATCGATGATGCGCGGGCTGTACCGGGCCTTCGTCGAGTCCGACGCCGACCTCGCCGAGATCAACCCGCTGGTCCTGACCGATGCGGGCCAGCTCGAGGCCCTCGACGCGAAGATCGTGCTCGACGACTCGGCGCTCCCCCGCCACCCCGACCTGGAGGAAATGCGCGACCTCAACGAGGAGGAGCCATCCGAGATCGCGGCGCGCGAGGCGGGCATCAGCTTCATCAAGCTCGACGGGTCCATCGGCTGCATGGTCAACGGTGCCGGCCTGGCGATGACGACGATGGACCTCGTCAAGCTGGCCGGCGGCGAGCCCGCGAACTTCCTCGACATCGGCGGTGGCGCCAAGGCCGATCGGGTGGCCGCGGCCTTCAAGATCATCCTCGACGATCAGAACGTGAAGGCCATCCTCATCAACATCTTCGGCGGCATCACCCGCGGCGACGAGGTCGCCCGCGGCATCGTCGAGGCCCGCTCGAAGCTCACGCGCGATGTGCCGATGGTCGTCCGCATCGTCGGCACGAACGCCGAAGAGGCGAAGCCGATCCTCGCGAAGGCGAACCTCATCACCGCCGACTCGCTCGACGACGCGGCGGCCAAGGCGGTGGCTGCGGTCGGGGGTGCGGCGTGAGCATCCTCGTCAACCGCGACACCCGGCTGCTGGTCCAGGGCATCACCGGTCGCGAGGGCGAGTTCCACTCGACGGCGATGCTCGAGTACGGCACGGACATCGTGGCCGGCGTGACGCCCGGCAAGGGCGGGCAGTCGGCGCTGGACGGTCGCGTGCCGGTGTTCGACACCGTGGCCGATGCGGTCGCCCAGACCGGCGCGAACGCCTCGTGCATCTTCGTCCCGGCGGCCTTCGCCCCCGACGCGATGCTCGAGGCGGCGGACGCGGGCGTCCCGCTGGTCGTCTGCATCACCGAGGGCGTCCCCGCGCTCGACATGCTCACCGTCTACCACGTGCTGCGCGCGAAGGGCGTGCGGCTGATCGGCCCGAACTGCCCGGGGCTGACCTCGGTCGGCGAGGCCAAGGTCGGGATCATCCCCGGCAACATCCACGCGCGCGGGCCGGTCGGCCTGGTGTCCCGTTCCGGGACGCTGACCTACGAGGTCGTCCAGGCCATGACCGATGCGGGCATGGGCCAGACGACGACCCTCGGGATCGGCGGCGACCCGATCGTCGGCACGAGCTTCATCGACGCCCTCGACCTCTTCAACCAGGACCCCGAGACCGAGGCGATCGTGATGATCGGCGAGATCGGCGGCGAGGAGGAGGAGAAGGCGGCGGCCTTCGTTGCCCGCGAGGTGCGCAAGCCGATGGCCGCCTTCATCGCCGGCCGCACCGCCCCGCCCGGACGGCGGATGGGCCACGCCGGGGCGATCATCTCGACCACTGGCGGCGGGACCGCCGAGTCGAAGCGGGCCGCGCTCGAGGAGGCCGGCGTGCGCGTCGCCGACTCGCCTTCGCAGATCCCGCAGCTGCTGCGAGACGCCGGCGTCGGCTAGGCGGTCGGGCTGCGCCCCGACTGGCGGATCCGCGCGGTCCGCGCCATCAGCAGCTCGAAACCGCATCCATCAGGGCCGCTCCTGCACGTCGAGCAGCTCCCAGAGGACGCCGTTGAGCGAGCGCGGGTGGACGAAGGCGACCGTGCCATGGGCTCCGGGCCGCGGCTCGCGATCGATCAGCTCGGCCTCGGCGGCGGCCAGCGCCTCGAGCGAGGCCGGCAGGTCATCGGTCAGGAAGCAGACATGGTGGACGCCCTCGCCATGAGTGGCGAGGTAGCGGGCGACGCCGCCCTCGTCGTCGATCGGCTCGACCAGCTCGATCCGCGCCGACGGATCGGGGCCGGTCGGCAGGAAGACGAGGCGCACGCGCTGGGGAGCGAACGTCATCGGCGGCCCCTCTGGCTCGAGGCCGAATAGCTCCCGGTAGCGGGGCAGCGCCTCGTCGATCGAGCGGACGACGATCGCGACGTGATGGATCGGCCCGATGCTCACGGGCGGTGCTCGCCCCACACGCCGCGCAGCGCGGTGGCGATCTCGCCGAGAGTGACGTCCGCCTCGACGGCGGTGCGGATGCGGGGCAGGACGTTCTCGGTGCCGGTCGCCGCGGAGGTCAGCGCGGCCAGGGCGGCGTCGGCGGCGGCCCGGTCGCGTCGCGCGCGGACGGCTCGCGTCCGCTCGACCTGCTGCTCCTCGAGCTCGGGGTCGATCGCCTGCGGGGCCGGGCGCTGCTCGTCACCCTCGTCGGCGAATGCGTTGACGCCGACGATGACCCGCTCCCCGGCCTCGATCGCCCGCTGTACCGCGTACGCCGCGTCGCCGATCGCATCGGGCTGGTAGCCGGCCTCCAGCGCGACGAGCGTGCCGCCGAGCTCGTCGATGTGCGCCAGCTCGGCGACGGCGCCGGCGAAGATCGTCTCGGTCAGGGTCTCGACGTAGTACGAGCCCGCCAGCGGGTCGACGGTCGCTGCGACGCCGGCCTCGTGATACAGCACTTGTTGTGTTCGGAGGGCGAGGCGGGCAGTCGCCGGCGTGGGTAGGCCGAGCGCCTCGTCCAGGGCATTCGTGTGCAGCGACTGCGTCCCGCCGAGGACCGCGGCCAGCGCCTGGACGGTCGTGCGCACGACGTTGACGTCCGGCTGCTGCGCGGTGAGCGTCGAGCCGCCGGTCTGGACGTGGAATCGCATCGCCAGGCTCTTTGGATCCTTCGCCCCGAACCTGTCGCGGGCGACGGTCGCCCAGGTGCGCCGAGCGGCGCGAAACTTCGCGACCTCCTCGAGCAGGTCGCCGTGGGCGGCGAAGAAGAAGGAGAGGCGCGGCGCGAAGTCGTCGAAGGCCATCCCGGCGGCCAGCGCCGCATCGGCATAGGCGATCGCGTTGGCGACCGTGAAGGCAACCTCCTGGATCGCCGTGGATCCCGCCTCGCGCATGTGGTAGCCGCTGATGCTGATCGTGTTCCATGCCGGCAGCTCAGTGCGGCAGTAGGCGAAGGTGTCGGTCACCAGGCGCATCGAAGGGCCGGGCGGGAAGATGTAGGTGCCCCGCGCGATGTACTCCTTGAGGACGTCGTTCTGGATCGTCCCACGAAGCCGATGCGGGTCGACGCCGCGGCGGCGCGCCACCGTCTCGTACAGCATCAGCAGGATCGCGGCGGTGGCGTTGATCGTCATCGAGGTGGAGACCTCGCCCGGGTCGATCCCGTCGAGGAGCAGCTCCATGTCGTCGATCGAGTCGATCGGCACCCCGGTCCGCCCCACCTCGCCGACCGCCATCGGGTCGTCGGAGTCGTACCCCATCTGGGTCGGCAGGTCGAAGGCGACCGACAGGCCGGTCTGGCCGCTGGCGAGGAGGTAGCGGAAGCGGCGGTTCGTCTCCTCGGCCGAGCCGAAGCCGGCGTACTGGCGCATCGTCCACGGCCGGCCCCGATAGCCGTCCGGCCGAATGCCGCGGGTATACGGGAACGCGCCGGGCTCTCCCAGCGCGGCCGCCGGATCGAAGTCGGTGAGGTCCGCCGGGCCATAGACCGGCTCGATCTCGATGCCGGACGCGGACCGATGCGGACGGCGCCGCTCCGGCGCGTCGGGCTCGCTCATCGGCCTCCGATTGTAGCCGTGCCTATTCGAGCCGCAGCAGCCCCGCGCCCGTGGCGACGGTCTGGCCGGGGACGACCTCGACCTCGATGACGCGGCCGTCGCGCGGGGCGCGAACCTCGTTCTGCATCTTCATCGCCTCGATCGTGAGCAGTGGTTGGCCGTCGGTCACCTCGTCGCCGGCGGCCACCCCGACGGTAACGATCAGCCCGGGCAGGGTCGCGCGCACTTCGACCGGGCCGGAGTGGGTGCGCGCCTCGGTCTCGGCCTCGGCCAGGACCCGCTCCCGCCAGGAACGGACGGTGACGGGGATCCGACGGCCACGAAGAGTCACCGTCCAGTCAGTCCCCTGTCCTTCCACAAGGACAGGCAGCGAGCGCTCGCCGTCGGACAGGCGGGCCACGCCGTGGGCGCGGTCGATCCAGTCGAGCCGCCAGCCATCCGGCGTGGGAATTGGCTCACCGTCGACGCGAGTCTCGAGTTCGCTCACTCGCGCAGTCCCTCGCGCCGGCCGAGCTCGCCCCAGGCCGAGCCGCGTTCCGGGACGGCGGCCCAACCGGATCGGGCGCTGGCGCGTCGCGCGGTCGTCGCCGCGACGGCCGACAACGCGCGATCCTCGTCGGTGAGCGATGGACCGTTCCCCCATCGGTCGGCGATGAGGCCGGTGTCGTAATCGCCGGCGACGAATGCCGCGTCGTCGACGAGCCAGCGCAGGAATCCGGCATCGGTCTGGAGCCCGCCGATCTGCGTCTCGTCGAGCGCTCGGCGCAGGCGGTCGATGGCGCTCGGCCGGTCGTCGGCGTGGACCATCAGCTTGGCAAGCAGCGGGTCGTACTCGGGCCGCAGGTCCGTATCGCCCTCGATGCCCGCGTCGACGCGCACGCCCGGCCCCGACGGCATCACCCAGGCACCGATGCGTCCGGCGGTCGGTCGGAAGCCGTCGTACGGATCCTCGGCGTAGAGGCGGACCTCGATTGCGTGCCCGCGGCGCGGGGCATCCAGCACCTCGGGCGTCAGCCGCTCTCCTGCCGCGATGCGAATCTGCCACGCGACAAGGTCGAGTCCGGTGGTGAGCTCGGTGACGCCGTGCTCGACCTGGAGGCGAGTGTTCATCTCGAGGAAGTAGTGGCTGCCGTCGGCGACGAGGAACTCGACGGTGGCCGCGTTGTGGAACTCGACGGTTCCGGCGACGCGGCGCGCGGAGTCGAACAGGGCCTCGCGCAGCGCGTTGTCCACCGCCGGTGACGGGGACTCCTCGACGAGCTTCTGGTGGCGGCGCTGGACGGAGCAGTCGCGCTCCCCGAGGACGGCGAGGTTTCCGTGCCGGTCGCCGAGCAGCTGGACCTCGACGTGCCGGGCGGGGGCGACGAGGCGCTCGACGTAGATCGTGCCGTCGCCGAACGCCGCCTCGGCCTCTCGGCGCGCGGCCTCCATCGCCGGCCGCAGTTCTTCCGCTCCATCGACGCGGCGCATGCCTCGGCCGCCGCCGCCCGCCGCGGCCTTCAGCATCACCGGATAGCCGATGTCGCCGACCGCGTCGACGTCGTCCTCCAGCGCGACCGTCGTGCCCGGAACGATCGGGACCCCCGCCTCGGCTGCCGACCGGCGCGCGGCCAGCTTGTTGCCGAGGGCCTCGAGGGCGGACGGCGGCGGGCCGACGAAGGCGATGCCCGCCGACTCGACTGCGCGCGCGAACGCCGCATCCTCGCTGAGGAACCCGTAGCCGGGATGGATCGCTTCGGCGCCACTCCGTTTCGCCGCCGCGATCACGGCGTCGACCGACAGGTACGAATCGCGCGCGGCGGGCGGGCCGATCCGCTCCGACCGGTCCGCCAGCCGGACGTGCAGCGCGTCGGCATCGGCGTCGGAATGAATCGCGATCGGCGAGATGCCCAGCTCCCGGCACGCGCGAATCACGCGGATCGCGATCTCGCCACGGTTCGCGATCAGCAGCCGCCCAAACGGCGGTCCTGCGGTGTCCGTGCGCAAAGACGCCGGGTCGCTCAAAGCGGGATGTTGCCGTGCTTCTTCGGCGGCAGCGACTGGCGCTTGTTCTCCAGCATCGCCAGCGCACCGACAACTCGCGCGCGCGACTCGGACGGCTGGATGACTTCGTCGACGTAGCCGCGCGCCGCGGCGATGTACGGATTCGCGAATCGTTCCTCGTACTCGGCGACGAGACGGGCGCGTTCCGCATCGGCGTCCTCGGCCTCGGCGATTCGGTCGCGGAAGATGATGTTCACCGCACCCTCGACGCCCATCACCGCGATCTCGGCCGTCGGCCAGGCAAAGTTCATGTCGCCGCGCACATGCTTGCTGCTCATGACGTCGTACGCGCCGCCATACGCCTTGCGCGTGATGATCGTGACCTTTGGGACCGTCGCCTCGCAATAGGCGTACAGCAGCTTCGCGCCGTGCCGGATGATGCCGCGATGCTCCTGGTCGACGCCGGGCAGGAAGCCTGGCACGTCGACGAGTGTCAGCAGCGGCACGTTGAACGCGTCGCAGGTGCGAACGAATCGCGCGGCCTTGTCGGACGCGTCGATGTCGAGAACCCCGGCAAGCACCTCCGGCTGCTGCGCGACGATGCCCACGCTGCGGCCCTCGATCCGCGCGAAGCCGCAGACGATGTTTCGCGCGAAGTGCTCATGGACTTCGGTGAACGAACCGCGGTCGACGATCCCGGCGATGACCGAGTGCATGTCGTACGACTGCTTGGCGGAATCGGGGATCAACGCGTCGAGCGAGGCACCGTCATTCGATGGCGCCTCCCACTCCGCCCGCCGTGGCGTCAGGTCGACGTTGTTCTGCGGCAGGTAGCCGATCAACGTTCGCGCCAGCTCGAGCGCCTGCGGCTCACCCGGCGCGAGAAAGTGCGCGACGCCGCTTGACTCGTTGTGGACTCGCGCGCCGCCGAGCCCCTCGAAGTCGATCTCCTCGTGCGTCACCGTCTTCACCACGTTCGGCCCGGTGACGAACATGTAGCTCGTTCCCTCGACCATGACGACGAGATCGGTGATGGCCGGCGAGTAGACCGCGCCGCCAGCGCATGGCCCCATCACCAGTGACAGCTGCGGTACGACACCGGACGCCAGGGTGTTGCGCAGGAAGATGTCGGCATAGCCGCCGAGGCTGACGACACCTTCCTGGATGCGCGCACCTCCGGAGTCGGAGAGGCCGATGATCGGCGCGCCGTTCTCCATCGCCAGGTCCATGACCTTGCAGATCTTCTCGGCGTGCGCCTCGGACAGCGAGCCGCCGAACACGGTGAAGTCCTGGCTGTACACAAAGACGAGCCGATCGTCGATGCGACCGTAGCCGGTGACGACGCCGTCACCGAGATAGCGTTCCTCGTCGAGCCCGAACTCGCTGGCGCGATGCGTCACGAACGCATCGATTTCGGTGAAGCTGTCCTCGTCGAGCAGGAGGTCGAGCCGTTCGCGCGCCGAGAGCTTGCCGCGCGCGTGCTGCTGGTCGAGCCGTTTCGCTCCCCCACCCTGTCGCGCCTCCGTGCGCAATGTCGCCAGTCGCTGCAGCTTGTCGGCCGTCGACACGCAAGCACTCCTTCGCGTGATCGGTGGTGTGGGCCCGGCAGGAATCGAACCTGCGACCGTCCGGTTATGAGCCGGTTGCTCTAACCATTGAGCTACGGGCCCGCGAGCAAGACGGTGGACAAGTCCGAGTATAGACGGATGTCTTTGCACAACGACATCGACATTTCTCCACGTTGTGGATAACCCGGATGCCCGTTTCGGGGTCGAGCGCCTATCATCGGTTTCGTTCCTCCCGCCCCTGTCGCACGGAAGGTGTTGCGTTGACCAAGGTCATATCGATCGCGAATCAGAAGGGCGGTGTGGGCAAGACCACCTGCTCCATCAACCTGGGCGGCGCATTGGCGGAACGCGGTTACCGCGTCCTCTGCGTCGACATGGATCCGCAGGCAAATCTCACCGTCGGCCTGGGCGTTTCCCTCTCGGACGTGCGCGTGTCGATGGCCGACGTCCTCTCCGACGATCGCGTTGGTCTTGACGAGATCGTCCGCGAGACCGAGACGCAGGGTCTGTGGGTCGCACCCGCAACGCTCGAGCTCGCGTCGACCGAGGTCGAGCTGTTCACCGCCATCGGCCGCGAGATGGTGCTTCGCGACGCGCTGGACGGCTGGGCGGACCGCCAATTCGACGTCGTCATCATCGACTGCCCGCCGACGCTCGGTCTGCTGACCATCAACTCGCTGGTGGCGTCGAACCGCGTGATCATCCCGGTGCAGACGCAGTACTACGCGATCAAGGGCCTGACCGCGCTCATCAAGGTCATCAACACGATCAAGATCAAGCTGAACCACGACCTCGAGGTGCTCGGCCTGCTGCCGACCTTCTTCGACGGCCGCACGGTGCTCGCCCGCGAGATGCTCGCCAACCTCAAGCAGCTCGGCGATCACCGGGTCTTCAACACGATGATCAAGCAGACGGTGAAGCTCGGCGAGGCGCCGCTCACCGGCAAGCCGGTCACCGAGTACGCGACGAACTCATCGGCCGCCCGCGCATTCCGTGACCTGGCACAGGAGGTGATCGAGCTTGGGTAGCAAGGGTCCCGCATTCCGGGAGAACATCCACCGACTCTTCGACGAGGCCCAGGCGACCGACCTCGCCCCGGGCATCGTGTCGCTCATCGAGTCACGCGGCACACACGCGCAGATCCGCGAGGTGCCGGTCAGCAAGATCCTGCCGAACCCGGCGCAGCCGCGGCTCTCCTACGACGAGGAATCGCTGACCGAGCTGGCCGACTCGATCAGAGAGCACGGCGTTCTCCAGCCGATCCTCGTGCGGCCCAGCGGCTCGAAGTTCGAGCTCATCGCCGGGGAGCGGCGCTGGCGCGCGTCGACAATGGCCGAGCGCGAGACGATCCCCGCAATCGTCGCCGAGTTCGACGACCAGACCGCGCTCGAGGTCAGCATCATCGAGAACCTCCAGCGCGAGGACGTCTCGCCGCTCGAGGAGGCGGTGATGTTCCGCAAGATGACCGAGACATTCGGCTATTCGCTGCGCCAGCTGGCGCAGAAGGTCGGCAAGGACAAGGGGTACATCGAGAACCGGCTGCGCCTTACCGATGCGCCTGCCGACGTCCGCGAGCTCGTGTCCGTGCGCAAGGACACGATCAGCCACGCCTACGAGCTGATGAAGATCGGCGACGAGCGAAAGCGTCGACGGCTCGAGAAGCGGATCATCGCCGGCGAACTGTCGCTGGCCAAGCTACGGCTGATCACCGGCACGACCGGCCATCCCGAGGAAGAGAACGGTCACGCCGAGCACAAGCCGCGACGACGGGCGAAGACCGCGGCCGGGCGCGCGGCCGAGGTGCGGGCCGCGGACGATGCGCTGATGGGCGCTCGCTCGAAGCTCGCCGAGGGCATCGATGACCTCGTCGACATCCTCCGCCAGCCGGAGCTCATGGAGCAGATTCCCGAGGTCAACCGGGCGAACTTCGCGAAGCACCTCACGATCACGAAGCTCAAGATCGAGAACGCGATCGCGATCATCCGCGCCGGGACGCCCGCATCAGCCGAGGGCGAGTGACCGGCCCCGCCGGTCAGGCGACGTAACTCATCACCTCGCGGTTCGCGACGAGAAAGTCGATCAGCTTCTCCTGCGCCCTCGGATCGATGCGGCGCAGGCCGGCGATCGCCTTCGGCAGCTCGAAGATCGGTGCCGCCAGGTTCCCGGCGGTGTCGATCCCGACGACGTGGTCCGGTCCCCCGCCGACGAGGAAGGCGCGCTGGAATCCGCGCTCGTCGAGCCCGGTCGCCCGGCGGAACGAGGCGATCGCGGTCCCGACACCCAGGCGCTTGGCGTAGTCCATGAACAGGTCTGCCGCCCAGGCATCGACCTGGGTGGCATCCTGGGCGGTCACCATCTCGCGGTAGCTGGACTCGTCGACCTCGCTCATCGCGACCGATTCTAGCGAGCAGCGGACGCGCCGCGGGAGGCCGCGCGACCGCCCGGCGCTGCGTTATCCTCGCCGCGGATGATGGACCAGCGTACGGACCCGCGGACCGACGACACGCTCGTCTTCGAGTTGCTCCGCACCGAGCGCGGGGCGTCCCGCCCAGAGGTCGTCGGCCGCGCGGTCTTCCGCGGCGGGCAGTCGACCGTCGAGGCCGATGAGGCCGTCAAGGTCGCCGTCGAGGAGCAGCTCGAGCGGGCCTTCGTCGACCGCGTCCGGGCCGACGAGCGTCCGCGCGGGTATCGGCGCACCGGCAGCGGCATCGTCGACCTGCTCGTGCCCGGGATGCCGGAGCACTTCATCGCCCGGATGCGTGGGCTCTGGCTCAGCTACCCCGACGGGTCGGTCATCACCGCCCGCAGCGCGACCGCCGGCGCCTCCACCGCCGTGGCCCTGCCAGAGTCGACGGACGTCGGCCCGCCGGTGACAGATGCCCGCACCCGCCGGGCGACGCTCGGCGCGGCCGACAGGACTCTCGGTACCCGGCCGCTGGTCCTCAGCCACCCACCGGAGACCGGGATCCGGCCCTCGGGTGAGGCCACCATCGGCGTCGCCCCCGTAAGCCGGACCGACTGCGGCTGGCTGGTCTGAGCATGGGTATCATCGGGTCATGAATCTTCTGGCGCGGCTGGCAATCCCGGTCCTCATCCTGATCACCGCGGTCGTGTACTGGTTCCTGAGCTACGAGGTGGCTGGCACGGTGCTGCTCCTCATCTTCTCGATCGCCATGGGGGTGATGATCTGGGTGCTCGGACCGACCTTCAACGACGTCGGCCCGACCGCCCCCGTTGACCCCGACTGGCACGAGCGACGCGGGTGACGACGGTCCGGCGGGCACGGAAAGGCCGGACACTGCGGCTGCCCTGGCGGCGTGAGCCGCCAACGCAGTGTCCGGCACAAAGGTACTAACGGAGGATGGGCCATAGCGTTAGTCCTGCCTCGACGATTGGCGGGCGACCGGGCCCATCGGATCAGCTGGAGGGCTGGAGATGACGGTCGTCGCCATTCACCTCGGCGCCGAGCACGGCGCGCCGGTCGAGCCGGTGCCATCGGTCCGGGCCCGGGCGGGCATGGGCCTCGAGGGCGACCGGCACTTCTTCCCCGATGGCGACGCGGAGCCCGGTGAGGCGCTGACCCTGGTCGAGGAGGAGGTCGTCGGCGAGGTCGGCCTGCCGCAGGGCGGCACCCGCCGCCAGGTCACCGTCCGTGGCGTGCGCCTGAACGAGCTCGTCGGCCGCCGCTTCCGGGTCGGCGAGGTCGAGTGCTACGGCGTCAAGATCTGCGAGCCGTGCCTGACCCTCGAGCGGAACACCCGCCCAGGGATCATCAAGGACCTCGTGCACCGAGCCGGCATCAACGCCGACATCCTCAACGACGGGGCGATCTCCGTCGGCGACGAGATCATCACGCTCGACTCTTCTGGCCGATGACGACCTCGTTGCCGTCGGGATCCAGCACCCGCGCCGTGCGTTCGCCCCACGGCTGCTCCGCGGGCTCCTCGGTGATCGCCCCGCCGGCCACCCGGATGCGCTCGACGAGGGCGTCGCAGTCATCGGCGTAGACCCAGAGGCTCACGGCGCGCGGCCGCGCGACGTCCACGAGGCCCGCGTCGAGGGCGATCCCGAGGTGCGAGGCGCCGAGGTCGACGCCGACGTAGACGGGCGCGCCGTCGTCACCGGGGAATGAGAACGTCAGCGTTCCGCCGAGCAGGTCGCGGTAGAAGCCAAGCGCCCGCTCGAGGTCTCGGGTGGCGACGATCGGGAAGAGCTCGCTGATCACGGTCCGTCGAAGCGGAACCGCGTCGGGTCCCGGGTGATGTCCGTCCAGGCGATGACCTTGCGGAGCCGGATGGCGATCGCCCCGTTGCGCCGGTAGAAGGCGGCCGTCATGCCGTACTCGGGGAACTTCGCGTTCGACGCGGCAGCCAGCCGCTCGCCGAGCGCGGTGTCCACGGAGCCGAGGACCTCGGCATCGCCCTCGATCAGCACGACGTCATCGGTGCCGTCGAGGTGGATCGAGACCGCGGGATTGGCCTTCACGTCGTGGACCCAGCGCGTCTCGCCGCTGCCGCCGACAAAGATCGCCCCGTCGAGATAGAGCCCGTCGATCGGGCGGACGCGGGGCCGCCCATCGGCGCCGACCGCCGTCAGCCAGTAGACGCGGTCGGTCGCGAGGCGCTCCTCGACGTGGCTCCACTCGACGAACGCGGTCGCGCGGCTCATGCCGTAGGAGCCGGGAATCCCCGGGCGGTCGACGCGTGGCGCCGCGAGCGATGGAGTGTCGGTCATCAGTCAATCTCGCCGGGTTCGGCGAAGGTGGCTCCGGCGGTAGGACTCGAACCTACGACCAAGTGATTAACAGTCACCCGCTCTACCAACTGAGCTACGCCGGAACGCGCGCGAACCGACGATCAGGCGTGACCGTGGGTCGGCCGGCCGATGATACCGTCGCCTCCGAGGACCGGTCAAAACGGAGAATGTCCCGTGGTGCCCTCGCGCACTCGCGTCTGAGTCCTATTGACGCGCGTCCTGTATCGGTTCAACAATTACTGGTCCATAAAGGCTAGGGACTTCCGACCCGAACGTCCCATGATTCCTCTGATCCGAGACGGAGGAGAAGAGCCTAGCTGCCGGCTCGCGGCGGGTTCTCTCATCGATCTCAGTGCCACTGTCCGTGCCCATTCGCGGTGCCACACCGCCGGGGTGTCAACCGGCAGGTTGGAGCGGCTGTCGCTCCGTGCAACGCGAAGGGGGGTGATGGGATGTCCGTCAGGGTAGACGAAGCCCCACAAGAGGGCATCACCGACGAGGTCGCGACGCCGCTCTCCGGCGAGGCGCGGGGGCGCGCGTCTCCCAGATGGTTCGGGGCTGCGCGCAGCACCCGCACGAGGATCCTGGCCTCCTACGTCGTCCTTCTCGCTCTATCCGTCATCATCGGCCTGGTCGGTCTCCGCGAGGTCCTGCTGATCAGCCTCAACGACCGCGTCCAGGAGGACCTCGAGCAGGAGGTCACCGAGCTCGACCGGCTCGCGACCGAAGGCAACGACCCGCAGACCGGCCAGCCCTTCGACAGCCTGGAGCGCGTCTTCGAGGTCTTCCTCTTCCGCAACCTGCCTGGCAACGGTGAGGCACTGCTGACGTTCGTCGAGGGCCAGCAAACCGATCGCAACGTCGAGCAGTTCCCGCTCGAGACCTTTCCTGCGGAGCGGCTGGCCGAGTGGGAAAGCCTGAGCGAGCCCAGCGGTGGCATCAGCCGCGTCGTCGTCGACAGCTACGGCACCGAGATCGGCGACGTCCACTACCACGCGGCGCGCGTCCGGCTCGGCGACGAGGTCGGCTCGTTCGTCGTCGCCATCCTCCCGGCCAGCGAGCTCGTCGTCATCGAGGAGCTTCAGACCTATGGTCTGCTGGCAGCGCTCGGCGTCCTCCTCATCAGCTCGATCGCGGCCTACTTCCTGGCTGGGCGGGTCCTGCGGCCGGTGCAGGAGCTGACCGATACCGCACGCTCGATCTCCCAGTCCGACCTGACCCGGCGGATCAGCGCGAGCGGGGGTGACGAGGCCTCCGAGATGGCGCGAAGCTTCAACGCGATGCTCGACCGGCTCGAGGCCGTGATGCGCAGCCAGCGCGAGTTCGTCCACGACGCCAGCCATGAGCTGCGCGACCCGCTCACGATCATCGGCGGCCACCTCGAGCTCCTCAGCGAGGAGCCGGAGGAACGCGACGCGACGATCGCGCTGGTCGTCGATGAGCTCGACCGAATGGCCCGCATCGTCGACGACCTCCAGCTCCTGGCCGATGCCCAGCAGCCCGACTTCCTGCGCCCGACGTGGATCGACATGGAGCCGTTCACCAACGAGTTGATCGCCAAGGCCGCGGCGATGGCGCCCCGGACGTGGGAGCTGGACGGCGCAGCCGATGCCGAGGCGTTCGTCGACCGCCACCGCCTCACCGAGGCAGTCATGAACCTGGTCCACAACGCCGTGCAGCACACCGTCGGGCACGACACGATCGCCATCGGCTCGTCGGTGGCCGGCGGCGAGATCCGGCTCTGGGTCCGCGACACCGGCTTCGGCATTGCCGAGTCCGACCAGGCCCGGGTCTTCGATCGGTTCCGGCGCGGGCGCAGCGCCCACCGGCGCTACCGCGGCAGCGGCCTCGGCCTGGCGATCGTGCGGACGATCGCCGAGTCCCACAATGGCCACATCGAGCTGATCAGCAAGCTCGGCGAGGGGTCGACGTTCACGATGGTGCTGCCGGCCCGGGCGGGAGGCGCGAGGTGACGCGCATCCTGATCGCCGAGGACGACGGCCTGATCAGCTCGTTCATCGACAAGGGCCTGCGGGCCAGCGGCTTCTCGACGCTGATCGCCAGCGACGGCGAGGAGGCCGAGCAGTACGGGATGACCGACGAGTTCGACCTCATCATCCTGGACATGGGCCTCCCCGAGCGCGACGGCCTCCAGGTCCTGAAGTCGCTGCGCGCGCGCGGTAAGCAGATGCCGATCCTCATCCTCACCGGGCGGCCCGAGCGCGACGTCGTGACCTGCCTCGACGCCGGCGCCGACGACTACATGCGCAAGCCCTTCCGTTTCGAGGAGCTGCTTGCCCGCGTCCGTACCAGGCTGCGCGACCGCGGCTCGCGAGAGTCGTCGGCCCTGACGGTCGGACAGGTGCACCTCGACCTTCGGACCCGCCGCGTGACGATCGACGACCGCGTGGTCGACCTGACCGCCCGCGAGTTCAGCCTGCTCGAGACGCTCCTCCGGCATCCGGACCAGGTTCTGAGCCGGGAGCAGCTGCTATCCCAGGTGTGGGGCTACTTCTTCGACCCCACCTCGAACCTCGTCAACGTTTACGTCAACGCGCTGCGGCGGAAGCTCGGCGCCGACGTCATCGAGACGGTCCGCGGCGCGGGGTATCGGCTGCCGAAGCGCTGATCGGTCCGATCGCGGACGGTGCGCGGACGCACCGTGCCGGAGTTCAATTGTAAGGACGTTCTCACGAAACCCTTACCGCTGACTGATGGCGCCCTTACCGAATCCTGATCGCTGACCACGAATGTCAGCGTGTGCTGAAATCATCCTCACCCCGACCCGTCCAGCTGCCGGACGTCACGCGCATCGGCGTGATCGTCCGGGAGCTCCTCCGCCGTGCAGGAACGTCCCCTACCGCGGCACTGGAGGTCGGGGCTGATTCGAGCTGCCTGCTTTCCGATTGCGGGCGCCCGCTGACTTCGGCTGACGACAGCTACTGCAGCCGAGCCTGTCTGCGGCGCGCGGGTCGCATCGCGCAGGCCGCCGAGCTGGCGGGACAGAGCTGCGCCAGGGACGGCTGCGAGAACCTCTTCGACGCCCGCACGAGCGGTCACCGCTTCTGCAGCAGCGCGTGTGGGATCGAGGCCCGCCGGACCGATCGGGCACCATGGACCCACGGCCTGACGGCCGCCCCCACTCGCCTTCCCGCCAACATCCCAGCCCCCGGCCTCGTCGCCGGGGGCGTTGCACGTCTCGGCCGCGGCGCGACGCAGGTCGGTGCCGCGATCGCCGCGGGGACGGCCGCCATTGCGCGGCCCATCCGATCGGGCGTCTCGCGCGCCGGCACCGTCCTCGTTGCGGCCACGCGTCCGGTCCGGGCCGGGGTCAGTCGCGCACTGGGCCCGATTGCCCGGCGCCTCGAGCCGGTGGTGAGCCCGGTGCGCCGGTGGCTCGGAGCCCTGTACGCCAGGACGGCGCCGGCCAGGGCCGTCATCGGCCGACCACTCAGCCTTGCATGGCGCCGCACACCGCGGCGCGTTCGTGTGCCTGGCGCCCTTCTCGTCGCGACCGCATCGGTCATGGTGCTCGTGCTCTCCTTCGCGGCCGCGTCGGACTTCACCGTCAACGACACGAGCGACCGCGTCGACGCGGTCGTCGGCAATGGCGTCTGCGACGTCAACACCAGCACGTCCGGCAGCCAGTGCACCCTGCGCGCCGCCATCCAGGAGGCGAATGCGCACCCCGGCCACGACAAGATCACGATCGAGCCGGGCCTCTACCAGCTCGCGATCCCGCCGATCAACGAGAACGCCGCGAACGTCGGCGACTTCGAGCTCCTCGACACGGTGACCATCGAGAAGCAATGGTTCACCCTCGGCGACGTCATCATCGACGGCGGCAATCCCCTGCCGAGCGCGCCGGTCATCGCCCGCGGCATCGACCGCCTCTTCGAGGTCCACCCCGGCGCCGGTGACGTCACCATGCGCGACGTCACCCTCCAGAACGGCTTCAGCCCCGAAGAGGGCGGCGCGATCCAGAACTGGTCGCTCGGCAAGCTGACCCTCGACGGCGTGACAGTCCGCGACAACTTCGCCGAGAAGGCCGGCGGCGGCCTCAACCATGGCGACCTCAACGACTACGAGTGGGCCACCGATCCGCCGAACCTCGACCTGCTGCCCCACGGGCGCGTCGAGGTCATCGACTCGTTCTTCACCGGCAACGGCTCGGCCGGCGGCAGCGGTGCCGCCATCAACAACGTGTCGGGCGGCACGATCACGATCACCGGCAGCACGTTCACCCTGAACCCCGGCGCGATCATGCCGGACCCGCTCGACCCTGAGGAGTTCCTCCTCGTCGACCCGGCCGACTACCCGCTCGACGCCAGCACGATCGCCAACCAGGCCCGCTGGGAGAAGGTCGGCACGCTGCGGATCAGCAACTCGACGATCTCGCTGAACGCGGCCGAGGGCAACGGCGCCGGCATCCTCAACGAGGGCGACAGCATCGTCGAGCTCGCGAACGTCGTCCTGACCCAGAACCGCACCGGCGCCAGCGGCGGCGGCCTCTACACCGAGGGCGGCAAGGTCACGATCACCGGCGGCACGGTCTCAAAGAACCAGGCGGCGAACGGCGGCGGCCTCTACGGCGGCGGCCATGTCTCGCAGTTCGGCCTCCGCGGGACGTTCACGTTGTCGGGCGTCCAGGTCGCCGACAATATCGCCGAGAACGGCGGCGGCCTGTACAACGACGGCGACGCCCACATGGTCGTGACCAACACGACCTTCGCGCGCAACCACTCGTCCGACCACGGCGGCGCGCTCGTCAGCGATGGCCGCGCCAGCCTTCTGCTCAGCCACGTCACGGTCACGGCCAACACCTCGAACGGCGAGGGCGGCGGCATCTGGCTGCACAGCGAGCGGATGCAGACGATCGCCGACTCGACGGTCACGCTCAACAGGGCGGGCGTCCCGGTCGTCGAGGAGGACGGCACGCTGAGCGACGACATCGCCGGCGGTGGCGGCATCCACACCGATGGCGGCCCGACGACGATCCTGCGCACCCTCATCGACAGCAACGAGGCGAATGATGAGGGCGGCGGACTCAGCCTCAACAACGCGGGCGACCTCCTGATCGCGGACAGCACGATCTCGAACAACCGGGCATTCGACGGCGGCGGCATGGAGAACAGCGCTCGGGAGGTGACCTTCGAGCGGCTCACGGTCACCGGCAACCGTGCGGCCTCGGCCGGCGGCGGCATCCACAACACCTCGAGCGGCGAGTTCTTCATCCTCGACACGACGGTCCGCGGCAACACCGCCCAGATCGGCGGCGGGCTTGCCAACGCGCCGGACAACAGGATCACGATCCGCGGCTCGCTCTTCCTCAATAACACGGCGCGCCTGGGGACGCCCGGCGAGGACGGCGAGCTGCCCGAGGAGGCCGGCTACGGCGGCGGCATCATGAGCTACGCCGACGGCGACTCGCTCATCGAGAACACCACGATCTCCGGCAACAAGGCCGCGGTGGCCGGCGGCGGCCTGTTCCACGACGCCGACGGCGAGCTGCGCATCGTGCACACCACGGTCTGGCGCAACTCGGCGCCGGCCGGCGGCGGCATCGGCGTCAAGGAATCCGACTTCGTGCCCGACATCCCGCCGAAGACGAACGAGGCCGTCGTCCTGAAGAACTCGATCGTCGGCGGCAGCATCCGCGGCGGCAACTGCGACTGGTACATCCGGTCGGAGGGCGGCAACCTCGAGAGTGGCGGCGTCAACACCTGCTTCCTGGCCGTCACCCACGAGACGGCGCAGAGCCCGATTGAGCTCGGCGTCCGCGACCGCCGCGGCGACCCGAAGCTGCTGGCCATCGCCGACAACGGCGGGCCGACCCTGACCCACGCGCTCCTGTACGGCAGCCTCGCCATCGACTCGAGCCCCGAGCCGTGCTCGGTCGACGACCAGCGCGGCGTCGAGCGCCCCGCGCCGAACGACACGGTCCATGACGAGATGAACCGATGCGACGCCGGCGCCTACGAGTTCGTCGGTCCGCCGCCGCCGTACGACAACGTCGCCCCCGAGACGATCTTCAACTACCCCGAGGACGGTCCTGTCCAGGATTCCCTCGAGACGATGGCGTTCACCTTCCGCGGCGAGGATCCCGCGGTCGACGCGAACAACGTCCCGGTCAACTTCACCTCGCCCGATGAGCTGAACTTCGAGTGCCGCTTCCTCGAGATCGAGCTGACCGAGGAGCCCGAGCCCGTTCCGCCGTGGGAGCCGACGCCGCCCGAGGAGATGTGGAACGGCTGCTCGAGCCCGTGGTCCGTGCCGCTGACCGAGGAAGGTCTCTTCCGCCTGGAGATCCGGGCGATCGACCGCGCCGACAACATGGACGAGACGCCGGTCAGCGTGATCATCAGCGACGTCGGCCTGGAGCCGCCCGACACCCAGATCGTCGAGGCGCCCGGCCTGACCCCCGGCACCGTCGTGCCGCCCGCTCCGGCGGAGACGCCGCAGACCAACAGCCGCGCCGCACTGTTCAGCTTCCGCGCGGTGAGCGACTTCACCCCGTCGCAGTTCGCCGAGTACGAGTGCCGCCTCGACAGCCGCGACCCGGAGCAGTGGCTCGAATGCTTCAACCCCGTGATGTACTCCGACCTGACCACGGGCCTGCACACCTTCGAGGTGCGCGCCATCGGCACCGAGCTCGGCGGCCCCGATCCGACGCCGGCCCGGTACACCTGGCGCGTCGGCCCGGATCCGGCCGGCGGAGTGCCGTTCAGCTGCGATGAGGCGAACATCACCCTGACGCCCAACGCCGACGGCTGGGCGGACCAGGTCAACCCGCTCGAGAACTACAAGTTCGAGACGGAGCTCGACGTCCGGTCCGAGGCCAATGTGCCCGAGTCCGGCCCGACCGAGCACCGGAACGCGCGGGCCTTCATCCGCTTCGCGCTCCAGGCTGACACCGACTGCGAGCTGCAGTCGGCCACGCTGCGCATGTTCTCCGAGGGCCACACCGAGGGACGAACCCTCGTCGCGGTTCCGCTCGCCGGGCCGTTCAAGGAGAGCACGCTCACCTGGGTCAGCGCGCCGCTCGAGGTCCCGGGCGCCGTCCCGGCGCCGGTCCCCGCGGGCGAGGGCTATCGCGACTTCGACGTCACCGACCACGTGAGGGACATCCTCGCCGGCACACTGGTGAACCATGGCTGGCTCATCCGCGACGCGGTGGAGTCCGATCCCGAGGGCGGCGACCAGACCTTCGCGTCACGCGAGCTGCCACAGGATCCGCCGGAGATCACCCTGCCTGAGCTCGAGCTGCGCTTCGCGCCGGTCGCAAGCCCGCCGCCGGCCGAGCGTGACCAGACGCTCGTCGACAAGTACGTCGAGTGCGGTGAGGTCATCACCGAGAGCGTTCGGCTCCTGGGCGACGTGACCGGCTGCCTCACCGAGGGCATCGCCATCGGCGCCCCGAACATCATCCTCGACCTGAACGGCAAGATCGTCTCGAGCGGCTTCATCCTTGAGCCGGGCGAGGAGGACAACCTCACGCCGGGCATCCGCAGCGGATACCCGAACGTCGAGATCCGCAACGGCACCGTCACGAACTTCGGCTACGGCATCCTGCTCGGTCCTGGGTCGGTGCACAGCGAAGTCCACCACATGACCCTGACCCGCAACGCCCTGACCGGCCTGCAGCTGTTCGACGCCGATAACGGGCGCCTCGGCAACACGGTCCGCGACAGCACGTTCGACTCGAACGGCGAGACGGGCCTGCAGCTGATGAGCGGCACCGAGGGCAGCCTCATCGAGAACAACTTCTTCATCAGCAACGGGATGTCGATCCACCTCTTCGACTCCCACCGCAACACGATCCGCAACAACACGATCAGCGGGATCATCCTCGACCCGACCCTCGACTCCGACGCCGGAATCGTGGTCGAGAACGGCTCGCGCGATAACGTCCTGATCGACAACGACGTCAGCGAAACCGGTGACGCCGGCATTGTCATCCACCAGGGCTCGCACGGGAACACCGTCGTCGGCGGCATCCTCGTCCGGAACGGCGACGCCGGCGTGATCGTCCAGGATTCGGACCGCATCACGGTCGACGGCGTCCTCGCCCACCAGCAGTCGGACGGCGGCGTCGTGCTGTCGAACTCGAGCAACAGCGTCGTCAAGAACAGCGACCTGGGCTACAACCCCTCCGGCGTCGACGCATCGGGCGTGAACAACCTGCTCGTCTACAACAACGACGTGTCGCACTCGCTCCAGGCCGGCATCGAGCTCGGCGAGGGTGTGAACATGGTCGTCACCTGCAACACGGCCAACCTGAGCGGCGGCAGCGGCATCTCGATCGAGGGCGCCACGTTCGACTCGCTGGGCGTCGCCGTCGGCGGCGCCCTGGTCACGGGCAACACGGCCAACGAGAACGCCGAGTCCGGCCTCTCGATCGCCGTCGGCCGCCACCGGGTCGGTGGTCCGGTCATCTGCCCGGGTGGCGAGGTCATCGGCAACAACGCGAACAACAACGCCGGCTACGGCATCGACGCCGGCGAGGACCCCGTTCCGGGCGAGCCGCTCGACCCGAACCGCAACATCGACGGCGGCGGGAACCGCGCGAGCGGCAACCACGCCGACGTCGGCGTGGCCGTCGGCCTGCCGGACGCCATCCAGTGCGTGGGCGTGGTCTGCGCCGCCGGCGACGACGTGCCGATGACGCCTGAGGACCTCACCGCGCCCGAGACGATCCTTCTCGCCGGCCCGGTCGGCTCGATCCTTCCGCTGCCCGCGGGCGTTTCCACGAACAGCGAGCGCGCCGTCTTCGAGTTCACCGGCAACGACGGCCCGCAGGGCGACGCCCCCACCGCGCTCATCTTCGAGTGCCGCGTGGACGCGCCGCCGGATCCGGTGATCATCGAGGAGCCTGAGCTCGAGCCGCCCGATCCGGGCGAGCCGCCGGAGCTGCCCGAGCCGCCCGAGGGCGAGTTCTGGGTCGCGTGCTCCAGCCCGCTCACCTACCTGGCCCTCGAGTCCTCGATGACGCACACCTTCGAGGTGCGAGCCGTCGACCAGGCCGGGAACTTCGACCTGACCCCGATCACGTACACGTGGACGATCGAGGCTGGCGTCGAGGAGGACGGCAGCGAGGAGTGCCTGCTCGGCGAGCCGATCAGCGACACGTGCTCCGTCCTCGGGCAGGCGCCCGACACGCGGATCAGCGCCGCCCCGGGCGAGCTGATCACCGATGAGGCCGGCACCCGCTACGACACCACGAACCGCTCGGCCACGTTCCGGTTCACCGGCAGCGACAACGTCACCGCCGGGTACAACCTGGCCTACGAGTGCCGCACCTGGTACAGCGAGCTCAACGACGCGCTCACGCCGGCGGACATCCCCTCCGACGTCGACTTCGTCCCGTGCGAGTCGCCGAAGCAGTACATCGAGCTTCCATACGGCGGCCACATCTTCGAAGTGCGCGCGACCGATCGCGGCGGCAACACCGACGCGGAGCCTGCCTGGCACGCCTGGTGGGTCCATCCCCCGCCGCCCGACACGACGCCTCCGGACACGGAGATCCAGTCGGGTCCCGATCCGATCACCGTGCGGACGAACGCCACGTTCACCTTCACGGGAAGCGACAACCAGACGCCGACCGGCGACCTGCTCTTCGAGTGCCGCCTCGACGGCGCGATGGATCCGCTCGCCCCGGCCGTGCCGCTATGGACCCTGTGCACCTCCGGTCACGTCGTCAACGGCCTCACCCCGGGCGATCACGTCCTGCAGGTCCGCGCCAAGGACCAGAGCGGCAACGTGGACGACGTCAACGGGCTGGTCGACGCCACCGTGACCCCTGGGGAGATGGATCCCAGCGACGGCGTGCCCGCCGCCTACACCTGGACGGTCGGCCCGACGCCGATCGCAAGGACGGTCTTCTGCGGCCAGAAGATCACGATCAGCATCGTGCTCAACAACAACCTGGGCGATTGCATCGGCCATGGCCTGATCATCGGTGCCAACAACATCACGATCGACCTGAACGGCAAGACGATCGACGGCAAGTCGATCGGTGCGGCCATCCTGAACAACGGCTACGACTCGGTCACGATCCGCAACGGCCGACTCACCGACTTCGACTACGGCGTCATGCTCAACAACGGCGCCCAGAACAACATCGTCGAGGGAATCACCGTCGACCTCGCCCAGGAAGCCGGCATCAGCCTCGGCCACGGCACCTTCCCGGAGGATCCGACACTGGCACCCAGTGAGCCCGTGCCCGGATACCAGTCCGGCGTCGACAACACGATCCTGCGTGGCAACACCATCGTCTCGAACAAGCGCGGCGTGTGGCTGGTGAACGGTGCCCGCGACAACGTCGTGCGCGGCAACCTCATCGGCGCCACGAGTGGCCCGGCCGTGTTCATCGAGCGCGCCACGGCCACCCTCGTCGAGAGCAACGACATCCAGGTCTCCAGCGACGCCGGCGTCCTGCTTGAGGGCGCGACCAACAACGTCATCCGCAACAACACGATCGCCGAGGCCGGCACCGGCGTCGAGATCAGCGACACGACGTCCGGGCCGACGGTCGGCATCGAGTCGAGCGACAACGTCGTCCAGGGCAACCACATCAGCGAGACGAGCGGTGCCGCCGTGGATATCGTCCACTCGCGCCGCAACCAGATCCTCGACAACGTCGGCACGCTGACGAACTCCGACGCGATCGAGCTGTTCTACGGGTTCGACAACGTGATCAAGGGCAACGACGTCCGTGGCAACAAGGGCGGCATCAGCCTGAAGAACTCGACCGGCAACACGATCGAGGCCAACAACACCAGCAACTCGGATGGGACGGGAATCTCGCTCGAGTCGCAGTCGTTCGCCAACGTGATCGTCAACAACATCTCGAACAACAACGTCGGCGGCGGCATCTACATCGGTGACGAGACGCCGGCCGGCCAGGGAACCCTCGTCCAAGGCAACACCACGAACGGGAACAAGGAAGCCGGCATCAAGGCAACGAAGCCGGCCCACATCTTCAAGGACAACGTCTCGTTCGACAACGACAGCTGGGGCATCTACGTCGGCGACCCGTCGAACGGGCGCGCCAACATCGACGGCGGCGGCAACCGCGCGCAGGGCAACCTCGGCCCACTCGGCATCGACCTGAAGCCGCAGCAGTGCTACAACATCACCTGCCTCGGCGGCGAGGGCGGCGGCGACGGGATCCCGCCGAACACGAACATCCTCGAGGGACCGATCCAGCCTGTCAGCAGCGAGAGCCTCGCCACCTTCCGCTTCAGCGGCGCCGACAACGCCAGCCCGGTTACCTTCGAGTGCCGCTTTGACAGCGCCCTCGAGACCGCCTGGGAGGCCTGCGCCAGCCCGAAGACCTACACGAACCTCGTCAACGACACGTACACCTTCGAGGTGCGCGCCGTCGACTTCTCCGGCAACACCGATGAGACGCCCGCCAGCTACACGTTCGCCGTGGAGCTTGGCGACTTCGAGGCCTTCATCGACGCGAGCCCGGACAGGGCGACCGTCGAGACGAGCGCGACCTTCGAGTTCTCGTCCAACCGCCAGAGCGGTGTCACCTTCCAGTGCCTGCTCGTCGACCCGCTGACCGTCCTCACGACGGCGACGTGGGCTGCAGCGCCTGTCTGCACCTCACCGATCAGCTACACCGATCTCGCGGTCGGCGGCCACGAGTTCTGGCTGCGCGCGACCGGTCCGTCGGACGCCTACAGCACGAAGATGTACGCCTGGACCATCGGTCCTGCGCCCGTCCCGGCCGAGGTCTCGTGCGGCCAGGTCCTCATGCAGAGCACGCGCGTGCTCAACGACCTCGTCGACTGCGGCGGCTACGCCCTGATCGTCGGCGCGCCCGGCATCACGATCGACCTCGACGGGCACGTCCTCGACGGCCTCGGGCTCGACGCCGGCGTCCTGAACAACGGGCATGACGACGTCACGATCAAGAACGGGCTCATCACCCAGTTCCTGTACGGCGTCCAGCTCAACGCGGGCACCGCGCGCAACGTCGTGCACTCGCTGCGGCTCGAGGCGAACGAGGAGGCGGCGATCGCCCTCTCCGACGCCGACCAGGGCGCCGACGGCAACCTGATCCGCGACAACTCGATCGTCGGCAACGAGGTCGGCATCGCCCTCTACACCGGGACGCGGCACGCCGTGATCCGCAACAACGACCTGGGCGCCAACCAGGGCGAGGGCGGCATCTATCTCGAGTTCGCCAGCGACAACCTCATCGAGCACAACGAGATCTCGATGAGCGGCGGCGGCGGCATCTTCATGATCGGCGGCGGCAACAACGTCGTCACCGACAACGTGCTCAAGGAGAACGGCGGCTACGGGATCGTGGCCGGCGAGGAGCTGCTGCCCTCCAACAACAACCTCATCCAGCGCAACGAGGTCGAGGGCGGCCAGGGCGGCGTCCTCGTCGGCGGCAACAACAACACCGTCATCAACAACTCGATCACCGGCGTGACGGGCCCCGGCGTCGCCGTCGAGCTCGCCAACAACACCCTGGTCAAGGGCAACGACTTCATGGGCAGCGCCGGCGGCGTCTCGGTCGGCGAGGCGAACGGCACGACGATCGTCGCCAACAACGCCAGCGGCACGCTGGGCGCGGGCATCGAGATCGGCGAGCTGTCGCTCGACACGATCGTCCGCGACAACACGGCCAGCGGTAACGGCGGCGCCGGCATCGAGATCACCGAGTCCTCCGTCCTCGATCGCGGCTCGCTCGTCGAGAACAACACGGCCGACGCCAACGGCGGCGACGGCATCTACGTCGAGGGCGCCGGTCACCGCGTCGTGAACAACGAGGCCAAGCTGAACGGCGGATGGGGCATCTACTCCGTCGGCGCCGTCGATGGCGGAGGCAACCTCGCCGCGGGCAACATGGAGCCCGAGCAGTGCTTCGGCATCGTCTGCGAGCTCGGCACGGTCCCCGGCGCTCCGGAGACCTGGATCATCGCCAAGCCGGCCGACTGGAACGCGGGCGTCGAGGGCGTCCAGAGCCCGAGCCGCAACGTCAGCTTCACGTACATGGCCTCGGACGACTTCTCGCCGATCACCGACATCGTCTTCGAGTGCCGTCTCGACAACGACAACCCGCTCGCGTGGGAGGACTGCGAGTACCCCGCCGAGTACCTGAACCTCGGTCCGGGCACCCACAAGTTCGAGGTCCGCGCGATCGACATGCTGGGCCAGGGCCTGGCCGATCCCACGCCGGCCGTGTTCGAGTGGGCGTACGAGCCGCTGCCGAGCGGCGTCGCGCCCGAGGTGACGATCGACGTCACCCCGGTCGACACCGACCCGCTGAAGCCCGGCGTGCAGACGTGGATGGTCGACTCGATCTTCACCTTCTCCGCGAACGAGCCCGACGTCACCTTCCAGTGCAAGGTCGACGCGAACGGCTACGAGCCGTGCGGGTTCGAGGCGGCGCAGTTCATGAACCAGGGCGCCTTCGAGTGGGGCCTGAACGAGACCGAGGTCGGGAACCACACCTTCTTCGTCCGCGCCATCGACTTCGAGGGCAACGTCAGCGCGCCTGAGACCTTCGTCTGGGAGCTGCTCGGCGTCAACGTCGTCTTCACGAGCGGCCCGGGCTTCACCCCGGCCACCGGCGGCCCGGCGGGCGACCCCGCCACCGGCGGCATGACCTCCAGCACCTCGGCGATGATCGAGTTCGAGGCCAACGTCGGCGACGCGACCTTCTGGTGCCGGTTCGACAGCATCGATCCGGGCGGGTACTTCCCGTGCGAGTCGCCGTTCCTGGCCGGGCCGGCCTTCGCCGCCCAGACGGAGTTCCCGGAGCCGCTGCTGGCCGGCGACCACACCCTCGAGGTGTACGGCGAGTCCGAGCTCTACGGCTCGGCGGCCGAGCTCGAGCCCGCGATCTACGAGTGGGAGGTCGTCGACCCGGTTGACGGCAGCCCGCCCAACACGACGATCGAGCGCGCCCCGGCGGGCCAGGTCACCAACCCGGACAACACGCTGAGCTCCACGACGTTCGAGTTCGTCGGTCTCGACGACCTCACGCCGGACTTCCTGCTCCTGTTCGAGTGCCAGGTCACCAACGGCACCGAGCTGCCCAACGAGCTCGAGTGGATCGAGTGCACGAGCCCGTTCAACCTGCTCGACGTCTACTCGTACGCCGATCCGCAGATGGCAATCGGCGTGGAGCACACCTTCTGGGTGCGCGCCGTCGATACCTTCGAGCCGGAGTTCCCGGATCCGACGCAGCCCGAGTTCGAGGGCAACCCCGATCCGACCCCGGACTTCCACACCTGGACGCCGATCGCCGACACGCGCGGCCCGATCACCACGATCTCCGCCGGACCGGCGAATGGCGCCACCGTCGGTGAGGAGGTCGAGCCGTACATGTTCTTCGGCCTCGACGACGCGACCCCGCTGCACCTGCTCACGTTCGAGTGCCAGGCCTACGTCACGGCGGCCGGCCCCGACCCGCAGGGCTGGGAGACGTGCGAGACCACGGTCGACAGCGGCTGGGAGCTCAGCGTGCCTGAGCCGGGCGCCTACACCGTCGCGATCCGCGCCACCGACATGGCCAACAACGTGGGCATCGCCGCCACGCGACTCGTGACCGTCGCGGCCGCCCCCGTCGTGACCTTCATCACCGGCCCGGCCGGCCGGCTCGATCCGGTCTCCGGCGAGCCCGACGGCGCCAGCCAGACCGAGAACGCGGTCTTCACCTTCACCTCAGACCAGCCCGGCTCGACGTTCGAGTGCTCCTTCGAGGGCGACTTCCTGCCCTGCGGCGGCCTCAGCGACCCGGCGACGGGCGCGGCATGGGTCGTCGAGACCGGCGAGAACGAGTTCATCGTTCGCGCGACGAACCCGCAGGGCATCGTCGGCGAGGAGGCGGTCTACGCCTGGCTGACCGAGCTCGGTCCCGACGTCGTCGAGCCCAACTCGAGCTTCACGTTCGGGCCCGAGAGCGGCACGCTGTTGCAGGAGGCGACCTTCGTCTTCAGCGGCACCGACAACCGGACGCCGGCGGGCGACCTGAGCTTCGAGTGCGCGCTCGACTCCACGACCGCGTGGAACTCGTGCACCTCGCCCGAGATGTTCAGCGACCTGACCCGCGGCTCCCACACGCTCCGCCTGCGCGCGGTCGACGCGGCCGGCAACATCGAGTCCACCCCGGATACGTACACCTGGGTCGTGGCACCGCCGCCGGTGGCGACGATCCTGTCCGGGCCTGGCGTCGACATCGAAGAGACGCAGGACCGCGACGCCACGTTCACGTTCAGCTCGGACGTGCCCGGCTCGACCTTCCATTGCTGGCTCGACGGCAAGTACAACCCCGGCACGCCTGGCGGCGTCCTGGGCACCGAGCCGCTGCCGTGCACCTCTCCGATCACCTACGAGAACCTCGGCTACGGCGAGCACCTGTTCGCGGTCATCGCAATCGATCCGTTCGGCAACATGGGCCTGGAGTGGGAGGATGCCGAGTTCATCGTGACCCCGCCGGATGCCCGGATCCTCTCCGCGCCGGCAAGCGGCACGACCACGACCGCGGTGTTCGAGTTCACCAGCGAACCGTTCGAGGCCGATTCGGTCTTCTACTGCTCGCTCGACGATCGGCCCTTCGGCCTCTGCACGGCCGAGCCGGTCGCCGGCCAGCCGGGCGTCTACCGCAAGACGTACACGAACCTGCACCCGGGTGAGCACGTCTTCCAGGTCCAGACCCTCTTCACCGGCCTCGACTGGATGGGTCTGCCCTTCGAGTTCGAGCCGATCCCCGCGATGCACACCTGGACGGTGCAGGACTTCACCGATCCGGACACGGCCATCGACTTCGGCCCACCGGCCACGACGCTCAGCACGAGCGCCTACCTGATGGTCAGCTCCGACGACCCGACCGCGACGATCGAGTGCGAGCTGACCGGTCCCACGGGCACCGAGTCCGGCGAGTGCGAGCCCGGCGTGGTGACCGAGTTCACCGACCTCGTGCCAGGCGACTACACGTTCAGCGCGGTCGCCACCGACCTCTCCGGCAACGTCGACGAGACCCCAGCGACCCATTCGTGGACGATCCAGGTCGCCGGCGCCCCGAACACCAACGTCGGCGAGAACGTGATCGTCACGATCGGGAACGTCAGCGTCTCCTTCTTCAGCGTCGACACGGCCGGCACCACGATCGCCGATCGCATCTTCGCGGGCCCGCCGCTGCCCGAGGGCTACGCCGGCGCCAGCACGCACATCTACGACATCCAGACCTCGGCCGAGTACTCGGAGCCGATCAACATCTGCATCAGCTACGACCCGGCCGACTTCGAGGGTGCACAGTCTCTGCGCCTGCTCCAGTTCGATAGCGAGCTGTGGATCGACGTCACGACCCTCCACAACCCGTTCGTGTCGCCGGCCCGCATCTGCAGCAACATCGCCGAGGACTTCGGGCTCTTCGCGATCGCGATCGCCTCGACCGGCTCGGCGCCGGAAACCTCGATCTTCTCCGGTCCGGAGGGTCCGCTCGGGCCTGAGGGCGTGCCCACCTCGACCAGCGGCTCGGCGACGTTCGAGTTCTGGACCGATCAGCCCAACGCGATCACGCAGTGCTCGCTCGACGGCGATCCGTGGTTCTACTGCGAGTCGCCGCTGACCGTCGGCCCGCTCGAGGAGGGCGGCCACGAGTTCTGGGTCCAGGCGATCAACGAGTTCGGCTGGATGGACCTGACGCCTGCCATCTTCGAGTGGGAGGTTCTCGGGCCCGACGTCACCCCGCCGACGACGATCATCACCGGCGGCCCGCCGGAGGGCTCGTCCACCCCGAACTTCATCAGCATGTTCACCTTCAGCGGCGCCGATGACATGACGCCGTCCCTCGAGCTCGACTTCGAGTGCACGCTCGACGGCGTGAACCTGGGCGGCTGCGATCCGCTCCTCGAAGAGATCGAGGTGGAGACCCCTGGCCCGCACCAGCTCATCGTTCAGGCGATCGATGCCGCGGACAACATGGACCCGGTCGGCGCCATCCGGAACTGGACCGTCATCGACATGTCAGGTCCCGACACGGAGATCATCCTCGGTCCTGAGGAGGAGACGACCGAGACGAGCGCCACGTTCGAGTTCGAGGGCTTCGAGCTCCTGAACGACCTGCCCGTCAACGAGTTCGAGTGCGCCCTGGACGACGGCGAGTTCACGCCGTGCACCACCCCGCACGTCATCCCCGGCCCGCTGGGCGGCGGCGTGCACGTCTTCCACGTTCGCGCGGTCGATCCCGACGGCAACCGCGACATCTCGCCGGCCTTCTACGAGTGGCTGATCCTCGGCCCCGAGGACACCACGCCGCCGGAGACCTTCATCCACGTGTTCCCGGATCAGGCCAACTCCGGCCCGGACGTCATCTTCGGCTTCGCCAGCAATGAGCCGGTCGAGAGCTTCGAGTGCGCGTACGGCGACGGCCCGCCGCCGGCAGAGATGCCGACGCAGTGGGAAGAGTGCGATGTCGTCTGGGTGCTCGAGGCGCTCGATTCCGGCCCGCACTGGCTGTGGGTCCGTGCCCTCGACGTCGCCGAGATCCCGAATGTCGATCCGACGCCCGCCGGCGCAAGCCGTGGCTTCCCGGCCGGCAGCGTCGACACCGCACCGTTCGTGTGGGTCACGACCGGCGAGCCCGAGACCTTCATCGACGATGGTCCGGACGACCCGACGGGCGCCTACACCGCGACCTTCCACTTCCACTCCGACCAGGCCGACGCGACCTTCCGCTGCTCGATCAACGGCTCACCTGACGTCGCCTGCCAGTCCGGCTACTCCGCCGGCCCGTTCCTGCCCGGCGAGGGCGGCGAGCCCGAGGAGTACGAGTTCGAGGTCTGGGCGGTCAACAAGTACCGCAACGCCGACGGCGAGCAGGTGATGGACCTGAGCCCCGCCACGTACCAGTGGTCGGTGCAGGACGTCACCGCGCCGGAGACGGTCTTCCTCGGCGCCGAGGAGATCGGCCCCGAGCAGTTCCTCGACCCCGGCCTGCGCTTCACGTTCCGTGGCGTCGACGACCTCGGCTCCTCGTACGAGCTCGAGTTCGAGTGCGCGATCACGCTCGAGGGCACGTCCCCGGTGTGGCAGGAGTGCGGCGAGCCATGGGCCGACGATTCGTTCTTCCACGAGATCGTCTTCGAGGACTACCTCGAGGCACCAGGCACCTACACCTTCCAGGTGCGCGCACGCGACCTGGCCGACAATGCCGACGCGACCCCGGCACCGACCCCGGGGCATGAGTTCTCGATCGAGGCGGAGCCGGAGACGACGCTGCTCTCGGTCACCCCGGACATGGGCGTCGACTTCGAGACGACCAGCGACACCGTGACGTTCACCTTCTCGGGCACGGGCGCAACGCTCCTGTGCGCGCTCGACTCGCCGACCTTCAGCGAGTGCCCGGGTGGCGTGGCCGGTGAGGCGAGGTACGCCGGCTTGGCGTACGGCCCGCACCTGTTCCAGGTCATGGCGCTCGGCGAGTTCAACACCCCCGACGCGACGCCCGCCGAGTTCGAGTGGCTCAGGGTGAAGGATGTCGCGCCCGACCTGACCGTCACCGCCGCTCCGCCGGCGACCGGCAGCACCGCGACCTCCGGCCTCATCGAGTTCAACTCGACCGATCCGGAAGCCCTCTTCGTCTGCTCGCTCGACGGCATCGAAGTCCAGTGCGGCGAGCCCGGCTACGCGTACTCCAACATCCTCGCCGGTGAGCAGAACGCGCACGCCTTCGAGGTCGAGGCGACGCATCCGTACCTGCTCTCGACCGTCGAGACGGTCGTGGCCACCGTCGAGTGGATCATCACCGACGAGGCGGCCCCGACCACGATCCTCACGCTGGAGCCGACGGATCCCAGTGGCAACGAGGTCACCTTCAACTTCACCGGCACGGACAACGGCACGATCCCGGCGAACCTCGAGTTCGAATGCTCGCTCGACGGGTTCATGTTCGACGGCCTGACGCCAGGGTTCGAGGCGTGCGACTCGCCGCTGACCCTGCCCGACCTGCTCGGCGGACCGCACACGCTCGAGGTCCGCGCCATCGACGAGGTGCCGATCACGGGCGAGGCAGTCAGCTCCAGCTGGAACGTCATCGCCCCGCCCCTGACGGTCATCACGAACACGACCGAGCTCGGCGACGTGCCGGCCGGCGCCACGAGCGCCCGCGCCAGCGGCGAGCTCACCTTCTTCGACCAGCCCGGCTCCACCTACGAGTGCCGGCTCGACCCGGTCGACGAGTTCATCCCGGCCTTCACGGCGTGCACCTCGCCGCTCGTGTACACCGACCTGACCAACGGCACGCACGTGCTCGAGGTCCGCGCGCGGACGCTGCCGCTCCTCGGCCAGCAGATGCTCGAGAGCCCGGCGGCGGAGTACGAGTGGGAGATCCAGGCGGCCGATACGACCGATCCGGAGACGGTCCTCGTCCTCGGTCCGGCCGACGGCACGTCCAGCACCTCCGCGACGTTCGTCTTCAGCGGCACCGACAACCTCACGGCGCTGATCGACATGATCTTCGAATGCTCGCTCGACGGCGCCGCATTCGAGGAGTGCACGAGCGGCGATGTGTACCTCGGCCTCGAGCCGGGCGACCACACCTTCGAGGTCCGCGCGGTCGACAACGCCCCGGTCCCGAACACCGATGGGTCCCCGGCGGAACACGCCTGGACGATCGTGGCGGCGGGTGCGCCGAACACGACCGCGACCAACCTGATCGTCACGGACGGCGGCGCCACCATCACCTTCACCGAGGTCACGGCCGACGGCACGACCTCGGTCGACGTCCTCACCGCGGGCGGCGTGCCCGAGCTTCCGCTCGGCTACTTCACCGCCGGCGCCCTCTACTACGACGTGAACACGAGCGCCACGTACCTCGGCGACATCACGGTCTGCCTGCCGTACGGCTCGCTCGAGGACGCGCACATCCTGCACTTCGATGACGGCGAGTGGATCGACGTCACCCTCGAGCTCGACGGTGGCCTGGTCTGCGGCGTCGTGAGCAGCCTCTCGCCGTTCGCGGTCGTCGAGGTCAGCGATACGGTGGCGCCGAACACGACCATCGTCCAGAAGCCAGCTGCCCAGACCATCCAGGATCTGGCGGATGGTGCGCACGTCCAGTTCCAGTTCACCTCCACCATCGACACCACGGCGCAGCCCGCCGAGTTCGAGTGCTCGCTCGACGGCGAGCCGTGGAGCTCGTGCGACACCCCGTACGCCTTCGACGCCCTCTTCGGCGAGCACACCCTCCTCGTCCGCGCGGTCACCGCGGCCGACGTCCGCGACGTGTCGCCGGATACGTGGACCTGGACCGTCCTTCGCCGCCCGACGGCGACGATCGACTCCGGCCCGCTCGACGAGGCTCCTGGTGAGCTCGGCATCCAGACCGATGAGCACAGCGCAACCTTCGAGTTCAGCTCGGACCAGGAAGGCACCTTCGAGTGCCGCCTGACCGGCGAGTCGACGGGCACGGTCTGGGAGTCGTGCGAGTCCGGCAAGACCTACACCGGCCTCGCCACCGACAACGAGTACACCTTCGAGGTCCAGGCGATCAACGCCGCCGGCCACGCCAGCTTCCTGCCCGCTGAGTTCGAGTGGGAGGTCGTCGACTTCACCGCCGCGACGGTGACGATCACCGGCGGCCCGACCGGCACGGTCGACTCGACCACGGCAACGTTCACCTTCACGGCCGACGAGCCGGTGGTGTTCGAATGCTCGCTCGACGGTGGCCCTTATGGCATCTGCCACTCCGGCACGACTTACAGCGGCTTCGGGAAGGGCGTCCACACGTTCGACGTCCGCTCCGAGGACCTGTCGGAGGGTGAGAACCTGAGCGAGCCGGTCCGCCGCACGTGGACCGTCGCCGACCTGATGAACCCGACGGTCGCGATCGGCCTTCCGAGGCCGGCCAGCACGACCACCGACACCTCAGCGACGTTCAACTTCACCGCCTCCGACAACTGGGCCGGCACGCTCGATGTCGAGTGCCAGCTCGACGGCGGAAGCTTCACCGACTGCACCTCGCCGAAGACGTACACCGGCCTCAGCGATGCCGCTCACACCTTCACGGTGCGCGCGACCGACGTCGCCGGCAACACGAGCTCGGCAAGCTACAGCTGGACGGTCTTCGACACCCAGGCGCCGGCACAGCCCGAACTCGAGGTCACGACCGGCTCGCTGATCTTCGAATACACGTCAACCGACGACCACACGCTTCCGGGCGACCTCACCTTCCAGTGCCGCCTGGACGGCGCCCCGTACGCGGCGTGCAGCAGCCCGACCACGTACACGACCGCCCAGCTCAATGCGATGACCCCGGGCAACCACACCTTCCAGGTGCGTGCGATCGACGAGGCCAACAACATCGGTCAGCCGACCTCGCACACCTTCACGGTTGCCGACATCACCGATCCCAACACGTCGATCACCGGCAATCCGCAGCCGACGACGACCAACACCACGGCGTCCTTCACGTTCAGCGGTGCCGATGACGGCACGGCTGCGGCCAACCTGACCTTCGAGTGCAAGCTCGACACGGGCGCCTGGGAGGCATGCACCTCGGCCAAGACCTACAGCGGCCTTGCCGCCACCTCGCACACCTTCTCCGTCCGCGCGACCGATGCCGCCGGGAACACCGACGAGTCGCCCGCCAGCTTCAGCTGGACGATCGAGGCGCTCGCCGACACCACGGCACCCAACACGTCGATCACGCAGGAGCCACCGGCCACCACGACCGAGACGACCGCGACCTTCGCGTTCAGCTCGACCGAGACCGGCTCGACATTCGCCTGCAAGCTCGACACGGGCGCGTGGGCCGCGTGCACTACGCCGAAGACCTACACCGGCCTCACGGTTGGCCCGCACACCTTCTCGGTCCGCGCCACCGACGCCGCCGGCAACACCGACCAGTCCGAGGCGACCGACACGTGGACGGTCCAGAGCACCCAGGTCAACTGCGGCCCGGAGGTGACCCTCACCGCCACCGCCGACGCCTGGATCGACTCCGGCAGCCCGGCCAACAACAAGGGCTCCGACAGCATCCTCAAGGTCATGTCGAAGAACGGCGGCAATCTCCGCGCCGTCGTCCGGTTCACCCTGCCGACCATGCCGCAGGGCTGCTCGGTCGAGAGCGCCACCCTGCGCATCTACAACAAGGGCGGTGTCGCGGGCCGCACGATCCAGGCCGTCCAGCTGGCCGAGACCTGGTCCGAGGGTTCCGTGACGTGGGCGACCCAGCCGACGACGACCGGCCCGGCCATCACGACCACCTCCGGCACCGGCTACCGCGACTGGAACGTCGCCTCGGCCGTCCAGGCGATGATCACCGGCTCGAACCACGGCTTCCTGATCCGCGACGCGACGGAGAACCAAGACGCTGAGCAGCAGTTCCACAGCCGCGAGGAGAGCAACAACCGGCCGGTGCTCGTGCTCCGATTCGGGAACGGCGCGCCGCCGCCGCCGCCGCCCGGCTCGGGGGACACCACGGCGCCGGATACGAACCTCACGGGCAACCCGGGCGCGGCCACCGCCAGCACCTCGGCCCAGTTCACCTTCAACGGCGTCGACAACGTCACCGCCGCCGGAAGCCTCACCTTCGAATGCCAGCGCGACGTCCCGGTCACCGCGACGTGGGATCCGTGCACCACCGGTCAGAGCTACACCGGCCTGAGCCTCGGGTCGCACACCTTCCGCGTGCGGGCCAAGGACGCCGCCGGCAACGTCGACGCCTCCCCGGCCGTGCACACGTGGGTCATCGACCAGACCGCGCCGGAGACCGTCATCACCCAGGGTCCGCTGGCCACGACGACCGAGACCAGCGCCACCTTCCACTTCCAGTCGCCGGAGACGGGCACGACCTTCGAGTGCTCGCTCGATCAACAGGCGTTCGCCGCGTGCACCTCTCCGAAGGCGTACACCGGACTGCCCGTCGCGTCTCACACCTTCCGGGTCCAGGCCATCGACGCCGCGGGCAACCGCGACCTGTCGGCGGCTAACTACCCGTGGACGGTGCAGGCCGGTGGCGCCCCGGTCAACTGCGGGCCGGCTCAGACCCTCGCGGCCAACGCGGACGCATGGATCGAGCAGAGCAGCCCGTCGAGCAACAAGGGCAGCGACGGCATCCTCAAGGTGATGTCGAAGAGCGGAAACAGCAACCTGCGCGCGCTGGTCAAGTTCACGCTCCCGACCGCCCCGGCCGGCTGCGTGATCGACACCGCCACCCTGCGCCTGTACGCCGGCTCGTCCGCGAGCGGGCGAACCCTCCAGGCTCTGCGCCTCAACACGACGTGGACCGAGGGCGGCGTCACCTGGGCCAACCAGCCCGCCACCAGCGGCGCGGCGGCGACCGTCGCCTCCGGCTCCGGCTACCGACAGTGGAACGTCGCGGCGATCGTGCAGGCGATGTACTCCACCGGCGGGCACCACGGATTCCTGATCCGCGATGCATCGGAGAACCAGGACGCCGAACAGCAGTTCTTCGCCAAGGAGAAGGGCGAGCAGCCGCCGCAGCTCGTGATCACCTTCAAGCCCGCCAGCGGCGGCGCGATCGGTGGCCCGTTCGTCGGTATCGGCCATGCCGATCCGCCGGCGCGCCTCGAGCCCGCCGTCCTGACCGCGATCCTGGCGCTCATGATCGTGCTCCCGCTGGCCGTCGCGTCGAGCTCGGCGACGCGACGGCCAGCCCTCGTCCGCATCTGACCCACGCTGTCGCCATCTGGTCAAGCGAGACCCCGCACCGTAGGATGTGGGACTTCCCGCCGCTGAGCCTCGAGCCGTGAACCACCCACCCGACACCGATCGCCCGTCGACTCCGCTGACGCTCGACGTCAAGGTCCTCGCGGCCGTCGCCAGCCTCGTCGTGATGCTCGTGATCGCGGTCGCCATCTCGATCAGCCTCGTCCTCACCATCGGCCACAACGCGACCCTCGCTGAGCGCCAGGCGCGCTTCACCGATGCGGTCAAGGCCGCGGCGCTGCACGCCAAGGGCCTTGCCAACGACGAGCGCGGCTACCTCATCAGCGGCAGCGACGAGTTCCTGGCCCAGATGGACGGCCGCATCGCGCTCGCGCGCGCCTCGTTCGACGCGGCCGACCAATCTGCCAGCCCGAACCAGCGCGGCACCGTAACCGAGGCCCGCGAGGGCTTCGAGCGCTGGCTCGACGTGCTCGAGGAGGAGCTCGCCGTCTACCAGTCCGGTGATACCGAGGCAGCCATCGAGTCCTCGCTCGCGGACTCGCGGATGCTGCGCAAGTCGTACGAGGGCTGGCTGGCCGATGCCATTTCGCTCGGAACCGCCGGCTTCCAGGACGCGACCTCGGCGGTCACGACCGCCGCGATCGTCTCGGTGCTGATCCTCGTTGCCTACCTGCTGGTGGCGGTCGTGCTCGGCGGCTTCATCGCGCTGTGGGTCGTTCGGACCGTCCTGCGGCCCGCCTATGCCCTCGTGCGCCTGCTCGGCGATCCGGACGACGCGGAGCCCACGACCGCCTGAGCGTCGGCAGGCGCCATCGGCCTACTCGAGGTAGTCCTTCAGCTTCCGCGATCGCGACGGGTGGCGCAGCTTGCGGAGCGCCTTCGCCTCGATCTGACGGATCCGCTCGCGGGTCACGTTGAAGTCGCGCCCGACCTCCTCGAGGGTCCGCGATCGGCCGTCCTCGAGCCCGAAGCGCAGCTGGAGCACGCGCCGCTCGCGAGGCGTCAGCGAGTCGAGCACGCCCTCGACCTGCTCCTTCAGCAGCTGGTGCGAAGCCGCATCGGCGGGCGCCACCGAAGCGAGGTCCGGGATGAAGTCGCCGAGGTGGCTGTCCTCCTCCTCGCCGATCGGCGTCTCGAGGCTGACCGGCTCCTGGGAGACCTTCATGATCTCGCGGACCTTCTCCGGCGACACCGTCTGCGGGCCCTCGCCGACGCGCTCGTCCACCTCGGACTCGGTCGGCTCGCGCTGGAGCTTGTCGCGCAGCTCGCGGATCACTTCGTCGCGGCTCATGCGCCGCGCGATCTCCTCGACCGTCGGCTCGCGCCCGAGCTCCTGGAGCAGGGTGCGGCTGACGCGGATGAGCCGGTTGATCGTCTCGACCATGTGGACCGGGATGCGGATCGTGCGCGCCTGGTCGGCGATGGCGCGGGTGATCGCCTGGCGGATCCACCACGTCGCGTACGTGGAGAACTTGAAGCCCTTCTCGTAGTCGAACTTCTCGACCGCGCGGATGAGGCCGATGTTGCCCTCCTGGATGAGGTCCAGGAAGCTCATGCCGCGACCGATGTACTTCTTGGCGATGCTGACCACCAGCCGCAGGTTGGCCTCGGTCAGGCGCTTGCGCGCATCGGTGCTCTGCTCGACCAGCCGGCCCGAGCGCTTCTCGAGCGGCACGTCGAGCGGAATGGTCGGGTCGTAGCCGAGGCTGAGCAGGTACTCCGGGTCGTGGCCCGACTCGATGTACTCCTTGACCATCTCCTGCGTCGTCTCGCGCGCCCAGGCCTCGAGCTCATAGAGCTCGGCCGAGCCGGGATGGCTGACCGAGCGGAACCGGAAGGTCGCGCCGAACAGGATCGCGTCCTTGATGCCCTGCGCCGGATCGGAGGCGAGGACCTTGAGGATCGACTCGCCCTCCATCAGCCGCGTGCGTGCCTCGTCGTCGAGCCCGGACGCCTTGCGGTACTTCGACATCTTGATGACGGGCGGCTCGATCGTCTTGCGCCGGCGCACGGTCCACCAGTCGATCGCGTCGTGCGTGACGTGCGGCGCCTCCTTGGGCAGGTCGAAGGCGCGCATGGCGGCCATGCTGCGGGCCTTCGGCTCGGTGTCGAGCGTGACCCACGCGAAGAGGTTGACGAGCGAGCGCGCCGGATCCTCGACGATGAGCTCACCGAGCTCGATCGCCTTGGCCAGCACGACCTCCTCCTCCGCGGTGAGCAGCGCGACCTTGCCGATCTCCTTGAGATACATCCGCACCGGGTCGTCGATGCCGATGAGGTCGGCGGCCAGCGCCTCCAGGTCCTCCTCGCCCTCCTTGGCCGTCGTGCCCGGCTTGGCTTCCGCGCCGGGAGCCGCCGGCGCCTCGACCTCGTCGGGCTCACCGATGAGCGTCGGCTGGTTCTGCGCGTCGAGCACCTCGACGCCGGCCTCCTCGGCGGCCGCGTAGAGCTCCTCGACCGCCCCCATGTGCGCCTCGGGCGCGGGGATGACCTCGAGGATCTGGTCGTGGGTGATGAAGCCCTCCTCGCGCCCGCGCGCGATGAGGTCGACGACCGCGGCCGAGGTGGCGGGGTCGTCGGCCGAGCCGTTGGACTTCGTCCCGGCCTTCTTCGTGGCGGGCTTCTTCGCCGCGGCCTTTGGCGCGGCCGCCTTCGGCGCGGCCGCCTTCGTGGCGCTCGCCTTCGGCGCAGCCGCCTTTGCGGCGCCGCCCTTCGGGGCAGCCGTCTTCGGCGTCGCGGCCGTCGGCTTGGCCGTCGTGGCCTTGGCGGGAGCCGCCTTCGCCTTCGTTGCCGGAGCCGATGCCTTGGCCTTCGTGGCCGTGGGTGCCTTCGCGGGAGCCGCCTTCGTCGTCTTCGTGTCCTTCGCGGCCGCGGGCCGCTTGCTGGTGGTGGTGGTCGCCACTGGGCTACTTCCTCCTCTGGCCGGCCAATACGGCCGCCGGATTGATTGCCTGTTCGAGCTGCTCCCGTTCGAGATGCAGAACCGTGAATTGTCGTTCGAGCTCGCCGATGCCGTCGTTGTCGTCCCCGTCGCCCGCGCCGACGCTGATGAGCGCCTGGAGGTCGGCCAGTCGCTCCTGCACGCGCTCCTTGCGCAGGCGCAGGAGCACGACCCGCAGCGCCTCGCGATCGGTCTCCGGGTCGGCCCGCACGCCGCGGGCCCGTGCCGAGGCCAGCAGGTCGCGCACCAGCGCCGCCGTGGCCGGGTCGAGCGTGCCCACGAACGTCTCCAGCTCCGGCCGGCCCTCCGGCGCCGTCACCGCGGCCCTCCACGCCTCCCAGAGCGCACGCGCGGACTCGTCGCGCAGCGGCAGCCGCGGATCGGCGGCCTGCTCGGCGGCGAGCGCCGGATCGAGCAGCAGCAGGGTCAACGTCTCACGCTCGAGCGGCGTGAGGCGCGGCCCCTCCTCGGCCCCGGCCTGGGCGGTGCCGACCGGGCGCACCGGCATCGGTCGCGGGCCGCGCGACAGCTCGTCGCGCAGGATGCGCTCGTCGATGCCGGAGTGCCGAACGAGCACCGGAATGTACGAGTCGCGTTGCGTCCGATCCGGAATTCGCCGGAGCAGGTCCAGCATCTGCTGCACGTAGGCCGTCCGGCTGGATGGGTTCCGCCAGTCCAGGGCCTCGCGCCCGCGCTGCATGAAATACGGGATCAGCTCCTCCGCTTCATCGACCGCGCTCCGCCACGTCTCCGGATCGGTCCGGATCAGCTCGTCGGGGTCCTTGCCCGCCGGGATGCGGATGACGCGGACCTTGCCGACCACGCCGTGAAGCTCCTCGACGAGGCCGCGCTGCGTGGCGGCCTCCCCGGCGAGGTCGACGTCGTAGGCGAGCGCGACCGCATCGGCGTAGCGGTTGGCGAGCTCGACCTGCCCGGCGGTGAGCGCCGTGCCGAGGCTGGCGACGACGTTCTCGAAGCCGGCCTGGTGAGCGGCCATCACGTCGGTATAGCCCTCGACAATGACCGCCAGCTTCTCGCGCCGGATCGCGCCCTTGGCGAGGTCGATCGCGTACAGCGTGCGGCTCTTGTCGAAGAGGGCGGTCGCCGGCGAGTTCAGGTACTTCGGACCCTCGGCGTCCGGCAGGATCCGTCCGCCCAGGCCGATGGCGCGCCCCGAGGCGTCGCGGATCGGGATGATGATGCGGCCGCGAAAGGCGTCGTACACGCCGCCGCGGCTGGAGGGCTTGGCGAGGCCGGCGTCGGTGAGCTCGGCATCGGTGAAGCCCTTGCCACGCAGCCGCTTGCTGAGCGCCTCCCACGTGTTCGGCGCATAGCCGATGCCGAAGCGCTCCTGGGTTGCTTCGCTCAGGCCACGCTCCTCGAGGTAGGCGCGCGCCCGTTCCGCCTGGCGTGCCTGGAGCAGGACCTCGCGGTACCAGGCGATCGCCGCCTCCAGCGCCTCGCGCAGCCTCCGCCGGCGGCGGTCCTCACCGGCGGACCGCGCGCTCAGCTCGACGCCCGCGCGCTCGGCCAGGCGGGCCAGCGCCTCGCGGAAGTCGAGGCCATCGCGACGCATCACGAAGGTGAAGATGTCGCCGTGCTCGCCGCAGCCGAAGCAGTGCCACGTCTCACGCTCGGGCGTGACGATGAAGGACGGCGTCTTCTCGGCGTGGAAGGGGCAGAGCCCCTTGTGGATGGTTCCGGCACGCTTGAGTGCGACCGTCTCTCCGACGATGTCGGCGACCGGGAGCTTGGCCTTGATCTCGGCAACGATGCCTGAGGATGAGGTGATGGTGACGCCCTCGCGTGCTCGAAACGCGGTTGTCAAGTGCTTTGTCAAGGTACCAGGGGCTATTCTACCCGATTGTCAAGCCTTTCGCCAGTCCGACGCCCGCGGGAAGGCACTCGCCCGAGGTGGGTAAACTCCCCCAAACCGCACCGGACTGCACTGCCAGGGATGTCGTCCATCGTTCCCGCTGACCCGTCGCCGGGGCCACCGGCCGATGTCGTGCGCGCCGCGTTCAAGGACCTCCACGGACGCCGCCTCCATGGATTCGCGCTGCTCCTCACGATGGGCGATCGGCCGGCCGCCGCGCGCCTGGCCTCGGAGGCACTGGCAGCCGGGACGGCGCACATCGAGGAGCTGCGCCATCCCGAGCGGGCCGCGGCCTGGTTACGACGGCGGATCGTCGAGCGGGCACGCGTCGGCCGCAACGGTCCCACCGACCCCCACATCCTGAGCGAGCTCGGCGCCGACGAGGCTGCCGTCGTGGCCATGGCCGGCCTCGACCGGCTCGAGCGGGCCGCGCTCATCGCGTCCGGCGTCGAGCGGCTGGACCGCCGTGACGTGGCGACGATCGTCGGGCGCGACGCGACGGCGCTGGATCGGCTGCTGCGCCGGGCGCGCGAGCGGTACGTGCGGGGCCACGCGGCGACGGCGACGGTTGCGCCGACCGACGGACCGATCGCGACCCAGGTGCACGCCATCGCTCGGCGGGCGATGCGATGAGCGACCTCCACGGCGCCTTCGATGCCTGGCTGCTGCGCGGAGCGCGCGTAGAGCTGCCGCGCGACGTGGCGCTCCATGCCTCCGCCTGCCCCGGGTGCCTCCGCGCCGCGGGAGCGCTCGACGCCCTCACGCTGATCGACCCCGGCCTGGCCCAGATGCCGCCGCCGGGGGTCGCCGCGCGCGGCGGGCGCCGGCGGGAATTCCTGCAGGCGGCTGCCGGCACGGCAACCGTGCTGCTGGTCATCGGTGCCGGGATCGTGGCCGGTGGGGCGCTCTTCCCCGGGCCGCTCCCAACCGACGTGGCGGCGGTGACGCCGACACCCGGCGGCGCGGTGCTCGGCGGCCAGGGCGGCCCGGAGGCCACGGAGACGACGACCGCCTCGCCGACGGCCTCCCCTACCGCGTCGCCGGAGCCGTCGCCGGAGCCGTCGCCCGGCCCGGACGCCGGCGAGCCCGAACCGACGATGCATGGCGGGCAGCCACCGGTCGTGCCTGGCCCGGTACCCACCCCGCCCCCGACCGCCGGCCCGACGCCGACCTCACGGCCGACCGCGACCCCCACCCCGACGATCGCGGCGACGCCCACGCCGACCCCGTCGCCGTCGCCGTCGTGTACGTTCCCGCTGTGCCTGCCTACCCCGCCGGCGCCCTGACCTGACGGGGCGCGGCTACTTGTCGCGGGTTTCGGTCCGCGAGATCGATGCCTGCGCGGCCGCGAGGCGCGCCACCGGCACGCGGAACGGCGAGCACGACACGTAGTCGAGCCCGATCTCGTGGCAGAAGGCGATCGATGCGGGATCGCCGCCATGCTCGCCGCAGATGCCGATCTTGAGCTTCGGCTTCGTGGCGCGCCCTTTCTCGACGCCCATGCGCATCAGCTGGCCCATGCCGGCAACGTCGAGCACCTGGAACGGGTTCTCCGGAAGGATCTTGCGGTCGACGTACTGCATCAGGAACTTGCCCTCGGCGTCGTCACGGCTGTAGCCGAAGCCCATCTGGGTCAGATCGTTCGTCCCGAAGCTGAAGAACTCGGCGTGCTCGGCGATCTCGTCGGCGGTGAGGGCGCCGCGCGGCACCTCGATCATCGTGCCGAACTTGTAGGTCACCTGCTGCCCGGAGTCCTCGACGATGCGCGCCACCTCGGCCTCGAGGATCTCGCGCGTCTCTCGCAGCTCGTTCACGTGCCCGACGAGCGGAATCATGATCTCCGGCAGCGGCGTGCGCCCCTCGGCGGCCACGCGGGCGGCGCCGGCGAGGATGGCCCGCGTCTGCATCTTCACGATGTCGGGCACCATCAGCCCGAGCCGCACGCCGCGCAGCCCGAGCATCGGGTTCTGCTCCACCATCGCCTCGACGGCGTGGAGCAGCTCCTCCTTCGCGGCAAGCTCGGCCTCCACGCTGGACCGATCCGAACCGTCGCCACCGGCAGATGACTCGGCCTTCCCCTCGCGGCGAATCAGCTTCATCGCGCGCGCGGCGTCCTTCTTGCCGAAGATCCGGGTCAGGCCCGCCTCGAGTGCCGGCGTCACGCGGTCGGCGACGGCATCGGTCAATCCTCCGCCGGTGAGCTCCAGCGTCGTCCGAAGCCGCGTCACGTCGGCGATCAGCTGCTCGTGGCTGGGGAGGAACTCGTGCAGCGGCGGGTCGATGAGGCGGATGACGACCGGCAGGCCGTCCATCGCCCGGAAGAGGCCGGCGAAATCATCGGTCTGGAGCTTCTCGAGCTCGCCGAGTGCCGCGTCGAAGGCCTTGACGGCCTCCCGATCCTCGTCGGTCCGGTCTGCGTCGTCCTTCGCCTTGGCCGCCGTGGCCGTGTGCGCGTTGAGGATCATGCGCTGCACGGTCGGCAGGCGGTCCTCCTCGAAGAACATGTGCTCGGTCCGGCAGAGGCCGATGCCCTGCGCACCGAACGCCCGCGCGCGCTCCGCGTCGCGCGGATAGTCGGCATTCGCCCACACCTGGAGGCGGCGGACCTCATCGGCCCAGCCGAGGAGCGTCGCAAGATCGTGCTCGTCCTCGAACTTCGCCTCGATCGTCGGCAGCTCGCCGGCGAAGATCTCGCCGGTCGTTCCGTCGATGCTGATGAGATCGCCCTCGCTGACCGTCGCCGATCCGGCGCGCATCTGGCGCTTCGCGTAGTCGATCTTCAGCGACTCGGCGCCGGCCACGCACGGGAGGCCCATCGAGCGGGCCACGACCGCGGCGTGCGAGGTGGCCCCGCCGCGAGCGGTGAGCACGCCCTTCGCGGCGAGCATGCCGTGCACGTCGTCCGGCGAGGTCTCGATGCGCACGAGGATCACCGGGTTGCCGGCGTCGCGCGCCTCGACCGCGCGGTCGGGGTCGAAGATGGCCTGGCCGACGGCCGCGCCGGGCGAGGCGTTCAGGCCCTTGCCGAGCAGCCGGTCCCCCACTCTCTCCTTGGCGGCCTCGTCGAAGCGCGGCAGGAGGAGCTGGACGATCTGTGCGGGGTCGACGCGCTGGAGCGCCTCCTCCTTCGTCAGCACCCCCTCGTTGACCATGTCGACCGCGATCTTCACCGCGGCGGGCGCGGTGCGCTTCCCGGAGCGCGTCTGGAGCATGTACAGCGTGCCGCGCTCGATCGTGAACTCGAGGTCCTGCATCTCGCGGTAGTGGCCCTCGAGCCGCTGCGCGATCTCCTCGAACTGCGCGTAGACCTCGGGCAGCTCGTCGCGCATCTGGCTGATCTTTGCCGGAGTCCGCACGCCGGCCACGACGTCCTCGCCCTGGGCGTTCGTGAGGTACTCGCCGTACAGCGCCTTCTCGCCGGTGTTCGGGTCGCGGGTGAAGGCGACGCCGGTCCCCGAGTCGTCGCCCATGTTGCCGAACACCATCGTCACCACGTTCACCGCGGTGCCGAGGTCGTGCGGAATCTTGTTGAACTCGCGGTAGTCGTGGGCGCGCTTGCCGAACCAGGAGTCGAACACGGCGCGCGTGGCGAGCTCCAGCTGCCGATACGGATCGGTCGGGAACGGCTCCCCCGTCCTGGACTCGACGATCTTCGTGAACGTCTCGCCGATCTTGCGCAGCTGATCGGCGGTCAGATCGGTGTCGAGCTTGGCCCTCGCCTTGTGCTTTGCCTCGTCGAAGGGCTCATCGAAGTCCTCGGCCTTCAGGTCGAGCACGATGCGGCCGAACATCGCCACGAACCGGCGCCAGGCGTCCCACGCGAAGCGCTCGTTGCCGGTCAGCCGGATCAGGCCCTGCACGGTGTCCGGGTTCAGGCCGAGGTTGAGGACGGTGTCCATCATCCCCGGCATGCTGAACGCCGCGCCGGAGCGGACGGAGACCAGCAGCGGGTTCTCCGGGTCGCCGAATCCCTTGCCGGTCTGCTGCTCGAGCTCCTTCATGTGCGCGACGACGTCGTCCCACAGGCCCGCCGGAAGCTTCTTGCCAGCCGCGTAGTAGGCGTTGCAGGCTTCGGTGGTGATCGTGAAGCCCGGCGGGACCGGCAGCCCGGCGTTCGTCATCTCCGCCAGCCCGGCGCCCTTGCCGCCGAGCGTCGAGCGCATCGACGCGTTGCCCTCGGCGAACGTGTAGATCAGCTTCCCGTTCTTGCTCCCCGCGGTCGGGCGGACGGCGCGCTGCGCGCGGGTCGTTCGGGGCTTGCGTGCGGGCGTGGTGGGCTTGCGGGCACTCGTGGCCATGCCGAATCGGCTCCTCGTATCTCGCAATCTTGGGGAGCGACGATTGTAGCGCGGCCCGCCCATCGGCTCTGCGAGGGGTTCTCGCCCGAACCAGCGTTGCGCCGGCCGATGGTCAGAGCCAGCCCCGCAACCGGGCGATGAGCAACGTCACGACCGCGGTGGCGATCATGAAGCCGATGACGACCCAGAACAGCTCGGTCCGCTCGAAGATCCAGACGTCGAAGTTCATGCCCATGATCCCGGCCACCACGACCGCCGGCAGGAGAATGACCGACGTCCAGGTCAGGACGCGCACGATGTCGTTCGTGCGCTGTGCCGTGCGGGTCATGTGCACGTCGAAGGTGCCGATCAGCATCTCGCGCACGTTCGCGATCGACCCGAGCGCCCGATCGAGGCGCTCCCCAGCCTGCATGAGCAGCCCGTTGTCCTTCTCGTCGAGGTCCGGCAGGAAGTCGGGACGGGCGATCTCGGCGTAGACGTCGGTGTGGAGCGCCGCGATCCGACGGGCTCGGGCGATCCGCAGGCGCATGGCGACCAGCCGCCCGAGCAGGTCGCGGTCGGTGCTCAGCGCCTGCTCGTCGAGCCGGTCGACAGCCCGCTCGAGGTGCTCGGCGACCTGCAGCAACCCGTCCACGTGCCAGCCGAGGATCGCGGCAACGAACTGGACCGGCTCCAGCGACCCGATCTCGCGCTGGTCCATGATCTTTTCGCGCTGCCGATCGAGCCGCTCCAGCGGCTCGGTGTGGCGCGAGATCACCCAGCCGCGACCGGCGACGACCTGGACGGGGATCGGCTCGTCCGTTCCCTCGTTGTCGAGCCAGAGCAACGTCAGCTGGACGGCGCCATGCAGGACCGATGCGTCCGGCCGGCTGTGCGCCTCGCTCAGCGCCTCCACCACGCTCCCATCGAGGCGCAACGCGTCGCGGACGACTCGCACGTCGGCCTCGTCTGCGCCGGTGATGTCGACCCACAGCAGCTCGTGATCGTCGATGCGGTCGAGCACCTCGCCGCGCAGGTCGACCTCGCGGTCTGATCCGTCGGCGGCGGAGAGGATGGCGAGGATGGTCATCGGCGCGGCGATTGCACCCGGCGTGCCCGCGGCTGGGCGGTCATCGCGGGCGCGGTGCCCGCCGGCGGCCGGGCTGCGCGTGGCGCGCCTCGATGAGCGGCCACAGGTCGTCGACGGTCACCCGGTAGTCGCCGCCGACGCGCCGCGCGCGGAGCCGGCCGCTGCGGATGAGCCGCCGCACGTGCTCCGGGTGGTAGCCGAGCACCGAGGCGGCTGCCCGGGTCGGCATGTCGAGCGCGGCGAGCTCGATCTCGGTGTCGTCGGGCACGCCGGCGAGGGCCACTGCGGTGGCCTTTGCACGATCGGCGGTCAGCGCGATCGCATCGGCGCCGCGGTTGCGCATGGCCGCCCCCATGGCGGCCGTGAGTCGCTGCCGGAGTGAGCCGGCCCTCATCGGTCCACCCTGAGCCAGCCGTTGCGGAAGGCCAGCCCGAAGACCGGACCCATGCCGGCCGCGAGCCGCCCGAGGAACCCGGCGCGGCGCCGGTAGAGCGAGCGGGCCTTGGCCACCACGCGATCGCGGTCGCGGCCGCCCAGCTCGTTCGCGAGGGCCCGGAACTCGTCGAAGGCGGCCGCCTCCTCCCCGGCGAGGTAGTTGGCGTCGGCGAGGGCCTCGCGGGCCTGCGGGTCGCCCGGCATCAGCTCGGTCGCAAGGGTCGCGGCCTGGAAGGCGCCGCGGGCGTCGCCGGTCCGCGTCAGCGCCTGTGCCAGCGCCAGCTGCGCGCGCCCGTTGCGGGGCTCGAGCTTCACCGCGCGGCGCGCAGCCTCGACGCCCATGCCCGGCTGGGCGGCGTCGATGCGTTCGCGCGCCTCGGCGACCGTCCAGGTCGTCTCGCCGGGGTCGTTGCGGGCGAGGCGCCCGAACTCGGCCGCCGCGTCGCGATGCGCGCCCTCGCGCGAGAGGATCTCGGCCAGCAGCTCGCGGTAGCGGATCTCCTCCGGGTCGAGCCGCACGGCGTTTTGGGCGTGACGCTCGGCCTCCTCGAGGCGGCCGAGGGCGAGGAGCGCCCGCGCACGGAGCTCGTGCGCCGCGTCGTCGCCGGGTCGCTCGGCGAGGATCGCATCGGTCTGGCGCAGCACGAGCTCGTGGTCGCCGCGCTCGAGCGCTTCGGCGATGTCGTGGAGCGCGATCCCGGTCATTCGATCGGCTCGGTGGGGTGCGAGTGCGAGTTCATCAGCAACGAGATGCGCCAGTCGCCGTCGGGCTCGCGCCGGAGGAAATGGATGAGCCGGCCACGCACGAGCTGGCGTGAGCCTTCCGCGCGGTTCAGCAGGCGCTCGGTGTACGTGCCGAACGCGTACGCGTGGTCGGCGTGGACCTCGAGGAGCTCGCCGCGAGGCTCCCATGCGGAGGTGTCGAAGCGGGAGAAGCCATCGGCCCACACGTCGCGGATGGCGTCGCGTCCGGTTGCGGCTTCGCGGTGGAGCAGGAAGAGCTGGGCGTCGTCGGAGAAGCAGGATGCGAAGGCATCGGCATCGCCGGCAGCGAACGCGGCATGCGAACGGTCGAGCAGCTCGGTCACGCGGCCGCGCTCCGCCGGTCCGGTCACCCCTCGGGGGCCTCGCGCGGGACGCCCTCCCAGGTCGTCCGTCCGGCCACGAGGTCGGCCACGCGCTGCGGGATCAGCTCGAGGCTGACCCGCTCCTGGGTCATCGAGTCGCGCTCGCGGATCGTCGCAGCGCCGTCGTCGAGCGACTCGGGGTCGACGGTCACGCAGAACGGGGTTCCGATTTCGTCCTGGCGGCGGTAGAGCTTGCCGATCGAGGCGGTGTCGTCGTACATCGCCGCCGCCAGCGGCTTGATGTCGGCCGTGAGGCGGCGGGCACGCTCCACGAGCTCGGGACGGTTGCGCAGCAGCGGCAGCACCGCCGCCTTGACCGGTGCCAGCTCGGGGCGGATGCGGAGCACGACCCGCGTCTCCTTCGCCAGCTGCTCCTCGGTGTAGCCGTCGACGAGGACGGTCAGCACCGCGCGCTCGACGCCCATCGCCGGTTCGATCACGTACGGCACGAGGTGCTCGCCGGCGGCCTCGTCGAAGACCTCGAGCTTGCGCCCGCTGGCCGCGGCATGGGCCTTCAGGTCGAAGTCGGTGCGGTCGGCGACGCCCTCGAGCTCGGACCAGCCGATCGGGAACTCGTACTCGATGTCGGTGGTCTGCTTGCTGTAGTGGCTCAGCTCATCGGCCTCGTGCGGGCGCAGGCGCAGGCGATCGGGGCTGATGCCCATGACATCGGTCCACCAGCGGTGGCGAGCGTCGACCCAGTAGGCGAACCAGGTGTCCTCGTCACGGGGATGGACGAAGAACTCCATCTCCATCTGCTCGAACTCGCGCAGGCGGAAGATGAAGTTGCCCGGGGTGATCTCGTTGCGGAAGGATCGGCCCTGCTGGGCGATCCCGAACGGAAGCTTGCGCCGCATGCTGGTGAGGACGTTGTCGAACTGCACGAACATCGCCTGGGCCGTCTCCGGGCGCAGATAGGCGACCGATGCGGAGTCCTCCACCGGCCCGACGTGCGTCGCGAACATCAGGTTGAACTGGCGCGGCTCGGTGAGGGTGCCGCGGTTGCCGCAGTTCGGGCAGGCGATCTCGCTTGGCTTGCCCTTCAGGTCGTCCTCGCGGAAGCGGTTCTTGCAGGTGCGGCAGTCGACCATCGGGTCGCTGAAGCCGGCGACGTGCCCGGACGCCTCCCAGACGCGCGGGTTCATGATGATCGCCGCGTCGATGCCGACGACGTCGTCGCGCAGCGTCACCATGTGGCGCCACCAGGACGACTTCACGTTGTTCTTCAGCTCGACTCCGAGCGGGCCCCAGTCCCAGAAGCCCGCCATGCCGCCGTAGATCTCGCTGGACTGGAAGACGAAGCCACGCCGCTTGGCGAGGCTGGCGATGACGTCGAAGTTCGGCGCGGGCACGGCTGAGCGGCGTCTCCTGGATGCTACGGATGTTGACCGGAGGGGGTTCCGTGAGTCTACCGGACTGCGGTTCCCCCGTTCGCTATGACCCCGGGGTTATCGCGGTAGCGAGGTACGGCCCGGAGTGGGCCGATCCATGACCCCGGGGTTATCGGATGGGCGAAGATGCCGTCTTCATGCACGCAGCCGAGCTGCTTCCGTAGTTCTACCCCATCTCGGGCGCTGAGCCCGAGGTCAACCTCGAGGGCCCGGACCGACAAGGTCCGGGCCTTTTTGTGTGCCCGGCCGGCCGCGCCGGACCGCATCGGTCAGCGACAGGGCGCTTGCTTGCTTGGTGGGTCTACCATGAGTTGGCAGCACCGGCCACTTCTCCGCCGTACGAACGCGATGGCGGACGCCGGCCTCACCGGCGGCTGCACCACGGGCAGCCACTGCCCGAGCATCTTCAAGCGCGACCAGATGGCCGCCTTCACCTTCCGGGCCGGGCCGCTGCCAGACGACGCCTAGCGGCCGCCGGATCGGCCGATCCAACCAGCGTGCGACCGAGCGAGCGTTCGACGACCCCCCAGGCTGTCACCTTTTCGCCGCAGATCGCCCCTGTAGGAGCACAGCGACCCAGCGAACGTGAGCAACACGGGTGAGCGGCTGCCCGTCTCCATCCTGCCCGGCACGTTGCTCTGCTCGCCCATCCGTTCCCCTTGGAGATTCACTCATGGTTCGTCGAATCGGCGCCGCCCTTATCGGGGCAGCGCTTGCCTTACCCATCCTGGTCGTCGCGCCCGTCGCAGCGCACCCCGGTGCCGGAAACTTCTCTGTCGACTTCAGTGTCCAGGCCGATGGCGACGTCGTCGGCTTCATCACCAACCACGCGCTGAACCGTCGCTCCAACGTGACGGTCACGGTGACGTGGGAGAACGGCTCTGCCGACATTGTCGAGTCGGATCCGCTTTTCGTCAGCAACCTTGCACCACACTCCTCGTCTCCCTTCAGGGTCGATCCCGCAGCCGATGTCACCGGTCTCACCATCAACGTCGTGGACGCCTTCGGCGCCATTACCGAGACGCGCCCGACCGGTGGACTCGAGGTCAGCCCGTGCACGATCGCCGCGGACGTCTGCACCGGCACCGTCACGAATGAGGGCTCGGAGATCGCCAGCGACATCGAGGTCTATGCCGTCCGTCACAACGGTTCGGCAATCACCGACGCCGCCGAGTCGGCCAACATCCCGACGATCGCAGCCGGTGCCAGCGCCCCGTACGCCATCACCTTCCAGGCCGGCACGACGGGCACGGCGCAGAACCTGATCGCCCAGTCGAACTCGGGCGTGTTCTTCACGAGCTGGAACAACTACTTCGGCGATCTGGGCAACACATCCGTGGGCTTCGTCGACGACATCGCCTTCGTCGCTCACGAGGGAATCACGACAGGGTGCGGAGACGCCATCTTCTGCCCAAGGGATCCCGTCTCGCGGGCCCAGATGGCGGTCTTCCTGGATCGAGCCCTCGGCCTCGCCGATGCTCCGGACCAGGGCTTCACCGACATCGCAGGCCAGTCCGCCGGCTTCAGGCAGGCCATCAACAACATCGCCGCCGCAGGCATTTCTGCTGGCTGCCAGGTGGCGCCGAAGCAGTTCTGTCCGCACTCCCCGGTGACCCGCGGACAGATGTCCAAGTTCATCGTGCTCGGCTACGAGTTGACGGTGATCCACGCCGATGCGTTCACCGATGACGACGGGCACTTCTCCGAGGCCTACAACGACACCATGGCCGCGAACGGCATCACCACCGGGTGCGCTTCGGGAACGGCTCGGTTCTGTCCGAACTTGCACGTGCTCCGCGAGCAGATGGCCGTGTTCCTCGCCCGCGCCGAGGCTTTGTAGCGCCCGCCGATTGCTCTGCTCGCTCTTCCGTTCCCCTTGGAGATTCACTCATGGTCCGTCGAATCAGCGCCACCCTGATCGGGCTCGCGCTCTGTCTTCCGGTGCTTGCGGTCGCACCCGTCGCCGCGCACACGACCGACGCGTTCGTCGTCGCGCACACGACGTACACCGAAGGGCTCAACACGCACGTCATCGGCACGGTCGAGAACCACACGAACGTCCGGTCCAGGAGCCTCCGTGTCAACCTAACCTGGACGCAGGGGTCCGCAGTGATCCAGATGGTTTCGCTGCCGCCATTCCTGCCCAACCTGGCCCCTCACGCCAGGACACCGTTTCACATCACTGTCGCAACGGCCGATACCGTCCCTGCGGATACCCTGACGGCCAGTGCGGCCGAAGCCGACCCCGACCGGCCGCCGGGGATTGCGCCCATCGCGGCACTCGACGTCCAGTCGGCCGTCATCACCAATGGCTCCCCCGACACCGTCACCGGTACCGTGATCAATGAAGGATCGTCCAACGCCAACGGAGTCAGGGTCTACGCTCTGGTGTTCGACGGTTCGACCTTGCTGGACGCCGGCACATCCAACACGATCACCACGCTCCTCCCCGGCGGGGCGGGCGGCGCGTACACCATCGATCTGACCCGTGATGTCGCCGCCGACGACGAGCTCTACATGGTGGCTCGAACCTCGGGCGGCGGCCCCGCGACGCCATGGTCCACCAGCTGGAACAACTTCTTCGGCGACTTGGGCAACAGCTCGTTCACGCCCGAGATCGCGTGGATGGCCGACCAGGGCATCACCACCGGCTGTGCCACCACGAGCTTCTGCCCGAAGTCCACCGTGAGCCGGGCCAACATGGCGGTCTTCCTCGACCGAGCGCTGGGCCTCACCGATGCGCCCGGTCAGGGCTTCACGGACCTCGCCGGCCTTTCGGCAAGCGTGGTCCAGTCGATCAACAACATCGCGGCCGCCGGCATCACTGGTGGCTGCGATGCCACCCCGAAGCGGTACTGCCCGAGTGATCCGGTCACCCGCGGCCAGATGTCGAAGTTCGTCGTCGAGGGCTACAACGACGAGGGCGGCAAGGACCTCGATCCGATTGCCGGCGCCGGCTCGTTCACCGACGACGACGGTCACTTCTCGGAGGCGTACAACAACGCCATGGCCGATGCGGGCATCACCGGAGGCTGTGCGACCGGCATGTACTGCCCGCTGGCGAACGTCCTTCGCGAGCAGATGGCCGTCTTCATCTTCCGCGCGGATGCGCTTCCGGACGAGGCCCCGTAGTTACACGCATCCCGGGCGCCTGAGCCCGAGGTCAGCCTCGAGGGCCCGGACCGCAAGGTCCGGGCCTGCCGCCGTTTGTCATGGCGCTCGCTCGCGTTCTCGGTCGTTCAGCGGCGCGTACCCCACGCGGTGGGACCGATGCGGTGCCGTCGTTCGCGAGAAGCGCCGCTCAGCGGCTGAGAAGCCTCGCGCCCTACGACCCCGCCACGGCGGCCTCGCGCGCGGCGACCTCCTCGAGGAAGTCACGCGAGCGCAGCTCGCGCTCGATGACGGCCGACACCGTGGCGTGGAGCAGCCGCTCGACCTCGCGCTGGAGCGGGGCCGCGAGCTGCAGTCGCAGGACCCCGACCAGCGGCGAGCGCTGGAGGTGGCGCATCACCTTCAGCGCATCGGCCGAGACCTTGCGCCCTCCCAGCGCGGCGTGGCCGCACGACGGGCAGACGACCCCGCCGCCGGCCGGCGAGAAGACGTTCCCCTCGGGCTCGATTCCCGCGCCGCACTCGAGGCAGCGCGTCAGCTCGGGGCGGAAGCCCATCGCCTCGAGCAGGTGGAGCTCGAACCAGCGCGCGACGACCTCGCGCGAGACCGCGTCGCCGGCGTCGAGCGCCGAGAGCGCCTGGGCCAGCAGCCGGAACGCCTCGTGCGAGTCGGCGGCGCCCTCGACGAACCGATCGACCAGCTCGACGACGTACCAGGCGGCGGCGGTCGAGTGCAGGTCGTTGCGCAGGCCCAGATGCGGGTCCTCCAGCGAGCTCGACGTCACGACGTCGAAGGTGCGACCGACCGCGAGCACGAGCTGCACGTCACTGAATGGCTGGAGCCCGCCGCCGATCCGCGAGCGCGGCCGCCGCACGCCCTTGGCGATGACCCTGAGCTTGCCCAGGCGCGGCGTCAGCACGCTCAGCACCCGGTCGGCCTCGCCCAGCTCCATCGTGCGCAGCACGATCGCCTCGGTCTTGTAGACGCGCGGCCGTGGGCTCACGGGCGTAACCTGCTACATCGGTGTATCATTTTCGCCGATGGACACCCGCACGACTCCGATGCCATGACGCGCCTCGTCGAGGAGGTCGGGTACCCTTCGGAGGTGGACATCAGGACCGAGTTTACGCAGATCCTGACCGACATCGAGACCGAGATGTCCGACGTCCTGAACGAGCGAACCGGACCCGCCCGGCCGCTGTACGAGATGCTCGCCTACCACCTCGGCCTCGACGGGAAGGGCTCGCGTGGCGGCAAGCGGATCCGGCCGCTCCTCGGCGTCCTCGCGTACCAGTCACTGGGCGGCGACTACCGCAAGGCCCTCCCCGGCGCGGCGGCGCTCGAGCTCGGGCACAACTTCAGCCTCGTCCACGACGACATCGAGGATGCGGACCGCGAGCGCCGGCATCGGCCCACGCTCTGGGCGCTGTTCGGCATCCCGGCGGCCATCAACGCCGGTGACGCCCTCTTCGCGTTGAGCCGCCTCGCGCTGTATCGGCTCCTGGATGGCGAGGACTACGACGACCGGCGCGTGCTCGACCTGATGAAGATCTACGACGAGACCTGCCTCGCGCTCTGCGAGGGGCAGTACCTCGACATCAGCTTCGAGCGCCGCGACGACGTCACCGTCGAGGCCTATTACGAGATGATCGGCAAGAAGACCGCCGCCCTGCTGGGCGCATCGGTCATGGCCGGCGCGATCCTCGCCGTCGACGACACGTCGGTGCACGAGGCCTACCGCCAGTTCGGCTACGACCTCGGCATGGCCTTCCAGATGGCCGATGACGTCAAGGGCACCTTCTGGAGCTCGGAGAAGTCCGGCAAGCCCGAGGCCGGCGACATCCAGAAGCGGAAGAAGACCCTGCCGGTGGTGTGGGCGCTGGAGAACGCGTCGCCGGAGGACCGCGCTCGCCTGCTCGAGATCTACGCGCTACCGCCGGGCGGGACCGATGGCAAGGCGCCCGTCGCCTTCGGCGAAGGCCTCACCGACGACCAGGTGACCGAGGTGCTCGCGATCCTCGAGCGCAGCGGCGCCCGCGACCACGCCGAGGGCGAGGCACGGCGATGGCGCGACATCGCGCTTGCGCACATCGAGGGGCTCCCCTGCCTGCCCGACGGCAAGCGCGACCTCACCACGCTCGTGCGCTGGGTGATCGCCGCGTAGCGTCCGACGCGCGTATTCCCCGGGGGTGACTGACTCGGCCGATTCCTGGCCGACGCATACGCCACCAGGCTGAAACGGCCACGCAGGGGCCCACGATTCGCCGATTCAGTCATCCGAGGAATATTCGGCCACTTCTTGGCCGATCCCCTCGCTGGGAGTGCCCGGCTACTCGGCTTCGGCGGCATCCTCTTCGACCTCCCGCTCGCCCTCCCGCCGCGGCCGGGAGGCGACGACGCGCGCGACGCGCCGCGGCTCGGCGGCCTCGACCACGATTCGCACTTCGTCGCGGAGTGAGATCTCGGTGCCGGGGAGCGGGATGCGGCCGATGCGGTGGACGACGAAGCCACCGATCGTGTCATAGGCGTCCTCGTCGGACTCGTCCTCGTCGGAGAGGTCGAAGAGGTCGCGCACGTCGTCCATGCTGACGCGGCCGTCGAGCCGGAAGGCGATCTCGCCATCGGTGCTGATGTCCTCGACCGATGACTCCTCGGAGTCGTACTCGTCCTGGATCTCGCCGACGATCTCCTCGACGACGTCCTCCATCGTCACCAGGCCGGCCGTGCCGCCGTACTCGTCGACAACGATCGCGATGTGGCGCTTGGCGGCCTGCATCTCGTGCAGCAGGTCGTCGACGGGCTTCGATTCGGGCACGTACACCGGCGACCGCGCGATCGAGCGGATGTCGATCGCCCCGTTGCCACCGAAGCTCTCCTTGAGGTAGGGCAGCAGGTCCTTGGCGTAGAGGATGCCGACGATGTTGTCGAGGTTGTCCTCGAAGACGGGCAGGCGCGAGTGCCCGGCCCGCACGATCGTGTCGAGCACCTCGTCGAACGGGTCGCTGACGTTGACCGCGCGAATGCCGATGCGCGGGACCATCACCTCGTGCACGACCTTGTCCCCGAGCTCGATGACCCCGTGGATCATCTCCTTCTCCTCCTCCTCGATGCCGCCCTGCTCCGAGCCGGTCTCTACGAGGAGCTTCAGCTCCTCGGTGGAGAGGTACCCGCCCTGCGGGCGCTCGGTTCCGCCGAGCAGGCGGACGAGGAAGGTGCTGATGCGCGAGACGAGCCAGACGATCGGCCCGACCACGACCTGCAGCAGGGCGATCGGCCGGGCGACGAAGAGGGCGAGCCGCTCGGGGTAGTTCAGCGCCATCGTCTTCGGCACGAGCTCGCCGACGATGATCGAGGCAAGCGCGATCACGAGCGTGACCACAACGAAGGCGATCGTGTCCGCGGCGCCCGCGATGAACGGGATGTCGTCAAGCAGCTCGGCCAGGTAGCCCGAGAACGCCGAGGCCCCGATTGCTCCCGCGAGAAAGCCGAGGAAGGTGATCGCGATCTGGATCGTGGCAAGGAAGCGGCTCGGGTCCTCGACGAGGCGCCGGGCGGTGCCGGCGGCACGGTTCCCCTCGTCGGACAGCTGCGTCAGCCGGTGGCGACGGACCGTGATCAGCGCGATCTCGCTGGCGGCGAAGAAGCCGCCGATGAGAATGAGCAGAACGACAACCGCAAGGTCGATGACCGGGCTGCCGGTGGTACTACTACCGTCCATTGGGCGGTGTCTGGACCTGCCTCACTGCGGGTTCCGTTCCGCCCCACCCGGGGCGGGCGGCTCCTCGGCCGTCTCGCCGGACCGGCGCCGAGCGGCGTCGATCGGCCGCGCCGGAATGCCGACGACCGTCTTGCCGGGAGGAACGTCCCGCGTGACCACCGACCCGGCACCGGTGGTCGCGCCCTCGCCGATCGTGACCGGCGCCACCATCATCGTATCGACTCCGAGGCTGACGCGGTCGCCGACCGTCGTGCGGTGCTTCTCGCGGCCGTCGAAGTTTGCGGTGACCGATCCCGCGCCGACGTTGACGTCGTCGCCGATCTCGGCGTCTCCGAGATAGCTGAAGTGGTGCTGCTGCGTCCCGGCCCCGAGACGGCTGTTCTTGATCTCGGCGAAGTTCCCGATCCGGCAGCGCGGGCCGACCTGCGCCCCCGGCCGCAGGTGCGCGTACGGGCCGATCTGGACATCCTCCGCGACCGTCGACTCCTCCACCACGCTGGCCCAGACCGTCGTGCGCGGGCCGATCCGGCTGTCGCGCACCTGCGCGTTCGGGCCGATCACCGCGTCCTGCGCGATGACGGTCGCACCGGACAGCACCGTCCACGGCTCGATCCGCGCGTCCTGGCCGATCTGGACCCCGGCGTCGATGCGCGTCGTCTCCGGATCGACAATCGTCACGCCGTTGCGCATGTGCTCGGTGGCGATGCGCCGCTGCATGCGCCGCTCGGCGTCCGCCAGCGCGACGCGGTCGTTGATGCCCATCGCCTCGGCCGCGTCGTCGGCGACGACCACGGAGGCGGGACAGCCCTCATCGGCGGCCAGCGCGATGAGATCGGTCAGATACAGCTCCCCCGAGGCCGACACGGCCACCCGGCCGATCGCCTCGCGCAGCCAGCCGAGCTCGAAGGCGTAGATCCCGGCGTTCACCTCGTCGAGCGCCAGGGTCGACTCGTCGGCATCGGCCTCCTCGACGATGGCGGCCACGCCGCTGTCCGGCCCGCGCACGATGCGTCCGTAGCCGGCGGGATTGGCCATTCGCGCGCTGACGAGCGCGAGAGGCGTGCCGCCGGAGCGCTGCGCAGCAAGGAGGCGCTCGAGGAGGGCGGGCGGCTGCATCGGTGCGTCGCCCATCGTGACGAGCACCACGCCCTCGGCGTCCGCGAGCGCCCCGAGACCGATACGGACGGCGTCGGCGGTGCCGCGCTGCGGCTCCTGGCGCACCGTCGTGGCGCGATCGGCCACCGCCGCCTCGACCGCATCGGCCCCGTGCCCGGTCACGACGACCGGGCGCTCGACGCCGACGCCGCCCAGGGCATCGAGGACGTGGAGCACGAGAGGGCGTCCGGCGAGCGGGTGCAGCACCTTCGGGATGCGGGAGCGCATGCGGGTGCCCTGGCCCGCGGCCAGGACGATGGCCGCCGGCGCGGTCAACATGGTCGACACGTTGGGCGATGGTAGAGGCGCCCGTTTCGGAGCGTCAACCGGCGTCGACGGTCGCGACCGCCTCGATCTCCACGCGCGCGCCCTTCGGCAGATCGCGCACGGCGAAGGCGCTGCGAGCCGGGAACGGCTCCGGGACCTCGCGTGCGTACACCTCGTTGACGGCCGGCCAGTCGGCGATATCGGCCAGGTACACGGTCACCTTCACCAGCCGATCCATCCCGCTGCCGGCCGCCTCGAGGATCACCCGCAGGTTGGCAAGGACCTGCGTCGCCTGGTCCTGGACATCGTCCCCTGCCAGTTCACCGCTGAACGGGTCGGTCCCGATCTGCCCGGCGGTGAAGACGAACCCGTTGGCGCGGATCGCCTGGCTGTACGGGCCGGCGGCCGCCGGTGCCGCGTCGGTGCTGATCGCCTCTCGCTTGAGAATCATGCTTCCTCCTCGTCGGTGAGCTCGATGGCCGCCGGAGCCTCGCGGGTCCGCGTAATCGTTGTGCGGGCGCCCGATTGCCCCAGCGCCGCCGCGATGGCGGCCGCGTGCCCCTCGTCGTCCGCAAGGGTGAAGATCGTGGGCCCGGAACCGGTCAGCCGGGGCGTTCCGCCGGCCGTGCGCACGAGCGCGAACAGCTCGTCGAGCTCCGGACGCAAGCGGCGTGCCGCCGGCAGCAGGTCGTTCGGCTCGCCTCCCCACTCGTCCTCGCGCAGCTCGGCGAAGACCGCGGCCGTGGACAGCCCGAACGGCGGGTGAACCAGCACGACCGGCTTGACCGATGCGGACAGCGGCTCGACACGCTCGCCGATGCCGCCGACGAGGGCGGCCGCGGTTTCCGCGGCGAAGAACGGCACGTCGGCGCCGATCGTCGTGAGCTCCGTCAGCTCGGCCTCGGACGCGGGGTGGATGACGCCCCTCGCGGCGCGACCGAGACGCCAGGCGGCAGCCGCATCCGAGGACCCGCCGCCGAGCCCCGATGCGGCCGGGATCCGCTTCTCGAGGGCCAGGCAGACGAGGTCGGGATCGCCCGCGAGACCGGCCCGCAGGCCGCGCCAGGCCAGGTTCTCCGCGCCGAGCGGCAGGTCCGCGGCGCCCTCGCCCTCCACGCGCAGCCCGCTGCAGCCGGGCAGGAACAGGAGCCGATCGGCCAGCTCGAGCAGCACGAGCTCGCTGTCGAGCAAGTGGAACCCGTCCTCGCGCCGCCCGACGACCCGCAGCGACAGGTTGAGCTTTGCCGGTGCCTCGAGGCGCATCGGCCTCACAGGCTGCCCCCCAGCGCCGATGTCAGGCAGGCCCATTCATCGATCGTGAGCGTCTGCGGGCGCCGCTCTCCGTCGACGCCACAGCCTTCCAGGGCCGTGGTGACCGCTTCGCGCGACACCGGCAGCTCGCGGGAGAGCCCGTTGTGGACCTGCTTGCGGCGCTGGCGGAAGCCGGCCTGCACGACGCGGTAGAACGGCTCGCGACCCTCGCCGACGGCCACGGCCGGCGAGGAACGGCGTCGCAGGCGCAGGACGGCCGACTCGACCTCCGGAGGCGGCTCGAAGGCCGATGCCGGCACGCGCGCCACGACCTCGGCGCTCGCGACGTTCTGCGCGAACACCGACAGGTAGCTCATCCGGCCGGGCGGGGCGGCGACGCGCTCGGCGACCTCGAGCTGCACGAGCACGACCATCAGCTCCGGCGGCCGGTCGCCCTCCAGGAAGGCGTGCAGCAACGGGCTGGTGATGTGGTACGGGATGTTGGCGACGACCTTGAACGGCTCGCCGGCGAAAAGGTCGCGCGGGTGGATCGACAGCGCATCGGCTTCTATGAGCTCGAAGCCCTCGGCGCCATACAGCTCGCGACGCAGCCACTCGGCCAGCCGCGCGTCGAGCTCGACGGCGATGACCGATGCGCCCGCCGCCAGCAGCCGCCGCGTCAGCACGCCAAGGCCAGGCCCGACCTCGACGACGCGGTCGCCCGGCCGGAGCTCGGCGGCCTCGACGATCGCGTCGAGCGCGTCCGGATCGGTCAGGAAGTGCTGCGAGAGGCTCTTGCGCGGACGCAGCCGCTCCGCGCCCATCAGGCGGCGCAGCTGTCCCGGCGTCGGCGGCTCGAGGCGTTCCGGTGCCAGCGGGTCGGTCACGCCGGGGCCCCGAGCCACGGCAGCGCGAGGTTCGGGATCGCCTCGAGGTCGGCGCCTGAACGGTCGCCCGCCGCGAGCCGGAAGCCGGCGGCTGCGCCGATCATCGCCCCATTGTCGGTGCACCACGCCGGCGGTGGCACGAGAAGCGCGAGCCCGTCCGCGGCCAGGCGATCGGCGAGCGTCGCGCGCAGCGCTCGGTTGGCGGCGACCCCGCCGCCGAGGGCCACGGCGGCGACCCCATGGTCGCGGGCTGCCGCCACCGTCTTCGTGGCCAGCGCGTCGACGACGGCCTCCTCGAAGGCGGCGGCCAGGCCGTCGACCGGGATCGGCTCGCCGCGCTCGCGGTAGCCGGCGACCTCGCGCAGGACCGCGGTCTTCAGGCCGCTGAAGCTGAAGTCGTAGGCGCCATCGGTCCTGGCCCTCGGGAAGCGCGTGGCGGCGCGAGCGCCCTCCGCGGCGGCGGAGATCGCCGGGCCGCCGGGGTACGGCAGGCCCAGCAGCCGGCCGACCTTGTCGAACGCCTCGCCCGCGGCGTCGTCGACGGTCTGGCCGAGGAGCGTGTAGCGGCCGTGGTCGGCCATCAGCACGAGCTGCGTGTGGCCGCCGCTGACGACGAGGCACAGCAGGGGGAACTCCGGCTCGGGCGGCAGCGGCTCGCCGGGGGGCGCATCGGTCAGCCAGTTCGCGTAGATGTGGCCCTCGATGTGGTTCACGCCGACGAGCGGCAGGCCGTGCGCGACCGCAACCGCCTTCGCCAGGTTCACGCCGACGAGCAGTGAGCCGATGAGCCCCGGCCCGTACGTGACCGCCACCGCGTCGAGGTCGCCCCAGTCGGCGTTCGCTTCGTCCATCGCGGCTTCGAGCGTCGGAACGATCCAGCGCAGCTGCTGGCGTGCCGCGACCTCGGGCACGATCCCGCCGGTCGCGGCGTGGAGTGCGACCTGGGTCGCGACCTGGTTGGCCTCGATGCGCCGCCCGCCGACGACGACCGCGACGCCGGTCTCGTCGCACGACGACTCGACGGCCAGGATGCGCGGCTCGCTCATCCGGCCAGGCGCTCCCGCTCGGCGGCGACCACGCGGCGCATCCCCGCATCGGTCAGGGCCGGGGTGGTCATGATCAGGGCGTCCTCGCTGTCGTCGCTGTAGTACTTCGGCCTGCGCCCCGCCACCTCGAAGCCGAAGGACCGATACAGAGACTGGGCGACCTCGTTCGAGGCGCGCACCTCGAGCGTCATGCGCCGCGCGCCGATCGCCTCCGACAGCTCGACGAGGCTGAGCAGCAGCTGGCGGCCGATGCCCTGGCGGCGCCAGTCGGGGTGCACGCTGAACGTCGTGATGTGCGCCTCGTCGACCATCAGCCAGATGCCGGCGAAGGCGACGATCGCCTCGCCGGCCCGCGCGACAAGGTACCGCGCCAGCCGGTTGCCGCGAAGCTCCTGCTCGAACGCATATGACGGCCACGGCGTGCGGAAGCTGAGACGCTCGATCTCGTGAACGGCGGCGACGTCCTCGATCCGCATCGGCTCGACGAGGACGCGGGCGGTCAGAGCCACCGGACCTCGCCCTCCGCCTCGGTCGAGACGCCGCGCGGCGCGCGCAGGTAGATCGGCTCGACGGTGCGCGGGTCGTCGCCGCCGGGGTCGCCGGCCAGCCGCGTGGCGGCGGCGCGGGCGATCGCGAGCGCGCCACGCGGCGAGCGTGCATTCGTGAGCCCGAAAGCCTCCGAGAGCTCGGCCGGCGCGACGACGCTCAGCCCGTCGAGGCGCTCGGTGAGCGCGTCGCGGTCGACGACCATCGGGCCCTCGGGGCCGCGTGCCTGGAGGTACGCATCCCTGGCGCCGGCGCGGGCAATCGCGACCACGGCGGCGGGATCGGCCTCGAGCCAGGCGACGAGGCTCGGCACGGCGACGAGCGGCCGTCGCAGCGCCACCGCCAGGCCCTTTGCCAGCGCCATTGCCACCCGCAGGCCGGTGAACGAGCCCGGCCCGCTGCCGACGCCGATGCCGGTGACGTCAGCGAGCCCGGCTCCATCGCGCTCGAGCAGCGCCAGGAGCCGCGGGAAGAGCTCCGCCGACTGCCTCCGGGCCGTCGTCCAGGCGTCCTCGGCCCGGACCGTGCCGTCGGGGCCGGCGACGGCGAGCGAGAGGTCGGTCGAGGCCGCCTCGATGGCGACGATCACGGGGATCCCAGGGCCGCATCGGCCAGGCGTGCGTGGGTGTCGCCGCGGGCCGTCCAGCGCAGGGTGCGGACCGATGGATCGGAGTCGTCGCCGGCGATCGCGATCTCGAGGCGATCGGCGGGGAGCCAGCCGTCGAGCCGATCGGCCCATTCGACGACGACGACCCCGTCCGACTGGCGATCGTCGATCAGCCCGGCATCGGCCGCCTCCTCGGGATCGGCGAGGCGATAGGCGTCGACGTGGTAGAGACGCAGCCGGCCGGCGTGCTCGTTCATCAGCACGAAGGTCGGGCTGTTGACGACGGTCGGCACTTCGAGGCCCTCGGCGACGCCCTTGGCGAGCTGCGTCTTGCCCGCGCCGAGCTCGCCGACGAGGGCGACGAGCGTGCCCGGGCCTGCCTGGCGTCCGATCGCGCGACCGATCGCTCGCGTCGCCCCGGGCGAGTCGCTGCGAAGCTGACCGTGCGCGCGTGCCGCCGTGGTTGGGTCCATGCCGAAAGGATAGAGCGCCGGCCCGCGGATCGGCCTCAGCCTTCCCGGCGTTCGAGGGCGGAGAGGTTGGCGAGCGGGACGACCGCGGTGCGGCCGTCGTCGAAGCGGACGATGCCCGACCGCGCCGGGATGCCGCCGGGCGTGGCGTAGAGCGCGTCGAGGACGCGCTGGAGCTCGCCGGCGACCCCCGCGAACGGCCGTCGATGGGCGACCACGCGGTTGCCCGGGCGTGGCAGGACGCGCCGCGACGGCGGCGGATCGGCGTCGTAGACGTAGAGGCGCGCCGCGTCGCCGAAGAGGCTGGCCAGGTTGCCGTCGTTCGCGCGGAACCACTCGAACAGCGACGCGTCCATGCCCACCTTGCCGTAGCCCTCGATCACGACGACGGCGAAGTCGCCCGCAACGCCGCCCATCTCACGGCGGCGGGCCTGGGTCGACTCGAAGTCGCGCAGCTCCTTGTCGAGCGCACCGCCGAGCACGATGCCGACGACGCCCATCGCCCGCGCCCGCGTCAGCGTCTCGGCGGACGCACGGGAGCCGCCGACGACGATCCGCCCGGTCGCGCCGACGTCGATCGCCCCGGCCCGCAGCTCCTCGGCCGGGTCGCGCACGCCCATCAGCAGCGCGCCGTGGACCGCGTTCCCGCTGCCGCCGACGCCGGCGAGCAGCGCACCGGCCACGCGGATCTCGATCGCGTCGCGCGTCACCGACTCGACCTCGCCGCGGACGTGCCCGAGGATCGGCTGCGAGCCGCCGAGCGGTGCCACGAGGGCCGTGCCGTCGTCGGCGTCATAGCCGAGGAAGACGCACGCCTGCGGGGCCGGCACCTCCCGCCCGTGACCGTCGCCGGCCAGGATGTCGCCGGCAGCGAGCACGGCGCCCGGATGCGCCACGAGCATCCCGGCCGCCTCGGCCGGGGAGCGGCGCAGGCGCGCGGCCACCCCGACGGTGACGCCGCCCTCGACCGCGCGACGCGTGGCGAGCACTTCGGCCGGCTCGACGCGATGACCGGGCTCGACGAGCGCGGTGGCGCCGAGCGGTAGGCGAACCCGATGCACGACGCTCATCCGTTCGCCTCGCCCTCGCGCGCGAACACGTCGCGCCACCCGGCCAGCACTGCGCGACGGTCGTCGGCTCGTCGCGGCAGCGCGATCGGCGAGCCGCGCGCGTCGAGGATCAAGCCGACCGATCCGCCGGTGGCCCGCGCGGTGATCCGCGGCGAACGGCGGCTCGCCCCGAGGCTCACCCCCGAACCGAGCTCGATGGCAATCTCCGCCTCATGGCCGCGCGCGAGCGTCACGATCTGGACCTGCCCGACCCGCACGTCGACCGGCGCCGGATCGGGCCACCCGGCGCGATGGACGCTGACGCGCATGGCGAGCTGGCCCGGCGCGCCGCCGCGGCTCACGACGGCCGTGCCGAGCGGGGTCAGCGCATCGTCGCCGAGGAGCTCCAGCCCCTCGGACAGCTCCCCGTCCGGCAGCGAGCCGAGCGGGCCGAGGATCGACGCGGCATCGAGCGCCAGCTGCGTGACGCCGACCGGCCGCACGCCGTCGAGCAGCATCCGCGCCGACTGTCCCGGGCGAGGAGCGCCGGCGATCGTGCGGCCGCCACCGATCAGCAGGTCGACCGGTCCGGCGGGGTCGTCGTCGAACATCGCGGCCAACAGGACCGGGGCGGCTGCGTGGAGCCCGGCAAGCTCTTCGTCGGTCTGGGGCAGGCTCGCGGGCCGCGCGCGCATCGTCTGGACGAGGTCCGCCACCGCCGCCTCGTCGCCGGCGTCACCGGCCAGCCGCGCGACCCGGCCGGCGGCACCGGGCATGAGCGCGATCCCCGCCAGCCCGCCGGCCGAGTGGAGGCGCGAGGCGACCGCGCCGTCCGCGGCGGCCTCGGCGCGGATCGCGCCCCGGGCGCCCAGGTCGACTGCCAGCACCCGCAGGCCGCCGGCCGCGGCGATGGCAGCGACGGCGCGCGGCAGCGTGGTGGCCGCGAGATGGGCCTGGTCCTCCTGCGCCACCGTCTCGCGCAGCAGGCCCTGGAGGTGCTCCCGAAGGTCGCCGCCCGCCTCCCGATGCGGAGCCGGCCTGGCGTTGCCCACGACCGTCACCGCGCCGGGCTCGAAGAGGCCGTCGACCGACTCGGCGAGCTTGCGCGATCCGGCCCACACCACCGGGCCGCCGTCGGGCGGACGCGCGGCGGCGACGAGCCCGGCCGCCTCGAGTGCTCGTGGGCTGCGCGCGTCGTCGAACCCGCCGGCGAGCAGCCAGGCGTCGACCTCGGTCGCCTGGAGCAACGCGAGGCGCTCCGCCAGCGATCGACCGTCGTCGAGCGTGACGAGCTCCGCGACCTCCCAGCCCGCGGCTTCGGCGGCCCGCCGCGCCGCGCCGCCGGACAGCTCGCGCGAGACGGCGACGACCGCCAGCCGCCCGGTCTGGCGCGCCGTGTGGCACTCGATCCGGTTCGCCGCGCTCATCAGGTCCTCGTAGGTGCCGGCCAGGCGCGGATCCCCCGACGCCTCGAGCTGCTCGACCAGCCGTCGACGGAGCTCGGCGGCGCCCCAGGCGGTCGGCTGCGAGGCATGGGCCACGATCCGCCATCGGCCGCGCACCCGGCCGATCACGCCGGCCTTCACCCACGCCGACCCGACGTCGACCACAAGCGCCAGCTCCGCGCTGACCGATGCGCTCATGGCAGGAGGCCCAGCCAGTCGCCGAGCAGGAACGCGACCCGGTCGATCAGCAGCACGAGGCGCGACAGCAGCAGGTAGCCGAGCCAGCCACCGATGCCGGCCAGGAGCAGCCAGCGCCCCCCGCCAGCGGCCGCGGAGAGGACTCGCCCGCGTGGCGTGCCATGCAGGAAGCCGACGAGCACGAGGCCGGTCACGACCGCCGCCGCCGCGCTGACGATCGTCCCCGCCACGCCGTCCTCGGGCCGCGCCACCGCGGCCGCGATCTGCGGCAGCAGCGTGCCGACCACCGCGCCGCCGAGCGCGAAGGCCGCGAGCGACCCGATCGCGATCGAGAGCGGCACTGCTCCGACGACGCGCGGCAGCCACGGCGTCGCCGCGGTGACCGCGACGAGCCCGAGGCCGAGCAGCAGCTCCGGGCGTCCACCCGGATCGGCGGCCAGGGGCTCCACGAGGCGCGGCGCGATGACCTCGGTGATCGCCAGCAGGGCGAGGTAGCCCGTCGCCAGGCCGGCCAGCAGGTGCTGCGACCACGCGAAGAGGCGGCGCTCACCGAGCAGCCCTCCGAGCACGACGAGCGTGACGAGCGCCGCGATCCACGTCGCGAGCGCGTCGATCGGCTCGGCGCCGAAGAGGCCGCTCACGCCGCCTCACGCCCGCGCGTGCTGCGCAGGATCTCGCCAAGGCGTGACACGACCGCGCCACCGAGCACGACGACCGCGACGAGCATGCCCACCAGGAGCGCCAGCGGCCCGGGACCCTGGTCGCCGGCGTCGGCGAAGTCGGTCGAGTCACGGTAGGCGGCGCCGTCGCGCGGCGTCGCCAGCAGGGCGCGGAGCTGGCCGCTCTCGACGTACGGCTGCAGCTCAGGCAGGAGGACCGATGGCGCCACCGCCATCAGCGCCAGCCCTTCGACCCTCGGCGCGAGCTGCTCGACCCAGCTGCGCGGGCCGAGGTCGTTGCCGCCCACCACCACGCCGAGCGCGATCGGTCCGGCCGGCAGCCCGTCCCCGCCCGCTCCGATGGAGCCGGCCAGCCGGACGAGGGCGGCCTCCGCGCCCGGGATGAACCCCGCGTCGGTGAGCCGGTCCGGCGAGACGCCGCCGGCGACGAGCCGGTCTCGCTCGGCGATCGCCAGCGCCCGGCCCTCGGGCGTCAGGCTGACGAAGACGAGGGTCGCGTCGCGCGCGACCAGATCGGCGAGCAGGGTGCGAACGGTGGGCCGGATCTCGGCGTAGGTGCCGAGGTCGGGGTCGAAGCCGACGAGCACGACCGAGTTCGGCGGCAGCTCGTCGAGGACCGCGGTGACACCCTCGGCCGCCTCGGAGGAGCCGGACAGGCGAAGCAGGTCGGTCGACGGGAAGAGCGCCAGCCCCAGCCCGAGCAGCAGGAGCAGCGGTGCCAGCCACCGCAGCCGATCACTCATCGCTCGAGCCGATCCCGAGCAGCGTGCGCGCCGCGAAGACCGCGGCCAGCACCGCGACACCGATGAGGATGCCCCGGAAGACGGCGCCGATCGGCACCTCGAGCGCCCAGCCGGCCGCGCCAGCCAGCGCGTCCCCGACCGCCCCGCCGATCGGCAGGAGCAGGACGAGGACGACCACCGCCGCGCCGACGACGACGATCGCCTCGCGGCCGCCGGTCTCGACCGAGCGCCGCGCCGCCAGCAGGGTCGTCACGAACAGGAGTCCGAAGAGAGTCGCGCCGATCGGCAGCATCAGCGCGCTCACCAGCCAGCCGACGGCGGGGTCCGACGCCCCCTCGGCGCCGGGACGAAGGCCGGCGATCAGGACGATCGCCATGCCGGCGAGCACGAGCCCGGCACCGATCGGGTCGCCGCGGCGCCGCCACAGGTCGTTCGACCGGCGCACGGCGAGCGCGGCGACGCCGGCAAGCGCCGCGCCGGCAGCGACGAAGATCGCCGCGTCGACGATCAGGCCGGCGAGATCTCCGAGGGACCGATTGACGACGAGCAGATCGGCGAGGAGCAGCACCCCGACCGCGATGACGAGCGCCGGGATCGTCGGGCGCCTCACGGACCCCCGATCCCCAGCAGCAGTGCCGACGGCTCGATGACGCCCGCCAGGGCCAGCGCGCTGCCGATGCCGAGAACGATGACGGCGACGACGAGGATCCGGTTGGCCGCCATCACCATCGTGCGCTCGTTCGGATCTGCCCGCAGGTCGGCTGCCGCGGTGAACAGCTGCGGGCCGACGAGCGCCCCGCCACCGGCCAGCAGCGGCGTCGGCGCCTGCGAGGCCTCGGCCGTGCCCGCGCTCAGCGACCCGCCGCCGTTGCGCAGGCCCTCGAGCAGAAGCGCACCCTCCTCGCGCAGGCTCCCGAGGGCCAGCGCAGCCGCCGGTCGCGCGCGTGCGGTCATCGCCAGCCCTCCGAGCGCCGGCCGCCCCTCGCCGGTGACCACGATCCGCGAGCGTGCCAGCCGCTCGAGCGTCGCCGTGCGCCGGTGAGCGCTGTCGAGCGCCGCGTCGGCGGCAACGCCGGCCAGCGGGTCGTTCACGAGCACCCGCAGCGGGACGCCGCTGCGGGCGGCCGCCCGCGCCACGTGCCCGAGGAGCGGCAGCGCGGCGAGCGTCTGGAGGCGGGCGAAGGCATCAGTCGACCGCGCGATCCCGGCCCCGCCGAGCACGACGACCGCATCGGTCCCGGACTCGGCGGCCAGTGCCATCGCTCGCCCGATCCCGGCCAGGCCGCCGGCGTCCGAGGTCTGCCAGCGGCTGATCGGCCGCGCCACGAGCTGGAGGAGGACGAGCAGGATGCCGAGCACGATCAGCGTGGGGCCGATCTCGAAGCGCAGGGACGAGGAGCCGAGGACATCGCCGACGAAGGCGATCAGGCGCTCGAGGAGCTCAGCGGGCGTCGGCACGCGGCCCCCGGCGCGGTTCGAGCTCGTCGACGAGGGCGTCGAGCCCGCGCGGGTCGTCGAGCACCTCGGCGAGGTCGGCGCCCGTGCGGCCGGCGACCGGAGCCAGCAGCGGGCCGAACGCCGCGGAGAGGTCGCTCAGGAGCGGCGCGAGCGGGCGATGGGCGTCGGTGAGGATGCGGCCGGGCGTGCCGAGCCCGTGCCGCTCGAGGGCGGCAGCGAGCCGCCGTGCGGCGTCGTCGCTCACGGCCGGCCCGCGCCGGCGTAGGCGGCGCGAACGGCGTCGCTGAGAGCCTTGACCTCCGAGGCATGCGACGCGGTGAGCACGACCGACTCGACCGGCGTCGACCGCGCGGCGTCGATGAGGGCAGGGACGAGGACCGCCGCCGCCTCGGCCGGCGTGAAGGCGCCGTGCTCGATCCCGAGCAGCGAGACCGCGATCCGCCGCAGCTGCAGCGGCTCGGCGAAGCCGATGGCCGCGCGCACGGCCGCCTCCAGCGTGCGCGGATCGGGGATGCGGTCGTGGCCGACGGCCACGGCGTGGATGACGTACAGGGCGGGAAGGTCGCCGCCGGAGGTCGCGACGGCGGTGCCGGGGGCGATCGGTCCCTGCTCGACGGCGGCGCGCTCGACCTCGTCACCCGCGTGGCGCTTCACGGAGGTTGCCGCACCGGCGGTCATGAACAGCGATTCGCTGGCGGCGACGACGAGGGCGTCCACCTCGAGCTCAGCGATCCCTCCCTGCCAGACGTCGATCTCGATCGGTTCAGCCATGACGCGCGCCCTTGTGCTCCACCTGCACGTCGCGGTCAGTCGGCCCCGAGGTGGAGCCGCGGAAGCCGCTCGCGCAACGCGGTGGTGACCTCGTAGTTGATCGTCCGACGCTCCTCGGCGACCTCGTCCGCGGTGATCCGCGCCCCCTCCTGCTCGCCGATGAGCACGAATTCGTCGCCGTAGGTTACACCAGGCACCTCGCCGATATCGACCGTCAGGCCGTCCATGCTCACCGCCCCCACGATCGGCACGCGCCGCCCACGCACGAGCGCGGAGCCGTTGTTCGCGTGGATCCGCGGCCAGCCATCGCCGTAGCCGATGCCGAGCGTGGCGATCCGCGTGTCGCGCGACGCCCGGTAGCGCAGCCCGTAGCCGATGGCCTCGCCGGCCGGGAGGTCGAAGATGCGCAGCGGCAGCGCCTTCAGGCTGAGGGCGGGCCGGAGGCCGGTCGGAGCGTCGGCCGCCCACGACGGCGCGAGGCCATACAGCGCGAGGCCCGGCCGAATCGCCTGCGCGTCGTTCGACCCGCCCGCCAGCACGCCGCCGGTGGCGCTGACGTGCACGAGCCCGGGGTCGATCCCGGCCGAGCGCATCGTGTCCAGCGTGCGCGCCAATCGCACGAGCTGGACGTCGGTATAGGCATCGTCCTCCCCGGGCACGGCGAGGTGGCTCATCGTGCCTGCCAGGCGGAGACGAGGGCTGGCTGCGATGCGCGCGGCGAGCCCGACGGCCTCGTCCGGCGTCGCTCCCTGGCGGCCGAGCCCGGTGTCGACCTTGAGGTGGACGCCGATCGGCCGATCCCCGACCGTCGTCTCGAGGAGGTCGATCGAGTGGCCGTCGTAGACGATCGGCTCGAGTTCGGCCTCCGCGACTGCGGCGGCCTCGGCCGGACCGATGCCCCACAGCAGGAGGATCGGCGCCGAGATCCCATCGTCGCGCAGGCGCAGGGCCTCGTCGACGGTCGCCACGGCCAGGCGCTCCGCGCCAGCGGCGACGAGCGTCCGCGCGACGGCGAGGTCACCGTGGCCATAGGCGTTGGCCTTGACGACGCCGATCACCTCCGAGCCGGGGGCACGGGCCCGCACGGCGGCCAGGTTCGATCGGATCGCGGCGTGGTCGACCTCGATCCAGGCGCGATGCGGGCTGCGCGGCGCGCTCATCGGGCCGGCTCCCCGCGCAGCTGGGCGATCGCCGCGGGCAGGAGGCCGGCGAGGTCGCGCGCCATCGTTCCGGCGCTGCCGATCCGGTCGGCGGCCAGCAGGCCGGCCGCGCCGTGAACGGCGACCCCGCACGCCGCGGCGACCATCGGTGTCGCGCCAGCGGCGAGGAAGGCGCCGATCGTCCCGGCGAGCACATCGCCGCTGCCGGCCGTGGCGAGCGCCGGCGTCGCAACGTCGGCGCGCATAACCTCGCCGTCCGGCCCGGCGACGACGGTGCGCGCGCCCTTCAGCACGACGACCTGGCCCCACCGAGCGGCGGCGGCGGCGACCGCGGTCGCTCGCCCGTCGTCGTCGTCGGCTTCCGGGACCGGCTCGCCGGTGAGGCGCCCGAACTCGCCGGGGTGCGGCGTCAGGACCAGCGGCCCGCGCAGACCCTGCCACCAGCGCGAGCCCTCGGCGAGCGCGTTCAGCCCATCGGCGTCCACCACCGACGGCACCGGCAATGAGGCGATCAGCTGGCGCGTGCGCCGGTGGGTGGCCGGCTGCCGGCCGAGCCCGGGGCCGATGACGAGCGCGTCGTGCGACGGGGCCTCGGTCGTCACCCGGCGCCAGCCAGCGGGAGCGATGAGCCCGGGCGCCTCCTCGTCGAGCGCCATCCACGTCAGCTCGGGAATCGCCGACGACAGCCTGGCCACCACCGACTCGGCCGCCGCCACACGCACCAGCCCGGCGCCGGCACGCATCGCGCCGAGCCCCGCGAGCAGCGCGGCGCCGGGATACTCGATCGACCCGGCGACCACGAGCACCCGTCCGAAGTCGCCCTTGTGCGCCCGCTCCGGCCGGGACGGGAGGTTGCGCGCGACCCAGCGCTGCGTGATCGAGCGCGCCGCGGCCGCCATCGCGGTCAGGAGTGGCGGCGGTGGGCCACCGCCACCGCCACCGCCATGTGACGCTCGTGCGAGATCGAGACGGAGACCTCGTCGAGGTCCATCGCCTCGGCGCGCCGCGCGGCCCGGCCGTGGAGCGTGACCTGGGGCGCGCCGGCGTAGTTCGGCAGGATCTCGATCTCGCGCCAGCCGACGCCGCGGACCCCGAGGCCGAGCACCTTGCTGATCGCCTCCTTGGCCGCCCATCGGCCGGCGATGCGCTCGACCTTGCGGCCGACGTAGCGACGCTCGCGCTCGGTGAGCACCCGTTGGATGAAGCGGTCCGGGAAGCGCCCGAGCACGGCGACGATGCGGTCGATGTCGATCAGGTCGATCCCGATTTCGTGGCGGCTCATGCGGCGGTCGCGGGCCGCCTTACTCGACCGTCACGGATTTGGCGAGGTTTCGCGGCTGGTCGACGTCGGTGCCGCGAGCGACGGCGACCTCGTAGGCCAGCAGCTGCAGCGGCAGCACGGCGATGACCGGGCTGATCGGCTCTGGCGTCTCGGGCACGTACAGCACGTCATGGGCGTAGTGGTCGATCTGGTCGTCGCCCTCGGTGGCGATCGCGATGATCGGCGCGGAGCGCGCGCGGGCCTCGGCGACGTTGCTCGCCACCTTCTCGTACACCGAGCCGGCAGTCGCGATCGCGACGAGCGGCGTGTCGGGGTCGAGCAGGGCGATCGGCCCGTGCTTGAGCTCACCGGCGGCATACCCCTCCGCGTGGACGTACGAGAGCTCCTTCAGCTTCAGGGCGCCCTCCATCGCGATCGGGAAGCCGACGCCGCGGCCGATGAAGATGAAGTCGCGCACCCGGCTGTAGCGCTGGGCGAGCTTCTTGATCTCGGGCGCCAGCTTCAGGGTCTCCGCGGCGAGGCGTGGCAGGCTGCGCAGTGCCTGGCCGAACGTCCGCAGGCGGCTCTCGCTGAGCGTGCCGCGCTGCCGCGCGAGGTAGAGGGCGATCATCTGAAGCACGAGCACCTGGGTCACGAAGGCCTTCGTGCTGGCCACCGCCACCTCGGGGCCGGCCTGGAGGTAGATGACCGCATCGGCCTCGCGGGTGATCGCGCTGCCGACCACGTTGGTGACGACGACCACCAGCGCGCCGCGCTCCTCCGCGAGCCGCAGCGGGGCGAGCGTGTCGGCGGTCTCGCCCGACTGGCTGACACCGATGACGAGCGTGCGGTCGTCGATCGGCGGCGGGCTGTAGCGCATCTCGGATCCGATCTGCATCGCCGCCGGCAGCCCAACCCAGTCCTGGATGAGGTAGGCCGCGACGTGCGCGGCGTAGCTGGCCGTGCCGCAGCCGACGACGTAGACGCGCTCCACCTGCCGCAGCCGCGCCTCGATCGCGTCGAGCTCGGGCAGCGTCACGCTCCCGTCGGGGGCCACCCGGCCGCGCAGGCACTCCTGGATCGCGTGCGGCTGCTCGTAGATCTCCTTGAGCGTGAAATGCGCGAAGCCGCCCTTCTCGGCGGCCTCGATGTTCCAGTGGATCTCGGTGACGTCGCGCTGCTGCTCGGTCCCGTCGAGCGACACGATCCGCGTCCCGTCCTGCGTGACGTCGGCGATGTCGCCCTCGTGGAGGATCACGACGTTCTTCGTGTGCTCGAGGATGGCCGGCACGTCGCTGGCCAGGAAGCCCTCCCCGTCGCCGAGGCCGACGATCAGCGGCACGTTCATCCGCGCCCCGACGATTCGGTCTGGATGGTCGGTGTGCATGACGCCGATGGCGTACGCGCCGCGCACCTCGCCTAGCGCCAATCGCACCGCCTCGACGAGGTCGCCGGTGTACTTCGTCTCGATCAGGTGCGCGAGCACCTCGGTGTCGGTGTCGGAGTCGAACCGATGGCCCTCCGCCGCGAGGCGCGTCTTGATCTCGGCGTAATTCTCGATGATCCCGTTGTGGATGAGTGCCAGCTTGCCGCTGCAGTCGGTATGCGGATGGGCGTTCGCGTCGTTCGGCGGGCCGTGGGTGGCCCAGCGCGTGTGCCCGATGCCGGGGTTGCCGGACGGGCTGTCGCCGTTCAGGTGATCGGTGAGGTTGCTGAGCTTGCCGGCCTTCTTCTCGATGAAGACGGCGCCGTCATCGGTCCGGACCGCGATGCCGGCCGAGTCGTAGCCGCGGTACTCGAGGCGCCGCAGGCCCTCGATGAGGATCGGCGCGGCGTCGCGCGGACCGACGTATCCGACGATTCCGCACATGTGACTCTCCTCGCCGTCCGGCGTGCTAGTTCAGGCGTGCCTCGGCGAGCGTGGCGAGCTCGCGGGCGATTCGATCGATCTCGTCGGCGTCGTCGCCCTCGACCATGATCCGGATCTTGGGCTCGGTGCCAGATGGGCGGACGAGGACCCGTCCGCGATCCCCCATGCGTGCCGTGGCACGCTCGACGGCGGCCACGAACTCGTCGTCCTCCTGCCAGTCGTCCAACCGGCGGACGGGTGAGTTTATCACCACCTGCGGGAGCCTCGGAATGCGTGCGGTGAGCTCGGAGAGCGGCAACCCGGCGGCCCGGACCGCGCGGACGAGCTCGATGCCCGTCAGCAGGCCGTCGCCGGTGGTCGATCGGTCGCGGAAGATGATGTGGCCCGACTGCTCGCCGCCGAGCACCGCGTCCTCGCGCTCCATCGCCTCGAAGACGTGCCGATCCCCGACCGGTGTCCTGATCATCGTGCCTCCCGCCGCTCGGACGGCCCGCTCGAGGCCGCCGTTGCTCATGACGGTCGCAACGAGGACGCTGTTGCGGAGCGTGCCGCCCGCCAGCCGCTCGAGCGCCACGATTCCCATCACCGCGTCCCCGTCCACGAGCTGGCCGCGCTCGTCGACCGCGATGAGCCGGTCGGCGTCGCCGTCGAAGGCGAAGCCGATCTCGAGGCCCGCCGCGGCAACGGTCTCGGCCAGGCGCTCCGGGTGGGTCGAGCCGCAGCCCTCGTTGATGTTCGTCCCGTTCGGCGCGTCGAACAGGACCGTCACCTGCGCGCCCAGCGAGCGGAACAGGTCCGCCGCCATGCCGCTCGCGGAGCCGTTCGCGCAGTCGATGCCGAGGCGGAGGCCGCTGAACGCGTCGCCGGCGATCTCGCGCAGGTGCCGCCCGTAGGCCTCCGGCGCGTCACGGTCCGCGCGGATCCGGCCGAGCGCGTCGTTCGCCCGCGCCTCGACGGCCGCGTCGTCGTCGATGAGAGCGTCGAGCTCCGCCTCGATCGCGTCGTCCGCCTTCCGGCCGGCGACGACGACCTTCAGGCCGTTGTCGGCCGCGGGGTTGTGCGACGCGGAGACCATGATCCCGGCCGCGTGGCGCGCGTCGAGGCTGGCGTGGACGAGGCACGGTGTCGTCACCACCCCGAGATCGACGGCGTCGGTGCCGGTCGAGGTCAGGCCAGCCGCGAGGGCCGCCGACAGCATCTCCCCGGAGCGGCGCGTGTCGCGGCCGAGCAGCACGCTGCGCCCATGCCCTCCGAGCCGATGACCGACCGCGCGGCCGAGCGCCAGCGCGAGCCCGGCATCGATGGCCGAGCCGACCGGCCCGCGGATCCCGTCCGTTCCGAAGCGTCCCGCCATCTACGGCGCCGGGGTCGGCGTCGGGGCGGGCTGGGGCGCCTGGATCGTGACCTCGACCACGCCAGGGCTGATCGCGATCAGTTCCACGCCGGTCGGAAGGCCGCTCACGGTGGGGGTGAGCTGGTGCGTGCCGGGCGCCAGGCCCGAGGCGTCGACCGTCGGCGTGACGTCGGCTGCGCTGAGCGCCGAGAGGGCTCCGCCGGCGCCGCTGAGCGTGATCGTGAGCTGCTCGAGACCGGGCAGGCACGCGTTCCCGCCGGCACCGGTGCAGACGACGCCGACGATGAACGTCCGACTCGACACCGATGGGCCGATCGTTGCCGTCACCGTGACCGTCGAGGGCTCGCCGTCGGCCAGGCTGATGTCGTCGGGCAGCTGGAGCTCGACCTCGAACGTCTCGTCGGCGGACAGGCCGTTGATGCTGATCGGCGCGGTGGTGACGGAGGCGACATCCTCGAGCACCTCCGGAAGGCCGACGATCGTCACGTACACCGGCTCGACGGTGATCGACTCGAGCGCGAAGCCCGGCGCCGGAGTGCTGCCGGGCTCGATGTTCGGGCGCACGGCCACGGTCGTCTCGGTCTCGACGGCGCGCACCTCGACCTGGACCGATACGACCTCCGGATCGACCTCGAGCTGGCCCGTGCCGACCGGCTGGCTGTCGACGCCCACGAGGACCAGCGGCACCGGCTCGTTGACGTTGATGCCCGACGCGGGGATGTCGACGTAGGCCACCGCCCGGTCCACCTGGCTCACCACCGATGCCGGCCCGCGCACCTCGACGGTGTCGTGGCTGAGCACCGGCTCGTCGATCTCGAGGCCCTCGGGAATCGTGCCCCGGTCGACCTCGACGGGCACGGAGCTGACCTCGACGCGATCGGCCGCGACGCGGATCGTCTCCGGCACGATCGTGAGGTCCTCGAGCCCGTCCTTGAGGGCTCGCACCTCCAGCGGCAGCTCCTGCGGCTCAGGGGCGTTGTCGAGGTCGTACGCGCTCAGGTCGACGGTGACGATGAAGTCCTCGGCGGTGACCCCGCCGGCCTGCTCGTTCGAGACCCGGTACTGGACCTCGACCACGCCGGGCTCCGCGCTCAGGACGAAGACGTCGCTCGAGACCTCGATCTGCTCGACGCGGACCTGGACCGACGAGTCGGTGAAGGAGCCGCTGAAGACGAGCCCGGTGTAGAGCACGGTCGCGAGCAGCAGCGCCGACAGCTTCAGGTGCCAGTTGCGCAGGATCAATCCCATTCGATCAGCGCCTCAGCGCGCCGCGGTCCGAGGTCGCCGGCACGACGCGCGCGTCCGGGTCGATCGGTCCCTCGGCCTCGACGACGTCATCGTCGGCGCCGCCGAGGTGCCAGCGCCCGTCGTTCGAGCGGCGCAGGAACGGCACCGCCCGCCGGGGCGCCTGCGGGCGGATGAGGTTGAAGATCCGCCGGCGGAGCTGCTCCTCGGTCAGGTTGCGCTCGATGCGGCCGCGGATGACGAGGCTGATCGAGCCGGTCTCCTCGCTCACCACGACCACGATCGCATCGGTCTGCTCGCTGATGCCGATGGCGGCGCGGTGGCGGGTCCCGTAGCGCTCGGAGTCGAGCGCGGTCTGGCTCATCGGCAGCAGGACGCCGGCGGCGGTGATCTCCTCGCCGCTGATGACGACGGCGCCGTCGTGGAGCGCCGTTCCGCGGTAGAAGATCGTCGCCAGCAGCTCGGCGCGCAGGTCGGCGTGGATCGGCACGCCGGTCTCGGTCGCCAGATCCTGGAGCCCGGTCTCACGCTCGAGGGCGATGAGCGCGCCGTGCCGCGACCCGGCCAGGATCCGCGCCGCGCGGCTGATCTCGCGGGCGACCCGCTCGGCCCCGGCCACCTCGGCGCTCACGAAGAAGCGATTGACGCTGCCGATGCGGCCGATCTGCTCCAGCGCGCGCCGCAGCTCGGGCTGGAAGACGACGACGACCGCGAAGAGGCCGACCACCGCGGCCGTCTCCATCAGCTGGCGCAGGAGGTCGAATCCGAAGAGGATCGCGGCAAGATAGACGAGGTACAGGATCGACAGGCCGATGACGATCCGCACCGCACGCGTGCCGCGAATGAGGATGAAGAGCCAGTAGATGACGATCGCGACCAGCAGGATGTCGATGATCGACGTCCAGCGGCCTTGCAGGTAGGTCTCGAAGAATTCGCGGATCGCGTCGATCACGGGTGGCGATGAGCCTGCGTTGGTGCGGCGTTTTCGCTTCCGATGATACCAAGCGCCCCGGCCGGGAGGCCGGGGCGTATCGGTTCTGTGCCGTTCGTGGAGGCGCTCAGCGCTTCGTGTACTGGGGCGCCTTGCGAGCTCGCTTCAGCCCGTACTTCTTGCGCTCCTTGGCCCGCGGGTCGCGCGTGAGGAGCCCGGCCTCCCGGAGCGCGGCGCGCGCGTCGGGGTGCGCGGCCAGCAACGCCCGCGAGATCCCGTGGCGAATGGCGCCGACCTGGCCCGACACGCCGCCACCGGCGACGAGGACGCTGGCGGAGTAGCGGCCTTCGGTCTCGGTCACGCGGAAGGGCAGGATCAGGGCTCCTTCGGGCGCCGAGCCGCCGAAGTACTCACCGGACGGCTTGCCGTTGACGACGATGCTGCCGTCGCCGGGCAGCAGGCGGACGCGGGCGACGGCGGTCTTGCGCCGGCCCGTGCCGTAGACGTAGTTCGTGCTCACGTGTTCGTCCTTCCCTGACCTACAGCTCGACCGTGGACGGCCGCTGGGCCTGGTGCGGGTGCTCCGCGCCCTTGTAGACCTTCAGCTTCTTGATCATCGCTCGGCCGAGGCGGTTCCGCGGCAGCATCCCCTTCACCGCGCGCTCGATCACGAGCTCGGGCTTGCGCTCGAGGAGCGCGCCGAGGCTCTCCTCCTTGAGGCCGCCGGGGTAGTTCGAATGCCGGAAGTAGCTCTTCTGGCGCAGCTTGTCGCCGGTGACACGGATCTTGCCGGCGTTGAGGACCACGACGTGGTCGCCGGTGTCGAGGTGCGGCGAGTAGATCGGCTTGTGCTTGCCCTCCAGCAGGGTGGCGATCCGCGTCGCCAGCCGGCCGAGGGTCTGGTCGGTGGCGTCGACCACCCACCAGCTGCGCTCGATCTCGCTCGCCTTGACGGCGTAGGTCTTCACGTTCCCTGCTCTCCGGTCATGCCTTGTCTCGCGCCCCGTTTGGGCGCCTTGTCGGTTCTTCGTTCGGTTGTCGTCCTGGCTGATCGATACACGACGCGCTCGAGGGTGAGCCCGCGAGCCGGTGCCGCCCGTCCGTCGAGCGCCCGCGTCGGGCGTTCGAGCAGCTCGGTGACCGCTTCCGGCTCGAGCCTGCCGCGGCCGACCTCCAGGAGGATGGCCACGATCCCGCGGACCATGCGCCGCAGGAAGGCGTTCGCCGTGACCCGGATCTCGACGAGGTCGCCGCGTCGCATGACGCGCACCTCGACGAGATGACGGACCGTGGCACCGTACGCGTCGCTGCCGAGGGCCGCGAAGTCGCGCTCCCCGAGCATGCGCTCAGCGGCGGCGCGCATCGCGCCGACGTCGAGGCGGTCGTCGATCTCGACGGTCCGATGTCGCTCGAGCGGGCGCACCGCGCCCCCGGTAAGGATCCGGTAGCGGTAGACGCGCCAGAGCGCGTCCCGCCGTGGATCGAACCCGGGTCGAGCCGCCCGGAGCGCCCGCACCGCCAGGTCCGGCGGCAGGACGGCGTTGAGCCGTCGCCGCAGCTCGGGCAAGCCGCCGGACCACGGGAGGGCCCGTGGAAGGCAGAATGCCGCGACCTGGCCGGTGGCATGCACCCCGGCATCGGTTCGTCCGGCGAGACGGACGCGAGTCCGCTCGCCGATCAGCCTGTTAAGGGCCTCCTCCAGCTCTCCCTGCACGGTCCGAGCACTTGGCTGGACCTGGGAGCCGGCGAAGGCCGTCCCGTCGTACTCGATGATCGCCCTGGCGCAGAGTCGCGCACTGGCGCCCATCGGTCCGTGTCGGTGTTCTGTTAGACGAGCTCGATCTGGACCATCGTGGCGGCGTCGCCCGAACGCTGCCCGAGCTTGATGATGCGGGTGAAGCCGCTCGTGCGGTCCGCGTACTTCGTCGCGATCTCGCCCATCAGCTTCTCCACGATGATCGGCTCGTGGGGCATCCGGCTCACCAGCTGCCGTCGAGCGTGGAGGTCGCCGCGCTTTGCGAGCGTGATCATCCCGTCGACCATGCCGCGGACCTCCTTGGCCTTCGCCTCGGTGGTCTTCACCTTCTCGTAGCGAATGACCGAGACGGCGAGGTTGCCGAGCATCGCCAGGCGGTGGTCGTGCGTGCGGCTGAGCTTGCGTCCGGCGACGCGATGCGGCATCGGTCTAGGCCTCTCGGTCGAGCTCGGCGGCGGCCGCCTCGTCCAGCTCCGCCGATGCCGGCAGGTCCGACTCGTCGGTGCTCATCGAGGTCGCCTCGGGGCTGATGAAGCCACGCAGCGCGAGGCGCTCCTTCAGCTCGTCGAGGCTCTTCTGGCCGAAGTTGCGCATGCGCAGGAACTCGTCGTCGCTCAACGAGAGCACCTGGCCGATCTTCGTGATGCTGTTGCGCTTCAGGCTGTTGTAGGCGCGCATCGGGAGGTCGAGCTCCTCGATCGGCGCGTCCAGCATGTTGGCGCTCGACGCCACCGGTGCCTCGTCGCCCGAGCCCGATGCGGGGCGGCCGATCTCCGCGAAGCGGCCGAACTCGCGCATGAGGATGTCGGCCGCCTGGCTCAGCGCCGCCTGCGCGGTGGTGGTGCCGTCGGTCTCGATCTCCAGCGAGAGGCGGTCGTAGTTCGTCATCTGCCCGACGCGGGTCTTCTCGACCGTGTAGTTCACGCGGCGGACGGGGCTGAACAGCGCGTCGACCGGGACGACGCCGATCGGCATCTCCTCGGTGTGCTCGGCGGGCCGGTAGCCCATGCCGGTCTCGATCGTCAGGTCCATCTCGATCGAGCCGGAGTCCGAGTCGAGCGTGAGCAGGACGAGGTCCGGGTTCACGATCTCCACGTCAGCCGACTCGGCGATGTCGCCGGCGGTGACCGGGCCGGCGCCGCGCTTGATGAGCTTCAGGGTGATCGGGTGGCGTGCGAAGGAGCGCAGGCGCAGCTTCTTGATGTTCAGAACGATCTGGGTGACGTCCTCCTTGACGTTCTCGATCGTGCTGAACTCGTGGAAGACGCCGGCGATCTGGATGCTGGTGACGGCCGCACCCTCGAGCGAGCTGAGGAGGACGCGACGCAGGGCGTTGCCGAGCGTGACGCCGTAACCCTCCTGGAGGGGGGTCACCTCGAAGCGACTGTGGTTGCCGTCCGCCTCCACCTCTTCGATCCGCGGGGTGGGCGCGGGCTGCGGCTGCGGCTGTGGGGTCTCGAGTTCGATCATGAGAGGAAGATTGACTCCTAGCGCGAGTAGTACTCGACGACGAGCTGCTCGTTGAACTCGAGCGGCATCTGCTCGCGCGCCGGTTCGGAGAGCACCGAGCCCGAAAGCTTGGCCGGGTCGACGCTCACCCACTCGGGGATCTGGGCCGCCTTCATCGTCTCGGCGGCCACCTTGAAGATTTCACGTCCGCGTCGGCTCTCCCGCACCTCGATGCGATCGCCGACCTTCGTCGCGTAGCTGGGGATGTTGGTCGGGCGTCCGTTGACGGCGAAATGGCCATGGGTCACGAGCTGTCGCGCCTGGGCGCGGCTCGAGGCGAACCCCATGCGGAAGACGACGTTGTCGAGCCGCATCTCGAGCATGCGCAGCAGGTTCTCGCCGGTCATGCCCTTGCGCTGGTCCGCCTTCGCGAAGTAGTTGCGGAACTGGCGCTCGAGCACGGAGTAGCTCTTGCGGACCTTCTGCTTCTCGCGAAGCTGGAGCCCGTACTCGCTCACCTTGCGGCGGCGCATCGTGTTCATGCCGGGCGGCGTGCTGCGGCGCTCGAAGGCGCACTTGCGGGAGTAGCAGCGGCTGCCCTTCAGGAAGAGCTTCAGCCCCTCCCGGCGGCAGATGCGGCAGACGGCATCGTTATAGCGGGCCATGGATCAGACCCTCCGCCGCTTCGGTGGGCGGCAGCCGTTGTGCGGGATCGGAGTGACGTCGGTGATCGCGGTGACCTCCAGGCCGGCGGACTGCAGGGAGCGGATCGCCTGCTCGCGCCCGCCACCGGGTCCCTTCACGAAGACCTCGATCTGGCGCATGCCGTGCTCCATCGCGCGGCGCGCGGCGAGCTCGGCCGTCTGCGCGGCGGCGTACGGCGTGCTCTTGCGCGAGCCCTTGAAGCCGACCAGCCCGGCACTGCCCCAGCTGACGACGTTCCCGGTCGGATCGGTGATCGTCACGATCGTGTTGTTGAACGTCGACTGGATGTGGGCATGCCCGGACGGCACGTTCTTCCGCTCGCGCTTCTTGCCTCGTTGCGCGCGCTTACGCTCTACCATGAAACTCCCTGATCACTTCTTGCGGCGGATGCCGACCGTCTTCTTCGACCCACGGCGCTGCCGCGCGTTCGTCTTCGTTCGCTGCCCGCGGACGGGCAGGTTGCGCCGATGGCGGAGGCCCCGGTAGGAGCCGATCTCCATCAGCCGCTTGACGTTCAGGCTGACCTCGCGGCGGAGGTCGCCCTCAACCTTGTACTGCCGGTCCACGATCTCGCGGAGGCGGTTGACCTCGTCATCGGTGAGGTCGCGCACCCGCGTGTTTGGTGACACGTTGGCGGCTCCGAGAACTCGGGTCGCCGAGCTCGGGCCGATGCCGTGAATGTAGGTGAGGCTGATGATCACCCGCTTCTCGCGGGGGATGTCGACGCCGGCGATTCGGGCCATCGTCGCGCTACCCCTGCCGCTGCTTGTGCTTGGGGATGACGCAGATGACCATCACCACGCCGGAGCGCTTGATGACCTTGCAGCGCTCGCAGCGCGGCTTCACGGAGGCAGAAACCTTCATCTCATCCTGTACGTGATGCGACCCCGGGTGAGGTCGTAGGGGCTCAGCTCGACGCGGACGGTGTCACCGGGCAGGATGCGAATGAAGTTCTGGCGCAGCTTGCCGGAGATGTGAGCGAGCACCTCGTGCCCGTTCTCCAGGCGCACCTTGAACATCGCGTTCGGGAGGGGGAGGATCACCTCTCCCTCGACCTCAATCGCATCCTTCTTCGCCAAGCGGCACGCACCCTCGTTACAGCTTCAATCAAGTGGGAATGGGGGGTTGACACACGGAAAGGCCGCCGCACAGGGCGACCCGCGAACGGGGAGTATACATCAAAATCCGCCCCTCGCACAAGGCGCCTCAGGCTCGTTCCGTGAGGAGCCGCGGCCCCTGATCGGTGACCGCGATCGTGTTCTCGAAGTGCGCGGCGAGCGACCCGTCGGAGGTCCGAACGGTCCAGCCGTCGTCGGCGACGTACACGTCGTCGGCGCCCAGCGTGTACATCGGCTCGATAGCGAAGCACATCCCCGCCTCGATCGCCAGGCCGGTGCCCGCGCGCCCGTAGTTCGGGACCTGCGGGTCCTCGTGCATGGCGCGGCCGATGCCGTGGCCGACGAACGGTCGCACGATCCCGTAGCCGCGCTGGTGGGCGACCGTCTCGATCGCGTTGCCGATGTCGCCGAGGCGGTTGCCGGCGAGGGCGGCGGTGATCCCCGCCTCCATCCCCCGCCGCGTGGCGTCGACGAGGTCGCGCACCTCGGGCGGGACGCGGCCGACGGTCCAGGTGCGGGCGCAGTCGGCGTGCCAGCCGTCGAGGATGCAGCCGATGTCGATGCTCACGACGTCGCCGTCGGCCAGGCGGCGCCGAGGCGACGGGATGCCGTGCACGACCTCGTCGTTGACGCTGGCGCAGATCACGCCGGGGAACGGCGGGTTGCTGCCGTAGCCGAGGAACGAGGGCACGGCCCCCGCGTCGGCGATCATGCGCGCCGCGATCCGATCGAGGTCACCGGTGCTGACGCCGGGACGGATCTCGGCCCGCAGGACCTCGAGGATGTCGGCGAGGATGGCGCCGGCGGCGCCCATCGAGTCGATCTCGGCCGGACGCTTGATCGTCACGGCTCCCGCGCGCATGGCCATCAGCTGGCTGGCGACTCGCGGCGCACGCGATCGAGGATGTCGGCGGTCACGGTCTCGATCGGCCGTGAGCCATCGATGCGGTCGACGATGCCGAGGCGCTCGTAGTGGTCGACGACGTCGAGCATCGGCGGGACCTGGCGCTCGAGTCGCGCCCGCACGGTCTCGGGGCGGTCATCGTCACGCTGGCGGAGCGGACTGCCGTCCTTGTCGCACACGCCGGCGACGCGCGGTGGGTCCGCGGACTCGTGGTACGGAGTCCCGCAGGTCGGGCAGACCCAACGGCCGCCGACCCGCCGGATGAGGTCCTCGGGGGCCACCTCGATGAAGATCACGCGATCGACCTCCTCGCCGAGCGGCTCGAGGGTCTCGTCCAGTGCCCGCGCCTGGCCGACCGTGCGCGGGAAGCCGTCGAGGATCGCGCCGCGCGCCGCGTGGGGCTTCGCGAGCTCGTCCATGAACATGCCGATCGTCAGCTCGTCGGGCACGAGCTCGCCCCGCTGCATGTACTCCTGCGCCTCCGCGCCGATCGGCGTCCCGGCGGCCAGCGCCGCGCGGAAGAGGTTGCCCGACGCGAGGTGCGGCAGGCCGAGCTTGCGCGACAGCGCCTTCGCCTGGGTCCCCTTGCCCGTCCCGACGGCGCCGACGAGCAGAAGGATCAGGCGGGCGTTGCCCTTGCCGAACGGCCCCGCAGCATCGGTCATCTGATGAAGCCCTCGTAGTGGCGCATCATCATCTGGGCCTCGAGCTGTTTCATCGTCTCGACCACGACACTGACCATGATGAGGATGCTCGTGCCTCCGAGCTGGAGGTTCTCCGTGCCGGGGATGAAGGCGCTCACGATATACGGCAGCACCGCGATGCCGCCGAGGAACAGCGCCCCGCCGAGCGTGATCCGGTTCGTCACCCGCCCGAGGAACTCCTCGGTCGGCTTCCCTGGGCGGATGCCCGGGATGAAGCCGCCGTTCTTGCGCAGGTAGTCGGCGGTCTGATCCGGCCGGAACTGGAACGCGGTGTAGAAGTACGTGAAGAAGACGACCAACAGGAAGTAGAGCGTCCCGTACAGCGGGATGTTGGCCTGGCCGTTGAGGTTCGTGCTGATCCAGGTCGCCACGTCGCGCACCCAGTCGATCTCGCTGGCCGTGAAGTACGCGGCGATCTGCGCCGGGAAGAGCAGGATGCTGACGGCGAAGATGATCGGGATCACGCCCGCCATCGTGACCTTCAGCGGCAGGTACTGGGTCTGCGCCTGGAGCATCCGTCGCCCGCGGACGCGGCTCGCGTACTGGACCGGGATGCGGCGCTGTCCCTCGTTGATGAACACGACCGCCGCGACGACCACGATCGCCACCACGATGAACGGGATCAGGCGCGTCAGCGCGTCGGGACCCTGGACGATGCCACTGACCTGCTGCGGCACGCTGCCGACGATGCCCGCGAAGATGATGAGGCTGATGCCGTTGCCGATGCCGCGCTCGCTGATCAGCTCGCCGAGCCACATCAGCAGGATCGTGCCGGCGGTGAAGCTCAGCAGCAGGCTGATGGTCTCGATGCTGAACAGGTCGGTGGGCGGGATGACGCCGTTCGCGCTGAGCAGCACGCTGATCCCGTAGCCCTGGGCCAGGGCCAGCGGGACGGTGAGCAGGCGGGTGTACTGGTTGATCCGGTTGCGGCCGTACTCCCCCTCCCGGCTCAGCTCGTCGAGCGCCGGGATCACCCCGCGCATCAGCTGCATGATGATGCTGGCGTTGATGTAGGGGTTCACCCCCAGGCCGATGATCGACGCGGCCGCCAGGCCGCCTCCCGAGAAGATGTTCAGGATCCCGAGAAGCGGGTTGTCCGTGAACAGGTTGGTCAGCGCCTCCGTGTTCACGTTCGGGATCGGGACGTTCGTCAGCGCCCGGAAGACCAGCAGGATCCCGAGCGTGAAGAGCAGCTTGCGCCGGATGTCCGGCGCGCGGAAGGCGGTGACGACCGTGTCGATCAAGCCGTGGGCTCGCTCTCGCTCGCCTCGGCGGCGGGCCCAACCTCCTTAGAATCCGGCTCCTCGGTCTGCGACGCGGACGGTCCCTCGTCGGCCTCCTCCTCCTCCTCCTCGGCCGCCTTCGCCTTCTTCTTCGTTGCCGATGCTGCCGGCGCGGCATCGCCGCCGGCGTCGACGCGCTCGGCGCGCTCGATCCCGGCGCGGCGGCGCGCGGAACGCTTGCCCTCCGGACGTGCCGGCTTCTCGTCGATCGGCGCGTTGTCCGGCCACGACAGCAGCTGGACCGTCGAGCCGGCGGCGCCGAGCTTGTCGATCGCGCTCTTGCTGAAGGCGTGCGCGTGGACCGTGATCCCGGCCGGCGCGTCGCCGACGCCGAGGATCTTCACCGGCCGCTTCGTGTCGGCGATCAGCCCGTCATGCGCCAGCACATCGGGCGTCACGAGCGTGCCCTTCTCGACCTCGCCGAGGCGGGCGAGGTTGATCGGCGCGTACTCGACGCGGCCGCGGTTGCGGAAGCCGTGCAGCTTCGGCGTGCGGATGTGGAGCGGCGTCTGACCGCCCTCGAACCAGGCCGGCAGGTTGCCGCCGGCGCGTGACTTCTGGCCCTTCGTGCCGCGGCCGGCGGTCTTGCCGCGGCCGGAGCCGTGGCCGCGGCCGACGCGGCGCGACGGCTTGCGCGACCCGGGGGCCGGGTGCAGGTCGTGGAGCTTCACTTGGCGTTTCCTTCGTCGGGCGCGGTGCCGTTGGCGCCGGCCTCGCTGACCTCGATCAGGAAGGCGACGCGGCGCAGCATCCCTCGCATCTCGGGCGTGTCGGCGACGACGACGCTCTGGTTGAGCCGATGCAGGCCGAGGGCGCGGATCGTGCCGCGCGCGGCGGCCTTGTGGCCGATCGTCGAGCGGACCCAGGTCACCTTGATCGGCTTGGCGGCTGCGGACTTAGCGGCCACGGCCACCCCCGCCGATGTTCATCGGCTCCCGACGCTCGGGAATCTCGTGCGGCGTGCGCGACAGCTCGGCGCCGCGCTTGCCGAGCAGCTGCTCGGCGGTGCGGCCGCGGAGTGCGGCGATGTCGTCGGCCGAGCGCAGTGCGCCGAGCGCGACCATCGTGGCGCGCACGACGTTGATCGGGTTGGTCGAGCCCTGTGCCTTGCTCAGAATGTCGCGGATGCCGGCCGCCTCGACGACCGAGCGCACCGAGCCGCCGGCGATGACGCCGGTCCCGGCGCTCGCCGGCTTCAGCATCACCTTCGCGGCGCCGAAGTGGCGGTGCACCTCGTGCGGGATCGTCGAGCCCACGAGCGGCACCTTGATCAGGTGCTTCTTCGCGTCCTCGACGCCCTTGCGGATGGCCTCCGGCACCTCGCCGGCCTTGCCGATCCCGGCGCCGACCGTGCCGTTGCCGTCGCCGACGACGACGACCGCGCTGAAGCTGAAGCGGCGCCCGCCCTGGACGACCTTGGAGACGCGGTTGATCTGGACGACCTTCTCGTCCAGGTTGAGCTTGGAGGCATCGATTCGTGCCATGGGTTTGAGGTCTCCTCTCGCTCTACAGGTTGAGGCCGCCCTCGCGGGCACCCTCTGCGAGCGAGCGGACCCGCCCGTGGTACTGGTAGCCACCCCGATCGAGGACCACCGAGCTCACGCCGGCGGCCTTCGCGCGCTCGGCGAGCGCCCGGCCAACGGAGCGAGCCACGTCGACCTTCGTCGCCCCGCTCAGCTCGCTCTCGCGGCTGCTCGCGGCGGCCAGGGTCCGGCCGGTGGTGTCGTCGATGACCTGGGCATAGATGTACTTCGCGCTGCGGAAGACCGACAGGCGCGGCCGCTCCGTGCTGCCGCTGATGCGGAGCCGGAGTCGTTCGTGGCGCTTGCGCCGGAGCGCGTCGCGTGAAAGCGTCGTCATCGGTCTCTCCTAAGCCCCGCCGACCTTGCCGGCCTTGCCGGCCTTGCGGAGGATCTGCTCGCCCTGGTACTTGATTCCCTTGCCCTTGTACGGCTCGGGCTTGCGCTGCGAGCGGATGTAGGCCGCGGTCTGGCCGACGAGCTCCTTGTCGGCGCCGAAGACGCCGAGGCGCGTCGGGGTCTCGACGCGGAACTCGATCCCCGCCGGCGGGTCGACCTCGACCGGGTGCGAGTAGCCGAGCGCCAGCACGAGCTTCGTCCCCTGCAGCTGGGCGCGGTAGCCGACCCCGCTGATCTCGAGGTTCTTCGTGAAGCCGGTCGTGACGCCGGTGACCATGTTGTTGACCAGGGTGCGCGTCAGCCCGTGCAGCGCGCGGTGGCGCGGCTCGTCGCTGGGGCGCACGATGCGCAGCGTTCCGTCCTCGCGCTCGACGGTCATCTCCGGATGGAGCGTGCGCTCGAGCGTCCCGAGCGGCCCCTTGACGGTGACCTTCATGCCGTCCTGGGTGACCTCCACTCCGTCGGGGAGCGGAATCGGCATGCGTCCGATTCGTGACATCGCGTTCGCTCCTTACCAGACGTAGCAGAGGACCTCGCCGCCGAGGTTCTGCTTTCGGGCATCGCTGCCCGTCATGACCCCGTGGGAGGTGGAGAGGACGACCAGGCCGAGGCCCCCGAGCACGCGGGGAATCTCGGTCTTGCGCGCGTAGACGCGCAGGCCGGGCTTGCTGATTCGCTTCAGGCCGGTCACCACCGGGGTGCGGCCCTCGACGTACTTGAGGCGCAGGACGAGCCGATCCTGGACGGGATCGGGCAGCGTCTCGAAGCTCTCGATGAACCCCTCCTCGGTCAGGATGCGCGCGATCTCGCGCTTCATCCGGGACGACGGGAGGCTCAGCTCCTTGTGCCGTGCCGCGCTGGCGTTGCGGATGCGCGTCAGCATGTCGGCGATCGGATCGGTCACGTTCATATCGGTCTTCGTTCGTCTCCTCGGCGGTGGTTCGCTCCCGCTCCTTCGCGGGTGACGCCTGCCGCTGATGGTGGCCGCCGTCGTTCGGCGACCCCGTGGTCCTGGGTGATTACCAGCTCGACTTCGTCACGCCCGGCAGCTGGCCCAGCAGGGCGCGCTCCCGGAAGCAGATGCGACACATCGCAAACCGACGCATGTAGCCCCGCGGACGGCCGCAGACCTGGCATCGGTTCTTGTCGCGCACGGGGAAGCGCGCTCCGCGCTTCGCCTTGGCGATCATCGACTTCTTGGCCATTGGGTCGTTCGTCCTTCCTGCTGGGTCAGGCGTTCTGGAACGGCATGCCGAGGAGCTCGAGAAGCTTGCGCCCCTCCTCGTCGGTCTTCGCCGTCGTCACGATGCTGATCTCGAGGCCGCGCAGCCGGTCGATCTTGTCGTAGTCGATCTCCGGGTAGACGAGCTGCTCGCGCAGGCCGAGGCTGAAGTTGCCGCGGCCGTCGAAGCTGCGCGTCGGGATGCCACGGAAGTCGCGGATGCGCGGCAGCGCCAGCGACAACGTGCGCTCGAGGAAGTCGTACATCCGCTGGCCGCGCATCGTCACCTTCGCACCGATCGGCATGCCGGTGCGAAGCCGGAACTGCGCGATGCTGCGCTTGGCGCGGGTCACGATCGGCTTCTGCCCGGTGATGGTCGTGAGGTCGCCGACCGCGGCGTCGAGCGCCTTGGCGTTGGCGATCGCCTCTCCCAGGCCGATGTTGACGACGATCTTCTCGAGCCGCGGGATCTGCATCGCGTTCGGGTAGCCGAACTCGCGTCGCAGCGCCGGCACGACGTCGTCGTGGTAGCGCTGGCGCAGCCCGGTGTACTCCGGCTTGCGATACCCGTTGCGCGAGCTCTTCGCGGGAGCGGCTGCCTTGTCCGTGGCGGCGGCCTTGCCGGTCTCGGTCGTCTCGGACTTCGCAGCGGCCTTCGCCGCCTTGGCGGCCGGCTTCGCGGGCGCGGCCGAACGACGCCGCGTCGGCTTCGTCTCGTCGGCGCTCACTTCGTCACCTCGATCTGTTCGCCGCAGTTCTTGCAGAGGCGGGTGCTGCGCCGCTTCTCCCCCTCGAGGCGCCCATGGGCGACCCGCGTGGGCTGGTTGCAGCGCGGGCAGACCACCTGCACGTTGCTGATGTGGATCGGCACCGGGATGTCCAGGATGCCGGCCGGCTGGGTCCGCGACCGCGCACGCTGGTGGCGGCGAGCCATGTTGATGCCCGGGATCACGACCCCGAAGCCGCGCTTGGTGGCCTCGACCCGCTCGACGGTGCCGCGCTTGCCGCGGTCCTTGCCGGCGAGGACGAGAACGGTGTCTCCCTTTCGCACGTCCACCTACAGCACCTCCGGGGCGAGCGACACGATCTTCATGTAGTTGCGCTCGCGCAGCTCGCGGGCCACCGGCCCGAAGATGCGGGTGCCGCGCGGGCTGCCCTGCGCATTGATCAGGACGGCCGCGTTCTCGTCGAAGCGGATGTGGCTGCCGTCGGGGCGGCCGTACTCCTTCGTGGTGCGAACCACGACGGCGCGCACGACCTCGCCCTTCTTGACGCCCGAGTTCGGGAGCGCCTGCTTCACGCTGCACACGATCACGTCACCGATCTCGGCGGTGTCGCTCGTCGAGCGGCCGATGACCGAGATGCACGACAGCGTTCGCGCGCCGGAGTTATCGGCCACGCGCAGCCTGCTGTACTTCTGGATCATGCCTGCTCCGTTCCGTCCACGAGCTCCTCATGGGAGCCGCGCGCCACGACCTCGACGACGGTCCAGCGCTTCTCGCGCGAGAGCGGGCGGCTCTCCTCGATGCGCACCGTGTCGCCGACCCTGGCGCTGTTCTCCTCGTCGTGCGCCTTGAACTTGCTGCTCAGCCGCACGACCCGCTTGTAGATCGGGTGCCGGCGCAGCCGCTCGACGCTCACGACGACGGTCCTGTCCATCTTGTCGGACACGACGCGCCCGACCTTTGTCTTTCGCTTGCCCTGCATCAGCTGGCCTTCTCGGCGTCGGCGGCGGCCCGTTCGGCCGCGTGCTGACGCTCGGTCATCACGGTGAGGATGCGGGCGATCCGCTTGCGGGTCGCCGGCAGCCTGCTGTAGTTGCTTTCCTGTCGCGTGGCGAGGTCGAAGCGGACCTTCCATAGCTCCTGCTTCGCGTCACGCAGCGCGCCCTCCAGGTCCTTGTCGGAGAGGGCTCGCACCTCACTGATGTCCATGCTCGAGGCCCTCCTTGACGACGAACCGGGTGTTGATCGGCAGCTTGTGGCCCGCGAGGCGCATCGCCTCGCGCGCGATCGGCTCGGGGACGCCCGACATCTCGAACATCACCCGGCCGGGCTTGACCACCGCGACCCAGTGGTCCGGTGCGCCTTTGCCGGAGCCCATGCGGACCTCGGCCGGCTTCTTCGTGACCGGCTTGTCCGGGAAGACCCGGATCCAGACGCGGCCACCGCGCTTGATGTGGTGCGTGATCGCCCGCCGCGCGGCCTCGATCTGGCGGCTGGTCAGCCAGCAGACCTCCTCGGCCATCAGGCCGTAGTCGCCGAAGCTCACGGTCGTGCCGCCCTTGGCCATTCCGGCGCGGCGTCCGCGCTGGACCTTGCGGTGCTTGACCCGCTTTGGCATCAGCATCGGTCAGCCCTCCTCCGACCCGGCGTCAGCCGTGTCCGATGCGGGCTTGGCCTTGGCCTTGGCGTCGGCCTTGGGGGCCGCCTTCTTGGCCGGCGCCTTGCGCGTTCGCGTCGCCGGCTTGCTCTCGGCGCTCGCCGACTTCGTCGACGCCTTCGACGCGCGCTTCGGGCGAGCCGGAGCCTCGGCAGCGGGCTCGACCGGGTCGGCAGCGGGTGCCTCGGGCTCGGCGGGTGCCTCCACGACGGGAGCCTCGGGCTCCGCTGGGGCCTCGGCGACGGCGGCCGGAGCGTCATCGGCGACCGCGGCGGGCGCCTCCGCAACCGGCGCGACCTCGACGGGAGCCGGCTGTTCGACGGGAGCCTCGACGGCCGTCACCGACTCATCGACGACCGCGGTGGCAACCGCGGCCTCTTCCACTGCGGCGGGAGCGCCATCGGTCGCGGCGCGCGAGCGCGTGCGCGCCGGTGCCGCGGTGCGGCGCGGGGCACGGGGCTCGGTGCGTGCGCTGCCCGGCCGCTCGCCGAGCTGCTCGCCCCGATAGACCCAGGCCTTGACGCCGATGCGGCCGTAGGTGGTGTGGGCGTGGACGACGCCGTAGCTGATGTCGGCGCGCAGCGTCCCGAGCGGGATGCGGCCTTCCTTGTCCCACTCGGTGCGGCTCATCTCCGAGCCGCCGAGGCGACCGGAGACCTGGATCTTCACGCCCTTGGCGCCCGCCTTGATCGTGCGCTGAATCGACTGCTTGATCGCCTTGCGGAAGGCGATGCGCCGCTCCAGCTGGCCGGCGACGTTCTGGGCCAGCAGCATGCCGTCCAGCTCCGGCTGGAGGATCTCCTTGATCTCGAGCTTGACCTTCTTGTCGGTCAGCTTGCCGATGTTCGTGCGCAGTGCCTCGACGTTCGCGCCACCCTTGCCGATGACGATCCCTGGCTTGGCCGTGTGCACGGTCACGGTGACGTGGTTGATGCCGCGCTCGATCTCGACCTGGCTGACGCTCGCGTTCGACAGCTGCCTTGCGACCAGCTCCCGGATCCGCATGTCCTCCTGGAGGAGCGTGGCATAGTCGCGGTCCGCGTACCACTTCGCCAGCCAGGGCTTGATGATGCCGATCCGGAAGCCGTAGGGATGGACCTTGTGCCCCAACTTACGACTCCTCTCGGTCAGCCACGGCGACGGTGATGTGGCTGGTTCGCTTCAGGATCTGGAAGAACCGGCCCTGCGCGCGCGGCCGGCCGCGCTTGAGGGTCGGGCCCTCGTCGGCGACCGCGCTCACCACGCGCAGCTCATCGGCCGACAGGTTGTAGTTGTTCTCGGCGTTCGCGGTGGCGCTCTTCAGCACCTTGGCCACGTCCTTGGCCGCCGCGTTCGGCAGGAAGCGCAGGATCGCCGCGGCCTCCTCGACCGGCTTGCCGGCGATGAGGTCGGTGATCAGCCGCACCTTGCGGGGGCTGACGCGGACGTACCTGGCGGTTGCACTGACTCTCATCGTCGGCCTACTTCAGCGCCGTGGAGCGCTCGGTGGCGCGGCCGGAGTGGCCGCGGTACGTGCGCGTCGGGGCGAACTCGCCGAGGCGGTGGCCGACCATGTTCTCGGTGATGAACACCGGGACGTGGCGACGGCCATCGTGGATGGCGATCGTGTGACCGATCATCTGAGGGAAGATCACGCTCGCGCGCGACCAGGTCTTCAGGACCTTGCGCTCGCTGCGCTTGTTCATGTCGTCGATGCGGCCGAGCAGGCGCGCGTCGACGAAGGGTCCCTTCTTGACGGAACGACTCATCTCCGGCTCCTAACCCCGCCCGTACCGACGGCGGACGATCAGCTTGTTGCTCTGGTTCTTCTTCACGCGGGTGCGCAGGCCCATCGCCGGCTTGCCCCACTTGGTCTTCGGCGGCATGCCGGTCGGCTGCTTGCCCTCGCCACCACCGTGCGGATGGTCGCGCGGGTTCATCGCCGATCCGCGCACGGTCGGGCGCTTGCCCATGTGGCGGGCGCGTCCCGCCTTGCCGAGGTTCTGGTTCTCATGGTCGAGGTTGCTCACCTGGCCGACCGTGGCCATGCACTCGATCCGCACGCGGCGCACCTCGCCCGACGGCAGCCGCAGGGTCGCGAAGCTGCCCTCCTTGGCGAGGAGCTGCGCGCTCGATCCGGCGCTGCGCACGATCTGCCCGCCACGCCCGGCGACGAGCTCGATGTTGTGGATCTGGGTGCCGAGCGGAATGCGCGACAGCGGCAACGCATTGCCGTTGCGCGCCTCGACGTCCGGGCCCGAGGCGACGGTGTCGCCCACGCCCAGGCCGTGCGGCAGCAGCATGTAGCGCTTGTCGCCGTCGGCGTAGTGCAGGAGGCCGATGCGCGCCGAGCGGTTCGGGTCGTACTCGACGGTCGCGATCCGCGCGGGCACGCCGTACTTGTCGCGCTTCCAGTCGATGACGCGGTAGAGGCGCTTGTGGCCCGAGCCCTGGTGGCGGACCGTGAGCTTGCCCTGCGAGTTGCGGCCGGCGCTGCGGACCAGACGCTCGGTGAGCGGCCGGTGCGGCTGATCGGTCGTGATCTCCTCGAAGGTCGATCGCGTCGTCTCGCGCATCCCCGGCGAGGTGGGTCGGTAGCTGCGAAGTGGCATCGTCAGACGGCCTCGAAGAGCTCGATCTTGTCGCCCGGCGCGACGGTCACCACGGCCTTCTTCCAGCCGGGCACCATCCCGAGCGTGCGGCGGCCACGCCGCTTCTGCTTCGGGCGCACCGAGATGACCCGCACGCTGAGCACGGTCACCTTGAACTCGGCCTCCACGGCCGACTTGATGAGGAACTTGTTCGCGTCGCGGGCGACGGCGAAGGTGTAGTTGTTGCGCTCGGTCTCGAGCGTGCTCTTCTCGCTGATCACCGGGCGCAGGAGCACGTCGTGCAGGCTGTTGGCGGTCACGCGTACACCTCCTGGGCGCGGTCCAGCGCCTCGCGCGTGAAGACGACCGTATCGGCCTCCAGCAGGTCGACGACGTTGAGGCTGTCGGCCAGGATCACGCGAACCTCGCGCAGGTTGCGGGCGGAGCGCTCGACGGTCAGGTCGCGCGCCGGGAGCACGAGGAGGACCTTGCCCTCCGCGTTCCAGGCTGCGAGACGCTCGATCATCGATCGCGTCTTGATCTCGTCCAGGTCGAAGCCGGTCACGACGCGCAGCGCGCCATCGGCCTGCTTCGCGCTCAGCGCGCCGCGCAGTGCGGATCGGCGCATCTTGGCGGGCATCCGCTGCTCGTAGCTGCGGGGGTGCGGGCCGAAGACCACACCGCCGCCGGCCCACTGGGGCGCGTTGCGCGTGCCCTGGCGGGCGCGACCGGTGCCCTTCTGGCGCCATGGCTTGCGGCCGCCGCCGCGGACCTCGCCGCGGGTCAGGGTGTCGGCGCTGCCGATCCGCCGGCCGGCCTGCTGGCGCACGACCGCCTGGTGGATGAGCGCCTCGTTGACCGGCGCGTCGAACAGCGACTCGGCCAGGTCGACCGAGCCGGCGTCGCCGCCGGTCGCGTTGAGGATCGTCGTCTTCGCCATCGTCACTTCGCCTTCCGGACCAGCAGCAGGCCGTTGCGAGCCCCGGGCACCGCACCCCGCACGAGGATGAGGTTGCGCTCGGGATCGACCTTCACGACCTTGAGCTTCTTGACGGTCACCTGCTCGTTGCCCATGTGACCGGCCATCTTCGTGCCCTTCCAGACCCGGCCCGGATACGTGCCGGCGCCGATGGAGCCCGGCGCGCGATGGTGGTCCGACCCGTGCGTCTTCGGGCCGCGGCGGAAGTTGTGGCGCGCGATCACGCCGGTGAAGCCGTGGCCCTTGCTGACGCCGGTGACGTCGACCAGCTCGCCGGCCTCGAAGAGGTCGACGCCGATCTGCTGGCCGAGCTCGTAGGCATCGGTCTCGTCGACGCGGAACTCGCGCACGTCCTTCGGATGCTGGTGGTCCTTGGGAAGCTGCTTGAACTGGCCCGCGACCGGCTTCGTCGAGCGACGCGCGCGGCCGCTGCCGAGCTGCACGGCGGCATAGCCGTCCTGCTCGACCGTGCGGACGCGCGTCACGGTGTTCGGGGCAGCCTCGATCACGCTCACCGGGACGACGCTGCCGTCATCCGCGAAGAGCCTGGTCATGCCCAGCTTGCGACCGATCAGACCTTCCATCACATCTTGATCTCGATGTCGACGCCTGCCGCCAGCGACAGCCGCATCAGCGCATCGACCGTCTTGGTCGACGGGTCGATGATGTCGATCAGGCGCTTGTGGGTTCGGATCTCGAACTGCTCCCGGCCGTCCTTGTGGACGAACGGGCCACGGATGACCGTGTACTTCTCGATCCGCGTCGGCAGCGGCACCGGGCCGGCGACGTCGGCCCCGGTGCGCTGCGCGGTCTCCACGATCTGCTCGGCCGACTGGTCGAGCAGCTTGTGGTCGTACGCCTTGAGTCGGATGCGGATTCGCTGCTTGGCCATGGCGGCTAGCCGGTGACCTCGGTGATCACGCCGGCACCGACGGTGTGACCGCCCTCGCGAATCGCGAAGCGCTGGCCCTGCTCGATGGCGATCGGGGTGATCAGCTCGACGTCGATGTTGACGTTGTCACCGGGCATGATCATCTCCACGCCGGCCGGCAGCACGATCGCGCCGGTCACGTCGGTCGTCCGCAGGTAGAACTGCGGGCGATAGCCGGCGTAGAACGGCGTGTGGCGGCCACCCTCCTCCTTGGAGAGGACGTAGACCTCGGCCTTGTACTTTGTGCCGGGCTTGACGCTGCCCTTCTTGGCGAGCACCTGGCCGCGCTCGAGCTCGTCGCGCTCGATGCCGCGCAGGAGCAGGCCCACGTTGTCGCCGGCCTGGCCCTCGTCGAGGGTCTTGTTGAACATCTCGACGCCGGTCACGACCAGGTCGCGGGTCTTCTCGTGGATGCCGACCAGCTCGACGGTCTCGCCGGTCTTCACGATGCCGCGCTCGATGCGGCCGGTGGCCACGGTGCCACGGCCCTTGATGCCGAAGACGTCCTCGATCGGCATCAGGAAGGGCTTCTCGGTCTCGCGGGCCGGGGTCGGGATGTACGAGTCGACCGCGTCCATCAGCTCCTTGATGGAGGCGTAGTCGGCGTTCTCCGGGTCGTCGCTCGACGACTCGAGCGCCTTGAGCGCCGAGCCGCGGATGACGGGGATGTCGTCGCCGGGGAACTCGTACTTGGAGAGGAGCTCGCGCACCTCCATCTCGACGAGGTCGACGAGCATCTCGTCGTCGACCATGTCCACCTTGTTCAGATAGACCACCAGCGAGGGGACCTCGACCTGGCGGGCCAGGAGGATGTGCTCGCGGGTCTGCGGCATCGGGCCGTCGGCGGCGGACACGACCAGGATCGCGCCGTCCATCTGGGCGGCGCCGGTGATCATGTTCTTGATGTAGTCCGCGTGGCCGGGACAGTCGACGTGGGCGTAGTGGCGGTTCGCCGTCTGGTACTCGACGTGAGCGATCGCGATCGTGATGCCGCGCTGGCGCTCCTCGGGAGCATTGTCGATGCTGTCGAAGGCGCGGAAGTCCGCGCCGCCCGACAGCGACAGGTACTTCGTGATCGCTGCCGTCAGGGTCGTCTTGCCGTGGTCGACATGCCCGATCGTCCCGACATTGACGTGCGGCTTGCTGCGGTCGAACTTCTGCTTGGCCATGGTTGGTCCTTCGTCGCTCCTTATCGGTCCGTTTAGCTCTTGGACTTTGCAATCAGCTCGGTGGCGAGACTGGAGGGAACTTCCGCGTAGCGGCCGAACTCCATCGAGTAGGTGGCTCGGCCCTGGGTCATGCTGCGCAGGCCGGTGGCGTAGCCGAACATCTCGGCCAGCGGCACATGGGCTCGGATCATGCGGCTCGTGCCGCGCTCGTCGATCCCGTCGATCTGGCCGCGCTTGCTGTTGAGGTCGCCGATGACGTCGCCCATGAACTCCTCGGGCGTGGTCACCTCGACGTTCATCACCGGCTCGAGGATGGCCGGATCGGCCTTGGCGACGCCGTCCTTGGCGGCCATCGATCCGGCGATCTTGAAGGCCATCTCGGACGAGTCGACCTCGTGGAACGAGCCGTCGATGAGCGTGGCCTTGATGTCGATGACCGGGTAGCCGGCCACCACGCCGCCGGCGAGCGCGTCCTTGACGCCCTCCTCGATGGCGCGCCAGTACTCGCGCGGCACGGCGCCGCCGACGATCTTCGACTCCCATTCGAAGCCGGCGCCGCGCTCGAGCGGCTCGAGCGTCAGGACGGCGTGGCCGTACTGGCCCTTGCCGCCGGTCTGGCGCACGAAGCGGCCCTCGGCCTTCGGCACCGGCCGCCGGATCGCCTCGCGGTAGCTCACCTGCGGGCGGCCGACGTTGGCCTGCACCTTGAACTCGCGCAGCATCCGGTCGACGAGCACCTCGAGGTGGAGCTCGCCCATGCCGGCGATGCGAGTCTGGCTCGACTCCTCGTCGGTGTGGACGCGGAACGTCGGGTCCTCGGCGGCCAGGCGCTGGAGGGCGATCGACATCTTGTCCTGGTCGGCCTTCGTCTTCGGCTCGACCGCCAGCTCGATGACCGGCTCGGGGAAGGTGATCGACTCGAGGACGATCGGCTTCTCCTCGGCGGTCAGCGTGTCGCCGGTGGTCGTGTTCTTCAGGCCCACCGCGGCGGCGATGTCGCCGGCGCTGACCGCGTCGATCTCCTCGCGGTGGTTGGCGTGCATCTGGAGGATGCGCCCGACCCGCTCCTTCGTGCCCTTCGTGCTGTTGTACACGTACGAGCCGGTCTTCAGCGTGCCGGAGTAGACCCGGAAGTAGGCGAGGTTGCCGACGAACGGGTCGGTCGCGATCTTGAAGGCGAGGGCGGTGAAGGGCTCCGCGGGGTCGGTTGCGCGGGTGACCTCGTCGCCGGTGCGCAGGTCCTTGCCGGCCATCGGCGGGACGTCGAGCGGGCTCGGCAGGAAGTCGATGACGGCGTCGAGCATCGGCTGCACGCCCTTGTTCTTGAGTGCCGAACCGGTCAGGACCGGGACGATCTTGTAGGCCAGCGTCCCGGTTCGCAGGGCACGTCGCAGCTCGTCGGCACCGATCTCCTCGCCCTCGAGGAACTTGTGCGCGATGTCGTCGTCCAGGTCGGCCAGCGCCTCGATCATCTTCTCGCGCCACTCGTCGGCGAGCGGCTGGATGTCGGCCGGGATGTCGCCGACCTCGATCTGGTCGCCGAGGTCGTTGCCGTAGGTGATCGCCTTCATGTTGATCAGGTCGACGACGCCGCGGAACGAGTCCTCGGCGCCGATCGGCACCTGCAGCGGCACCGCGTTCACGCCGAGGCGGTCCTTGATCATCTCGACCACGCGCCAGAAGTCGGCGCCGGTGCGGTCGAGCTTGTTCACGAAGCAGAAGCGCGGGACGTGGTACTTGTCGGCCTGGCGCCAGACGGTCTCGGACTGCGGCTCGACGCCGGCCACGCCGTCGAAGACGACGACCGCGCCGTCGAGCACGCGCAGGCTGCGCTCGACCTCCACCGTAAAGTCCACGTGCCCGGGCGTGTCGATCAGGTTGATGCGATGGTCGTTCCAGAAGCAGGTCGTGGCGGCGGCGGTGATCGTGATCCCCCGCTCCTGCTCCTGCTCCATCCAGTCCATCGTGGCGGCGCCCTCGTGGACCTCGCCGAGCTTGTAGATCTTCTTCGTGTAGAAGAGGATCCGCTCGGTCACGGTCGTCTTGCCGGCGTCGATGTGCGCGATGATCCCGATGTTCCGGGTGCGCTCGAGCGGCATGGAGGTGCCGGCGCGGTCGGATCGGGTGGCGGTGCTGGCGGTCATCGGCCTACCACTTGAAGTGGCTGAAGGCGCGGTTCGCCTCCGCCATGCGGTGGGTGTCCTCGCGGCGCTTGACCGCGGCGCCGATGCCGTTGCTGGCATCGAGCAGCTCGGCGGCGAGCTTGTCGCTCATGCTCCGCCCATTGCGCTTCCGCGCGGACTCGATGAGCCAGCGCATGCCGAGGCTGACGCGCCGGTCGGCACGCACCTCGACGGGAATCTGGTAGGTGGAGCCGCCGACGCGCTTCGGCTTGACCTCGATGAGCGGCATCGCGTTGCGCAGCGCCTGCTCGAGCACCTCGACGCCGGCCCGGCCGGCCTGGGCCTCGCAGCGCGTCAGAGCACCCTCGAGGATGCGGTGCGCGAGGTGACGCTTGCCGCCGTGCATGAGCTTGTTCGTGAACTGATCGAGCGTCAGCGCCGTGCCGGTCAGTTGCTCGGCGTACTTCGTCTTGCGCGCGATCGTGGGTCGTCGAGGCATCGGTCTGCTCTAGCCCTTCGCCGGCGCCTTCGCGCCGTACTTGCTGCGCCCCTGGCGACGATCGCGGACGCCGGCCGCGTCGAGCGTGCCACGCACGATGTGGTACTTCACCGCGGGCAGGTCACGGACCTTGCCGCCGCGGACGAGAACCATCGAGTGCTCCTGGAGGTTGTGCCCGATGCCCGGGATGTAGGCCGTGACCTCCATCCCGTTCGTCAGCCGGACGCGCGCGACCTTCCGAAGCGCCGAGTTCGGCTTCTTCGGGGTGCGCGTCATCACCTGGAGGCAGACGCCCCGCCGCTGCGGAGCTCCACGACCAGCGCTGGTGGTCTGCTTGAGGGTGTTCAGCGTCCGGCGCAGCGCCGGAGCCTTCACCTTCTTGATGGCCGGCTTGCGACCCTTGCGGACCAGCTGGCTGATGGTTGGCAACCTGAACCTCGCATGGATACGAGCAAGACTGAATGACCGATGGACTCGCGTCGCCCCGCCGGCGCCCATGGCGATCCCCATGGATCAACACGGGGGAGGCCGATATGAGGGCTGCCCAATGCGCTTGCAAAGGGGCACACACGAAGGCGTCCCGCACGCGGGACACCGAACGCGGAGTATACGGAAGTCCGCGTTCACGGTCAACCGAGGCCGATGTCTCCTCGACCCCCGGTTCGGCGTACTCTAGGCGACGCAATGCCCCTGCCGATCACGCTCGCCGTCACCTACCTGGCGATCAACCTGGCGATGATGCTGTGGCTCGAGCGCGAGCGCGCGAACGGCCGCGAGCCGTCGCGAGGCGTCTCGGCCCTGTCGATCGCGCTGCGGTTCGGCCCGCCGCTCGTCGGGGTGATCTACCTCGAGGTGATCGCGGGCGACTGGGTCTTCCTCGCCTTCGTCGGCGCCTTCCTCGCGGCGAGCTTCTGGCTCCTGGACGGGCTCCTGACCACGACCGCCCCCCGTCGCGGCTCCGAGGCGATGCGGAGCGGCTGGGACGAGCGAAGGGTCGGCGGTCCCTCCGAGGCTGACCGGGACCGCACCTGACGGCCGAGCGCGACCGATTGACGGTCCTCTACGACGCCGGCTGCGGCGTCTGCCGGCTAACCGTGCGGGCGCTGGAGCGGCTCGACTGGCGCGGGCGCCTCGAGATGCGTCCGCTCCAGGGCTTCGTGGCCTCCGTCCCGGGCGACCCGACGCCTCGACGGCTGACCCGGGCACTGCACGTGCGCGACGCTCGCGGCCGCTGGTCCCGCGGTGGCGAGGCGATGCTGCGAATCGCCGGCGTCGTTCCGGTGCTCGTGCCGCTGTCGATCGTCGGCCGGCTTCCCGGGATGCGCGGGCCGGTCGAGGCGGCCTATCGGCTGGTCGCCGACAACCGGCACCTGATCAGCCGCGTCCTCCGGATCCGCTGAGCCTACTTCGCTGCGGGGGCTCCGCCGGCCGCGACCCCCATGGCCGACCGGCGCCGGAGGAATGCCGACCACAGCGCGGTCGCCAGCAGTGCGAGCCCGACGTGGACGTTGAACCAGGCGGGAGACAGCGTGCGGCTCGTCTCGGTCAGCACCGGATGCACGTAATGGAGGACGGGCAGGAGCAGGAGCGACGCCAGCAGCGCCGCGGCCCACCACGACCTGGCAAGCCCCAGCCCGAGCGCGCCGAGCAGGAACGGGATCGCGAGCGTCGGGTCGCGCAGTCGCGAGAGCAGGACGGGCGTGTGCTCGACGAACTTGCCGGCGACGTAGCCGATGATGTTCGGCACGTCGGGATCGGCGAAGTGGCGCGTCGGCGTGTCCTGAAGCATGTCGTGGACCGACGGCAGGCCGGCGATCGCACCGTATGCCGCGAAGATCGCGAGGGGCGCCGCGCTCACCGCCACCGCGAGCGCAAGGCGGCGCGTGACGCGGTTGCGCAGCAGCAGCGCGACGAGGAGGATCGCCCCGAGGCCGAGGGTCACGACCACGCCGTTCTGACGGTTGAATGCCGCCAGCAAGGTCGCCACGAAAAGGCCGATGAGCCAGCCGCGACCGCCGCCGTCGATCCAGCGAGCGGCGGCCAGGAGCATCGCCGCCCACAGCGCGAGCCCGAGGCCATCGGTCGTGAGGAAGATGAGCCAGCCGGCAAAGAGCGGGTTCGCGAAGCTCAGGACGAGGACGACGACCGTGCCGCCCAGCCCGATGAGCTTCGGGGCCGCGAGGCCGACGACCAGCGTGAACGACACGACCGCGACGACGCTCGGCGCGAGAGCGGCGGCGTCGCCAAGCAGCGGCCGGGCCGCGGCAACGACGAGTGGGAAGAGCGGCCGCATCTCGTACAGGCCGACCCATCGCGCTCGCGTCGGATCGTCGAATCCCTGCCACGGCCAGCCGTTGCGCTCGTCGACGTAGGCTACGAGATCGGGGTCGGCATACTCGGCGAACACCGCCCAGCTGCGGTCGAACTGCTCCGCCTCGCTCGCGCCGGCGTAGCGGAGGGCGAACATCTCGTACCAGAGCGTGTCGTAGCCGGCGCGAGGGCTCGTCGTCGACCAGAGGATGGCCCACGCGGCGAGGCCGAGGCCGACGAGGATGGCGACGCGCGCCGCCGCGGAGCGCCACGAGCGACCGGAGGACGGCGGAGTCGGCACGGGGCTGCAGTCTATCGGTCGAGAGGATGACGAAGGGCGGCCAGTGGGGCCGCCCTTCGCATCGGTCTGGACTGGAGAGCGAGGCCTACTTCTTGGCCGCGGCCTCTTCGGCGAGGCGCTCCTGCTCCTCCTCGGTGAGCTCGTCGAAGGTGGCCTCCTCGACGACGGCCTCCATCTCCGGGTTGTCGCCGGCGCCCATGAGCTCGGCGACCGTGTCGCCCTCGGCCTCGGCGGCGGCCTCGGCCTCATCGGTCTCGACGTCGCCGTCCTTGTCGGTGTCGGGGTCGCCCGAGAGGAAGGCACGCGCCGCGGCCTCCTCGCGGATCTGCTCCTCCTCGGCCGGCGAGAGCTGGGCCGCCCGCTCGGCCTGGAGGCGTCGCGCCTCGGCGCCGGTCCCCGCGGGGATCAGCTTGCCGATGATCACGTTCTCCTTGAGGCCGATGAGGTGGTCCTTTGCGCCGTTGATCGCCGCCTCGGTCAGCACCCGCGTCGTCTCCTGGAAGGAGGCGGCCGCCAGGAAGGACGAGGTGTTCAGCGACGCCTTCGTCACGCCCAGCAGCACCGTCTGCGCGGTCGCCGGCTCCCCGCCCTCGGCGAGGATCCGGTTGTTCGTCTCCTCGAACTCGAATCGGTCGATGAGCTCCGACGGAAGCAGCTCCGTATCGCCGGGGTTGTCGACGGTCACCTTGCGCAGCATCTGGCGCACGATGATCTCGACGTGCTTGTCGCTGATCGTCACGCCCTGGGATCGGTACACCTTCTGGACCTCGGCGACCAGGAAGCGCTGGACCGTGTCCACGCCCTTGATCTCGAGCAGCTCCTTCGGGTTGAGCGAGCCCTCGGTGAGCGAGTCGCCGGCGGCGACGGTGTCGCCATCGGCCACGCGCAGGCGCGCCGAGTGCGGCACCGGGTACTCGCGCACGTCGACCTCCTCGATGTGGAGGGTCAGCGTGCTCCCCTTCTTCGTGACGCGGCCGGCCGACGGCGCCTTGATCTCGACGAGATCCTCGCCCTCGCCGGCACGGGCCAGCAGCTGGCCCTCGGTGACTTCGTCGCCGTTCGCGACGAGCACCTCGTGCTGCGGGGTGAGCTTGAAGGCGGTGTCGTAGGCCTCGCGGTGCGTGACGCGGACCGCGATCGGCTGGTCGCCCGCGGCGGGCGGCACCTCGACCGTGCCGTCGATCTCGGTCATGATCGCCTGGCCCTTGGGGATGCGCGCCTCGAAGAGCTCCTCGACGCGCGGCAGGCCCTGGGTGATGTCCTCGCCGGCGACGCCGCCGGTGTGGAACGTCCGCATCGTCAGCTGCGTGCCGGGCTCACCGATCGACTGCGCCGCGATGATCCCGACCGCCTGGCCGATCGCGACGAGGTCGCCGGTGGCCAGGTTGCGGCCGTAGCACATGCGGCACACGCCGTGGCGTGCAGCGCAGGTGAGCGGTGAGCGGACGCTGACGCGGTCGATCCCGGCGGCCTCGATCTTCTCGAGCGCCACCTCGTCGATCTCCGCATTGCGCGCCACGATGACCTCACCGCTCTTCTCGTCGGTGACGTCGATCGCCGCCATCCGGCCGATCAGCCGCTCGATGAACGGCTCGGGGATGAGGTCCGACTCCTCCTGGGTGATCCAGGTGCCGAGATCGGTGCCGCAGTCGTCCTCGCGGGTGATGACGTCCTGCGCCACGTCCACCAGGCGCCGGGTGAGGTACCCGGAGTCGGCGGTGCGCAGCGCGGTGTCGGCGAGGCCCTTGCGGGCGCCGTGGCTCGAGATGAAGTACTCGAGCACGCTCATCCCCTCACGCAGGTTCGAGCGGATCGGCAGGTCGATGATCCGGCCCGAGGGGTCGGCCATCAGCCCGCGCATGCCGGCCAGCTGGTGCACCTGGGTCACCGACCCGCGGGCGCCCGAGTTCGTGATCAGCATGATCGAGCCACGCTCATCGAGGCCCTTGAGCATCGACTCCGTGACCTTGTCGGTCGTCTCGCGCCAGACCTCGACGGTCTGTGTGTACCGCTCGTCCTCGGTGATGAAGCCGCGGCGGAACTCGCGGTCGATATCGGCCACGCGCTCCTCCGCCTTCTTCAGCAGCTCGGCCTTCTGCTTGGGCACCGCCAGGTCCTCGACGCCGATCGTGATGCCGGCCTCGGTGGCGTAGTGGAAGCCGATGGCCTTGATGCCGTCGACGAGCGTCGCCGTCGCCTCCGGACCGAGGTCGCGGTAGCAGCGGGCGATGATCTCCTTGAGTCCCTTGCGGTCCATGACCCGGTCGACGAAGCGCAGGGGCGGCGGCAGGATCGAGTTGAAGATGACCCGGCCCGCCGTCGTGACGATGAGCGTGCGGACGCTCTTCCCGTCGCGCGGCTCACCCTCCCAGGTCTCGGTCTCGAGGCGCACCACGTCCTGGACGTGGATGTTCCCCGAGGCGACGGCCAGCACGACCTCCGCGTCGTCCGAGTAGACCTGCCACGGCTTGAAGTCCTGCGGCGCGGTGCCCGCGCTGCGGTCCTTCTCCTTGCCGACGGTCAGGTAGAAGCAGCCGAGCACCATGTCGTGGGTCGGCGAGACGACCGGCGAGCCGTCGGCGGCCGACAGCAGGTTCCGCGTCGAGAGCATCAGGTCCTTGGCTTCCTGCTGGGCGGCGGTGGACAGCGGCACGTGGACCGCCATCTGGTCGCCGTCGAAGTCGGCGTTGAAGGCGAAGCAGACGAGCGGATGGATCTGGATCGCCGAGCCCTCGACGAGCACCGGCATGAAGGCCTGGATGCCCAGCCGATGCAGGGTCGGTGCGCGGTTCAGCAGCACCGGGTGGTCCTTGATCACGTCCTCGAGCACGTCCCACACCTCGGGACGCACCCGCTCGACGATGCGCTTGGCGCTCTTGATGTTGTGGGCGAAGCCCTTCTCGACGAGCTGGCGCATGACGAACGGCTTGAACAGCTCGAGCGCCATCTTCTTCGGCAGCCCGCACTGGTGCAGCTTCAGCTCGGGGCCGACCACGATGACCGATCGCCCCGAGTAGTCGACGCGCTTGCCGAGCAGGTTCTGGCGGAATCGGCCCTGCTTGCCCTTGAGCATGTCGCTCAGGCTCTTGAGCCGATGGTTGCCGGTCCCGGCGATGGCGCGGCCGCGGCGGCCGTTGTCGATCAGCGCGTCGCACGCCTCCTGGAGCATCCGCTTCTCGTTGCGGATGATGATCTCCGGCGCCTCCAGGTCGAGGAGGCGGCTGAGGCGGTTGTTGCGGTTGATCACGCGTCGATACAGGTCGTTCAGGTCCGACGTCGCGAATCGGCCGCCGTCGAGCTGGACCATCGGCCGCAGGTCGGGCGGGATGACCGGCAGCGTGGAGAGGATCATCCACTCCGGCCGCGCGCCGGACTTGCGGAAGGCCTCGATCAGGCGCAGCCGCTTGATCGCCTTCTTGCGGCGCTGGCCCGAGGTCTGGCGCATCTCGACGTGCAGGTGCTGGCTCAGCTCGTCCAGGTTGATCTGCTCGATGATCTTCTTGACCGCCTCGGCGCCCATGCCGGCGTCGAACATCCGGCCGTACTGCTCGGTGAGCGAGCGGTACTCGCCCTCGGTGAGGATCTTCAGGACGCTGATGTCGGCCAGCCGGGCGCGCTCGGTGCGGGCCCACAGCTTCGTGTCATCGGTCTCGCGCGAGACCTGCTCGCGCTCGCTGGCGGTGGCCTCCTCGATGCCCGAGGTGAGATCGGCGATGGCGGACTGGTGCTTCTCCGCGGCGGCGGCGAGCGCCTCCTTGGCGTCCTTGTCGACCGCGGCGACCTCGCTCTTGACGACCTCGCGCAGCTTCGCGAGCGCCACCTTGGTGGTCTCCTCGGCGCGGCCGATGACCTCGCCGGTCGCGGCGAACACGACGTCCTCGGCCAGCGTCTTGCCGCCGCCCTTGATCGTCGCCTCGACCTCCTGCGCCGCCTTCGTCAGCTCCTCGGTGCGGCCGGCCTGCTGCTCGGCAATGCGCTTCGTCTCCGAGGCGTGGGCGGCGTCGACCTCGGTCCGCTTGTCGGCGACCGCGGCCTCGAGCTCGGCGCGCTTCTCGTCGACGACGGCCTGGGCACGTGCGATCCGCGCACCGGCCTCCTCGTCGACGCTGGTCAGCGCCTTCTCGCGCTGTACCTCGTCGACGCGGGTGACGACGTAGAGCGCGAAGTAGAGGATGCGCTCGAGGTTGCGCGGGCTGATGTCGAGCAGGATCCCGAGCCGGCTCGGCGTGCCCTTGAAGTACCAGATGTGGCTGACCGGGCTGGCCAGCTTGATATGGCCCATCCGCTCACGGCGAACCTTCGAGCGCGTGACCTCGACGCCGCACTTGTCGCAGATGATGCCCTTGTAGCGAATGCGCTTGTACTTGCCGCAGTAGCACTCCCAGTCCTTGGTGGGACCGAAGATGCGCTCGTCGAAGAGGCCGTCCTTCTCCGGCTTGAGCGTGCGGTAGTTGATCGTCTCCGGCTTCGTGACCTCGCCCGACGACCAACCCTTGATCTGATCGGGCGACGCCAGGCTGATCCGGATCGCGTCGAAATTGTTGACTTCAAGCATGAGCGGCTTGGGACTCCTGCGACGGCTGCGCGCCGTCGCTGCGCTCGTCGCCGGGGTGGACCAGACCCCGGCTCAGGATTGACCGATGGGTGATGCAGGCCCGACGCGTCCTGGCGCGCCGGGCTGCGTGGCTATTCCTCAAAGCCCTGGAGATTGATTCCGCCGAGGTCCGGCAACGGATAGCTGCCGGTGTCCTCGATGAAGCGGATCTCCTCTTCGTTCTCGTTCAGGATCTCGACCGACAGCCCGAGCGCCTGGAGCTCCTTGATGAGCACCTTGAACGACTCCGGCACGCCGGGCGACTGGATCTCCTCGCCCTTGACGATGGCCTCGTAGGTCTGCACGCGACCGACGACGTCATCGGACTTCACGGTGAGGAGCTCCTGGAGGATGTTCGCGGCCCCGTAGGCCTCGAGCGCCCAGACCTCCATCTCGCCGAAGCGCTGGCCGCCGAACTGGGCCTTGCCGCCCAGCGGCTGCTGGGTGATCAGGCTGTAGGGGCCGGTGCTGCGGGCGTGGATCTTGTCCTCCACCAGGTGGTGGAGCTTGAGCATGTAGATGTAGCCGACCGTCACGCGGTGGTCGAACTCCTGGCCGGTGCGACCGTCGTAGAGGACCGTCTTGCCGTCCGGGTCGTGACCGGCGCGCTTCAGCGCGGCGGTGATGTGAGCCTCGGTGGCGCCATCGAAGACCGGCGTGGCGGCCTTCAGGCCGAGCGTCTTCATCGCCCAGCCCAGGTGCGTCTCGAGAATCTGGCCGATGTTCATCCGGCTCGGCACGCCGAGCGGGTTGAGCACGATGTCGACCGGGGTGCCGTCCGGCATGAACGGCATGTCCTCGACGGGCAGGATCTTCGCGATCACGCCCTTGTTGCCGTGGCGGCCGGCCATCTTGTCGCCCACCGCGATCTTGCGCTTCTGCGCGACGCTGACCCGCACGAGGCGGTTCACGCCGGGGAGCAGCTCGTCGCCGGAGTCGCGGCTGAACTGGCGGACGTCGACGACGATCCCCCGCTCGCCGTGCGGCAGGCGCAGGCTCGAGTCGCGCACCTCGCGCGCCTTCTCGCCGAAGATCGCGCGCAGCAGGCGCTCCTCGGCGGTCAGCTCGGTCTCGCCCTTCGGGGTGATCTTGCCGACGAGGATGTCGCCGGGCGTGACCTCGGCGCCCTCGTAGATGATCCCGTCCTCGTCGAGGTGCCGGAGGCTCTCCTCGCCGACGTTCGGGATGTCGCGGGTGATCTCCTCGGGGCCGAGCTTCGTGTCGCGGGCCTCGATCTCGTGCTTCTCGATGTGGATCGACGTGAACAGGTCGTCCTTGACGAGGCGCTCGCTGATGACGATCGCGTCCTCGTAGTTGCCGCCCTCCCACGGGAGGAAGGCGACGAGGATGTTCTGCCCCAGTGCCATCTCGCCGGCATCGGTGCTGGAGCCGTCCGCAAGGACCTGCCCCGCCACGACGCGATCGCCGACGTCGACGACCGGCCGCTGGTTGATGCAGGTGCCCTGGTTCGAGCGCAGGAACTTCTTCAGCTTGTACTCGTCGCGCTCGTCGCCCTCGTCGCGCTCGATGACGAGGTGGTCGGCGGTGACGCTGACCACGGTGCCGCCGTTCCGCGCGACGAGCACGCCCTGCGAGTCGAAGGCGGCGCGGAACTCGACGCCCGTGCCGACCACCGGCGCCTCCGGCTGGAGGAGCGGGACCGACTGGCGCATCATGTTCGAGCCCATCAGGGCGCGGTTCGCGTCGTCATGCTCGAGGAACGGGATCATCGCGGTCGCGACGCTCACGATCTGCTTCGGGCTGACGTCCATGTAGTCGATGACGTCGATCGTCTCCTCGAGGAACTTGTCCTTGTAGCGGACCAGCACCCGGTCCTCGGCGAAGCGGTTGTTCTCATCGAGCGCGGCGTTGGCCTGCGCGATGTGGAACTTCTCCTCCTCGGACGCATCGAGGTAGACGATCTCCTCGGTCACGATCGGGCGGATGCGGACCTGGGCGACCTTGCCGTCCTTGATCTGCGCGAGAACCTTGTCGTCGATCGTCGTGCCGGCCTTGGCGACGGGCTTGCCGCCATCGGTCAGAACCAGGTCCTCGGCCAGGATCTGGCCGAGCACGTCGCCCTTGTTGTCCTTGGCGCCAACGTATCGGCGCACCTTGCGGTACGGCGTCTCGATGAAGCCGTGACGGTTGATCTTGCCGTAGGTCGCCAGCGAGCCGATCAGGCCGATGTTCGGGCCTTCCGGCGTCTCGATCGGGCACATCCGGCCGTAGTGGGACGGGTGCACGTCGCGGACGTCGAAGCCGGCGCGCTCGCGGCTCAGGCCACCGGGGCCCAGCGCGCTGAGACGACGCTTGTTCGTGAGCTCGGCGAGGGGGTTCGTCTGATCCATGAACTGGCTCAGCTGGCTGCCGCCGAAGAACTCCTTCATCGCCGCCACGACGGGGCGGATGTTGATGAGCGTGTTCGGCGTGGCCTGGTCGGAGTCAGTGATCGTCATCCGCTCCTTGACCACGCGCTCCATGCGCAGGAGGCCGATGCGGAACTGGTTCTGGATCAGCTCGCCGTTGGCGCGGATGCGCCGGTTGCCGAGATGGTCGATGTCGTCGGGCTCGCCGCGGCCGTTGTTCAGCTCGATGAGCTTGCCGACGATCGCAACGATGTCCTCGCGGCTGATGACGCGGCTCTCGCGCGGGTTCGGGCTCTCCTCGGCCGGCAGCGGGATCTTCAGCTTGTCGGCGACCTCGCCGAGGGCCTTGTTCAGCTTGTAGCGGCCGACGCGACCGAGGTCGTAGCGGCGGAAGTTGAAGAAGAGGCTGGTGACGAGGGCGCGGGCGTTCTCGACCGTCGGCGGGTCGCCCGGGCGCAGCTTCTTGTAGACCTCGACGAGCGCCTCGTCCTGGGTGCCGGCCGGGTCCTTGTCGAGCGTCAGCTGGACGTACGGATGCTCGGGGTTGTCGTCGGCGGGACCGAGGATGCGCTGGATCTCATCGGTCTCGAGGCCAACGGCGCGCAGCAGCGTGGTGACCGGGATCTTGCGCTTGCGGTCGACCTTGACGCTGAGCAGGTCCTTGTTCGAGGTCTCGAACTCGAGCCAGGCGCCGCGGTTCGGGATGACCTTGGCAGCGTGAAGCATCCGGCCGGTGGAGGGATCCTCCGACGCGGTGTAGTACACGCCCGGCGAGCGCACGAGCTGGCTGACCACGACGCGCTCTGCGCCGTTGATGATGAAGGTGCCCTGATCGGTCATCCACGGGAAGTCGCCCATGAAGACGGTCTGGTGCTTGACCTCGTCGGTCTCCTTGATGACGAGATCGACCTCCACCTTCAGCGGCTTCGCGTAGGTCAGGTCACGGGTGCGGCAATCTTCCTCGCTGAACTTCGGCTCCTCGAAGTAGAACTCGCGGAAGTGCAGCTCGAGGTTCTTACCGGTGAAGTCGGTGATCGGGGTGATCTCGTCAAGCAGCTCACGGAGGCCGGTCGAGACGAACCACTCGAAGGAATCGGTCTGAGTCTGGATGAGGTTCGGGAGGGGCAGAACCTCCGGAATGTGGGAGAAGTTCTCACGGCGCGGAGCCAGCTCAAATCGGCTGGCAGGTTCGGCCAAGGCCATTCAGTGCTCCTGGAGAAAAAAGGCAGGGTGGGACGCGGACACGCGAAGGGGCAGTATATCACCTCAGACCGCTTCGTCAAGTGAAGCGGTCGCTGGTTACCGGAGGGGCACGATCCGCGTGATCGTTCCGGTGTCCCAGCTCACGAGCAGCAGCTCGTTGTCGCCGTCGTGGCCGAAGCTCGAGACCATCCCCGCGTCCAGGTTCGCGGACCAGTCCTGCGGATCGAGCGCCTCGCCATCGGCGAATCGGAAGCTTCGGATCCAGCCGTTGCACCAGTCGGCGTAGAAGTAGTGGCCGATGAGCTCCGGGATCGCGGCGCCCCGATAGACCGCTCCCCCGGTCACCGAGCAGCCGCCATCGGTGTCGTCGTGGACGATCTCGATCACCGGTTCGATCGGCTCGCTGAGGAGCTCGACGCGACCACTGAATGGCTCGAGTCCCTCGCGGACCGGCCACCCGAAGTTCAGGCCGCCATCTGCCAGGGAGACGACGCTGACCTCCTCCGCCCACTCCTGCCCGACGTCCGCGACGTAGGCCAGCCCGCTCTCGGCGTCGAAGCTCATCCGCCACGGATTGCGCAGGCCGATCCACCACACCTCCGGGGCGCCACCCGCCACGCCGCCGATGCCGGCGCCGCCCGGCGCGAACGGGTTGTCGGGCGGGATCGCGTAGGGCTCGCCGGCGTCGACGTCGATGCGGAGCACCTTGCCTGCGAAGGCCGATGGCGTCTGCGAGTTGGCGACGCCGAGCTCCGCGTCGCCGACCGACAGGTAGAGCATCCCGTCCGGCCCGAACAGCACGGTGCCGCCGTTGTGGCGGACCCGCTCCGGCTCCTTGTCGACGACAAGCAGCTCGGTCCGGGTGGCCGGATCGAGCACGTCGGGGTCACCGGCGGTCTCGTACGAGGCGAGGACGTTGTCGTTGTCGTCCCGCGAGTGGTAGACGAAGACGCGCGGATCGGTCGGGTAGTCGGGGTGGAAGGCGAAGCCGAGCAGGCCCTGCTCGACGCTGACCGAGTTCACCTCGTCGCCGATGTCGAGCATGACCGGGTGCTCCTCGCCGCCCGCGACGATGCGGCGAATGACGCCGGCCTGCTCGATCACGAACAGCGCCCCGTCGCTCGGCCGTGCCCGGACGTCGAGGGGCTGAGCGAGGCCACCGGCCACGAGCTCGAGGCCCAGCCCCTGGAGCGGAGCCGGCGTCGGCGTCGGCGTCGGGGTCGAGGTCGCGCCAACCGTCGTGGCTGGAGCCGTCGAGACCGGGAGCGTCGGCTCGGGCGACGCGGTGACGACCACCTCGCCGCCACAGGCCGAGACGGCGACGGCGAGCGCAAGGCCCGCCGGCAGGATGGCGCGAAGGCGTCGAGTCGTCATCGATCCCGTGTGACGCATCGAAGCCGGCCCGATATGGGCCGGCTTCGGGTCGCGGATGGTGGTGCGGGCTACTTGACTTCGACGGTCGCGCCGGCCTCGGCCAGCTTGACCTTGACCGCCTCGGCGTCCTCCTTGGTGACGCCCTCGCGCACCGCCTTGGGGGCGGCGTCGACGAGGTCCTTGGCCTCCTTGAGGCCCAGGCCGGTCAGCTCGCGGACGGCCTTGATCACGAGGATCTTGTTCGGGCCGACGTCGGTGAGGACGGCGTCGAACTCGGTCTGCTCCTCGGTCGCGGCAGCTGCGCCGTCACCGCCCGCGGCGGGCGCGCCGGCAGCCGCGACGGCCACCGGGGCGGCGGCGGTCACGCCGTAACGCTCCTCGAAGGCCTTCACGAGCTCGCTCAGCTCGAGGACGGTCATCGTGTCGATCGCCTCGAGGATCTGGTCCTTGTCCAGGGTCTTGGTCGCCATCGGTATCGGTTCTCCTGTCGTCTGGTGATCCGGCGGCCGTCAGGCCGCGGTCTCGGTCTCTCGCTTCTTGTCGGCCACGGCGTTCAGCACGTTCGCGAACGCGCGGAGGTTGCCGGCCAGCACGTTGGCCATCCCGCTCAGCGGCGCGGCCATGCCACCGGCGATCTTCCCAAGCAGCACGTCGCGCGGCGGCAGCGTGGCCAGGCGCGTCAGCTGCGACGCGTCGATCGCGGTGTCGCCCAGCATCCCGCCACGCACGCTCACGACGCGCGAGTAGGGGCGCAGGGCATCGGCCAGGGCCTTGGCCATGGCCGCCTCGTCGCCGATGATCGACGCCAGGGCGGTCGGCCCGGTCAGCATCGACTTGAGCTCTGGGCGTTCGGCCTCGTCGGCGGCGATCTTCAGCAGGCGGTTCTTCGCCACCGTCAACTGCACGTTGTTGTCGCGCAGCGTCCGGCGCACCGTCTGCATCTCCGAGACCTTCAGGCCGCGGTAGTCGGTGACGGCCATGGCGGAGCTGGAGCGGATCAGGTGCGCCAGCTCGGTGACGGCCTGGCGCTTCTCATCGGTGGGCATCGGTCTGGTTTGGCTTCCTCCATGGCATGCAAAACGGCGGTCCCGTGATGCGTCGCGCGACACGAGGACCGCCGTCGAAGGCAAGTCAAGGTTCGTGCCTGCGCGTGCCGTCGGCTTCGGTGAGCCGACAATTGGTCTCGGGAGTCGCACCCGGGACGCATCGCGGTCTTCGGCGGTGTTCAGTTGCGAGTGCGCATCCTACCCGATGCGCGGTTTCCTGTCCGAGCGGCCCCTTTAGGCGTTGGCCGCGGCGAGCGCAGAGCCGATGTCGACGCGCACGCCGGGGCCCATGGTCGGCGCCAGGGTCAGCGTGCGCATGTAGGTTCCCTTGGCACCCGACGGCTTGGCGCGCTGGATGGCGTCCACCAGCGTCGCGACGTTCGCGGCCAGCTGGTCCGGGGTGAAGCTCGCGCGGCCCACCGGGACGTGGACGATCCCCGCCCGGTCGACCTTGAACTCGATCCGTCCCGACTTGACCTCGCCGACCGCGCGCTCGATGTCGAAGGTCACCGTCCCCGACTTCGGGTTCGGCATCAGCCCGCGCGGGCCGAGCTTCTTTCCGAGCCGTCCGACCGTGCCCATCATGTCGGGCGTGGCGATGGCGATGTCGAACTCGAACCAGCCGTCGTCTATCCGCTTGACCAGGTCGTCGCCACCCACCTCGTCCGCCCCGGAGCGCAGCGCCTCCTGGGCCTTCTCGCCCTGGGCGAAGACGATCACGCGGGTCGTCTTGCCGGTGCCGTGCGGCAGCACAACGGTGCCGCGAACGAGCTGGTCGGCATGGCGCGGGTCGACGCCAAGGCGCAGGTGCGCCTCGACGGTGCCGTCGAACTTCGAGATCGACAGCTTCGGCAGCAGCTCGGCGGCCTCGGCGATCTCGTAGCGCCGATCGGCCTCGACGAGCTTGGATGCCTCGAGGTACTTGCGTCCGTGTCGGGTCATGACTGCGCCACCTCGATGCCCATCGAGCGCGCGGTGCCCTCGATGATCTTCATCGCCTGCTCGACGCTGTTCGCGTTGAGGTCGGCCATCTTCATCGTCGCGATCTCGTGCAGCTGATCCCGGGTGATGCGGCCGACCTTCTCGCGGTTCGGCTCCGCGCTGCCCGACTCGACGCCGGCGGCGCGCTTCAGCAGCGCGGCGGCCAACGGGGCCTTCGTCACGAACGTGAACGATCGGTCCTCGTAGACGGTGATCTCGGCCGGAACGACGTAGCCGCGCTGGTCGGCGGTCCGCTCGTTGAAGGCCTTGATGAACTCCATGATGTTGATGCCGTGCTGGCCCAGCGCCGGCCCGACCGGCGGCGCGGCGGTCGCGGCGCCCGCGGGCGCCTGGACCTTCAACATCGCCCGGATCTTCTTTGCCATTCGTTCTCCTCGAGGTTCAGACGGGGCCGATGCGCCCCTCCCTCTCTGCGGTTGCGGCGGCGCCCGGCGCCGCCATCGGTCTGGTTGGTGCCCGAGTATCTATGTATATACGCGGCGGTGAATCGGGCCCTAGAGCTTCTCGATCTGCAGGAAGTCGAGCTCCACGGGCGTCTCGCGGCCGAAGATGCTGACGAGCACCTTGACCTTGTTGCGCTCGGGGTTGACCTCGTCGACGGTGCCGATGAACTCGGCGAACGGGCCGTCCTTGACGCGCACGCTCTGGCCCTTCGCGTACTGGACCTTGAACTTCGGCGTCTCGACCCCCATCTGCTTGAGGATCTTCTTGACCTCGGTCTCGTCGAGCGGCGACGGGCGGTTGCCCATGCCGACGAAGCTCGTGACGCCCGGGGTGTTGCGGACGACGTACCACGACTCGTCGCTCATCGCCATCTCGACCAGCACGTAGCCGGGGAAGACCTTGCGGTTCACCGTCTGGCGCTGGCCGTTGCGGATCTCGATCTCCTCCTCCATCGGGACGAGGACCTGGAAGATCTGATCCTCCACGCCCATCGACTCGATGCGGTGCTCGAGATTGGCCTTCACCTTGTTCTCATAGCCGGAGTACGTGTGGATCACGTACCACAGCTTCGTGGCGCCCTCGGCGAGATCGGCGCTGCGCGGAGCCTCACGGGAAAGGCGGGCGGCCTGGCGCGCCTCGTTCAGGGTCTCGGGGGCAGCGTCGGTGGTCTCGGTCGTTTCGGTCGTGTCTTCGGTCATGGCAGCACCAGGTCGAGCAGCGTGTTGAAGAACCGATCCAGCACCGCGATGTAGACGCCGACGATCACGGAGACCGCGATCACGAGCAGGGTCAGCCGGATCACGGTCTCCCGGGTCGGCCAGGTGACCTTCTTGAGCTCGGCCCAGCTCTCGTTGAAGTAGCGGCGCACGCCGGTCAGCACGGTCGGTTCGTTCTTCCTGCTCTATGCATGTGGGGGTTGGGGTTCCTGCGGGCGTCCGGGGTGGCAGGGGCGACAGGACTCGAACCTGCAACCGCTGGTTTTGGAGACCAGTGCTCTACCAATTGAGCTACACCCCTCCGGACGTCAACAGGCTACTTGGTCTCCCGGTGCAGCTGATGCTGCCGGCAGCGCGGGCAGAACTTGTTCAGCTCCAGGCGCCCCGGGTCGTTGCGCTTGTTCTTCCGCGTGCTGTACGTGCGCTCCTTGCAGACAGTGCACGCCAATGCGATCACGGGTCGGTTCTCGGCCTTGGCCACGGCTAGATCGTCTTCCTCGTTATCCTCGGCGGCGGCCACGCTGAAATAGGGCCTGGGAACCGGGGGAACGCGTGGGATTGTACTCCAGCGCCGGGCCGATCGTCAACGAACCATGGGGCTCTTGGACACGCCGATCCATCTGGCGGCTTCGTCAGCGGGAAGGCGCTTCCTGCTGGACGCCAGCTGATCCCGCGAGCGACGACGAAGTGCGCTCCCGCCGGCGCAGGACGATCCTCGTGAACGGCAGCCGGACGTCGCTGAAGACCTCGATGCTGACGAGGAAGCCGAGGAAGATCAGCACAAGGCCGATCAGCTCGCCGATGAAGAACGACCAGGTCACGCCGAACCGGTTCAAGCCGCTCGTCCAGCCGGGGATGAAGCCGCCGAGCGCGATGAGCAGGGTCGCCGGCACCCGCGAGTTCAGCGTGCCAGCGCGGAACGCGCGCCACGCCGCGGGAATCGAGGCGACGAAGTTCACGACGACCGCCACACCCCGGCCGACGGCGCCGATGACCGGGATGTCGGTGGTGACGCGCATCACGCGGACCTTGGGCATGAAGATGTACGCGGAGTAGACCGCGCCGAAGACGAGCGCGAAGGCGCCGACGATGTTGAACGGCGGGGTGAGGATGCGCAGGTCGGCGGGCATCGCGGTGCCGACCGGGATGCCGATCTCGTCGATCGCGTAGCCGGGCGGCGCCACGGGCACCGTCAGCGTCAGCCAGGCCACGATCACCGACGCCGTCGACGAGGATGGCCGCGCAGGCGTGGCCGATCCATCGGCGCCGGAAGCGGGTGATGAGCGCGACCGCGACCGCGGATGCCAGCGAGGCCGCCACCACCGCGACGATGGTCTCCGCCGAGGCCGGCGTCCCCTCCCGCGCGTACTTCACCGAGGTCAGGTAGCTGAAGAGCGCGGCCAGCGCGAACGAGACGGCCACGAAGTAGCCGAAGCGCGTGCGGTTGAGAAGGTAGATCGTACCGAGGCCGAGGTAGGCGGCGACGCCGAAAGCGCCGAACAGGTACCAGGCCCGGTACAGCGGCTCGTTCCAGCCGAAGGCGCTGCCGAGGAACTCGGTGCCGGCGCTGATCCCGTACCACAGCAGGCCGACGGTCCACACCAGCTGGTACGGCTGCCGTCGCTCGAGCCACTGGTCGGCGACGAACGCCGCGAAGACGAATGAGAGGAGCGAGCTCAGCAGTGGGAGGATGACATCGGGATCCACGGTCGCGCGTTGGCTCCTTCGAAGATGTTGCTGGAGCCCACGTCCGGGTTCGAACCGGAGACCTCTTCCTTACCAAGGAAGTGCTCTGCCTGCTGAGCTACGTGGGCCCGTGTCGCGGCGCCGCCCGCGGTCAACGGGTGGCTGCAGTGTTGCAGGATCGGCCGATCCTCAGCAACCATCGGTCAATCTTGGTAAATCTCGGATGAGATTCGCGGTCAGGCGACTTGACCGATGCGACTCTTCGAATGGGAAGCGTGGTGGGCAGGGAGGGAATCGAACCCCCACAGTCGAAAGACGGCTGATCTACAGTCAGCGGAGCTCACCACCTGCTCAACCTACCCACGAATTCGGCCGGCGCGTGGTGCGTCGCCGGCCGAGCGGAGTATATCGAACGGCCCACGCGGCCTCAACCGATGGAGCCGAGGGTGGGAGTCGAACCCACAACCTGAGCTTTACAAAAGCCCTGCTCTGCCATTGAGCTACCTCGGCGCGCCCGACGATGATAGCGGTCAGGTTCCGGGTGGGCGGTACTGGACGTTCGCGGCGCGACGCAGGGCGTCGAGGGTCTCGTCGACGGTCATCAGGACGGTCGTGTCGATCGAGCTGACCGCCCCGCCGCCGCCGATCGCGACCGCGACCGCGGCCATCGACACGTTGTCCGGCGCCTCCCACAGCGTCACGCCGTCGTGCTCGCCGAACGCGTACCAGAAGCCGTGGAGCTTCCCGCCGACGGACTCGATGTACGTCCGCGCCGCCTCGCGGCGATCCTCGGGATTCTTCACGAGGCGTGCCCACGTCTCGGGCGTGTAGCTGAAGCGCGACAGGTACATCGGCATCGGATCGACCTCCGGTTCGGGAACCCCCTGCCAGTTCTACCACCGCCCGTGCGCCTACGTCGAGCGCTGGCGGACGACCTCGAACAGCAGGAGCGCGCCGGCGGTCGAGGCGTTGAGGCTCGCGACGCGCCCGGCCATCGGGAACGAGACGAGCAGGTCGCATCGGCGCTTCGTCTGGCCTGACAGCCCCGAGCCCTCGCTGCCGACGACGACCGCGATCGGCCCCTTCAGGTCCGACTCCCAGGCCGATGCGGGCGCCTCCTGGTCCGCTGCGACGAGCCGCAGGCCGGCCGACTTGAGCTCGTGGATCGCCTCGCCGATCGTCGGCAGGCGCGCGAGCAGCAGGTGCTCGCTGGCCCCGGCGCTGGCCTTCACCGCGGCCGCGCTCAGCGGCGCGGCGCCACGCTCCGGGAAGACGACGCCGTCGACGCCGACGGCCTCGGCCGCGCGCAGCAGCGTGCCGAAGTTCGTGACGTCCTGGAGATGCTCGAGTACGAGGACGAACGGGTCGTGCCCCGCCGCGCTTGCCACGATGTCGTCGAGCGTCGCCCAGCGGCGCTCCCCCACCTCGAGCAGGACGCCCTGGTGGCCGTCGAAGCCGGCCATCCGGCTGAGCTGATCGGCCGGGACGCGGTCGATCGGCAGGTTGGCGCGGCGAGCCGCGTCGGTGATCGCGCGCAGCTCCGGCGATGGCTTCGCGCTGGCGGCGACGAGGAGCCGATACGCCTCACGCCCGGCGGCCAGCGCCTCGAGCACCGGGCGCCTCCCACCGATCCAGTCGCTCACGCGCGCTCGACGCTCGCCACCGCCCAGGCCGCAAGCCCCTCGCTACCGGCGAAGCCGAGGCCGTCCGAGGTGGTGCCCTTGACCGATACCGCCGCCGGCTTCAGCTCCAGCAGGCCGGCGACGCGCGCGACGAGCTCGTCGCGGCGGTCCGCGATCGACGGGCTGGCCACGGCAATCGCGAGGTCCACGGCAGCCGGCCGCCAGCCGGCCTCGCGCAGCCGTTCGACCGCGCGCGTCACCAGGTCGGCGGAGTCGGCGTCCTTCCACGCCCCCTCGTCGGAGGGGAAGAGCCCACCGATGTCGCCGAGCGCGGCGGCGCCGAGCAGCGCGTCGATGAGCGCGTGGAGCGCAGCATCCCCGTCCGAGTGGCCCTCCGGGCCGCGCGTCTCGTCCGGGAACGCGACGCCGGCGAGCACCATCGGCCGGCCCTCCACCAGGCGGTGCGCGTCGAATCCGATCCCCCATCGTGTGCCGGAGAGCGCGTCCAGGCCGACGCCGGTCGCGACGGCGGCCAGCTGGGCGCGCATCGGGACGATGTCGGCGGGCTCGGTGAGCTTGCGGTTCGCCGGGTCGCCGGGGACGACGTGGACCGGCACGCCGGCCGCGGCGAGGGCGCCGGCGTCGTCGGTGATCGGCCGGCCCCACGCATGGGCTTCCTCGATCGCGGCGCGCAACGCGCCGAGGCGTGCGGCCTGCGGCGTCTGCGCCGCCACGACCTCCTCGCGCTCGACGGGCGCGACCACCCGCTCACCGCGGACGCGCTTCAGCGAGTCGACGACCGGGACGATCGGCACGACCGCGCCGCTCACCCCGCGCGCGGCCGTCACCACCGCGGCCACCAGCTCGCGCGTCACCGCGGGGCGGGCCGCGTCGTGGACGAGGACGAGGGTGTCGTCGGCATGGCCGGCGCCCGTCAGCGCCCACAGCCCGGCGATGACCGAATCGGGCCGGGAATCACCGCCCGGCACGACGAGGCATCGGCCCTCACCCGGCGGCAGTCCCTCGGTGAAGCGATCGACCGCCTCGGCTGGCACCGCGATGGCGACGCTGGCGAGGTCCGCATCGGTCAGCAGCACGTCGAGGCTCCAGCGCCAGGCCGGCCGGCCCCAAAGGTCCTCCCACAGCTTGTCGCTGCCCATGCGGGTCGAGCGTCCGGCCGCGACGAGGATCGCCGCGTAGCTGGCGTCCACCGGTCCGGCCGTCGAGGTCACTCGGCGTCGACCCGCGGCTGAGCGAAGATCATCCGCCCCGCCACCGTCTGGAGCACGCGCGTGACGCTGATCGGTACGTCGGTGTCCATGAACCGCACCCCGCCCTCGACGACGATCATTGTGCCGTCGTCGAGGTAGCCGACGCCCTGGCCTGGCTCCTTGCCCTCCTGGATGATGCGCACGTTCATCTCCTCGCCGGGATGGACGACGGCCTTCACCGCGTTGGCAAGCTCGTTGATGTTCAGCACGCGGATGCCCTGGAGGTCGGCGACGCGGTTGAGGTTGTAGTCGTTGGTGAGGATCGCCGCGTCGTGGTCGCGCGCGAAGGCCATGAGTTTCGCGTCGACCTCGGCGACCTCCGGATACGTCGCCTCGCTGATCTCGACGGGCGAGACCGCGTCCTTCTGGAGCGCGGAGAGCATCTCGAGCCCGCGGCGGCCGCGGTTGCGGCGCATCGCGTCCGGGGAGTCGGCGATGCGCTGAAGCTCGTCGAGGACGAAGCGCGGCACGACGAGCGTCCCGAGGATGAAGCCGGTCCGCGCGATGTCGGCGATCCGGCCGTCGATCACGGCGCTGGTGTCGACCACCACCGGGTTCGACGCCGACTTCCCGCGGATCCCCGGCACCAGGCCGGCAAGGGCGGGAAGCAGCACGTCGCGCTTCGAGGCGGTGATCAGCAGCATCATCGCCGCCAGGAAGATGGCGACCAGCGGCGGCAGCAGCGAGCCGGCGGTCCCGCCGAGCTGGGCCAGCGGCACGCCGATCAGCAGGCCCATGACCAGCCCGACCAGCACCGCGCCGACGCCGAGGGCGAACTCCCCGGCGCCGACCTCGCTCAGCTTCTCGGCGGCGCGGCGCGCGGGGTAGATCGTCACGTACGGGATGGCGAGGTAGCCGAAGAGGAACATCGCCACCACGAACGCGGTGAGGAACGCGGGGCCGTTGGCGGGCTCGATGAAATCGCCGCCATTGCGCAGCAGCGCCAGACCCAGCGCGAAACCGACCAGGGTGCCCAGCAGGGCACCCGCAAGCTGAATGATGCGAGCCGTCATGTGAACCGATAATTCCGATGGATGAACCGCTGAGCCCGCCGGATGAACCGGAAGATGAGGTGGCGGCCTCAACGAGCGAGCACGGTAGCACGCGCCCTTGGGGGTGTCCACGTTCGTACTGGGCCAGTACTGCCGGTCAGGCCTCGAGCGCCAGCTGCAGCGCCTCGCCGATGTCGCGCGCCACGACGAGGCCCTTGCCATGCGCCTCTCCGCCCGCGCGGCCCGGACCGGTGATCACCCGCTCGAAGCCGAGCCGGGAGGCCTCGAGCAGCCGGCGCTCGGCGCGGATCGCGGCCCGCAGCCGCCCGGAGAGGGCGACCTCGCCGGCGACGACCGTGGCCGCGCGGACCGGCCGCTCGCGGAAGCTCGAGGCCAGCGCCACCGCCACGGCGAGGTCGGAGGCCGGCTCGTCGATGCGCAGGCCGCCGGCGACGTTGACGTACACGTCGTGGCTGGCCAGGTTGATCCCGGCGTGGCGCGCGAGGACCGCGACGAGCATCAGCACGCGGTTGACGTCGATCCCGGTCGTGGCTCGCCGCGGCGATCCGTACCCTGCGGGGGCGCACAGCGCCTGGATCTCGACGGCCAGCGGCCGCGTCCCCTCGAGGGCGATCGTGATCGCGGCGCCCGCGCTGGGCGTCTCGTCAGACTCGAGGAAGAAGCGGCTCGGGTCGGTGACCTCGGCCAGGCCGTCGCCGCGCATCTCGAGCACGCCGACCTCGTCGGTCGAGCCGTATCGGTTCTTCGCCGCTCGCAGCAGCCGCGTCGCGCCGAGGCGCTCGCCCTCGAGGTAGATGACCGCGTCCACGAGATGCTCCAGCGTCCGCGGGCCTGCGACCGTGCCCTCCTTCGTGACGTGCCCGACGAGGGCGACGCAAGTGTCCCCGCTCTTCGCCGCCTCCGCGAGTCGAGAGGCCACCTCGCGCACCTGCCCGACGCTGCCGGCCGGCCCGGCCAGCTCGCCGCTGGTGAGGGTCTGGACGCTGTCGACCACGGCCAACGCGGGTCGCGCCGCCTCGATCGCCGCAAGCGCCGTCTCCAGCTCGGTGGTGGCCGCCAACTGAAGGTTGTCGACCACGGCGCCGACGCGCTCCGCCCGCCCACGGACCTGCGCGGCCGATTCCTCGCCGGTCACGTACAGGACCGAGAGCCCGCGGGCGGCAAGGAGTGCGGCGACCTGCAGCAGCAGCGTCGACTTCCCGATCCCCGGGTCGCCGCCGAACAGCGCGATCGAGCCGGGCACGAAGCCGCCGCCGAGCACCCGGTCGACCTCACCGAGGCCCGTGGCGAGGCGTGATGCCTCCGCGCTCTGGACCACCGCGATCGGCGTGAGCGCCGAGACGCCGGCCATGGCCCTCGCCGCGGAGGGCGCGCGTGCGCCGGATCGCGGCTGCGCGGCGGTCTCGACCAGCGTGTTCCAGGCGCCACACGATGGGCACTGCCCCGCCCACTTCGGCGAGGCGGCGCCGCATTGCTGGCAGAGGTACTGCGTCTTCAGCGCTGGCACGGGATCCTCGTACCGGATCGTGCCACGCGCGCGCTTACCAGGTGATTACTGGCGGCTTATCGGATGGCGCGTCAGCGCCCGGCCTTGGCGGTCTGGCGCTTGGCCGGTGCCGCGCGCTCGATCTTCAGCGACCCGTCCTCGCCAACGTCGACGATCACCGTGTCGCCGGTCGAGAACGTGCCCTGCAGCAACCTCTCGGCGAGGGCGTCCTCGATCTGGTTCTGGATCTCCCGCCGCAGGGGCCGGGCGCCGTAGGCCTGGTCGTAGCCCTTCGTGATGATCGCGTCCTTGGCCGCATCGGTGACGACCAGCTCCATCTGCTGGCCGGCCAGCTGGTCCTTCACGCGCACGAGCATGAGGTCCACGATCTTGCGGATCTCCTCGACCGACAGCTGCCGGAACACGATCGTGGCGTCGATGCGGTTGAGGAACTCGGGGCGGAAGGTGTTCTTCAGCTCGGCGAGCACCTTCTCCTTCATTCGCTCGTAATCGGCCGCCGCCTGCGAGTCGGCGGCGCCGGTGCGGAAGCCGATGCTCGAGTCCTTCGTGAGCTGCTGCGCGCCGACGTTGCTGGTCATGATGATGACCGTGTTGCGGAAGTCGACCCGTCGGCCCTTCGCGTCGCTCAGGTGCCCGTCCTCGAGGATCTGGAGCAGGATGTTGAAGACCTCGGGGTGGGCCTTCTCGATCTCGTCGAGCAGCACGACCGAGTAGCTCTTGCGCCGCACCGCCTCGGTCAGCTGACCGCCCTCGTCGAAGCCGACGTAGCCGGGCGGGGCGCCGACCAGGCGCGACACGTTGTGGCGCTCCATGAACTCGCTCATGTCGATCTTGATGAGCGCGTCCTCGCTGCCGAACATGAACTCGGCCAGCGCCCGGGCCAACTCGGTCTTGCCGACGCCGGTGGGGCCGCTGAAGATGAACGATCCGATCGGCCGGCGCGGGTCCTTGATCCCGGCGCGCGCGCGTCGCACGGCGCGGCTGATCGTCTGGATTCCCTCTTCCTGGCCGATGTAGCGCTTGTGGAGGGCGTCCTCCATGTGCAGCAGGCGCTCGGTCTCCTCGGTGCTGAGGCGCACGACCGGGATCCCGGTCCACATGCTGACGACCTGGGCGATGTCCTCGTCGGTGACGATCGGGACGTCCTTCGACTGGTCCTCTCGCCACTTCGTGCGGAGCTCCTCGATCGCCTCCTTGCCCTGCGCCTCCTCGTCGCGCAGCCGAGCGGCGGCCTCGTAGTCCTGGCCGGCGATCGCCTCGTCCTTCTGGCGCGTGATCTCCTCGAGCGCCAGCTGCGCCTCCTTGATCTCCGCCGGGGCCGATGCGGACCGCAGCCGAACCCGCGAGCCCGCCTCGTCGACGAGGTCGATGGCCTTGTCGGGCAGGGCGCGGTCGGCGACGTAGCGCACCGACAGGTTCACCGCGGCGTGGATCGCCTCGTCGCTGATCTTGACGTGGTGGTGCTCCTCGTAGCGCTCGCGGATGCCGAAGAGGATGTCGATCGCCTCGTCGACGGTCGGCTCGTCGACCATGACCGGCTGGAAGCGGCGCTCGAGCGCGGCGTCCTTCTCGATGTACTTGCGATACTCGTCGAGCGTGGTCGCACCGATGCACTGGAGCTCCCCGCGGCTCAGTGGCGGCTTGAGGATGTTCGCGGCGTCGATCGCGCCCTCGGCGGCGCCCGCCCCGACGAGCGTATGGAGCTCGTCGATGAAGAGGACGCTGTCGTGCGAGGACCGCAGCTCCTCGATGATCTTCTTCAGCCGCTCCTCGAACTCGCCGCGGTACTTCGTGCCGGCCACGAGCGAGCCGATGTCGAGGGTAAGGACGCGCTTGTCGGTGAGCGTCTCGGGGACGTCGCCGGACACGATGCGCTGCGCCAATGCCTCGGCGATCGCGGTCTTGCCGACGCCGGGCTCACCGATCAGCGCGGGGTTGTTCTTCGTCTTGCGCCCGAGGATCTGGATGACGCGCTCGATCTCCTTCTCGCGGCCGATCACCGGGTCGAGCGTTCCGGCGCGGGCGGCATCGGTCAGGTTGATGCCGAGCTGGTCGAGTGTGGGCGTCTTCGAGGGCCGCTTCGTCTCCTGGGCCGGTGCGGTGCTCGAGCTCTGGCTGAGGACGTGGATGACCTGGTGGCGGACCTTGTCGAGGTTGACGCCCAGGCTCTCGAGCACGCCCGCGGCGATGCCCTCGCCCTCGCGGACGAGACCCAGGAGCAGGTGCTCGGTGCCGATGTAGTTGTGGCCGAGGCGCCTGGCCTCGTCGATGGCCAGCTCGATCACGCGCTTCGCGCGCGGGGTGAGCCCGACGTCGCCGACGACCGGCCGGTCGCCACGACCGATGATGAACTCGACGGCAGTGCGGACCTTGGACAGCTCGACGTTCATGTTCTCGAGCACGCGCGCGGCGACGCCCTCGCCCTCGCGCACGAGGCCGAGGAGCAGATGCTCGGTACCGATGTAGTTGTGGTTGAAGCGCTGCGCCTCGTCCTGGGCGAGGGTCAGCACCTTCCGCGCTCGATCGGTGAACTTGTCGAATCGGTCCATGGCTAGCGGGCCTTCCGCTGGGGTGTCTTGATTTGCAGTGTACGGCACCTGCGCGGGGCGGTTCCGGCGCTCAGCGCTCCGTCTCCTGCGTAACTCATACGGTTGACGAAACGGATTGGCTCATCGTTCCGCCAAGTGATTGCGGCCACCAGATGACCGATGGCGGCGTCCACCAGCCAAGAGTCGGATCAGGCGGAGCGGCCGCCGGCCGCTCTCCGCAGGGGCGCGGCGCGGATCGAGAGGGCTAGGCCTTCGCCTTGCCCCCGCCCTCCGCGGCCTCGGCTTCAGCCTCGGGCGCATCGGCCTCGGCCTCGGCCTCGGGGGCCTCGGCAGCCGGCTCATCGGCCTCGGGAGCCTCGGCAACCGGCTCGTCAGTCACGACTTCGGCCGCCGCCGGCTCGTCGGTCGCGACCTCGGCTTCCGCCTCGGGCGCGGCGGCCTCTGCCTCTGGCGCCTCGGGCGACTCGGCTTCGGGAGCCTCGACGGTCTCGGGCTCAGCAGTCACTTCCTCGGCCACGGCGGCCTCGGCCTCGGGCGCATCGGCCCCGGCCTCGGCCTCGGGCTCATCGGCCTCGGTTGCGTCCGGAGCCTCCGAACGGAACTGGTCCAGCACGCCGGAGCTCGCGAAGGCGGCCGCCATTGAGCTGTCGATGCCGCCCTCCGGCTCGGCGGTGGCGTCCTCCGGGCGATAGTCGAACCGGTCGCGGCGCTGCGGGCGATCGCGACGAGGACGCTCCTCGCGCGGCGCCGGGGCCGGTCGGTCCTCGGCCTGCTTCAGGCTGAGCCCCAGGCGATGGCGCTCAGAGTCGAGGCTGATGATGCGGAGCTTGACCTGCTGGTTCTCCTGCACCACGTCGCCGGGATGGGCAACGCGCTGGTGCGAGAGCTCGCTGATGTGGATCAGGCCCTCGAGGCCCTCCTCGACGCGCACGAAGGCGCCGAAGTTGACGAGCTTCGTGACGGTCCCCTCGATGACGTCGCCGATCTTGTACTTCGCCACCGACTCCTGCCACGGGTCGGGCTGGAGGCGGCGAATCGAGAGGCTGATCCGGCCACGCTCGTGGTTGATGTCGATGACCTCGGCCTCGACCTCGTCGCCGATCTGGTACGCGGTCTCCGGGTTGTTGACCTTGTTCCAGGACAGCTCGCTCTTGTGGACGAGGCCGTCGATGCCACCGAGGTCGACGAAGACGCCGAACGGGGCGATGGAGCGGACGACGCCGGTCACGCGCTGGCCGGTCTCGAGGCTGCTGAACAGCTCGTCGCGCTTCTCGCGGCGCTCCTCGTAGAGGGCGACCTTCTCTGACAGGATCAGGCGGTTCGCCTTGCGGTTGACCTCGAGGATCTTCAGGCGGAGTGTGCGGCCGACGAACGGCTGGAGCTTCTCGGCGATCTCCTGCGCGGCGTCGCGTGGCTGCTCGTCGCGCGGGCGGCGCGGGAAGTCGACGATCTGGCTGATCGGCACGAAGCCGCGCACGCCGAGGTCGACGATGAGGCCGCCCTTGTTGTGATCGATGACGCGGGCTTCGACGATCTCGCCGGCGTCGAAGCGCTCCTGCATCGCGCGCCACTTGCGCTCGAGGCCGGCCCGTCGCAGCGAGAGGACCGCGTGGCCCTCCGGCGACTCCGGCTGCAGGACGTAGACGAGGACCTCGTTGCCAACCTGGATCTCGGGGCGGGACTCGTCGCCGTCGCGGGCGCCGCGCCGGTTCATCAGCTCGCGGTTGCTGACGACACCCTCGCTCTTGCCACCGAAGTCGACGAGGATCTCGTCGGGATCGATGCGCACGACGGTGCCCTCGACCACGTCCCCGTGCTTGAGGCTCTTCACCTCGTTGTCGGGGCTCTCCATCAGCTCGGCCATCGTGGTCGGCTCGCGCGCGGGGGCCGGAGCCGGCTCCGGCGCCTCATCGGCGCTGGCGGCTTCATCGGTCGCGGCAGCTTCATCGGTCGTGGCAGCTTCATCGGCCAGGGCGACCTGGTCGGTCGACACGCCCTCGTCCACGACGGCGACCTCATCGACCGGAGCGACTTCGTCAACGGAGGCGACCTCTTCGCCGATCGCAATCGGCTCGGCGGTGTCGGCCAGGGGTGCCGGCTCCTCGGTCGCTGCCACCTCGGCGGCCTCCGCCTCGGGGGCGGCCGGCTCCGGATCGGCCACGAAGGCTTCCGGCTGGGTGGCTTCGGGCTGCGCCGCCTCCGGCGAGCCGTTCTCGTCGCCGGCGGGCTCCGCGGGCGCGGGCTGCTCGGCAACGGTCACCGCGGCGGCCGGTTCAGGGTCTTCGGTCACGCTCGGGGCCGCGGGCTTGGTGTCTTCGATCAAAAGTTCAATACGCTCCTGTCGGTGAAGTCCGAGACAACAGATGACGCCCTCGCGGGAGGGCGTCGTACACCGATGGTTTGCTGTCAGGTGCGGCCTGCTGTCTCAAAACGGACGACTCGGTGCTCCTTTTGCATGACCGATGGGAACGACGCGCTCACGCGCGCTTATGGGGTTGTCTGCCACACGGCCGCGGCAGCATACCATACCGGCCAATGAGAACCCACCCTCGTGCCTGAGCTGCCCGACCTCACGATCGTGGCCGAGGAGCTCGGGCGTCGCGTGACCGGCCGCGACGTCCTCGAGGCGACCGCGCCGACACCGATCCTCGTGCGCGCCACGCCCGACGAGCTCACCGCACTGCACGGCACGACCCTTGGCAGCGCCCGCCGCCGCGGCAAGTTCCTGCTCCTGCCCTTCGAACGCGGCGGTTCGACCGAGCGCATCCTGGCCGCCAACGCGATGCTCGCCGGCCGCTTCTGGCTGACTCCGACCGGCAAGACCGTCCGGGCCCGCACCGGGCTCCGGCTGCGCCTCGACGACCGTACCGATCTCCGCTACGTCGACCGCGAGATGCTCGGCAAGGTGTACCTCGTCGCGCCCGACGCGATGGACGAAATTCCCGGCTGGGCCGAGATGGGCCCCGATGCCGACGACCCCGCCCTGACCCTCGACGCCTTCCGCCTGCGCATCCGGCGCCACCCCGGCGAGCTGAAGCCGCTCCTGCGCAACCCGCGATTCGTGGCCGGCATCGGCAACGCGTACAGCGACGAGATCCTGTGGGAGGCCCGCCTGGCGCCGTTCCGCAAGCGAAGCACCCTGACCGATGCGGACGTTGAGCGCCTCTACACCGCGATGCGCTCCGTGCTGGCCGATGCCATCGAGCGCCTCCGCGTCCTCGTCCCGCCCGACATCGAGACCCAGCACCGCGAGTTCCTCAAGGTCCACCTCCGCGGCGGCGAGCCGTGCCCGCGCTGCGGCCGCGAGCTGCGCCAGATCGGCGGCCGCGAGGCGACGACCTTCTGCCGGACCTGCCAGCCGCCGTTCTAGTGCCCCGGTTCAGGGGATGACGAGCACCTGGCCGATGACGATCTCGTCCGGATCGTCGATGCCGTTGGCCTGTTGGAGCGCCGACACCGTGGTCCCGAACTGCTCCGCGATCGCGGCAAGCGTGTCGCCCTCGGCGACCGTGTAGGTCTGCTGTGGCGCCGGCGTGACGACCGGGGTCGGGGCGGGAGTTGGGGCGGGAGTTGGGGCGGGAGTCTCGGGGACGGGCGTCGGGCTGGGACTCGGAGACGGCGTTGGGCTGGCGGTCGGCGTCAGGCTCGGAGTCGCCGAGGTGGTGGGCGTGGCCGAGGCCACGGCGGCTTGCGGGCCGGGCTCTTCGAGCAACGGCCCGGCGATGGCGGCGCTCGCGAGGCCGAGTGCGGCGACCCCGGCGCCGACCACGACCCACGGCGTCGCACGCGCGGTACGTGCCCGGCCGGCCATGCCCCGCCACGCCGGCTGCGGAGCAAGCAGGAGGCGGGTCGTGACGAAGCCGTCGCTGATCCGGGCCGTGCCGGGCGTCGCCGCACCGGTGCGTGAGGCGAAGGCCAGGTAGCGCTCGCAGCGGGTGTGCCCGGCCGTCAGGCAGAGCTGGGCCTGGAGGCCACGCTCGAGCGGGGTCGGCGGATCCTCGGCGAAGCAGCGGTGCGCGGCATCGACTCCGTCGATCGTCACCCCACGTTCGCCGGCGAGCCCGAGGAGCGGGCAGACGCGATCCACGGGCCTGAGCATAGCAAGGCCCCCACCGTCGAGGGCGGTGAGGGCAACGCGATTGAAAGTGAAATATCCCGGCGACGACCTATTTTCCCAGGAGGTTGCCCCCCGAGTATCTTCGGCGCTGGAGAGCTTAACTTCCGTGTTCGGGATGGGAACGGGTGGTGCCTCTCCGCTAGCGTCACCGGGATAGATCTTCAATTGGCGACCTCGCCTCGCTGAGCGGGGCGCGTCGAAGAGTTGGAAGCGTCGAATCGTCGGAATTCATCCGAGCGCGATCCAGCAACGTGCTAGTCGCGTGAACTAGGTCAAGCCCTCGACCATTAGTGCCAGCTTCGCTAAACGCATTGCTGCGCGTACACGTGCGGCCTATCAAACAGCTAGTCTCGCTGCGGTCTTACCTGGTTAACCCAGTGGGGAACCTCATCTTGAGGCGAGCTTCGCACTTAGATGCTTTCAGTGCTTATCCCAACCGAACATACCTACCCAGCAATGCCATTGGCATGACAACTGGTACAACATTGGTTCGTCCACTCCGGTCCTCTCGTACTAGGAGCAGCTCCTCTCAAGTTCCCTACGCCCACGGCGGATAGAGACCGAACTGTCTCACGACGTTCTGAACCCAGCTCGCGTACCGCTTTAATTGGCGAACAGCCAAACCCTTGGGACGTACTTCCGCCCCAGGATGCGACGAGCCGACATCGAGGTGCCAAACAGGGCCGTCGATATGAACTCTTGGGCCCTATAAGCCTGTTATCCCCGGGGTAGCTTTTATCCGTTGAGTGATACCCCTTCCACTCGGAGGTACCAGATCACTAAGCCCGACTTTCGTCTCTGCTCGACTTGTAAGTCTCGCAGTCAAGCACCCTTATGCCTTTGCACTCTTCGGCTGGTTTCCATTCAGCCTGAGGGTACCTTTGGGCGCCTCCGTTACACTTTAGGAGGCGACCGCCCCAGTCAAACTGCCCACCTGACACTGTCCAGCGCCCGGATTACGGGTCGCGGTTAGAGCCGAAATCCAACAAGGGTGGTATTTCAACGGTGACTCCACCGAGGCTGGCGCCCCAGCTTCAACGTCTCCCACCTATCCTACACATGCTGAACCTCAGTCCAATATCAAGCTGCAGTAAAGCTCCACGGGGTCTTTTTGCCCTGCCGCGGGTAACCTGCATCTTCACAGGTATTTCAATTTCGCCGGATCCCTCGTTGAGACAGCGCCCAGATCGTTACGCCATTCGTGCGGGTCGGAACTTACCCGACAAGGAATTTCGCTACCTTAGTACCGTTATAGTTACGGCAGCCGTTTACCGGGGCTTCAATTCAGAGCTTGCACCCCTCCTCTTAACCTTCCGGCACTGGGCAGGCGTCAGCCCCTATACGTCAGCTTTCGCTTTAGCAGAGACCTGTGTTTTTGCTAAACAGTCGCCTGGGCCGTTTCACTGCGGCCTCGATCAGCCTCCCATCAAAGATGAGAACTGCGAGGCACCCCTTCTCCCGAAGTTACGGGGTCAATTTGCCGAGTTCCTTAACGAGGGTTCTTCCGATCGCCTTGGTATGCTCTACCCGTCTACCTGCGTCGGTTTGCGGTACGGTCGCCTTTGATCTCGCTAGACGCTTTTCTTGCAGGATCGGCTCAGTCGAATCAGCTTTCGCCTTTCATTCGCTTCTCGGAGTTGAATGAGAGGACGGATTTGCCTGTCCTCTCCCCCTACCAGCTTAGACGCACATAGCCAAAGTGCGCTCAACCTACCGTTCCCGGTCACGCCCTTGCTCCCACGGTCGCTTCTCACCGGCTGCCTCGACAGGAAAACCTGCCTCAGCGCACCGGCGTCCACGACCGCGACACCTTGCGGTGCAAACGATCTCTGGCGGTATCGGAATATCAACCGATTGTCCATCGCCTACGGCTTTCGCCCTCGGCTTAGGCCCGACTAACCCTGAGCGGATTAACCTTCCTCAGGAAACCTTAGACATACGGCGTGCGCGTTTCTCACGCGCATTTCGCTACTCATGCCGGCATTCGCACTTCCGTCCACTCCAGCCGTCCTCACGGTCGACCTTCACTGCTGACGGAACGCTCCCCTACCACCGCCGCGCGCCCGAAGGCGGCGACGATCCGAAGCTTCGGTATCAGACTTGAGCCCCGTTGGATCTTCGGCGCGGAATCACTTGACCAGTGAGCTATTACGCACTCTTTAAATGGTGGCTGCTTCTGAGCCAACATCCTGGTTGTCTGAGCAACTCCACATCCTTCCCCACTTAGTCTGAATTTTGGGACCTTAGCTGTCGGTCTGGACTGTTTTCCTTTTGACCACGAAGCTTAGCCCTCGCAGTCTGACTCCCGGGGTATGAAATCGTGAGATTCGGAGTTTGATTGGGTTTGGTAAGCGGGAAGCCCCCTAGCCCATTCAGTGCTCTACCCTCACGACTGAACCCCCGAGGCTAGCCCTAAAGCTATTTCGGGGAGAACCAGCTATCTCCGAGTTCGATTGGCATTTCACCTCTACCCACAGGTCATCCCCTAGCTTTTCAACGCTAGTGGGTTCGGTCCTCCACGGGACATTACTCCCGCTTCAACCTGCCCATGGGTAGCTCACTCGGTTTCGGGTCTACCCGCTGCGACTATGACGCCCTGTTCAGACTCGCTTTCGCTACGGCTGCGTCCTTCACGGACTTAACCTTGCCACAGACCGGGTAACTCGCCGGCTCATTCTTCAAAAGGCACGCCATCAGGCTACCCATCGGCCGAAGCCGAACGGGCAACACCCTTTGACTGCTTGTAAGCACGCGGTTTCAGGTACTATTTCACTCCCCTCCCGGGGTGCTTTTCACCTTTCCCTCACGGTACTGGTTCACTATCGGTCGCCAAGAGTATTTAGCCTTAGACGGTGGTCCGCCCGGGTTCCCACATGAAGAGACCTTCCACGTGGTACTCAGGGACACGTCCAGGAGTCGGTTCGCTTTCGCGTACGGGGCTCTCACCCTCTCTGGCGGGCCTTTCCAGGCCACTTCGGCTAACGAACCGATTTGTAACTCCTTGCGGGATCCGCAGTCCCCGCCGGACGGCCCTACAACACCGCGACTGCAACGGCTGCGACCTATCACGCAGCCACGGTTTGGGCTTCTCCGCTTTCGCTCGCCACTACTAACGGAATGTTCTCTTTTCCTCGAGGTACTTAGATGTTTCAGTTCCCTCGGTGTCCTCAACGCGATCTATGAATTCAATCGCGCGTCCCTGGGCATTACCCCAGGGGGGTTTCCCCATTCGGATATCTCCGGATCAACGCTTGCTCGCAACTCCCCGAAGCATTTCGCTGCCTGCCACGTCCTTCGTCGGCTCTTGGCGCCAAGGCATCCACCGCATGCTCTTAGTAGCTTGACCTACAGCGTTCACGCGGCTAGCACGGTGCTGGCCGGTGCCACGACTGCGGTCGCGTCGGATTCATCCTCGACGAAATCGATGCTTCCACTCTTCGATTGGTAAGGTCGTGCGCCCGCTCACGCGGCCGCGCGCCGTTTTCGCGCTCGTTTCCCTGGCTGCCGATCGGCAGAGGCCGGTCGGTCGACGCCATGGGCGGAGCCCGTGCGGCGTCAGCGTGGTCCGCTGACCGGTGGGCGCGACGCATCGTCACGCGCAGCGGTCAGAAGACCGATTTCTCATCTGGGGCTTGTCACAACGTTCGCGAGGAGATGGCGGTCTCCCCGCGAGAGGAGCGATACTGTATCACCCGCCTCGTGGGACGGTCAACCGGGCCCGTTTTCACGAACCCGCCGACCCGGTGAGATGGTGGAGATGAGGGGACTCGAACCCCTGACCCCCTCCTTGCAAAGGAGGTGCTCTCCCAGCTGAGCTACATCCCCACGCGGCCGATTGATCCTAGCGGAAAACCACGGTCCGGTCGCCGTGGAGGAGGACCCGGTGCTCGACGTGCCAGCGCACGGCGCGGGCGAGGGCCACGCACTCCACGTCCCGGCCGACGCGGGCCAGCTCGGCGACGCTGTGGGCATGGTCGACGCGGGCGACCTCCTGCTCGATGATCGGTCCCTCGTCGAGCTCCTCGGTGACGTAGTGGGCGGTGGCGCCGATCAGCTTCACCCCGCGGGCGTGGGCCTGCGCGTACGGGCGCGCGCCCTTGAACGAGGGCAGGAACGAATGGTGGATGTTGATCGCGCGCCCGGCGAGCGCGCGGCAGGCATCGGCGCCGAGGACCTGCATGTAGCGCGCGAGGACGACGAGCTCGACGCCGTTGCCCTCGACCAGGCCGAGCAGCGCCCGGTCGGCCTCGCCGGCATCGGCCTCGAGACCGGGCAGGAGGTGGTAGGGCAGGCCGTAGCCGCCGACGAGGGCCTCGTGGTCGCGGACTGAGGAGGCCACGCCGACGACGTCGGCGACGATCGCGCCGGAGCGCCAGCGGTACAGCAGGTCGTTCAGGCAGTGGCCCTCGCGGGAGACGGCGACGAGGATCCGCGGGCGGTGGCTGCCGTCGTGGAGCTCCCAGGTCATGCCGAACTCGTCGGCCAGCGGACCGATGGCGGCGCGCCAGGCCTCGACGCCGGTATCGGCCTCGTCGGCGAAGTGGACGCGCATGAAGAAGACGCCCTCGTCGGGGTCGCCGAACTGCTGGCTGTCGAGGATGTTGCCGCCACCGTCGGCGATGACGCGGGCCACGGCGAAGACGATCCCGCGCCGGTCCGGGCAGGAAAGGGTCAGGATCAGCTCTCCGGGGCGCATGACGGCGCTCAGGGCGGCGTGAGGCGCCGGCGCGGCTCCGCCGGCAGCGCTCGGTCCGCCGGCCACGCCACCTCGCGGACGACGCAGACCGGCGTCTGCTCGCGGGCCTGGCCCAGCGGGTTGTCGGCGAAGAGACGCTCGACGAAGCGGCGGTCGACGCCGGGGCTCGCGCCCAGGACCGCGCAGCCGGCGTCGTTGGCGTCGATGATCGCCACCGGGGCGTCGAGCGCGGCCGCGATGGCTCGTGCTGCGGCATCGGGGTTCTTCGGCCCGAGCGTCGCCGCCTGGTTGTAGGGCGGGATCGTGTAGCTGGTCGGCCCGTCGATCGCCTTGGCCTGCGGCCCGGCGACGCGGTAGAAGACGCCGTGGACGCCGAACGGCTTCGTGACCGCCGACGCGGCGGCCGCCAGCAGGATGCGCGGGGCGCCGACCTCGCGGATCGCGAGCTCCATCGTCTCGGCCGACCCGAGGCCGATGCCGTAGCCGGGCCGCGTCACGAAGCGCTCGAGCGTCCGCGCCAGGCGGCCCGGGCGAATGTCCTTGATCGGGTACGAGCGGCCCTGGGTGATCGCCACCATCCGCTCGCTGACGGCGACGAGGCGGACGTCGGTGCCGAGCGGGTCGGCGTAGCGCTTGACGATCGCGGCGGCATCGGTGTCTTTCGGGGTGACGAGGTGGGTGCGCACCGGGTGGCGGGCGTAGACGACGCCACCGAGCGTGGCGTGCAGCTCGCGGCCCTCGTTCGGCTCTTCGAGGACTCCCATCGGGCGCGGATCGGCCGGATCAGCAGGCACGGCGCTCCATCGGTCGAGGGAGGGAGGTGGTGGGCGTTTCTGGACTCGAACCAGAGACCTCTGCCTTATCAGGGCAGTGCTCTAACCAGCTGAGCTAAACGCCCCTCGGGAGGCGGCATGGTAGCACGGTGGACGGGTCGTGCAAGGAGCCGATGGTGTCCGCCCTGCGAGAAGGGACCGACAGCTGCGCCGGACACGAAGAAGCCGCCCCGAAAGGCGGCCTCGCAAGTGACTTGCATCGGCTGAAGAGTGACAGGAATCCGCGTTGTCTACGGGAGTCAGGTCGTCTGACTTCGAGGGCGGTTCAGCTCATTCACCGATACCCCCTCGAGGTATCGGTCCTTTCGGCGAGCTGGCCGATCGACCTGGGATCGGTGGTTCCGGCGAACCGGCCCCACAAACTCCCTAGAAAGGAGGTGATCCAGCCGCACCTTCCGGTACGGCTACCTTGTTACGACTTCGTCCCAATCACCAATCCCACCTTCGACGGCTGCCTCCTTGCGGTTGGCCCACCGGCTTCGGGTGTTATCGGCTTTCATGACGTGACGGGCGGTGTGTACAAGGCCCGGGAACATATTCACCGCAGTATGCTGACCTGCGGTTACTAGCAACTCCGGCTTCATGCAGGCGAGTTGCAGCCTGCAATCCGAACTGAGACCGGCTTTAAGGGATTAGCTCCACCTCGCGGTTTGGCAACCCGTTGTACCGGCCATTGTAGCGTGTGTGTAGCCCAGGACGTAAGGGCCATGCTGACTTGGCGTCATCCCCACCTTCCTCCGAGTTTCTCTCGGCAGTCTGGCATGAGAGATACAACATGCCACGGGGGTTGCGCTCGTTGCGGGACTTAACCCAACATCTCACGACACGAGCTGACGACAGCCATGCAACACCTGCATGACGGTCCCTTGCGGGAGGACGACGTTTCCGCCGTTTTCCGCCACATGTCAAGCCCTGGTAAGGTTCTTCGCGTTGCGACGAATTAAACCACACGCTCCGCTGCTTGTGCGGGCCCCCGTCAATTCCTTTGAGTTTTAGCCTTGCGGCCGTACTCCCCAGGCGGAACACTTAATGCGTTAGCTACGGCACAGCCGGGGTCGATACCGACTACGCCTAGTGTTCATCGTTTACGGCTAGGACTACCGGGGTATCTAATCCCGTTCGCTCCCCTAGCTTTCGCGCCTCAGCGTCAAGAATGGGCCAGGTAGTCGCCTTCGCCACTGGTGTTCCTCCCGATATCTACGCATTTCACCACTACACCGGGAATTCCACTACCCTCTCCCACCTTCAAGCCGGCCAGTTTCCGATGCAGTTTCCCAGTTAAGCCGGGAGATTTCACATCGGACTTGGCCAGCCGCCTGCGCGCTCTTTACGCCCAGTAAATCCGGACAACGCTTGCGACCTACGTATTACCGCGGCTGCTGGCACGTAGTTAGCCGTCGCTTATTCCTCAGGTACCGTCTTGGATCTTCCCTGAGAAAAGAGGTTTACGACCCGAGAGCCTTCATCCCTCACGCGGAGTTGCTGCCTCAAGCTTTCGCTCATTGGGCAAAATTCCCGACTGCTGCCTCCCGTAGGAGTCTGGGCCGTTCTCAGTCCCAGTCTGGCTGATCATCCTCTCAGACCAGCTACCGATCGTCGCCTTGGTGAGCCGTTACCCCACCAACTAGCTAATCGGACGCAGGCCCCGCCGGAAGCGGATTTCTCCTTTGGACGGCGAATCGAATCGCCGACCACATGCGGTATTAGCCACCCTTTCGGGCAGTTATTCCCCACTTCCGGGTAGGTCACCTACGCGTTACTCAGCCGTCCGCCACTAGGTAACCATCGAGCAAGCCCGATGGCACCCCGTTCGACTTGCATGTCTCATGCACCCCGCCAGCGTTTGTCCTGAGCCAGGATCAAACTCTTCGTACAAAACGAAACCAGTGGTCTGGCCGGAGCCTTCTCACCGGTTTACGAGTTCGACGTTTGTCCCGTTGACTCGTGTGGATTCCTGTCACTCTTCAGCTGGTAAGCCACTCTGCCTTGCCGCTCATGCGGGTCGGCTTCGTTCGATTCGAGCACTCCTGTTGAGAGGCGAACTCGCGATGGTCACGCTGCGCGGCCGTCGGCCGCCGTTCGTGGCGCATCGGCCGGCTGGATGCCGGCGCGAATACGCATGTTAGGACAGCGGGGGCGAAGCGTCAACCGAGGCGCTGGGGTCGTGTCTCAGTTCGAGGGCTGATCCTCGGAGGTCGGAGCCTGGCCGATTCTCAGGCGATTGCCGTCAGGGTCAGTGAGTTCGATCTCGCGACCCCAGGCTTGGGTCCTGGCGGACGTGCCAAACCCGACCGCGATGGCGTCGACGTCGTCGACCCAAACGTAAACGAGCGTGTTGGGCCGAGCGTCTCCGGCATGCTCTGACAGATGCATCCGGGCGCTCCCGCGCCGGATGCCCAGGTAGAGCGGGAGTCCGGGCTCGAATCGGTGCTCGAACTCACGCTCGAAACCTAGCCGCTCGTACCAGCGCAGCGCCGCGTCCGCATCCGTCACGCGGAGAACGGGGATGACCTGTTCGCTCATCGACCCGAGTCTAGTCCATATGCGCCGAGACTCCTCACGGTTCATCCAACCTGACTTGCATTGGTCGCTCGGGATCAGCGCTCCACGGCGCGGCGGCCCTGGAGCGAGCGGATCAGGGTGACGTCATCGGCATACTCGAGGTCGCCGCCGACCGGCAGGCCGCGCGCGATGCGCGTGACCGAAGGGACGTGCGGCGCGAGCAGATCGGCGAGGTACATGGCGGTCGCCTCGCCCTCGAGGTTCGGGTTCGTGGCGAGGATCACCTCGTCCAGGCCATCGGATTCGGCGCGGACGAGGAGCTCGCGGACCCGGAGGCGCTCCGGGCCGATGCCGTCGATCGGGCTGATCGCGCCGTGGAGAACGTGATAGCGGCCACGGAACTCGCCGGTGCGCTCGATGGCGAGCACGTCGAGCGGCTCCTCGACGACGCAGATGCGGCTCGACTCGCGACGCGGATCGGCGCAGATGTCGCAAGGGTCGACGCCGGCCTCGGTGATGTTGCAGCAGGTGGTGCAGTAGGCGACCTGCTCCTTGATTGCGATGAGCGCGGCGGCCAGTGAGCGGGCGTCATCGGTCGAGCTGCGAAGCACGTGGTAGGTGAGTCGCTGGGCCGTCTTCGTGCCGACCCCTGGCAGCTTGCTGAACTCCTCGATCAGGCGTGCGACCGGCGCGATCAGTCCGGCCATCGAGGCCTAGCCGAGCCCCGGCAGGCCCGGCATGCCGGGCAGGCCCATCGCGCCGGCGATGCCCGACATCCGGTCGCGCTCGAGCTGCTTGCTGCGGCCGATGGCCTCGTTGACGGCGGTCATCACGAGGTCCTGGAGCATCTCCGCCTCGTCGGGGTCGATCGCGGACGGATCGATCTCGATGGCGCGGACCTCCTGCGCTCCGGTGATGACGACGCGCACCGCTCCCCCGCCGGCAGTGGCCTCGAGCGTCGTCTGCTTGAGCTCCTCCTGCGCCTGCGCCATCTGGGTCTGCATCTGCTGCGCCATCTTGGCGATCTGCCCGATGTTCACGCCGTCTCCTCGTTTGCGGTGGGTTGCTGCGTCGCTCGTCAGCGCACTTCGGGCGCGTCGACCAGCTCGCCGCCGGTGATCTTCAGGACGCCCTCCAGCAGGGCGCGGGCCTCGGGGTCCTCGGATGGGTCGCCGACCGCCTCCTCGACGGTCAGCGGCTCGAGCTCCAGGTTGCTTGCCACGCATTGGATCGCGAACGCACCGCCGAACATGTCGGTCAGCAGCGCCTCGATCTGCGGCGCGCGCTGGCTGATCCGCGAGCGCATGAAGTCGCGCCCCTCCGGGAACGCGAGCGTCAGGCGCGCGCCGTCGCGCGCGATCGGGCGGCACTCGTTGAGGAGCGGCTTGATGACCGGGCTGGCGCGATCGACGACGGTGGCCCAGCCCGCACGGATCTCCTCGAGGCCGGCCGATGCCCCGGCCATGGCCGGCGCGGCGGCCGGCTGCGCGGGCGCGGGCTCGGGGGCCGGCTTCGGCGCCTCGGCGGCGACGGCCGCGGGGCGGACGACGGGTGCCGGCGCGCGCGCGGGCTCCGCCACCGGCTGGGGCGCCGGCATTGCGATCGGTGCCGCCGGCAGCGGCTCGACGGCCAGCAGCTCGAGCATCAGGCGGGCGCGGCCCTCGCGGGCGCCGGCGCCGGCGGCCTCGGCCAGGGTGCGCAGGATGGCCGCCAGGCGGCGTGCGGCAACGGGATCGGCAGCGGAGGCGAGGAGCCGGCGGCGCGTGTCGGCCTCGGCCTGGGCGGCAACCTGGGCCAGGTCTCGGCCGGCATCGGCCAGTGAGGCGACGGCGTCGAGGGCGGCTGGGGCATCGGCGGCGACGTAGGCGTCGACGAGATCACCGATGGCGGCGTCGTCGGCCAGGCCGACAGCCTCGCGGACGTCGGGCTCGGTGAGGCGGTCATCGGCGTAGGCCAGGACCTGGTCGAGCAGCGACTCGGCGTCGCGCATGCCGCCATCGGCCAGGCGGGCGATGAGGGCCAGAGCGTCGTCATCGGCCTCGGCGCTCTCAACCTCGACGATCCGTCGCAGCTTGCCGATGATCGTCGTCTCCGGCAGGCGGCGGAAGTCGTGGCGCTGGGTGCGGCTGATGATCGTGGCCGGCACCTTGTGCGTATCGGTCGTGGCCAAGATGAAGACGACGTGGTCGGGCGGCTCCTCGATGAGCTTGAGCAGCGCGTTGAAGGCGTGCGTGCTCAGCATGTGAACCTCGTCGATGATGTACACCCGCCTGCGAAGCTCGGAGGGCGAGGTCAGCGCACGCATGACGAGGTCGCGGGCGTCTTCGACGGCCCCGTGCGAGGCCGCGTCGATCTCGATGACGTCGAGCGCGCGCCCCTCGCGGATGGAGGTGCAGGCCGGGCAGGCGTCGCACGGCTCGCCGTCGGCGCCGAGGTTCGTGCAGTTGATCGCCTTGGCGAGGATCCTCGCGGTCGACGTCTTCCCGGTCCCGCGCGGGCCGACGAAGAGGTAGGCATGGGCGAGGCGGTCTCCGCTGACGGCGCGGCGCAGGGTGGCGACGATCGGATCCTGCCCGACGAGCTCGGCGAAGCGCTGGGCGCGGAAGCGACGGTAGAGCGCGGTGTGCTGGCCGGCGACCGGGGCGAGGTCGGCGTCGGGCATCGGCTGGGGTGCGGGCATGCTGGATCTACCGTACACCGATCGGGGATGAAGAGAGGTCGTGCACCCGGTGTCGACCACGCCCCTGCTCGCACTCACCCACGTGCCCGGCTCCAGCCAGGTTGTCCCGCGGCACCCGAAGGCGATCGCTTACCGCTGCTTCCTTCCGGACCTGACGGGGTTCACGGACCAACGCTGCGCGGGACCCGACTCTCAACGTCGGGCACGGTGGTGGTGGGCGAACGAGGCGGACCTCGACCGGGAATTCAGCTCCGCTGTAGCGGATTGCGGATACAGGGCACCGCTAGTTCCCCGCCTAGCACGACCGGCCGCGATGGTAGGGGCGCGACGGGCATCGGTCAATCGGAGGCGGCGTGGAATCGCCGATGCAGCTCCTGGATCCGATCCGCGAGGCCGGGCGCCGGGCCTTCGACGATGACATTGGGGGCGACTTCGTGGATCGGCAGGGTCCGCACGGGCGGGGCGGGAACTCCGAGCTCCGTGAGCCACTCGGCCAGCTGTTCCGAGGAGGCCGCGTAGACGATGCGGCCCAGGCCCACCCATCCATGCGCGGCCGCGCACATCGGGCAATGCTCGCCGGAGGTGTACACCGTCGCCGCCGCCCGCTCCTCGGGCGTCATGTTCGCCGCGGACCAGCGGGCCAGCTCGAACTCCGGATGGCGGGTTCGGTCGCCGCCGGCGACCCGGTTGTGGTCCTCGGCGAGGATCGTCCCGTCCGCTCCGACGAGGACGGATCCGAAGGGCTCGTCGCCGGCCTCCAGCGCCTCCGTGGCGAGCTCGACGCATCGGTTCAGGAACCGCAGGTCGGCGTCACTCACCATGGCGGGGCCCTCGATCGTGACCGACGTGGAGCGTGGCGGAGAGGGTGGGATTCGAACCCACGACGGGTTGCCCCGAACGGCATTTCCAGTGCCGCGCCCTAGGCCTCTAGGCGACCTCTCCACGGGGACGACGTGGCGGAGAGGGTGGGATTCGAACCCACGGTACGGTTACCCGCACACCGCTTTTCGAGAGCGGCACCTTCAACCACTCGGACACCTCTCCGCGGCCGGTGGGAGTGTAGCGCAACACCGGGGGTATATACGGACATCCGATAGCCGCAGGTTCGCGCTAGACCGATGCGTACTCCGACGCCAGCCGCCTCGCCTCGGACTCGCGCACACCCGAAACGACCTGCAGCTGATGCGGCAGCTTCGGGTCGCGGGCGAGGTTGACGACGCTGCCGGCGGCGCCCCGATCGGGGTCCGGAACCGCGAAGACGAGGGCGCGGACGCGCGACTCGACGAGGGCTCCGACGCACATCGCGCACGGCTCGTGGGTGGTGAAGATCGTCGCCTCGGCCAGCCGGCGCGGCCCGAGCTTGCGGGCGGCGGCCTGGATGGTGAGGAGGACGGCGTGGGCGGTGGGGTCCTCGGACAGGGTCGACTGGTCGTGGTCGCGCGCGATCATCGCGTCGTCGATGACGGCAACCGAACCGACTGGCGCCTCGCCCGCCTCGGCGCCTCGCCTGGCCTCGGCGATCGCCTCGGCCATGAAAAGCTCGTAGTTCACCCTGTCCGCCTCCCGCGCTCACCCGTCGGGCGGCGCCGCTGGCGAGTCTAGCAGAGGCCCGGTACGCTTCCTGCAATTAGGCCCGAGCAGACAACTCGCAATGATCCGGATCTCGACCATGCTGAGGCTTCGCCAACACCTCGGCCGGGGGGCACTCATCATCGCCTCGCTGGCCGGCGCATTCCTCTTCGCGCTGACCGTCCCGATCCCGACGCTGCCCGACGCCGGTCGCGCCGTGGTGCGCGCCGAGGTGGCGGACCGCCTGCCGGGATGGTCGGTCAGTCGCATCGACCCGTCGTGGGAGGGCGCGTACGTCGTCGTCACCACCTGCGCCGGCCGGGAGATGGCCTTCCACTTCGTCCCCGGCCACGGGCTGCCGCGCGATGACGCCTGGATCCAGCCCCACAACCGTTACGCCCGCGCGCGCCTGGGAGCGACATCGGACCACGCCCGCTACCTCGTGTGGCGCGGCGAAAAGCTGAACCCGGCGAGCATGGCGTGCTCCGAGGACCTCGCTCGCGACGGCGCGGGCTCCGAGAGGGACTGACCCGGAACACGGAACGAGCCCGGCCACGCGGCCGGGCTGACCGATGACCCTGCATCAAGGATGGGGGTGGCGTGCCCGAGAGGACTCGAACCTCCGACCTTCAGGTCCGCAACCTGACGCTCTATCCACTGAGCTACGGGCACCCGCGCGATCCGCATCGGTCAAGAGGAGGCGGATCAGAGTGGCGGAGAGGGAGGGATTCGAACCCTCGGAAGAGGAAACCCCCTTCAACGGTTTAGCAAACCGCCGCACTAGGCCACTATGCGACCTCTCCTCGGCCGCGGCCGATGATAGCATGGGCCCTCGCCCCGGACGATCTCGCCGTCCCCGGCTTGACGATCGCCCCGAGCCCATCCACTAGCGTGCCGCGTATGCCTCCAACTCGACTTCCGATCATCGGCTACCCGCCCTCGCAGACCGTCCTGGAAGGTGTCCTGCGCCGGGCGCTGGCCGATGCCGGCAGCCCGATCCAGCTGGAGCAGCGCGATGCTCGACCGCACCAGCTGGCCGATGCGCTGCGCGAGGTTCGCGAGGGCGACGACTTCGTCGGCGCGCTGATCGCGTCGCCGCACAAGGAGAAGGCTCCCCCGCTGTCCGACGCGCTCAGCGACGACGCCCGGCTGAGCGGCGCGGTCAACGTGTTCGCCCGCGTCGACGAGCGCCTGCGCGGCTACAACTCGGACCTCGACGGTGTCCGCGCCGGGCTCGTCGGTATCCTGCCGCGGGTCAAGGGCAAGTGGCCGCGCAACGCGGTCGTGCTCGGTGCCGGCGGCGGGGCGCGGGCGGTGGTCGCGGTCCTCATCGGCGCCGGGTTCCAGCACGTCGTTGTCCTCAACCGGCACCTGCACAAGGCCGAGGCGCTTGTCTCCCACTTCACGCGAGCGGCACGGCACATGGAGCTCCGGGCGCGGCCATGGCACGACGCGATCATCGAGGCCGAGCTGGCGCGCGCGGAGGTGCTGATCAACGCGAGCGGCATCGGCGTCGAGGAGGGTGAGTCGCCGATCCCCGACGAGCTCCTGCCACCGGACCGATACGTCCTCGACCTCGTCCTCAACCGGGTCTCGACCCCGCTGATGGAGGCCGCGAAGGGCCGCGGCGGCACGGTCGCCAACGGCCAGGCAGCGTTCCTGGCCTCGACCGCGGCCACGATGAAGGTGCTCACCGGCGCCGCACCGCCGACCGATGCGCTGCGTGCCGCGCTGGCGGACGAGCTCGGCGTCCCCGAGGACGGCCTCGCGGTGGTTGGCGACTAGGAGCACCGCCCGGTGATGTGCGAGGTGACGCCCAGCGTTCTCCTGATGGGTGTCGAATGACCGACGAGCGTGATTCCGACGCCCGCTTGGCCGAACGGATCCGGGCCGGCCAGGCCGAGGCGCTTGGCGAGCTGTATGACCGGTATGCCGGAACGGCCCTCGCCATCGCGCTGCGCGTGGTCGCGGACCGGAGCGAGGCGGAGGACGTGGTGCACGACGCATTCGTGGTGGTGTGGAGGAAGATCGACCGGTTCGATGCCGGGCGCGGCTCACTGCGCGCCTGGCTGCTCACCGTGGTCCGCAACCGCGCCATCGACCGCGTCCGGGCCCGTCGCGTCAGCATCGACGTCGACGACGCCGACGATCGCTCGCTGCTTCGCACCGGGCCCAACCCGACCTGGGAGGATGCGCTGCTGCGCACGTCGGCCGCCGAGGTCCGCGCCGCCCTCGACGGCCTTCCCGATGAGCAGCGGCGGGCGTTGGAGCTCGCCTACTTCCAGGGTTACACGTACCGCGAGGTGGCCGAGATGACCGGCGTGGCGCCCGGCACCGCGTCCGGACGGCTGCGGCTCGGGCTGGCGAAGCTGCGCGACCGCCTGGCCGGAAGCAGTGGCGCGCCGCTGGCGGCGCTCGAGCCGACCCTGCGCGAGGATACCGGGCGATGAATGCCATGACCTGCGAACAGGTTGACGAGCTGGCCGGCGCCTACGCGCTCGGCGCGGTCGAGGCCGGTGAGGACCGCGCGATCAGCTCGCACCTGGCGACCTGCGACCGGCCGCACGACGAGGCGCGCGAGCTCATCGGTGCGGGCGCCGCGGCGGCCGTTGCCGAGGAGGCAGCCATGCCCAATCCGGCGCTGCGCGAGCGCCTGATGGCGACCGTTGCGGCGACGCCGCAGGAGCACCGTCGCCCGTTCGTGACGCCGATGCGCGAGCCGGAGCCTGAGGCGAGCCGATCGTGGTGGCGCATGCAGCCCCTGGCGGCCGGCATCGCCGCCGTGGCGCTCGCGGTGGTCGTCGGCCTCGGCGCGTGGGGCCTCAACCTCAACGCCCAGCTCGCAGAGCGCGAGGAAGCGCTGCGCGCGGTCGCCAATGCCGATGCCGCCTACGCCGTGGACGGCAGCGCCGGCAGTGGCTGGGTGATCGAGTCGCAGGACGTGGCGCACTTCGTCGCCGAGAACCTTGAGGAGCTGCCGGCCGACCACATCTACGAGCTGTGGCTGCTGGATGCCGCCGGCACGCCGACGGCGGTCGGGACTCTGGAGGATCCCGACGACCTCGTCGTCGTTGCGCTCGAGCACGACCTCGGCGGCGCGGCCACGTTCGCGGTGACCGTCGAACCGCATCGGGTCGAGGCACCGACCACCGATCCCGTGCTGGTCGCCTCGCTCGAGGGCTGAACGCGGGCGCATCGGCTTCTCGTACACTCCGTCCGCCCGATGTTCTTCACCCATGGCTGGGTGCACGTCATCGCCGGTTGCATGTTCTGCGGCAAGACCGACGAGATGCTGCGCCTCCTCCGACGCTTCTCCATTGCCGGCCGCCAGGTCGTCCTGGTGAAGCCGCGCCTCGACACGCGCACCGACGAGATCACCGTCGTCTCGCGTTCGGGCGCGCAGCATCGGGCCGTGACCGTCGACCACTCGGACGAGATCGAGAAGGCGGTCGGCGCGGCCGACATCGTGGCCATCGAGGAGGGCCAGTTCTTCGACGATCGGCTGCCGGAGGCCGTCGAGGCGCTGGCGGCCACCGGCAAGCAGGTGATCGTGACCGGCCTCGACCGTGACTTCCGCGGCGTCCCGTTCGGCACGATGCCGCGCCTCCTGGCCCTCGCCGACCAGGTCACCAAGCTGACCGCCATCTGTATGGTCTGCGGCGAGCCCGCCACGCGGACGCAGCGGCTGATCGACGGCGAGCCGGCCCCGGCCGATTCGCCGCTCATCGTCATCGGCGGCCTCGGCGACGAGACCTACGAGGCGCGCTGCCGGCTGCACCACGTCGTCCCCGGCCTCGGCGAATGACGTAGGCGCCGATCGGCGGGGTCGGGTGGCGGAGGGGGTGGGATTCGAACCCACGGTGGGCTTGCACCCACGGCGGTTTTCAAGACCGCTGCATTCGTCCGCTCTGCCACCCCTCCGGCTCGCTCAAGAGTAGCAAGGCGGGCCGGCGCGAAGAATCCCTTGCGAGCGAGCGGCCGACGGGCGCATGATCCGCGCCGATGGCACGCCCGAGCGAGCATCTCCCCTGGATCGACTGGCTCAAAGTGATCCTCGTACTCGGGGTCTGCTACTACCACACCGCGCAGGTCTTCGCCGTCGCCGGCTGGCTCATCCAGGACGAGGAGCGCAGCCTCGCGCTGAGCGCATTCGCCGGCTTCGGCTACCTCTTCGGCCTCCCGCTGCTGTTCATGCTCTCCGGCGCTGCGGCATGGTTCGCGCTCGAGACGCGGACGGCCAGCGCGTTCGCCGTGCAACGCGTCCAGCGCCTCCTTCCGCCGATCGTCCTCGGCTTCCTGCTCATCAGCCCGCTCCAGGCGTGGCTGGCCGCGGTCAACGGTGGCTCGCAGGAGTCGCTTGCCGGCTTTGCCCCGCAATGGTTCGCGGCGCTGCCGATCCCGACCGGCCCGAGCTGGCTCGGGGTGTACGGCTACCACCTCTGGTTCATCGGCTTCCTCTTCCTGTACGGGATCCTGTCGCTTCCGGCCCTCGTCTGGCTCCGATCCGACGCGGGGCGCCGCTTCGTCCGACGCCTGGCGACGCCCGGCGGCCGCGTGGCGGCGGCGATCGGCCTGATCACGACCCTCGTCGTCGCCCAGGTCGTGCTGCGACCGTTCTTCCCGCTGCTGTACGACTGGGCGGACTTCATCCTGGGCCTCGGATTCGTGATCGCCGGGGCGGTGCTCGTGGCGGACCGTCGATTCGGCGAGGCGCTCGCCAAGCGCCGCCTGTCGCTGCTGGCCCTCGCGGTGGCGGCGTCGGCCGGGCTCGTCCCGTTCATCGCCATGGGTCGGATCTGGGAGTTCGAGCGCGTCCTGGCCATTACCCCGGAGGGCGTCGCGTATCTCGCCGTTCGTTCGGTGGCGACGACGGCGTGGGTGCTGACCGTCATCGGCTTCGCGATCCGCTTCCTGACCCGGCGAACGGCCGCGCTGGACTACGCCAGCGACGCCGTGCTGCCGTTCTATGTGCTGCACCATCCGATCGTGGTGGCGATCGCCGTCGTCGCGATCACCTGGCCCGTCGGGCTGTGGGTCAAGCACGTCGCCATCGTCGCCGGGTCGTTTGGCGCGACCTGGCTCCTCTACGAGTACGCGGTGCGGCGGGTGGGACCGATGCGGGCGCTGTTCGGGCTCCGCCCGGCGAGCCCGCCGGCCGTGGTGCCGCCTGACGTGGTCGAGGCTCCGGCGACGATCTCTTGACGCGTTCGCTACGTTCGATCCATGGACCACGTTGCTGACCAACCGGTATCGGTCAACCGCCTGGCCGCGCGGGCGACGACGCACTGCCTGATCGGCTGCGGGATCGGCGAGGTGCTCGGCGTGGTCATCGGCACCGCGTTCGGCTGGAGCACCGCGGCGACGATCGCGCTGGCGGTGGTGCTTGCCTTCGTCTTCGGCTACAGCCTGACGATCTGGCCGCTGCTCGCATCGGGCATGGCGCTGCGCGCGGCGCTCGGGCTGGCCCTGGTGGCCGACACGGCCTCGATCACGGTCATGGAGATCGTCGACAACGCGATCCTGCTGCTCATCCCCGGCGCGATGGAATCGACGCTCACCAGCTGGCTGTTCTGGGGGAGCCTGGCCGTCGCGCTGGCGATCGCGTGGGTCGTGACCTTCCCGGTCAACCGATGGCTGATCGCGAGGGGCCGCGGCCACGCCGTCGTCCACGGGAGCCACTAGCGATCCGCTGGCTCGCCGATGCAGTCCGCACCTGTCAACGGATCCATCAGACAGAACCGAGGACCGCCTCAGCCGATGCGGTCGCGTCCGCCGAAGGCGGGCCGCAGCACCTCGGGGATGGCGATGCTGTGATCGGGCTGCTGGAAGGTCTCGAGAATGGCGGCGACCGTCCTTGGCAGCGCTAGGCCCGATCCGTTGAGCGTGTGGACCAGCTCCGGCTTCGCCCCGGCCTCCGACCGATAGCGGATGGCCATCCGCCGCGCCTGGTAGTCGCGGAAGTTGCTGACGCTGCTGACCTCGAGCCAGCGCTCGACGCCCGGCGCCCAGACCTCGAGGTCGTACTTGCGGGCCTGCACGAAGCCCATCTCGCGGGTGCTCATCAGCACGACCCGGTAGGCCAGCCCGAGCCGCTGGAGGAGCGTCTCCGCGCAGCCGGTCAGCCACTCGAGCTCGTCGGGGGAGTCCTCGGGCAGGGTGAACGACACCATCTCGACCTTGTCGAACTGGTGGACCCGCAGGATGCCGCGCGTGTCGCGACCGGCGGCGCCGGCCTCGCGTCGGAACGAGGCCGAGTAGGCGGCGTACCGGATCGGTAGCGCCTCGGCGTCGAGGATCTCGTCGCGGTGGAGGTTCGTGACCGGCACCTCGGCGGTGGGGATGAGGTAGAGGTCGTCGCGCGTGGCGACGTACATCTGGTCCTCCTTGTCCGGGATCTGCCCGGTGCCGCGGGCCGAGTCGGCGTTGACGAGGACCGGCGGCCAGACCTCGGTCATGCCGTTCTCGCGGGCGTGGACGTCGAGGAACCAGTTGATGAGCGCGCGCTGGAGGGTCGCCCCGTCGCCGACGTACACCGGCCAGCCCGAGCCGGTGACCTTCGCGCCGCGGGCGTTGTCGATGATTCCGAGCCGCTCCGCCAACTCCCAGTGCGGCACGCGATCCTCCCGCGCCAGCGGCTCGCCCCAGGTCCGGACGGTGAGGTTCGCCTCCTCGCCGCCGACCGGCACGTCGGGGTCCGCCGGGTTCGGGATGCGCAGCATCGCGTCCTCGAGGGCTGCCTCCACCTCCAGCAGCTGGGCGTCCAGGCTACCGATGCGCTCCGCGGTGGCCGCCGAGGCGGCCTTCAGCTCCCCCACCTCGGGACCGTTCGGGTCGGCGCCGCCCCGCATCGCCTCGCCGATGCGGCGGCTCGCCTCGTTGCGCTCCGCCTTCAGGGCGTCGGCCTCGGCGACGAGTGCGCGGCGGCGCTCGTCGAGCTCGACGGCCCGGTCGACGACTGACGGATCCTCGCCCTTGTCGGCGGCCGCCAGCTTCAGCCGATCGGCGTCCTCGCGGAGACGCTGTAGCCCGACGCTCACGCGCCCACTCCTGAGCTCGAGGCCTCTCGGAGGCGGTCGAGCACGAAGTCGCGGTCCAGGGCGGCCAGCAGCCAGCCGGCTCGCGGCCCGGACGGCCGGCCGAGGAACGCGAGGTACAGCGCCGCGAAGGCTCGGCCGGCGGGAAGCTCGCGCTCCTTCGCGGTCGTGAAGATCGCGGCCTGCACCGACTCGCCGTCCCACGCCGCGTTCTCGAGGGACGCGGCCAGCGCACGGAGGTACGCGCGCTGGGCGTCATCGGCCTCGCCAAGGCGCTCCGGCAGCGCGTCGCGCTGGACCGCGAGGCGCGCCGAGTCGGGCGCGTACGCCTCCAGCCAGGCGCGCGCGGCGGCGCGACGCTCGGCGAGGATCCCGGCCTCGCGATCGGTCAGTGGGGAGCCCTTCTCGGCCGTCACGCGCTCGACGACGTCGATGCCCGGGATTTGCTCGAGCAGCGCGAGGTGGCTGAAGGCCGGGCGGTAGGCGGCGGCATCGGTTGGGACGTCGGCATCGGGCTCGACGAGGCTGTAGGTGAAGACGCGGTCGTGGTGTGGGGGCAGCTCGCCGCGGACCTCGCGGCCGGCCGTCGCCGCGGCGAGGCGGTCGGACTCGTCGAACAGCCGCGGGATCGCATCGGTCCCATCGGGGTCGAACTCGATGGCGGTGTTCGGTCGCGGTCGGAGGAAGAGCAGCCGCAGCTGCTCCGGCGGGATCACGTCGACCACCTGCGCGGCCGATGCGCCGATGCCCTTCGACGTCGACATCTTGCGCCCGCCGAGGTTCAGGAACTCGTACGGCACGTTGAGCGGCGGCTCGTTGCCGAACACCTCGCGCGCGATCGCGTCGGATCGGTCACGCGAGCCGCCCCTGGTGGAGAGGTCCTTGCCGGCGGGCTCGATCGTGACCCCGAAGAGGTCCCACTTCGCCGCCCAATCGACGTTGTAGGGCAGCTTCGCGCGCCCACCGAACGGCGCGACCTGGCCGCCGTGGCCGCAGCCGGCCGCCCACTCGACGAGGTCGGGACGGCACTCGTACGTGACGCGCTCGCCGTCCCAGCCGGTGACGATCGTCGTGCCGATCCGCCCGCAGTTCTCGCAGACGACGAAGAGCGGATGCCAATCGTCGGGATGGTTGACCTTGGCGACGCGGCGGTAGATCTCGCGGATCGTTGCCGCGGCGTCGAGCGCGGTGCGGATGTATCGGTCCATCGCGCCCGAGGCATAGACCTCGCTCATCCAGTAGTACGTGTCCGGGCGGATGCCGAGCCCGGCGAAGGTGTCGACGAAGACTCCCGCGAAATGGCGGGCATACGACGGATGGCAGTCGCCCTCCGGATCGGGGACGTGTGACAGTGGGACGCCCATCGAGCGCTCGATCGCGTCGGGGGTCAGGAGCGCCTGGGCATCCATCGGGTCGAGGTCGTCGACCCCGTAGCGCAGCTCCACCGGCACACCGGCGTTGCGCAGCGCGCGTGCAATCGTGTCGACGACCACCGGCCCGCGGAGCGAGCCCACGTGGACGGTGCCGGATGGGGTCTTCGAGTCGTTGACGACCTGCGGGCCGACCGCCGATGCCGCGATCTCGTCAGCCCAGAACACGGGCCGCTACCCGATGCGGACGAGCGTGTACTCGATCGGTCCGGCCGGAGCCTGCACCGTGAACCGGTCGCCCTTCTTCAGGCCCATGAGCGCCGAGCCGACGGGCGACTCGTTGCTGATGCGGCCCTCGCGCGGCGCCGCCTCGGCCGAGCCGACGATCGTGAAGGTCTCCTCGCCATCGCCACCCTTGATGACGACCTTCGAGCCGATGCCGACCTTGTCGCCGTTCGTCTTCGAGATGACCTCGGCGTTGCGCAGCTGGAGCTCGAGCGTCGCGATGCGGCCCTCCAGGAACGACTGCTCCTGCTTGGCGTCCTCGTACTCGGCGTTCTCGCTCAGGTCGCCGTCGAGCTTCGCCTCATGGATGCGCGCCGCGACCCGCGGCCGATCGACGGTGATCAGCTCGTTGAGCTCGGCCTTGAGCTTCGCAAGGCCCTCGGCGGTGAGGTAGACCGGCTTGGTGTTCATGACTTGAACCCCTCGTTCTCCTGCGGCGCCTCCGCGGAGGCTCGTCCATGTCGTGGGGAACGACCGGGCGTCCGCGCTCGATAACAAAAAACGCTTCAGGCCCCGCCCCCCAACCCGAAGACTCGGCGGCGGCGTCTCCTGAAGCTGGCCGTACCCGATGGGCCAGGCTGCTCGCGCCGGTGTCCCGGCGGCCGGCCGATTGTAGGCCTGCGCGGGCAAGCCGTCAAAGCCCGCTGGACCTCAATGACCGATGAAAACCAGCAAGACGATGAGCGCGGCGAAGCCGATCCGGTAGACGCTGAAGGCGGCCACCGAGCGGCGACGGAGCCACGACAGCAGGAAGCCGATCGCGATCAGCCCGGAGATCGCCGCGACGGCGAAGCCGACGCCGATCGCCAGCCACTCGACGCCGGTGTGCGCCTCGGTCAGCAGGCGCCGGGAGCCGTATAGGCCCGCGCCGAGGGTGATCGGCGTCGCCAGCAGGAAGCTGAAGCGCGCGGCCGCCTCACGGGTGAGGCCGAGTGCCAGGCCGGTCGTGATCGTCGCGCCCGATCGGCTGATGCCCGGCAGGAGCGCCAGCGCCTGGCTGAAGCCGATCGCCAGCGCCGTCGGCGCGTTCAGCTGCTCGAGCTCGCGCGTGCGCCGCCCGAGCAGGTCGGCAAGCCACAGCAGGATCCCCCCGACCACCAGAAAGCCGGCGATCGCCAGGCGCGCGGCGTCGCTGTCGCCGTGGAAGGTCTCGCCGATGAAGCCCTCCAGCGCGAAGCCGATGACCGCTGCCGGGATCGTCGCCGCCAGCAGCAGCCACGCGATGCGCCGGTCCGGGTCAACGCCGATGCGCCGCTCGCGGAGGCTCGCCCACGCCGCCCCGATGTAGCGCACGAAGTCACGGCCGAAGTAGACGAGCAGCGCCACCAGCGTGCCGAGATGGAGGAAGACGTCGAACGCCAGCGAGCCGATCAGCTCGTCTTCCTCCCATCCGAAGATCCAGGGCGCCAGCTCGAGGTGCGCCGAGGAGCTGACCGGGATGAACTCGGTCAGCCCCTGGAGGAGGCCGATGATGGCGGCTTGGAGGACGACTTCCAAGCGCCTACCGGATGAACAGCGGCGCGAGGACGAGCGTGATCGTCGCCAGCAGCTTCACGAGCACGTGCAGTGACGGCCCGGCCGTGTCCTTGAACGGGTCACCGACGGTATCGCCCACCACGGCGGCGGCATGCGCGTCGGTCCCCTTGCCGATCGGGTTGCCCTCGGCGTCCTTGAGGTTGTCCGCCTCGATGTACTTCTTGGCGTTGTCCCACGCGCCGCCGCCATTGTTCAGCACGGTCGCCAGCATGACGCCGGCGATCGTGCCCACCATCAGGAAGCCAGCCACCGCCTCGTAACCGAGGAGCAGGCCGACGACGATCGGGGTGGCAACGGCGACGAGGCCCGGGGCGACCATCTGGCGCAGCGCCGCGCGGGTCGTGATGTCGACGACACGGGCGTAGTCGGGGCGTTGGGTATAGTCCATGATCCCCGGCATCTCACGGAATTGGCGCCGCACCTCGACGATGATCGCCTGCGCTGCCGTCCCCACCGCGCGGATGGCAAGGCTCGAGAAGAAGTACACGAGCATGGCACCGATAAGGGCGGCGATGAACACGTTGACGTTGGCGAGGTCGACCGCCTCGAGCAGCGGACCGGCGCCCTCAACGCCCGCAGCGATCTGGTTCCCGATGATCAGGTTGACCTTGTCGATGTAGGCGCTGAAGAGGAGGAAGGCCGCGAGCGACGCCGATGCGATGGCGTAGCCCTTCGTGAGCGCCTTGGTTGTGTTGCCAACAGCGTCCAGGTGGTCGGTGATCTCTCTCGTGCGCGGATCGGCGTTGCTGAACTGCGCGATGCCACCTGCGTTGTCGGTGATGGGCCCGAATGTGTCCATGGCGAGGATGTAGGCCGTGGTCATGAGCATGCCCATGGTGGCCACCGCGGTGCCGAAGATGCCGCCGATGCCGGCCTCGATCCCGTCCACCCCCGCGAGTGCCTGCTCCCCGAGCAGGAAGCTCGCAAACAGCGCGATGCTGATGGTGATGGCAGTCACGGCCGTGGTCTCGAAGCCCACTGCGGTGCCGCTGATGATGTTTGTGGCGGGGCCGGTCTTGCTGGCCTCTGCGATCTCGCGCACCGGCCGGAAAGAGCCCGCGGTGTAGTACTGCGTGATGTAGACAAACGCGATGCTGGTGGCGAGGCCGACGAGGCCGGCGCCGAAGAACCAGACCCACGAGGGGAGGCCGGCCGCGCCCGTTGTCCCGATGGTCTGCATCATCTGCCACGTCACGAAGGCCAGTGCCCCAGCCGACAGGATGGTGGTGGCCCAGTAGCCACGGTTGAGGATGTTCATCGGGTTCTCATCCTCGCGGCCACGGACGAAGAACATGGCCACGATGGTCGCCAGCAGTCCGAAGGCGCGGACGACGAGCGGGAAGAAGATCCACGCCTCGGGGTTCGGCCAGTTCAGCTCGAGCGCAATCCCGTACACGGCGACGCCGAGGATCATGGCGCCGATGTTCTCGGCGGCGGTGGACTCGAAGAGGTCGGCACCACGCCCGGCGCAGTCGCCGACGTTGTCGCCTACCAGGTCCGCCACCACGCCCGCGTTGCGCGGGTCGTCCTCGGGGATGCCCGCCTCGACCTTCCCGACGAGGTCGGCGCCGACATCGGCGGCCTTCGTGTAGATGCCGCCGCCGAGCTGGGCGAAGAGCGCGACGAAGCTCGCTCCGAAGCCGAAGCCGACGATCAGGAAGGGCGCCTCGGCGACGCTGACGTCGGCAACGAAGGTCTCGTAGACGGTGAAGATGCCCCACACGCCGAGCAGCGAGAGCGCCACCACCAGGAAGCCGGAGACCGCCCCACCGCGCATCGCCACCTGGACCGCCCCGACGAGGCTGGTTTGGGCGGCCGCGGCGGTGCGCACGTTCGCCCGCACGCTGACGAACATACCGATGATCCCCGACGCCATCGAGCACGCGGCTCCGACGAGGAAGGCGATCGCCGTCAGGATCCCGATCGGCGGGCCGGCCAGCGAGGGCACGTCGGCGACCTCCGCGGTCTCGACGATGCCGATGACCAGGCCGATGACCACGGCACCGACCAGAGCCAGCACCCCGATCGTCGTGTACTGGCGACGGACGAAGGCGTCGGCGCCCTCGCGGATCGTGTCGCCGACGGCGACCATCTCCGGGGTGCCGGTGTCACGCGACAGGACGTCGCGGGCAAGGTAGAGGGCGAAGAGGACGGCCACGATGCCGGCGACCGGGACCACCCACGTGATCAGCTCCATGAGACCTCCGAGCGCGGCCGGCGGCCATGGGAAGGCACGCTCACAGCCGGGGGTTGACGCACACGAAACGCCGGCGGGAGGACATTGTCACGTACGCCGCCAGCGAAGGCGCGCGAATCTTATCACGGCGCCCGATCGGCGATCAGGGCAGCCAGCGAGGGATCGCACCGTTCGGCGCGAGCGGGGTCCGCGAACCGCTCGCGAGGTCGACGAGCTCGACCGAGCCGACGCCCCCCTCGTCGACGAACACGACCGCGGCGGTCGGCTCGCCCGGCGCGAACGCGGCGGCCGCGACGGGATCGTCGGTCAGGGCCGCCCCTACCGGCGAGGCGTTCACGGTCTCCGCGATCCGCAGCAGCCCGTCGGGATCGGCGAAGGCGATGCTGCCGTCCGGGCCGACGCCAAGCGCCACCGAGCCGGTGCCGAAGCGGAGCTCGACCACCGTGGTGCCCGAGCGTGCGAGGCGGTGCACCGAGTCGTCCGGGCCGGCGGCGAGCGGGACGACCGGCGCTTCGAATGCCGGCGCGGGCGCCGTGCCCGTGCCCTCCGATCCGGTGAGGACGACGCCGGACGAGTCGGGCATCCAGATCGGCGCGGCGCCGGCAACGAACGGTGCGCGGGTTAGTCGCTCGGCGGGCAGCTCGAGGATGCCGATCAGGCCCGCGACGTCGACGAAGGCCAGCGACTGGCCATCCGGCGCGTATCGCGGCGCGCGGAGGGCGTCGGCTCGGGCTGCGGATCCACTCGGCGAGGGCTCCGGGCTGGCGCCGATCACGTCGGGCAGGACGATCGGCGTGGCGTCGCCCCCGCCGACCTGCCACTCCCACAGCCCGAGCCCGGCGCCGGTCTCGGCGTCGGCGCGGGCGAAGGCCACGCGCTGGCCGTCGGGTGAGTAGGTCGGGTCGAACTCGAGGTGGGCCGCATCGGTCAGGACGCGGCGGGCGCTGCCGTCCGCGCGCTGGTACGTGAGCGTCCGGCCGTTCGACACCACCAGCGAGCTGCCGTCCGGCGCGATCGCGTAGTCGAGCACCGGCTCGAGCTCGGCGCTCACCTGGCGCTGGCCGGTGCCGTCGGCGTTCATGACCCACACGTTCGAGATCCCGGCGCGGTCGGTGACGAACGTGATGCCGTTCGTGATCGCCCCGGCCGGCGCGCCGGTCGTGAAGGTCCACCGCAGTGGCTCGGCCATCGCCTCGCCGGTCGGCGTCACGAGCTCCGCGGCGAGCTCGACCTCGAACGTCGTGTTCGGCGGCAGCGGGCCCGATGGCGTGAAGCGCAGCAGCCTCCCCGCGCCCGTCTCCTCGAGCGGGTCGTCGGCGAGCGCCACCACCTCGAGCGTGCCGGCCACCTCGGGCAGGATCGTCAGCTGGTCGCCCTCGACCGAGTCGGGGTCGATGGGCCGGTCGAAGACGACCGCGATCGGCGAGATCGGGGCCACGCCGTCGACCCCGTCGGCGGGGATCAGGGTCTCGGCCGCCAGGCCGGGGGAGACGGTCGTGAACGCCAGGCGGATCGGCTCGCCGAGGGTGACGCCGGCGACATCGGCGGCTTCGGCCTCGATCGAGAGCTCGTAGTCCCGGCCCGGATCGAGCGGTTCGGCCGGCACGATCTCCAGCAGCTCCCCGCTCCAGCGCAGCTCGTGGTCGAAGGACGGGTCGAGCTGCAGCTGCTGCTCGACAGAGGCGGTGTCCATCAGCGTCGAGAAGGTGAGGGCGATCGGGCCGTCGAGGGGAACCTCGTCCCCGCCGTCGGGGGGATCGGACTCGACGAGCGTCGGACGGCCGGCGGTGACGAACTCGAACGGCGGCGGCAGATCGGTCATCCGGTTGCCCGACGGGTCGCTGATGCCCTCGCCGATGGTGAGGACGTACTCCGTCTCCAGCTCGAGTGGATCGGCCGGTGTGAAGATCATCGTGCTGCCGCTCCAGCTCACCGCACCGGCGACCTCGGGCTCGAGGCGCACCGACTCCTCGGCCCCGGCAGTCGCCACCGGCTCGCTGAAGATGATCTCCAGGCTGGTGGTGATGAGCGCGACGCGGTCGTCATCGGCCGATGGCGCCGTCAGGCGCACCTCGACCACCGTCGGCGGGCGGGCGTCGAAGGTGCTGGCCACGTACAGCACGCCGGCCAGCACGATGCCGCCGACGCCGATCACGGCGAGGCTACGGAGGAGGACGGCCCGCATCGGTCCCGGCGCCAGCCGTCGGTCAGCGATGCCGGAGACGCGCAGGAAGGATCTGAAGCTCGTCGCGATACTTCGCGACCGTGCGCCGGGCGAGCGCAACCCCCTCCGCCGCCAGCGCGTCCGCGATCTCCTGGTCGCTCAGCGGGTGGCCCTCGTCCTCCGCCTCGATCATCTTCCGGATCTGGTCCTTGACCCCGAGCGAGGCGGTGAAGAAGTGGCTGAACGGGACGACCTCGCCCGACGGGACCATCACGTACTTCTCGGCGGTGGCGCGGGAGACCGTCGACTCGTGCATCCCGATCAGCTCCCCCACCTCGGCGCGGGTCAGCGGCACGAGGTGCTGCACGCCGTGGACGAGGTAGTCGCGCTGGCGGTCGACGAGGGCCTCCGCGATCCGCTGGATCGTGGCGCGGCGGCGATTGATGTTGTCGATGAAGAACTTCGCGCGGCCGACGTACTGGCGAACGTGCTGCTTCTCGTCCTCGGTCGTGTCGTTGCTGCGCAGCTTTGAGCTGAGCGATGAGTAGATCGGGGCGACGCGCAGGCTGAAGCGGCGCGATTCGACGACCTCGACGGTCAGCTCATCGTCGATCATCCGGATCAGAACGTCGGGCCGGACGATCGTCCGCGAGCCGTCACCGCTGACCGCGGCGGTGAAGGCCGCCGTCGGGTACGGGTTCAGGTTCGCCTTCACGAAGTGCCAGATGTCGGTGACCTCGCGCTGGGTGATCCCGACCGCGGCAGCCGTCTCGCGGAAGCGCCGCTCACCGATGTCGGCGAGGTGCTTGCCGACGACCTCCTCGGCGCAATCGGGAATCGCGAGCTCGCCTTCCTCGCGCAGGTATTCGATCTGCGCAAGCAGCGACTCGGTGATCGAGCGCGAGCCGATGCCGATCGGCTCGAGGCCCTTCATCGCGCCGAGCACCTGCTCGACGTCCTCGAGCGTGGCGCCCGTCGCCGCGGCGATCTCCGCATCGGTCTCGGTCAGGAAGCCGTTCGAGTCGAGCGCGCCGATGACGTGGTCGGCCACCGGATGCAGGCGCGACGGGAGGAGCGCGTGGAGGTTCCAGGTCAGGTGGTCATCCAGCGTGAAGTCGGCCTCGGCGCGGGCGATCGGGTCGAACTCGTCGGCCTCGTCGCGCAGCCGGGTCGCCCCGTCGCCGGGCAGGTCGTCGGTGGTCAGCAGCCGCCCGCCGTCGTCGCCGTCCTCGCCCTTGCGCGGCATGCAATCGGTGCAGTAGTTGCCCGCCACCGGATTGCCGCAGATCGGACAGGTCGGCAGCTCGTTCATCTCGAGCGCCGGGTTCTCGTCCAGCTCCTGGCTGATCGCCTCCTGCAGCTCTACCGAGCTCATCTGCAGGATGTAGTTGGCCGCGATCTGCTTCGGGGTCACCTTGACCTGCATCACCGGCTGGAGCTGCTGGCTGACCTCGATCGACATCTGACCTCGTCGTACTGTGGGGCCCACGATTATAGGGTCGGGGCTCGGGTGACCTCGATGGCGCATTGCCCTGAGGCTGATGCGCACGACGGCGACTCACGGCGGCGCTGCCTCATTCGCGTGAGGCCCTCGCGGCAGGATGGCAGCGCCAATGCACCTTGCGTGCCGCAGGTGACTCACGACGGTGCGGATGCGCCGCGCAGGGCGCCTTCGTGCGCCGATGGCTCACTCGATTGAGGTTGAGCGTTCACGCCGGGGCGGCGTTCACGCGGCGGATGACGGGTGCCCGGTTGCCCAGGCCGACGATGCTGTAGCCGGCCGGATCCTGCGAGAGCCGATCGCGGTACTCGCGCATCGGCCAACCGAAGAGTGCGCACAGCCGAACCCGATTGACGTGGTTGTGCGCGACCACGATCGCGCAGCGCGCGCGGTCGGCCGCGAGCCACGCCTCGAGCGGGTCGAGCACGGCGGAGGCTCGCCGCAAAACGTCCTCGCCGCTTTCGCCGTCGGGGCAGCGAGTGGCGAACGGATCGGCCTCCCACGCGACGCGCAGCTCCAGGTCGCGGGCGCGGCACTCCTCGGCGGTCAGGCCGTCCCATGCGCCGTAGTCGATCTCGATGAGCCCGTCGTGGACCTCGGCCGGATCGGCCGCGCCGACGCCCGCAGCGACGGCCGATGCCGTCTGCCGGCAGCGCAGCGCCGGGCTCGAGAGGAGGCGCAGCTCGTCGTGGGGCAGCTCGGCGAGCTCCTCGCGCAGCGTCGCGGCGAGGCGCGTGGCGAGCGCAACCCCCGCCGCGGCCAGCGGCGGATCGGTGCGCCTGCCAAGGTTGCGGCCGGCCGCGGAGGCCTCGGTGATCGAGTGCCGCGCGAGGATGAGCGTGCCCACGGTGCCGCCGAGTCTAGAGCAGCCGGTGCGCTATCCTGTCGCTCCGCGCCTCGCATGCCCAGGGCCATGACCTACGCCGTTCCCGACGAGACCGATCCTTCCGGCGCGCCCGCCACCGGCGAGCGCGCCTCTTCACGCCGCGCGCTCGGATGCGCCTTCGAGATCGTCGAGACGCTGGTCCTGACGCTCCTCATCTACCTCGTCATCCACAACTTCGTCGCGCAGCCGTTCGAGGTCCAGCAGAGCTCGATGCTGCCGACGATCGTCGACGGCGAGTACATCCTCATCGACAAGCTCTCGGTCCGGTTCGGCGGCTACCAGTACGGCGACGTCGTCGTCTTCAACCCGCCGTCGGGATCCGGCCTGGCGACCGATGGCATCCCGTTCATCAAGCGCATCATCGGCATGCCCGGCGACACGGTCTCCCTCGAGAACGGGCGGGTCTTCGTCGAGCGGCCGGGCGAGAGCCCGGTGCGGATCGAGGAGCCGTATGTCGTCACGCGCGAGGACGGCACGACCGCGCCGACCGACTGCCCGCGACCCGATTGCCCGCTGACCTGGATCGTCGGCGACAACGAGTACTTCGTGCTCGGCGACAACCGCCCGTCGAGCCAGGACTCGCGCGTCTTCGGGCCGATCGACGAGGAGCTGGTCCTCGGGCGTGCCTGGTTGCGCTACTTCCCGCTCGAGCGGATCGGGCTCATCGAGCGGCCCGAGTACCCCACCCTGACGGCCGGGGAGTGACCTAGGCCCGCGCGGGCTCCTCGGCCACGATCCAGGCGTCGATCTCGCGGCGATAGTCGACGAGCGCATCGGTCCCGAACCACAGCGCCAGCTCGGCCTCGGCGGTGTCGTGCGCGTCGGAGGCGTGGATCAGGTTGCGCAGGCCTGCCACGCCGAGGTCCCCGCGGATCGTTCCGGGATCGGCCTCGTTCGGCATCGTTTTGCCGACCATCAGGCGGACGACCGCGATCGCATCCGGGCCCTCGAGCGCGATCGCCGCGACCGGGCCGGACGTGATGAACTCGACGAGTCCGTCGTAGAAGTGCTTGCCGGCGTGGACCGCGTAGTGGCGCTCTGCCATCTCGCGCGAGACCGCTACCAGACGCAGGCCGATGACCTTGAGCCCCTTGCGCTCGAAGCGGCCGATGATCTCGCCGATCAGCCCTCGCTGGACGGCGTCTGGCTTGGCGAGGACGAGCGTGCGCTGCATGGCGAAGATCGGTCTCCTAGGTGCTGGTGGTCCCGCTCCGACGGTCCGCGGCGAGGTCGTAGGCACGCGTGGCCTCCGCCTCGCGACCGGCGGCGTTGAGCAGGTCGCCGTAGAGTAGCAGACGCTCCGCCAGGGGCTGCGCGCCGAGGGTCGGCTCGATCAATCCGACGCCGTCGGCCGCCAGCGCGGGGTCGAGCCGCACCGCGATCGACATCTCGGAATCGCCGCGGGCCAGGTCGCCGGCGACGTACGCGACGCGCGCCTCCTCGAGCCTGCCGCGCCCGGCAGCGACGCGCTCGTCGTCGGGCGGCTCGATCTCCTCCCCCTCGGGCCGTGCGGACCAGGGAGGGCGCGCGACGCGACCGGAGCCCGGCTGCATCGATTCCGGCAGCGGCCAGGCCAGCCGGCCCGCTACGCCCGCCGCCAGCTCGAAGGCGGCATCGGGGCCGATGGCGGCCAGCAGCCGCTCCTGGGCACCGGCGGCGCGGTCGCCCTCACCGGCGCCGGCGAGGGTCTCGGCCTCGACAAGCATCGCCACCGGCAGGCGCCGCTGCGGGCTGGCCGGCCGGATCGCCTCGAGCGCTCGTCGCGCGGACGTCGCGCGTCCCTGGCGCCAGAGGGCCTCGGCCAGCAGCAGGCGAAGCGCATCGGTCTCGTCGTCGCTCGTGACTCCGTCGGCCTCGAGCAGCGCGAGCCGGCGGCGAACCGTGCCCTCGGCCAGCCCGGGCAGGCCGGCGTCGATCTGCGCTCGCGTCAGCGCGAGCTCGTCGCGGACCAGGTCGATGACCTGGACCTCGTCGCCTTCGTCTAGAACCGGTGGCGCCTCGGGCTCCGGCGCGGTCTCCGGCGTGGCCGTCGCCTCGGCCTCGGGCTCGGGCTCGGGCTCGGGGGCATCGGGCTCAGGCGCGGGTTCCGGCGCCCGCCTCCCGCTCACGAGCGCAGCGCGCGCTCGAACCGCGTCCGGCTGCGGAACGGCCCGAGGACCGCGAGGCGCGCTCCCGACGGGGCGAGCAGGCGCCGGGCGACGCGCTGGAGGTCGTCGATCGTGACCTCCTCGAGGCGCTCGATGACCTCGTCGACGGTGAGGATCCGCGGCAGGAGGGTCTCCCCGGTCCCGATCCAGCCGGCCACCGCGCCGGAGTCCTCCATCCGCAGCTCAAGCCGGCCGCGGGTGTAGGCGCGGGCGCGGTCGAGCTCGTCGGGGCGGACGGGATCGGTGCTGATCCGGTCCAGCTGCTCGAGGATCGCGGCAACGACGCGCTGGGCGTCCTCGGGGTCGAAGCCGGCGTGGATTCCGAACGTGCCCGCGTCCGCGTAGGTGGCGCTGAAGGTCGAGACGTCGTACACCAGCGACCGGCGCTCGCGCAGCTCGAGGAAGAGCCGGCTGCCCATCCCGTCGCCGAGGATCGCGCCGAGCAGGTCGAGCGCCCAGCGGTCGGGGTCGTCGCGGGCGACGCCGGGCATGCCCAGGCACAGGTTCCCCTGGCTCAGGCGCCGATGCGAGACGCGCAGCGCGCCGGCCGCCGCCGGCTTCGGCGCGGCGGCCGCGACGGGCGGCTTCCGGACCGGGTGGCCGTCGTCCTCCGGCCCCGCGGCGTGCCACTCGGCGGCGGCGCGGAGCACCTGCTCGTGATCGATCGCGCCGGCCACGGCCAGGACCATCCGCGCGGGGCGGTAGGCGGCGCGCCAGTGGTCGATGACGCCGCGATGGGTCGCGCGGCGCACGGAGCCGATCGTCCCCGCGATCTCGCGGCCCAGCGGGTGGCGGCCGTAGAGCAGCTCGTCGAAGAGCGTGAATACGTGGTCCGACGGCGAGTCGACGTACATCCGGATCTCGTCGACGATCACCGGCTTCTCGGCCGACAGGTCGCGCCGGCGCAGGACCGGGTGCAGGGCAAGCTCACTGACGGCGTGCAGGGCGGTGGCGAGGCGCTCGGCCGGCACCTTGGAGCTGTAGACGGTCAGCTCCCGATCGGTGCTGGCGTTGATCGCGCCGCCGACGCCCTCGACGACCTGAGACAGGGCGCCGGCCTCGGGATGACTGCGGGTGCCCTTGAACACGAGATGCTCGAGGAGGTGCGAGAGGCCGGCGTGGGCCTCGTCCTCGTGGCGGGATCCGACCGGCACGAGGATCGCCACGCTCGCCGATCGCGCGCCGGGCATGTTCTGGGTCACGACGCGCAGCCCGCTGGGCAGGACCGATCGCACGTGGGGAACGGCGGGCCCGGGTCGCGGCCGCGCGGGCGCCGGCGTGGCGGTCACGCCCCGTCCTCGTCCTCGTCGGCGCGCTCGCCGGCCTCGGTCCCGTCGGCGGCGTCGGCCGACATCAGGAGCTCCATCTGGATGAAGCGCAGGTCGCGCGCGAGCTCCTCCGCGTTGCGCGGCAGCGGGCGCGAGCCGCCACCGGCCGAGGCGGGCTCGCCATCGGTCAGCTCGGCGAGGCGCTGTGCGGCGCCGGCCGAGAACTCGAGCACGACCCGCTCGTTGCCGATCGTGAGCGTGTAGACCAGCAGCTGATCGCTGGTCGTGTCGAACTGGAGGTAGTCGAACGAGTCGAGGTTCACGCAGATCGCCAGCGGCGTGAAGTACGAGGCGATGTCCGGGTGGTCGACGACGATCCGTTCGACCCATCCGGTCCCGCTCGACTCGACCTTCGTCCCACGGTAGTAGGTGTACGAGACCGTCTGCTTCAGGAGCGGCCGGAGGATGTTGTAGATGTCGCTCTTGGCGGTCACGACGCCAGTGTTGATGTAGAGCTTGGCGCGTGCCTCGGACATCTGGACCACGGTAGCGGATCGTCGGCGAGTCTAGCACCGGCTTCCGGCGTGGCGGATCGGCGCAGATCGGCTGCTAGGATACGGCCGGTGAAGCTGCTGGCGGCCGACATCGGCAACACGAACGTCACCATCGGCCTCTTCGAGGATGACCGATTGGCCCGCTCGTGGCGGGCCATCACGCGGGCCAACGCGACCGCCGACGAGGTGGCGGCGATGCTCACCTCCCTCCTCGCGCTCGACGGCCATCGCCTCGACGAGCTCGACGCCGTTGCCCTCGCCAGCGTCGTGCCGCCGCTCACCGAGACCTGGGAGCGCCTCGTCACCGAGCGCATCGGCGTCACCCCGGCGCTGATCGACGCCGGCAGCCTGGACGGGATCCTCGAGGTCCGCATCGAACGGCCTTCGGAGGCCGGCGCCGACCGGCTCGCCAATGCGCTTGCGGCTAGGATCGAGTTCGGCGGGCCGGCGATCGTCATCGACCTCGGCACGAGCACGAACTTCGACCTCATCGACGCCGATGGCGCCTACGTCGGCGGCGCCATCGCCCCGGGCCTCGGCCTCAGCCTCGAGGCGCTCGTCGGCAGGGCCAGCAAGCTGCCGCGGATCGAGCTGCGGCGGCCGCCCTCCGCCATCGGGTCGAACACCGTGCACGCGATGCAGTCGGGCACGGTGCTCGGGTACATCGGCCTCGTCAGCGGCCTGCTCACCGCTCTGCGCAGCGAGCTGCTCGAGCGCTCGCCGGAGGGCAGCCGCGTCACCGTCGTGGCCACCGGCGGCTACACCCACCAACCGTGGCTGCGCGAGGTCCCCGGCATCGATGCCGTCGAGCCCGATCTCACCCTGCGCGGCATCCGATACGCGTGGCAGGCGCTGCGCGATCGCCAGCGCGCCACGGCCCGCACCGGCAACCCGGCATGACCGAGAGCCTCGGGCCGCTCGCCGGCCGCCGAATCGTCGTCGGGGTGTCCGGCAGCATCGCGGCCTACAAGTCGGTCAGCCTCGTCCGGCTGCTCGGCGAGCGTGGGGCGGTCGTCGACGTCGCGATGACGCCCGCCGCGACCCGCTTCGTCGGTCCGCTCACCTTCGAGTCGCTCACGCACCGTCCGGTGGTCGCCGACGTCATGGAGCTCGACTCCGACGAGCAGATCGCGCACATCGAGCTGGCGGAGGCCGCCGACGCGATCGTCCTCGCACCGGCCACGGCGAACCTCATCGGCGAGCTGGCCGCTGGCCTCGTCGGCAACGCGGTGACGGCCATCGCGTGCGCCAGCCGCGCGCCGGTGATCGTGGCGCCGGCCATGGACGCCGGCATGTGGACGCATCCGGCGACCCAGCGCAACGTCGCCACGCTTCGCGACTTCGGCTACATGATCGTGGAGCCGGAGGTCGGCGAGCTCGCGTCGGGGCTGACCGGCATCGGCCGCCTGGCCGAGCCGGCGACGATCCTCGAGGCGGTCGAGCGACATTTCGTGCGTTCCGGGGATCTCGAGGGCCTGCACATCGTCGTCAGCGCCGGCGGCACGCGCGAGCCGCTCGACCCGGTGCGGTTCATCGGCAACCGGTCGTCCGGGAAGATGGGCACCGCGATCGCCGAGTCGGCGCGCGACCGTGGCGCATCGGTCACGCTGATCGCGGGCGCGATGAGCGTCACCCCGCCGCGCGGCGTGACCGTCATCGAGGCGACGACCGCGCAGGCGATGCGCGAGTCGGTCCTGCGTGCCGCATCGGGCTCCGACATTCTCGTCATGGCCGCCGCGGTGGCCGACTTCGCCCCGGCCCGAGCGAGCCAGCGCAAGATCAAGCGCTCCGGCGAGAACCTCCAGATCGAGCTCGTGCCGAACCCGGACATCATCGCCGAGGTCGGGGAGATGCCCGATGACGTGCGTCCCTTCCTCATCGGCTTCGCGGCCGAGTCGACCGACCTCGAGGCCAACGCGGCGGCGAAGCTGCGCGACAAGGGGCTCGACCTGATCGTCGGCAACGTGGTGGGCGGGCCGTTCGACGCCATCGGCTCCGACGAGAACAAGGTGACCGTTTTCGGAGCGGAGGGCGCGCTGACCGACTGGCCGATGCTCCCCAAGCGACAGGTCGCCGAGCGACTCTGGGACCTGATCGCCGACCGATACCGCCGGGCCGCCAACACCGCGGAAGGCGACGCCTCCCGCCGACGCCGCCGTTCGTGATCGTCGTCCACCACGCGGACGAGCTGCGCGAGACGATCCTCCAGCGTCGGCTGGCCGGCAACAGCGTCGGCTTCGTGCCGACGATGGGGATGCTCCACGACGGCCAGCTCTCGCTGATCCGCCGTGCGCGGGCCGAGACCGGCTGCGTCGTCGCGTCCTCCTTCGTGAACCCGCACGCCTTCACGTCGCTGGACGAGGGTGACCCCGGCACGCGCGACCACACCCGCGACGTCGCGCTGATGGAGCACGCGGAGGTCGACATCTGCTTCCTGCCCGAGGTGACCACCCTCTACCCGCCCGACGACACGACCCGCGTCACCGTCGAGGGCCTCACCCGCCAGCTCGAGGGCGCCTCTCGGCCCGGCCACCTCGACGGCCTGACGACGGTGATGCTGAAGCTCATCCACCTCGTCGGGCCGGCGCGGCTGTACATGGGCCAGCGCCATGCCCAGCAGGTCGTGATCGTGCGGCACATGCTGCGCGACCTGTTCCTGAACATCGATCTCGTCATCTGCCCGACCATCCGCGAGGACGACGGCCTGGCGGTCTCCTCGGCGAACGCGCTGCTCGGCATCGAGGAGCGCCATGCCGCAACGTGCCTCTATAACGCGCTGAATGCGGCGAAGGCCTCCTACGACGGCGGCGAGCGCTCGGCCGAAGTGCTCCGCTGGCGCATGACCGATGTGCTCGCCGGCGAGCCGAAGGCCCGGATCGACTACGTCAGCGTCGCCGATGCCGGCTCCCTCGCCGAGCTCCAGCGCGTGAGCGGTCCGGCGCTGGCACTGGTCGCCGCGTGGATCGGGCGTGCGCGCCTGACCGACAACATGCCGCTCGGCTGGGACGTGTTCTAAGGGTTCGGGCGGCCTAACTCGTCTTCGAAAGTACTAGTGCTGGGCGCCATCCCCTCCGTATGATGCGGCTGCCACCGAGGCGCGGGCCCTTGGGCCATGAGCGCCGCCGGTGCATGGGAGGCCGGCGAGTGCCCACGTCCGGCCTCCCTTCGCGTTCCCCTACAGGCGGGCGAGGAGCGCGTCCACGTCCAGCGCCCCGTCCACCAGTTCGATGATCGTCGAGATCTTCTCGGTGTCCGACGAGTGGGTCTTCACGAGGATCTCGTCGACGGCCTGGGCGGTGCGGTACGTATCGGTCCTGACCAGGTAGGCGAACATCCCGGCGTCGCGAAGCGCCTCCAGCACGTGAGGCACGGGCCGGAATCCGCCGGTCAGGACCACGCCGATCACCCGCGGAACGGCGGCGCCGCGATTCGCCTCGATGGCGGCGAGCACGAGATCCTCGCGATCCCCCGGGGTGATCAGCAGGGTCCGATCCCGCAGCAGCTCGACGGCGTGGACCGCCTGCATCGCGCCGATCGCGACCCAGCCGATGGTCAGTCCCGGCGTTGCCTCGCCTGCGATGAGCTCGCCATCCAGGTGCGTCGCGATCAGCTCCAACGACGGGTTGGCCAGGAACTGGGAGTACGGGATGCACGCCAGGAGCTCGACGCCGTGCTGCGCGAGGCCGCGCTCAAGCACCTCCGGCAGATGCGGGTGCGACTCGACGTCGACCTTGTTGACCACCGCACCGATGACCCGCACGCCGTGCGCTGCGAACAGCGCCCCGTTGAGCACGATCTCGTCGATCGGCCGGCCGATGCCGCCCTCGGACACGATGATGACCGGCGCGTCGAGCAGCGCGGCGACGCGCGCGTTCGACAGGCCGACCACGGCGCCGACACCGGCGTGGCCCGTGCCCTCGATGATCACGACGTCCTTGTCGGCGGCAATGCGCGCGTAGGCGGCCGTGACCTGCGCCCCGAGGTCGTCGTCGACCCGACCCATCACGTAGTCGGTCGTGAAGTGGCGCGGCAGCGTGACCGGCGACATGTCGTCGAGCGCGTCGGGCAGGCCGAAGGCCTCGCTCATGAGGACGGCATCCTCGTCGGCGCGGGTGCCGTCGACGACCAGGTAGCGCTGGCCGACCGGCTTGAGGAATCCGAGACCCAGGCCGCGTTCGCGGATCGCCGCCAGCAGGCCGAGTGACGTGGTCGTCTTGCCGCGGTTCTGGCCGGTCGCCGCGAGGAAGACGCGCTTGGCGGGCATGCGCCGAACCCGAACCGGCGCTACGTGCGCGCCTTCGTGCGGCGCTCGACGAGATCGACGCCCTCGCGCAGCCGGGTGACGAGCTCGGCGTCGATCATCTCCGGCTCGAGGTGCATGCCGAGGCGCTCGAGCATGTCGGCCGCGACGTTGAGCAGCACATCGGCATCGGCGATGAAGAACTCGGGCTCGTTGTTGTAGCGGACCAGCGTCAGTCGCCCCTGGAGCGTGAGCCCGGCCTCCGTGTGCGAAACCTGCGTGCCGAAGTTGTGGCCCTGGATGCCGTCGGGGTTGTTCAGGAAGTTCAACGCGTTGTCGATCACCAGGCCGAATCGGGCGCGCCATGAGATGAGCCGCTCCTGGACTTCGGTCGGCAGGCCGATGTCGCCGAGCTCCTCGAAGACGCCGCGGTCGACCGTCAACAGCCCCACCAGCGTCGAACCGGCCCGCGCGCCGAGCATCACCTGCAGGGATCGCTCGAGCGTGAAGACATCGGCGTCGAAGCGGGGGCTGGTCGTGACCTCGGCGAGGAGATCCTCGACGTTGTCGAGCTGCCCCGGGTCGGCGAGCGCGTTCGCGAGGTTGTGGATCTCCTCCCGGAACAGGAATCGCTCTTCGTGGTCGAGCATGTTCTCCTCACCAGACCGATGCGTCACGCCGCGCCGGCGGCGCCCGCATCGGTCCGTGTACGGGTCTAGGGGTAGAGCCCGCGCAGCAGGGTCGCCTCCGCCACGCGAGCGACGGCGACCATGTAGGCGGCGGTCCGCATGTCGACCTCGCGGGTCTCGCTCATGGCGTGAACCGCCTCGAAGGCGCGATCCATGATCTCCTTGAGGCTCTCGTTGATGCGCTGCTCGGTCCAGAAGAAGCTCTGCATGTCCTGGACCCACTCGAAGTAGCTGACCGTCACGCCGCCGGCGTTGCAGAGGATGTCCGGGATCAGGTAGACGCCACGGTCGTGGAGGATCTCGTCGGCCTCCGGCGTCGTCGGCCCGTTGGCGGCCTCGGCCACGACCTTCGCCTTCACGTTCGCGGCGTTGTGCTTCGTGATCTGGTTCTCGAGCGCGGCCGGGACGAGGATGTCGCAGTCGAGCTCGAGGATCTCGCGGTTGGTGACCTCGTCGGCGCCGGGGAAGCCGACGACCGTGCCGTGCTCCTGCTTCCAGGCACTGACCTTGGCCGGATCGAGGCCGGCCGGGTTGTGGATGCCGCCGGTCGAGTCGCTGACGGCGATGATCCTGGCGCCCTCGTCGGCGAGCAGGGTCGCGGCGATGCTGCCGGCGTTGCCGTATCCCTGGATGGAGACGCGCATCCCCTCGAGGGTGGTGTTCGCGACCTTCGCCCATTGGAGCAGCGTGTAGACCGCGCCCCGTGCGGTGGCCTCGTTGCGGCCGAGCGAGCCGCCGACGGAGATCGGCTTGCCGGTCACGACCCCGTGGATCGTGTAGCCGTGGTGCATGGAGTAGGTGTCCATGATCCAGGCCATCGTCTGGGCGTTCGTGTTGACGTCGGGCGCCGGGATGTCGCGGTCCGGACCGATGAGCGGGCTGATCTCGGTCGTGAAGCGCCGCGTCATCCCCTCCACCTCGCGGAGGGTCAGCTTCTTCGGGTCGACGATCACGCCGCCCTTGCCGCCGCCGTACGGGATGTTCACGCAGGCGCACTTCCAGGTCATCCACATCGCCAGCGCCCGGACCTCGTCAAGCGTGACGTCCTGGTGGTAGCGGATGCCGCCCTTGGCCGGGCCGCGGCTGACGTTGTGCTGGACGCGATGCCCGGTGAAGACCTGGACGTCGCCGCCGTCCATCGTGACCGGGAAGTTGACCGTCAGCTCGCGCTGCGGGACGCGGAGGACCCGGCGCATGCCATCGTCGAGATCGAGCTTGTCGGCGGCGTGGTCGAACTGGGACTGGGCGACGGCCCAGATGTTCGGTGCCTCCGCCACCGGGTTGGTGCTGGCCATCAGGTGCGCTGAGTGCCTCCTGTGCTGCTCGCGCCGCCGGCGCCTCTGCACGCCATGTCTGTCTCGAGGCGGAAGCAGGCCGGTGTCGCGGGTGACGGGTCGTGATTCTAGCGCAGGACCCGTTCGCGTCCCCGGTACGGACGTCCGCGGGGCGGTCGCCGAGCCGAGCATCGGACGGGACAGTACGATCGTGCCGATGCCGAACGACGTCCTCGACGCCGACCCACCGGCTCTCAGCCCCGACCGGGCGGCGGACGTCGCGCGCGCGCACTTCGGCCTCGATGTCGTCGCCACCGCGATCGTCAGCGAGCGCGACCAGAACTTCCGCCTGACCGATGCCGACGGCGGCGCCTGGGTCCTGAAGGTCTCGAACGCCGTCGAGGACCGCGGCGTCGTCGAGATGGAGGTGGCCGCCGTCGAGCGGATCGCGGCGCTCGATCCGGCCCTGCCGGTGCCGGTTGCGCGCCCCGCGCTCGACGGCTCGCCGATCGCCATGGCCGAGGTCAACGGCACGACCCACCTCGTCCGGCTCCTGCCACTGCTGCCCGGACGCAACGCGACCGCGCCCGAGCTGGATGCGGAGGCGATCACGCGAGTCGGGGAGATCGTGGGCCGAATCGGTCTGGCGCTGCGCGGGTTCTTCCATGCGGCGGCCGGCCGGCGGATCTGGTGGGATCAGCAGCACCTGCCGGAGCTGGCGCGGCTGGCGCCGCCGATCGAGGATCCCGCCCGGCGTGAGCTGCTGGCCCGCGTGCTCGCCCGCTTCGACGAGCGCGTCGTACCGGCACTTCCGCGGCTGCGGGGCCAGGTCATTCACAACGACGTCACCCTCGACAACCTGCTGCTCGACGGGCGACAGCAGGTCACCGGGATCATCGACTTCGGCGACATGGCGCACACGGCGCTCGTGCTCGACGTCCCCGCCACGCTCCAGTCCCTCGTGCGCGGCCGGACCGACCTGTTCGAGGTGTGCGAGGCGTTCCTGGCCGGGTACGCATCGGTCCTTGCGCTGGAGGAGGGCGAGGCGGCGCTCCTCGGCGACCTGCTGGCCGGACGGATGGCGCAGACGATCCTCATCTCCGCGTGGCGGATGCCGCAGTACCCCGACAACGAGTACATCCGGGGCTGGGCGGAGCCGGCATGGGAGCTCCTCGACCAGCTGGACGCGATCGGCTTCGACGAGGTGACGTCGCGCCTGGAGGCGATCGCGCGAGCTCCGATCGGGCGCCGAGCTCCGACCGACGAGTTGCTGGCGCGCCGGCACCGCGTGCTCGGCAGCGCGCTCGAGTCGCTCTCGTACCGTACGCCGCTGCACCTCGTGCGCGGGCTCGGCGCCTGGATGGAAGCGGCCGATGGCCGTCGTTACCTCGACGCGTATAACAACGTCCCGGTCGTCGGCCACGCGCACCCGCGCGTCGTCGAGGCCATCGCGCGACAGGCGGCGACGCTGAACACGAACACGCGCTACCTCCACGAGCACGTCGTCGAGCTGGCCGAACGCCTGGTCGCGACGATGCCCGAGGGCCTGGACACGGTCCTGTTCGTCAACTCCGGCTCGGAGGCGAACGACCTCGCCTGGCGCCTGGCCACGACCGTCACCGGAGCCGATGCGGGCATCGCCACGGCCTGGAGCTACCACGGCGTGACCGATGCGATCTCCGACTTCTCCTCTTCGGAATGGCCACGCGGCGAAGAGCCGGAGCGCGTCGAGGCCTACCCGGCCCCTGACACCTACCGCGGCCGCTATGCCGATGCGTCCGACCCAGCCTCGGTGGGACACGCCGAGATCTCCGAGGCCGTCGCCCGGCTCGCGGATCGCGGCCGCCGGCCGGCGGCCCTCTTCGTCGACTCGACCTTCACCTCGGACGGCATCTTCGTGCCCGAGCCCTCGGTCGTGAGCGAGATCGTCACCGCGGCCCGCGCCGCCGGCGCGCTATTCGTCGCCGACGAGGTCCAGTCCGGCCACGGCCGGACCGGCGAGCTGTGGGGCTTCACGCGCTGGGGCCTCACTCCCGACATCGTCACCCTCGGCAAGCCGATGGGCAACGGCCACCCGATCGCCGCGGTCATCACCCGGGCCGAGATCGTCGACCGGTTCGGAGCGCGCACGACGTTCTTCTCGACGTTCGGCGGCAACCCGGTCGCGTGCGCAGCGGCCCTCGCCGTCCTCGACGTGCTCGAAGAGGAGGATCTCGTTGCCAGCGCCGCAACCATCGGTGACGCGCTCCGCTCGGAGCTCCGGTCGCTGGCCGGCCATGTCGAGGCGATCGGCGACGTTCGCGGCCGAGGCCTGATGACGGGCGTCGAGCTCGTGCGCGATCGGGCCACTCGCGAGACGGATGGCGCGCTGGCGGCACGCGTGAAGGACGAGATGGCCGAGCGTGGCGTGCTCATCGGCACCGCCGGGCGCCACGGGAACGTCTTGAAGATCCGTCCTCCGCTGTGCATCACGCCCGACGAGGCGCGAATGATCGTCACGACCCTCGGTGACGTGCTCCGAGCCTGAGCCGAGCCTCAGACGGTCTCGACCGCCATCGCCACCGCTCCCCCGCCGCCGAGGCAGAGGGTCGCGAGGCCCTTCCCGCCGCCGCGCCGCCGCAGCTCGTACAGGAGCGTGGTCAGGACTCGGGCGCCCGACGCACCGATCGGATGGCCGAGCGCGATCGCTCCGCCGTTGACGTTCACGCGATCCCAGTCGAAGCCGAGCTCGTTGCCATCGGCCAGGACCTGCGCGGCGAAGGCCTCGTTGATCTCGATCAGGTCGAAGTCGTCGAGCGAGCCACCGACGCGCTCGATCAGGCGTCGCACGCCGTGGATCGGTGCCTCGAACAGCCACTCGGGCGCCACATCGGCCTGGGCGTAGCCGGTGATGCGGGCCATCGGCTGGGCTCCGTTCATCGCCTCCTCGGAGCCGATGACCAGCGCGGCCGCGCCGTCGGTGATGCCTGGCGCGTTGCCGGCCGTGACCGATCCGCCGTCAGGCTGGAAGGCGGGATTCAGCTTCGCCAGCGCCTCGAGCGAGGTGTCGGCACGCGGGCCCTCATCGGCCGTGACGACCGTGTCCGCCTTCTTGCCCGGCACCGTGACCGGCACGATCTCGTCGTCGAATCGCCCCCCTTCCTGGGCCGCGATCGCGCGCTGGTGCGAGCGCAGCGCGAACTCGTCCTGTGCGGTGCGGCCGACGTCGTGCTTGGCCGCCACGCGCTCGGCGTGGATGCCCATGTGCACGTCGCAGGTCGAGCACCACAGGCCGTCGTGGACCGTGGAGTCGACGAGCGTCCCGTTGCCGAGCCGATAACCGGTGCGCGCCCCCGGCAGCAGGTACGGCGCCATGTTCATGCTCTCCATGCCGCCGGCCACGATCAGCTCTGCGTCCCCCGCCCGAATCGCCGATGCGCCGATCATCACCGCCTTCAGCCCGGAGCCGCAGACCTTGTTGATCGTGGTCGCGCTCACGCCCTCGGGCAGCCCCGCCTTCAGCGCCGCCTGGCGTGCGGGTGCCTGGCCAGCTCCGGCTTGGAGCACCTGGCCCATGATGGCCTCATCGATCTTGTCGGGGGCGACGCCCGAGCGCTCGACGGCCGCACGGATGGCTATGGCGCCGAGGTCCGTTGCCGGCGTCGTCGAGAGCGCCCCGCCGAACTTGCCGATCGGCGTCCGGGCGGCCGAGAGGATGTACACGTCACGCATCCGTTGATGGTACGCGCGGATGCGACTTCGTGGGCCGGCGATCCTAAGGGAGCTCGGGCTTCAATCGGAACGACTGAGCCATCACCTCGACTTCGTCTTCGTACCGGTAGCGGTCCGAGACCGGTGCCGTGAACCAGAGTTCGATCAGGGCCGCTGGGGTCGGAAGGTAGTACTGCACCTGCACGACATCGTGCTCAAACAACGCGCGGAGCGATTCGCCGGCCGGCAGGGCGACCCGAGTGAGCTCGTACGACGTCAGGAGACGATCGGTCTCCATCCCCGATCGGAGCTCCCGCTCCTGGTTCGAGAGGTACGCGCCAGTGTCCTGCACGGGCTCGCTCGCGAAAACCGCGAGCGTCGCGGAGTAGCCCGCGTTTTCAATCGAACTGCCTGAGTTGGCGGGCGTCGGACTCCACGATTCGGGATCGTGAGCGACGAACGCCGCTGCGTAGGCCTGCTCGATGCCCTCGGCGCTCGTCTCCTGCGGCAATCCAGGTCGCCACCGTACGGGCAGCATCATCTCGAAGGGAAGGTCTTCGAACGGATCATCGACTGGCCTCGCTCGACCTTGCCGCTCGGGGTCGGCGCTGAGAGCCGCGGTCGTCCAGGCACTTGCATACATGTCGTCCGGAAGTCCGCGCGACCGATGCTGCCGATCGACCGCTGGTGCCGTGTGTCTCAGGAGCCAGAATGACCCGGCCGACACAGCGAGTGCTACGCCCGCGATTGCCAGGGCGGATGGCGCGTTGGCCTCGGGGGCCCTGCTGGCGAGGAACGCCAGCACCGCGACCAATCCCCCACCGATGACCAGCACCCAGCCGGCGGCTCGCGCAAGGCGAACGGTGAGATTCACACCCACTCCGACCTCCTGACGCCAGCATCGTACGCGCATGATTCGGCAGGACTGCTGGTCGAGCGCAGTGGTTGACATATGCCGATATCGGTATATGATTCGTCGCGATGGCACGAGCGGCAACCACGACGGACGCGTTCAACGCGGTGGCGGAACCCCGACGCCGGCAGATCCTCGATCTGCTGGCCGATGGGGAGGCATCGGTGAACGAGCTCGTCTCGCAGCTCGGGCTGGCACAGCCGCAGGTCAGCAAGCACCTGCGGGTCCTCCGCGAGGTCGGCCTCGTGGAGGTGCGAGACGCAGGGAGGCAGCGGATGTATCGGCTCAACGGCCGGTCGCTCAAGCCGATCCACGACTGGGTCGTCGGGTACGAGCAGCTGTGGAATGAGCGGTTCGATCAGCTCGACGTCCTGCTGGACGATCTCAAGGATCAGCAACGAAGGGAGCAGCAAGAACATGGCGACGACGGCGAGTAGCGGATCGGCAGTGGTCACCCTGCCAGGCGAGACCCAGATCCACGTCACGCGCGAGTTCAACGCGCCGAAGGACCTCGTCTTTCGGGCGCTGACCGAGCCCGATCTCATCGCGCGCTGGTGGACCGCCAGGCGCGGCGAGGCGAAGGCATTCGACGTCGACCTGCGGGTCGGCGGCGACTGGCGCTACGTGATGGTCACCCCAGACGGCACCGAGGTCGCGTTCCACGGCACGTACCGTGAGATCGTGCCGAACGAGCGCCTCGTGTACACCGAGATCTTCGAGATGCCCGGCATCTCAGACGACGACGCGACGGTGAACACCGTGACCCTGGAAGAGTCCGGGGGCCGCACGACAATGACCTCGGTCACCGAGTGCCACGTGGCGGAGACCCGCGACACGATCATCGCCACCGGCATGGAGGGCGGGATGCAGGACGCCTACGACCTGCTCGAGGAGCTCGCGATCTCCCTGCGGTGAGCGCGAACCCCAGACCGATGCCGCCGGGAGCCACGCTCCCGGCGGTTCATCGTTGGATCGGCGAAACGCGACGCGAACTGCAGTTCCGCTGCGATTCCGTCGGTCAATCGGCGGTTGGAGCCTTCTCGTCGAAGATGTAGGCGACCTTGTCCGGCCAGTTGGCGAGGACGACGCGGTTCTTCGTCTTCAGCGACGGCGTCAGCTCCCCCGCCTCCTCGGTCAGCAGCCGCGGCAGGAGCGCGACCCGTCGCGGTCGCTCGTAGATCGCGAAGCCGTCCAGGGTGCGCTTGACCTCGGCGTCGAAGAGGCGATCGACCTCCTTGAGCTCGATCAGCTTCTCCGGCGGCATCTCCGCGATCCCCTGCTGCGCGGCCCACGCCCCGAGCTCATCGAAGTCGGGCGCGATGAGCGCGCCGGTGTAGGCCTGGCGGTCGCCGAGGATCACCGCCTGCGCCACGTAGCGCGAGGTCGACAGCGCGGCCTCCATCGGTGCCGGTGACACGTTCTTGCCGTTGCCGAGGATGATGATGTTCTTGAGCCGATCCGTGATCTTGATGCGGCCGATGTCGTCGAGCTCGCCGATGTCACCAGTGTGGAACCAGCCGTCGGGGTCGATCGCCTTCGCCGTCTCCTCCGGCTGGTTGAGGTAGCCCTGCATGATCTGCGGCCCGCGGACGAGGATCTCGCCGGTCTCCGGGTCGATCTTCACCTCCGAGCCCGGTGCCGGCCGCCCGACGGTGCCGAAGACGAAGTCACCGGGGCGGTTGATCGAGACGAACGGCGAGGTCTCGGTCAGGCCATAGCCCTCGAGCACGAGCATGCCCATGCCGTAGAAGAACTCGCCGATCTCGCGCGCCAGCGGCGCGGAGCCGGAGACGAAGTAGCGCACCCGCCCGCCGGTACGCGCGCGGATCTTGCCGAAGACGAGGGCATCGGCCAGGCGCAGCTGGAGCGTCAGCCAGGGCGAGTCGGCCTTGCCGGCCAGGTGGTTGGCGTACTTCTGCTTCCCGAGCCCGGCGGCCCAATGGAAGATGCGCTGACGCGAGTGCGGGCCGGCCTCGACGGCGGAGAGTACGCGGGCGTAGACGCGCTCGTAGAGGCGCGGCACCGAGCCCATGACCGTCGGCTGCACCTCGACCATGTTCGCCGGCAGGCGCTCGATCAGCGCCTCGGCGAAGACGACCGCCGCGCCGCGGCCCAGCGCCACGACCTCGTCGACGATCCGGCCGTAGATGTGGCTCAGCGGCAGGAAGGCGAGGAAGACATCGGTCTCGTAGAAGTCGATGATCTGCATCGCCGCCTCGAAGTTGTAGAGCAGGTTTCCGTGGCTGAGGACGGCGCCCTTCGGGTTGGCGGTCGTGCCGGAGGTGTGGATGACGGTGGCGTGGTGCTCGCGGTCGATCCGCTTCCAGGCGTCCTGCCAGGCGATGCGGGTGGCGGCGTCCATGTCGGCGCGGGCCATGACGTCGTCGAGGGTCAGCGTGCCGGCCGGCAGCTTGCCGCTCGCCTCCATGCTGATGACGTGCTGAAGGGTCGGGCACTCAGCGCGAATCGACTCGATCTTGTGGGCCTGCTGCGCGTTCTCGACGAAGACGACCTTGGCCCCGACGTTGTTGATCACGAACGCCGCCTGACCCGCCTCGGACTGCGGGTAGATCGGGCAGGTCACCGCACCCAGCGCCAGCGATGCGAGGTCGCTGACCGTCCACTCCGGCCGCGTACGGGCGATGATCGCGACGCTGTCGCCGTCGGCCACGCCGAGGTCTCGCAGGCCGAGCGAGAGCCCGGTCACCCAGTCCCACAGCTGGCGATAGGTCCGGCTCGTCCAGGCCGATTCGTCATCGCCTTCCGCGCGCTTGGACTTCGGCAGCTTCCAGCGCATCGCCTCGCGCCCTGGGTAGCGCTCGACGGACCGATGGATGAGCTCGACCACGTTCCGCGCCCGCTCCTCGGGCGCGATCGTCAGCGGCTCGATCTCCGGCGTCTGCATGAGCCGTCCGCCGGTCGACGGGGTGGCGCTGGCGGCAGCGGGCGCCTCGGGTGGAGCGCTGGTGGTCGTCATCGGTCCGTGTGTTCCTCCTGCTGGAGCGATCAGGCCTCGTGGCGGACGCTGTCGAGCAATCCCTGCGCCACGATCAGCCGATGGATCTGGTTCGTTCCCTCGTAGATCTGGGCTCCCTTCGCGTCGCGCATCAGCCGCTCGACCGGGTTGTCGCGCGAGTAGCCGGCACCGCCGTAGACCTGGACCGCGTCCGTCGTCACCGCCATCGCGGTGTCGGAGGCATACCACTTCGCCATGCTCGAGGCGGTGTTGATCGGCTGGCCGGCGTCGCGCATCCGGGCGGCGCGCCAGGTCAGGAGCCGCGCGGCATCGACCCGGACCGCCATCTCGGCGAGCATCGCCTGGATCATCTCCTGGTCGGCGATGGCCCGGCCGAACTGCCGGCGCTGGAGCGCGTACCTCGCCGCGAGCTCGAGGGCGTTGCGCGCCAGCCCGACGCAGACCGCCGCGATCCCGATCCGCCCCGCGCCCAGGGACCCGAGCGCGACCTTCAGCCCGGCGCCCTCCTCGCCGAGGCGGTTCTCGGCCGGCACCCGCGCGTCGGTGAAGACGAGCTCGTAGCCGGTCGTGCCGCGGATGCCCATCTTCCGCTCTTTGCTGCCGAGGCGGAATCCGGGGGTGTCGGCCTCGACGACGAACGCGGTGATGCCGTTCTTGCCGAGCGACCGGTCGACGGTGCCGAAGACGATGTAGCGCGCCGCCTCGCCGGCGTTCGTGATCCAGATCTTCGTGCCGTTGAGCAGGTACGCGTCGCCGTCGCGGCGCGCCGACAGCGAGAGGGAGGCAGCGTCCGACCCGGCACCCGGCTCGGTGAGGGCAAAGGCCCCGAGCTCCTTACCTGCGGTCATCGAGGGGAGGTATCGGTCCTTCTGCTCGTCGGTGCCGCTCGAGAAGATGCAGAGCTGGCTGAGGATGTGGACGCTGAGGCTCACCCCGAGCGCCATGTCCGCCGCGGCGACCTCCTCGGCGGCCAGCGCCCAGGCGAAGGTGCCGAGCTCCGCCCCGCCGTAGCGCTCCGGGTACGGGAGGCCGGTGATCCCAAGCTCCCCCGCCCGGTGGAAGAGCCCCACGTCGTAGCGCTCCTCCTCGTCCCGCTGCGCGGCACCCGGCAGGACCTCGCGCTGCGCCCACTCGCGGACGGTGTCGCGGACGCTCCGCTCCTCCTCGCTGAGGGCGAACGAGTCGCGCGCCGGCGCCGTCTCGACTGCCATCAGCCGGTCTTCTTGCCCGTTTCGTCGTAGCGGTAGAAGCCGCGGCCGGTCTTGCGGCCCAGGTGCCCGGCGGTGACCATCTGGCGCAGCAGCGGGGCGGCGCGGAACTTCGGATCGCCGAAGCCGCGGTGCAGCACGTCCATGACGTTGAGCATCACGTCATTGCCGATGAAATCGCTCAGCTCCAGCGGGCCCATCGGGTGGTTGAGCCCCAGCTTCGCGCCGGTGTCGATGTCCTCGGCCGTGCCCGTCGACTCCATCAGCGCGAAGACCGCCTCGTTGATGAACGGGCCGAGCATCCGGTTCACGAGAAACCCGGGATAGTCCTTCGACTCGATCACCGTCTTGCCGAGGTCCCCGGCGAACCCCCTGGCCGCGGCATAGGTCGCGTCATCGGTCTCGAGGCCACGAATGATCTCGATCAGACCCATGACCGGGACCGGAGAGAAGAAGTGGAGGCCGATGAACCGCGGCGCGCGGTCGGTCGCGGTCGCGAGGCTGGTGATGCTGATGCTGCTGGTGTTGCTGGCGAAGATCGCATCGGCGTCGGCGGAGCGCGTCAGCGCCTCCCAGGTGGAGCGCTTGACCGATTCGTCCTCGAAGACCGCCTCGATGACGATGTCGTGGCCCGCGGCGCCATCGGTCCCTTCGGCGGTGCCGATGCGGCCGATGACCTCGTCCGCGGTGGCCTGCTCGAGCCTGCCCTTCTCGACCTGCCGGGCGAGGTTGCCGGCGACGCGCGACTTGCCCTTCTCGGCGAGCTCGGCGGTGCGGTCGGAGAGAGTGACCGTCTTGCCGGCCGCGGCGCTGACCTGCGCGATCCCGTGGCCCATCAGGCCGGCGCCGATGACGAAGACGCGGTCGATGCTCATGGAGCGAGCAGGGTAGCAGCAGGCCGAAAGGCATACTGCGATGCATGAGCGAGATCGAGATCTTCAGCCCCGAGACGGTGAGCCCGCCGGCCGGCACCTACTCTCACATCGCCCGGGTGCCCGCCGGCGCGACCCTGGTCGTGATCGCCGGCCAGGTGGCGATCGGCCCCGATGGGAAGCTCGTTGCCGTCGACGACGTCGAGGGACAAGTCGCCCAGGTGTTCGAGAACATCGGCGCCGCGCTGGAGGCTGCCGGGGCGGGCTGGGCGAACGTGATCCAGACGATGACGTTCCTCACCCGGCGCGAGGACATCCCGCGGCTCAGGGCGTGGCGAACCCGCGAGTTCCCGCGGTTCTGGCCCCACGGCCGCTATCCGCCCAGCACGCTCCTCGTCGTGAGCGGCCTGGCGAGCGAGGAGATGCTTGTCGAGGTGCAGGTCCTGGCCGCGATCACCCCTCGCTGACGTCGGTCACCGACTCGGGCCGGCGCACGTGGTCGAGGACGTCGGCGACCTCGGTCACCGCGGCCAGGAACGGTTCCCGACCGCGGTCGGCCGCGGAAGCCGGAAGCCCGTAGACGGTCGCCTCCAGCCGGCCGTACGCTCGAAACACCAGGCGGATGAGCCGATGCGCCTCCGGCGGCATGCGGTCGAGCATCACGAGGGTCTTGTCGACCTGGACGGTGTGCTCCTGGAGGTGCGATGACATGCGCCCGAGGCGGAAGCCGACGTCGACCGCATAGCCCGACCATCGGGCCGGCGTCGCCAGCTGCGACGCGTCGAGGCTCGCCATCCGCTCGGCGGCGCCGTCCACCGCCTCGTCGAGCCGTTGGCGGATCTCCGCGAGCGTGCCCTCGCCGTCGGACTCCTCGGTCGGGAAGCCCTCGTCGACCCCGTCGGGGATGCTCGACGGCAGCTCCGCCGACTGCTCCCGCGAGAGCCACCAGGACGCGAAGGCCGGGTAGGCGCGCTGCACGTGGACCGTGTGCGCGAGGGTCTGGCGGATCGTCCACTCTCCGGCGCCCGGATCCGCGTCGAGGTCGGCGTCGGTGAGGGGCGCCAGGACGCCGTGGAGGTCCCAGCGGGCGGCGGTGGCACTGGCGAACGCTGCCACAGCGGCGGAGCGTGCGCCGGCGGCGGCCCCGGCCGCGCGCTCGAGGGCCTCGAGCGCCCGATAGAACGCGTAGCGCACCTCGGCGCCGCCGTCGCGGTCCTCGCGCCACCACCACCGGCGGTTCAGCTCGCGCTCCTCGATGCCGAGCACACCCTCGACGGCGGTCGTCAGGCTGCGGCGGGCATCGCCGAGCCACGCCGGCATCGGGGTTGTGGGCGGCGGCCCGAAGCGTTCCAGGACCGAGTCGACCTTCATCTGCGCATCATCCCCCGTCCAGCAAGCGCTCGGCGGCGGTGTGCGGATCGAGCTCGCGATCCGCGACCGACGCGATGGTCGCCTCCCACCCCTCGTCTCGCTCGGCTCGCTGGGTGACGAGGGCGCCGAGTGCGCGCCGGACCTGGTGCGCAGCGCGGTCGCGGGCGGCCAGCGGCTCCCGTGCCCTGGCGCGATCCGCGTCGACGGCATCGGCCAGGGCTGCGACGCCGTCGCCGTTGGTGGCCGTGGTCACGAGCACGGGCGGTGGCTTGCGCTCGATCCGCCCGCCGGCGGTGGAGAGCATCGCGCGCAGCTGGCGGGCGGCGCGATCGGCCCCGGGCCGGTCGCCCTTGTTGACGGCGATCACGTCGGCGACCTCGAGCAGGCCGGCCTTGATGGCCTGCACCTCGTCCCCCATTTCGGGCGCCTCGACGACGACCGTCGTCTCGGCGACGCGGGCGACCTCGACCTCGGACTGGCCGGCGCCGACGGTCTCGATCAGCACCGGGTCGTAGCCGGCGGCGTCGAGGGCGGCTGCCGCGATCCAGGTCGTCGCGGCGATGCCGCCGAGCTCTCCGCGGCTGGCCATCGACCGCATGAAGACGTCGGGATCGGCGTGGTGATCCATCATCCGGATCCGATCGCCGAGGATCGCGCCGCGGGTGTACGGCGACGACGGATCGACCGCCAGCACCCCGACCCGGCGGCCGCGCGTGCGCCACTCAGTGATAAGCGCGTTCACGAGCGTGGACTTGCCGCTGCCCGGCGGCCCGGTGATGCCGACGACGTGCGCGCCGGTTCCCGCCGCGAAGAGCTCCGGCAGCAGCTCACGGACCGTTGGGTCGCCGGACTCGATCCGCGTCAGCAGCCGAGCGAGCGGACGGCGACCGCCCGTGGCCAGCTCATCGACCATCGGTCGTTCGCGTATATACATATATACGCGCGCACGTCATGAGCGCTTGACGTTCTCGCGGAAGTAGCGCGCGATCTGGCCGATCGAGGTGCCGGGGCCGAAGACCTCGGCGACACCGGCGTCCTTCAGCTTGGCGATGTCCGCATCGGGGATGATCCCGCCGGCCGCGACGAGCACGTCCGACATTCCGCGCTCGCGCAGGAGCTCGACCGTGCGGGGCAGGAGCGCCATGTGCGCCCCGGACAGGATCGATAGCCCGACGACGTCGACGTCCTCCTGCTCGGCGGCGTCCGCGATCATCTCCGGCGTCTGGCGCAGGCCGGTGTAGATGACCTCGAAGCCCTCGTCGCGCAGGCCGCGGGCGAGGACCTTGGCGCCACGGTCGTGGCCGTCCAGGCCCGGCTTGGCGATGAGGACGCGAATCGGCGTGTCGGGACTCATGCGGCGCCGATTCTAGCCGCGAGCCGGTCGATCTCGGCCGCGAGCTCGATGTCGCGCGACGTGATCGCATCGGCCGCGTGCGTGGAGAGCGTGAACGTCACGCGCTTGTAGCGGCGGACCTCGATGTCGGGGTGATGGTTCGCCGCCTCGGCGGCATCGGCCACGGCGTTCACGAGCGCGATCGCCGCGCGGAAGTCGGCACAGACCACGGCGCGCTGGATCGCATCGGCCTCGCGCGACCAACCGTCCAGGCCGGCGAGCGCGGATGCGACCTCATCGTCCGTCAGCGGGTCCGCGTAGGGCATGGTCGGAGTCTACCGATGCCGCCGCCGACCACGCGCGCCAGAGGAGATAACCGGCGAGCACCCCGGCCGTGTTGAGGAGCACGTCGTCGATGTCGGCGACGCGCAACGGGAAGCCGTAGGCCGTGGCCACGGCGAGCTGGCCGAGCTCGATCAGCGCGGAGAGGCCGGCGCCCGCGAGCAGGATGGCCGGGAGGGACCGCAGGCGCGGCGCCAGGATCGGTCCGTAGATGCCGAGCGGCAGCAGCAGGAGGAAGTTGCCGACGAGCTGGCGAAGCTCGAACGGCGTGACGCCGCCGTCGAGCTGGAAGCGCAGCGTCGCGAGCGGGACGGCGTTGTGGTCGGAGATCGCCAGCGCCCGGGCCTCCGCGATCGCCTCCGCACCGATCGGCAGCGGGAGGAACGTGAGCAGCAGCACCACGGCCAGGTGCGCGGCGGCCAGCCAGATCAGCGGGCGCCGCCCTTCCCGATCAGCCCCATGAACTCGGCACGAGTCCTGGCATCGCGCCGGAACGTTCCGGTCATCGAGGAGGTGACCATCGTCGCCTCCTGCTTCTTCACGCCACGCATCATCGTGCACAGATGCGTGGCCTCCACGACGCAAGCGACGCCCTTCGGCTCGAGCCGCTCCATGAGGAAGTCGGCCACCTGCACGGTGAGCCGTTCCTGGATCTGGAGCCGCTTGGCGAACATGTCGACGATCCGCGGGATCTTCGAGAGCCCGACGACGCGGCCGCGCGGCAGATACCCGACATGCGCATGGCCGATGAAGGGCAGCAGGTGGTGCTCGCAGAGGCTGTAGAACTCGATGTCGCGCACGACGACCATCTCGTCGTAGTCGACGTTGAAACATGCGCCGCTGAGGAGCGCGTCTGGGTCGACGTGGTAGCCCGCCGTCAGCTCGTCGTACATCCGTCGCACGCGTTCCGGGGTGCGCGTCAGCCCCTCGCGCGTCGGGTCCTCCCCGATCTCGGCCAGGAGCGTGCGCACGGCATCGGTGAGAGAGGCGCGCGTGTCGACCATGGTTCGCATCATACGGCGTTGACCTTCGGGGCCTTTCTCATCGGCTCGGACCCGCGGTACACTTCGAGGTGCCCATCCGACGCCCTCGACAGCGAAAGCCTGCGCCTCCGATGATCATTCACCCGAACCCCCGATCGCGCCGACTGGGCATTCCCGGGCTCCCGCACAGTGACAGCCTGGCGACCACCCTTGGGCGCCGCCTAGACGACGGCTGGCACTGGTTCCGCGCGGTCACGCCGGGCGGAACCGAGACAATCGACGCCGTCCTCGTCGGGCCTGGCGGCACGTTCGCGATCACGACCCGCGGCGAGCGCGGACGACATGCCCGACGCAACGGGCACTGGTACCGATGGAACCGATCGACCGAGTCGTGGGTGCCGTGGGACCCGGTGCCGATCACGAACGCCCGCCTTGCCGGCCGCCGCCTGACCCTCTTCATCGAGCGTGCCGGACTGCCGGCATCGGTCTCGTCGGTGCTCGTGCCGCCCTCCGACATGGACGTCGAGGTCCCGCGCCAGGAGCCGATCGGCGTGATCGTCGAGGGCGACGGCGAGCGCCTGGCGAGCCTTGCGAGCGCCGAGGAGGTGCTCAGCCAGCAGCAGGTCGATCGGATCGTGGCGCTGCTGGATCCGCGTCAACCGCTCCAGCGGCTGGCTCAGGCGACACCCGGCGGGTAATCGCCGCGAAGGCGAGCACGATCACCCCGCCGGCCACCCAGCCGGCGATCACATCGGTCGGGAAGTGCACGCCCAGCCAGACACGGCTGATCCCGATCAGGGCCACGAGCGCACCGAGCCCGATGACGATCGCCGTGCGCCACGGTCGCGGCAGTCGAGAGCGGCTCACGAGGACGGCGAGGATGCCGTAGGCCACCATCCCCAGAGCCGAGTGGCCGGACGGGAAGCTGAAGCCGCGCTCGACGATCAGGGGGTCGAGCAGCTCGGGCCGCTCGCGGCGGATCGCGACCTTCAGGACGGCGTTGAGGATCGACGCCAGCAGGATCGTGATCGCGGCGATGAGCCCGTGCCGCCACGGTCCGATGGCCGCGGCGAAGGCGAAGGCGACGACCGCGGCGACGATCACGGCCCAGGTCGAGCCGAGCTCGGTGATCGCGCGCAGCGGGAAGAGCAGGTCGTGGATCATCGGCGAGCGGAGCGCGTCGATGATCGCCTGGTCGAAGGCATCGGTCAGGTCGGCGCTGATCAGCACCGCCAGGCCCACCACGATCACGATGCCCGCGGCCATGAGCACCGGAGTCGGTGACGGGCGGACGCGCATGGGCGGCCAGTCTAGGGTGCCGTCGTATCATCCGCAGCCCATGAGCCCGAGTGCCCGCCGCGCCCTCCTCGCCAGCGTGGCGCTGGCGGTGGCGCTGCTCGCCGCGTGGCTCGTGCCACCGCTGGCGGTGATCGTCGTCTGGCCGATCCTCCTCGTGGTCCCCGGTTGGGTGGCGATCGCCGGATTGCGCTCGCGGATCGACGCCGCCGGCCGCCTCGGCCTGGCGGTGATCCTGACCGTCGCGGTCTCGACGCACCTCGTGCACTGGCTGAGCCACCTGGCCGACGGATACGGCCGCGGCGTCGTCTTTGCGGTTGCCGCGCTGCTCGGGCTGGCGCTTCCGCTCGCCGCCTGGCGTGGCATCGGCGGCCGCAGCCTTCGCGCGCTGCGCGTGGCGGCGCCGGCGCTGGGGGTCGCCGGCCTGGCGGCCGCGGTGGTCGGCGTGGTGCTGGGGACGGGGATCTGGCGCGTGACCGCCGGCGGCGTCAGCTCGGGCGGCTCCAACTGGAGCGACCTCGGCGTCCATCTCTCGATCGCCGAGACCCTGAACTCCGGCGGCAACTTCCCGCCCGAGGTGCCGTACTTCGCCGGCGAGCCGCTCGTCTACCACTGGTTCGCCGACTTCCACGCCGCGATCCTCGCCGAGGCGGCGGACCTCTTCTCGATCCCGGCGATGGTCGTCCAGTCCGCGATCCTCGCCGCCGCACTGGCGCTGCTCGCCTTCTCGCTTGCCCGGCTGCTCCTTCGTGGGCGGATGGCGCGCCGCGTCGCCGTGCTCGCCGCGGTCTTCGTCGTCTTCACCGGCGGCCTAGGCTGGATCCGGCTGGTCGGCGACCTGACGGTCGACCCGCTCGCGGCGAACGCGCCGGTCGGTGCCGGCGACCTCGCGTACCTCGTGTCGCACAACAGCTACGACAACCAGTGGCTCAACCCGTCGCCGCCGAACTTCCGCATCCCGTCGGTGATGGGCACCGGCCTGCTCGCCCACCGGGCCACGACCGCCGGCCTGCCGATGCTGGTGGGAGCGGTCCTGCTGCTCGTCGCCGGGCTGCCGACGGCTCGCCAGCGCGCGGCCGGTTGGCGCGACCGCCCGTGGCTGATCGGCCTGGCCGGGCTGCTCGGCGCGCTGCTGGCGCCGTTCCACTTCTTCTTCTTCCCCGTCTTCCCGCTCCTGGCGCTGGCGTGGGTCGTCGCCGGCCGGCGGCTGCTCGACCGGGACGCCCCGCGGAACGCGTTGGTCCTCCTCGCTCCGTATCTCGTGGCGGCGCCGTTCGTCGTGGCGCCCGCCCTCCAGGCCACCGGCTCCGGGTGGCTGCGGATCGTCGCCGGCTGGCCGTCAGCGCAGCCCGCCGACGGCTCGGCCGCGGTCGCCTTGTTCTACCTCACCAACCTCGGTGTGCCGTTCGCCCTGGCGCTGGCCGCGCTGTTCGTGCCGCGGGTACCGCACCGGGCATTCCTGGCGGCGTGGGTCATCGGCCTCTTCGTGATCCCCAACGTCGTGCAGGTCAGCGTCATCGACTTCGACATGAACAAGTACTTCCAGGCGATGTGGATCGCGGTCGGCCTCCTCGCCGCTTGGCTCGTCCGCCGCTGGCCGATGCCGGCGGTCGCGGCTGTGCTGCTGCTGAGCGTGCCATCGCCGCTGCTCGTCGCGACGTGGACGGCGACGTCGGACCTCCAGGTGCTCTCGGCGCCGGACTTGGCAGCCGCGCGCTGGGTGTCGGCGAACACGCCCGCGGACGCGGTGTTCGTGACCGATGGCTGGGTCAGCTCGCTGACCGATCCGGCCGGACGGCGGCGGCTGACGACCTTCGGGCCGTACGTCGCCAACCTCGGATACAGCCCCGACCAGCGCATCGCCGACGTGGCCGAGATCTACTGCGGCGGCGACGCGGACCGCTCCGCGCAGCTGATGCGGCAGTACGGCGCGACGTACCTGGTCGACGGCGGGCGGCCGCAGCCGTGCGCCGCACCGGTCGACTTCGGAGCATCGGCCACGTTCGATCTCGTCTACGACGAGGGGCCGTTCATCTGGCGCCTGCGCGGTTCCTGAGGCCGGCCACCTAGAATTGGCCGATGCAGGAAGGTGCCGGCGCCGTCGTCGCATTCGAGCACGTCACGAAGCGCTACGGCGGTCCCGACGCTCCCCCGGCGGTCGACGACCTGACGCTCACCGTTCCCGCCGGCGAGATCTGCGTGCTGGTTGGCCCGTCCGGCTGCGGCAAGACGACGAGCATGAAGATGGTGAACCGGCTCATCGAGCCGACAAGCGGGCGAATCACGATCGGCGGCGAGGACGTGGCGAGCCTGCCGGCGGTCGAGCTGCGGCGGCGCATCGGCTACGTCATCCAGCAGGTCGGCCTCTTCCCGCACCTCACGGTCGGTGAGAACGTGGCCGTCGTGCCGCGGCTGCTGCGCTGGCCGGCGACGCGGATGAGCGAGCGGAGCGACGAGCTGCTCGACCTCATCGGCCTCGAGCCGGCGGAGTACCGCGACCGATATCCGAGCGAGCTGTCGGGCGGCGAGCGCCAGCGCGTCGGGGTCGCCCGTGCCCTGGCCGCCGACCCGCCGGTGATGCTGATGGACGAGCCGTTCGGCGCGGTCGACCCGATCCGCCGCGAGCGCCTGCAGAACGAGTTCCTGCGACTTCAGGAGCAGGTGCGCAAGACGGTCGTCTTCGTCACCCACGACGTCGACGAGGCGATCAAGATGGCCGACCGCATCGCGATCCTCCAGCGCGGCGGGATCCTGGCCCAGTACGACACGCCGGCCGCCATCCTCGCGAACCCTGCGTCCGAGTTCGTCGAGCGCTTCGTCGGGGCCGATCGGGGCCTGAAGCGCCTCTCCCTCGGCCGCGTCCGCGACCTCGACGTGATCGAGCCGGTGATCGTCCACGCCGGCGAGGATCGCGCCGACGTCCGCCGCCGCCTCGACGGCGCGGAGCCGCTCCGCTACGCGCTGCTCGTCGACGACCAGGAGCGCCCGCTGGGCTGGATCGACGAGCACGACCTTGCCGGCAACGGACCGATTGACCCGGGCGCCGCCACGCCGGGCGCCCCGACGGTTCAGCCCGAGACGACGCTGCGCGACGCGCTGTCGGCCCTCCTCGGATCGAGCGTGCAGCTCGGCGTGGTGGTCGACGCGCGCGAGCGCGTCATCGGTCTCGTCAGCGTCGACGCCATCGGCGAGCGATTGCGCGAGCCGGTGCGGGACGCCGAGGGCCAGCTCCGCGAGGTTGGCGAAGCGGCCGAGGCCGCGAGCTGAGATGCTCCGGTTCGATCCCGGCTGGGTCGTCGACAACCTGGATCTCATCGGCGGGCTCGTGCTCGAGCATCTTTACCTGACCCTCATCGCGATCGGGATCGGCCTGGTCATCGCCTTCGGGCTCGCGCTGATCATCCGCGGCTCGGCGGGCCTCTACGGGCCGGTGCTGGGCGTGACCGGGACGATCTACGCGATCCCCTCGCTCGCGCTCTTCGCGCTGCTGACGCCGGTGACGGGCATCGGCACGGTGCTGACCGCGGAAATCGCCCTCGTCGGCTACACGCTCCTGATCCTGGTGCGCAACATCGTCGAGGGCCTGCGCGGGGTTCCGGAGGACGCGATCGAGGCCGCCACGGGCATGGGCCTGACCTCGACCCAGCGGCTGCTGCGCGTCGAGCTGCCGCTGGCCGTGCCGGTGATCATGGCCGGCATCCGGATCGCGACGGTCACCACGATCGGCCTCGTCACCGTCACCGCCCTCACCGGCCTCGGCGGCGTTGGCTACCTGATCGTCACGATCGGCGTGCAGCGCGGCTCGTTCGGGATCACGCAGACGCTGACCGGGATCGTCCTGGCGGTGGCGCTGGCGGTCATTGCCGACCTGGGGCTCCAGGCTTTGGAGCGGCGGCTGACGCCGTGGGCGCGTCGCCGGGCGACGGCATGATCGAGTTCTTCGGCGAGGTTGGCGCCTGGCTCACCGACCCGGCCACGTGGAGCGGGAACAACGGCCTGCTCGTCCGGCTCTGGGAGCACCTCTGGATCTCGGGCGTGGCGCTGGTCGCGGCCGTCGCGATCGGCCTTCCGGTCGGCCTCGCCATCGGCCACACCGGTCGGGGCGCCGGCGCGGTCGTGGCGGTCGCGAACATCGGCCGCGCGGTGCCGTCGCTCGGGCTGCTGGGCCTGGCCTATCTGCTCCTCCTGCCCGTCGGCCAGGGGGTCGGCCCGCTGCCCGGAGTCCTGGCGCTCACCGCGCTCGGCATCCCGCCGATCGTGGTCAACACCTACGTCGGGCTGCGGGAGGTGGACGCCGACCTCGTCGAGGCAGCACGCGGCATGGGCATGCGCGGGCGCGAGGTGCTGACGAGGGTCGAGATCCCGATCGCGACACCGGTGATCCTCGCCGGACTGCGGACATCCGCCGTCCAGATCGTGGCCACCGCGACGCTCGTCGCGGTCGTCGGCGGTGGAGCGCTCGGCGCGGTGATCATCGCCGGCTTCAACACCGGCGACGAAGTGCGCATCTTCGGGAGCGCCGCGGTCGTCGCGCTGCTGGCGATCCTCACCGAGATCGCCTTTGCGTCTATCCAGCACGCGGCGACGTCGCCGGGCCTGCGCCGAGAGTCGCGCGTGCCGGAGCCGACCGCACCGATGCCGCTGTGACCCGGGGTTGTTGACGGCATCTGACAGGTCCGCTGGTAGACTGCCCCGATCCCGATCGGCCGGTCCATGTGGCCACCGGTCATCGCACCGCACAGGAGGAAACCCATGCGGAGAAACCGCACGCTCGCCCTCGGGGCGGTGATGCTGGCGCTGGTCATCAGTGCCTGCTCGCCGGGTGAGGGCGACGCGACCGCCACCGACGGCGGCGGGACCCCGACAGCCGACCTACCCGACATCACCATCGCCTCGGCGGGCTTCTGGGAGTCGGCCGTCGTGGCCGAGATCTATGCCCAGGCCCTCGAGGGAGCCGGCTTCACCGTCGAGCGCCAGCTCGAGCTCGGCGCGCGCGACGTGACCCATCCGGGCCTCGTCGACGGCCAGATCGACATCATGCCCGAGTACGTCGGCGGCTACCTTGCCGTCACCTACGGCGGCGCACCCACCTCCGACCTCGAGGCGACGCTCGAGGAGCTCCGGACTGCGTTGGAGGGCGACGGCCTCGTTGCGCTCGATCCGACACCCGGGACCGATGCGGACGGCTTCGCCGTCCGGCAGGAGACCGCGGACGAGCTCGGCCTCGTGACACTTTCCGACCTTGCCGAGGTCGCCGGCGACCTCACGTGGGGCGTCGCGCCGGAGTGCGGCGAGAACCCGAACTGCGGCATCGGCCTCGAGGAGATCTACGGGATCGACTTCGCAAGCCTGGATGTCGAGGAGCTCGCGGCATGCTCGCCGGCGATCGCCGAGGCGCTCAACGCCGAGAACATCGACGTTGCGCAGGTGTGCACGACCTCGCCGGAGATCGTTGCGTTCAACCTCGTGCTGCTCGAGGACGACATGGGCATGGCCCCGGCGCAGAACCTCATCCCGGTCGTGCGCCAGGAGCTGATGGACGCGGCGGGTGACACGATCACCTCGACGCTCGATCCGATCAACGCGCTGCTGACCACCGAGGAGCTGACGAACCTCGGGGCGGCCGTGATCGTCAACGGCGAGTCCTACGCGGACGCCGCGTCACAGTGGCTGGCGGATAACGGCTTCTAGTCGTCTTCGCCTCAGCTGAACCCCGCTCGGGCGGGCCGGTTCGCCGGCCCGCCCGTTCTCGTGCATGATCGTCGGGCCGATGGCGACCGTCCCTGAAGAGCACCTTGCCCTGGCCGATTGGCGCCGCCGCGTGGCCGAGCCGTACGCCACGCTGCGGGCCGACGAGCGCGCGCCGTCGATGCGCGCCGTCGCCTTCCGATCCGCACGCGACCGCCTGCCGGCGAGCGGCCGATGACCACGACGCAGGACCTCGGGCGCTGCATCAAGTGCGGCCGCGAGATCGACCCGAACGAGTCGCTGTGCGAGGTCTGCAACCGCGCCGGCATGACCGCTCCGTCGGCGTCGCAGTACCACGGCACGGTGGCCGCGGCGATCGTGCTGGCCGTCATCGGCCTGGCGGTGGCCGCGAGCCTGTCGCTGCGCGGCGTCGGGCCGTACGCCGCCGAGGTGCGCAGCGTGGCGCCCGCCGAGCCCCTCGGCTACGCGATCACCTACGTGGTCACGAACGAGGGCACGAACGCGGGGCGCGCGAAGTGCCAGCTCATCGCCCTCGGCGACTCCGGTGAGCGGCTGCGGACGCGGTCGGCGCTCACGACGCGGATCGAGGGCGGGGGCACCGCCGAGCAGACCGAGACGATCCCCGGCCTCACAGAAGAGCCGGCCAGGGTGACGGTCAGTTGCTCCTGAACCCGAGCCTCAGCGCTCGAGGAAGACGCGGACCTCGATCAACCCGGCGTCCAGCGGCCGGTCGCTGACGAGCGCCCACGCCGGATGCGAGAGGTCGACGACGCGCTGGTCGGCGGTGCCCCAGTAGCACTGGCACCAGTCGACGACGGGGAGTCGGGCGCATCGGTCCGCGCAGACGGTGACGAAGCCGTTCACCTCGCCGGTGTAGCGACCGCCGAGATCGCCTGGCATGGCCACCGTGGCCTGCCCGATCCACCCGGAGGTGCCCGGGTAGTTGCTGCCGATGCCGGCCGCATCCGGTGCGGGTACCGCCGACGGCGACGGCGACGGCGTTCCGGACAGCACCTCGCCGCGCACGCTGGTCCCGCCGCGATCGAGCGGCAGATCCTCGACGCGCGGCTCCGGGCCGAGCAGTGGAGCTGGTTGTGGAACCGGCGCGCGCGCCGTCAGGGCGGCCACGCCGGCGGTCGCCACGGCCATCACGACCGCAGCGACGAGCAGGGCCACGGCGGCCCCGATTGGAATCTTCATCTGTGGAACTCCAGGAGGATCGCGGACCGACCGTTCAGTTCAGGCCGGTGTGGCGGCGTGCGGGACGTTCGTCCGCGCGTGGGCACTGCGCCGCCGGTTGCGATCGGCTTTGAAGCAAGCCGAGTGCCACCCAGTATGCTTCATTTGATGTACCGATGGGCTCGCGCGCTCCCGAGCGCGCTCGCGCTCCTTGCCCTGGCGCCCGCGCTTGCGCTCGCCGCCGGCCCGCCGTTTCCCGACCCGGTCGAGGACCAGGCCGTCTACGACGAGGCCGGGATGCTGAGCCCGGCGGCGGTCGAGCGGATCGAGGCGCTCATCGACGAGATGGAGGCCGAGGCCGGCGCCGAGATGGTCGTCTACACCCAGCATGCGCCCGACATCAGCGAGGATCGAAACCTCGAGAACGCGCGGGCGCTCGTCGACCAGTGGGGCATCGGCCGATCCGGGTTCGACGACGGCGTGGTGCTGATGATCGGCCTCGACCCCGACCCGGGCGAGAGCCGCGTCAGCCTATTCGGTGGCTCGGGATTCATCAACTCATACGCCAGCGAGGACCAGCTCCAGGCGATGATCGACGACGTCTTCGTGCCGGCGGCGATCGCCGGTGACCGCGAGGGGGCGATCGTCGAGACCGTGGAGGCCGTCACCCGCACGACCTCGCCCGAGGTGCGAGCCGAGCTCGAGCGGTCGCGGCAGATCAACGCGGCGATCGGGCTGATCGGCGCGCCCCTGGCGATCGTGGGCACGCTCGGCTGGGCGTGGATGAAGTGGCGCCGCGAGGGCGACGACCCCGACCTCGCCGATTCGGAGTCGGTCCTCATGGCCGGCCCGCCGGCCGAGATGACCCCCGCGCTGGCGACCGTGGTCCGCCAGGGTCGGGCCGATCAGCACACGATCAACACGACCCTCGTCGAGCTCGCCGGCAGCGGACGGATCAGCTTCGAGAACCTCGACCGCGTCAAGGAGATCAAGTCGGACGACGATCCCGACCCGCTCACCGACCCCGCGATCGTCGTCCACGCCGACGGCGATCGGCCGCCGCTTGGCGAGCCGCAGGAGCAGGCGTGGAAGAAGGTCCAGCGCCTCGGCGGCTCCGACGGCCGCCTCACCCGGTCGTCCCTCTGGCAGGTGAACGAGGAGCTCGGGTCGGTGAAGCAGGCGCTCGAGAAGCAGGCGGTGCGCATCGGCTGGCTGGCGCGCCTGCCGGGGCCGTCCATCGGCCGCATGGTCGGGATCGGCGTCGGCGTGGCGCTCGTCGGCGGCGGGATCATCTGGGCCGGCATCGCCATCCCGATGAGCGGCGCGGTCATGCTCGGCGCGGCGGGCGTGCTCGGCGGGATCGGGATCATCGGCTTCGGGACGGCGATGAGCCAGCGCACCGAGACCGGTGCCTACGTCGACGCGATGCTCACCGCCTACCGCCGCACGCTGCGCAAGACGATGGAGCAGGCGCGCAGCATGGGTGAGGTCGTCGAGGATCCCGAGGTCGCGAAGCTCGCCGACACGCCCGACAAGGCCGTCGTCTGGGGCCTTGCGCTCGGCCTCCGCGACGAGGTTTCCGCGCTCCTCGCCCGCGGGCTCGCCGAGCAGCGCTCGACGACCGGGTCGACGGCCGGCGCCTACTACCCGCTCTGGCTCGGCTCGACGTCCAGCGGCGAGGGCTGGTCGGCCGCCTCGCTCGCCGGCGGCGCGGGCGGCGTCAGCATGGGCTCGGGATCGGCCTTCAGCGACTCCGCGGTCCCGGACATCGGCGGCATGTTCAACGCGCTCGGCAGCGTGGGATCCAGCCCGCCGTCGAGCTCCTCGTCGTCGAGCGGTGGCGGCGGGTTCGGCGGCGGCGGGGGTGGCGGTGGAGGCGGCGGTTCCGGCTCGTTCTAGGTCGGTTGAAAACTGGGCATTCGCGCCGATTTACGTTTTGAAGTACATTTCAACCGATGAGTTTCAACAAGCGCGGCCCGTACGACCGCCGACCCGACCGGCCCGACCGGCGCGACCGTCCCGACCACGGCGACCGCCCACCACCGCGACAGGGCGGCGGTGACTGGCAGCGCGACCGCCCTCGCGGCGATCGTCCGCCCTATCCACCGCGGCCCCAGCGCTACGACCGCGACCGCGGCCCGGTCGACGAGGGCGGGATGTCGATCAGACTCGACCCGCGGCGGGTCGGGACCCTCAAGCAGCTGGCCGCGGAGGCCGACATGCGCCCGGGCGACCTGGTCCGTCAGTGGGTCGAGGAGCGAATCGACGCCGCGCGTGGCGGTGCGAAGCCCGCGGCCCACGACACCGATCGCGTCCTCGGCCTGATCGCGGCCATCGAGGCTCGCCTCGCCGCGCTCGAGTCGATCTCCGCCCCGGCCACGCCGCCGACTCCGGAGCCGCTCGCGGAACCCGCGGCGAAGCCGGAGGTGGTGGAAGCGAAGTCCGCGAAGCGCAAGCGCGTCAGCGCGGCGCCAACGGGCGAGAAGGTCGCCCTTCACGACGAGATGGTCGCCGTCCTCCGCGAGCGCGGTCCGCTGTCGGCCGCGGACCTCGCTGCCGCCGTCGTCGAACGCGGGAGCTACGCGCCGCCGCGCAGCAAGAAGCCGCTCGACGCGGCCATGGTCAGCCAGCGGGTCAGCAACCCGACCTATCGCCAGCTGTTCACGCGCGCCGAGGGCCGCATCGGCCTGGCTGAGTAGTCGGCCGGCGGGAGTGCCGCCGGCCGCATCGGCCTAGTCCTCGAGGACGAAGGTCACGAGGATGTTGACCTGGAACTCGAGCGTGCCGTCACTTCCGACGCTCACGCGCTGCTCCTTGACCCACGCCCCGCGGACGCCGCGGAGGGTCTTCGAGGCGCGATCGACGCCCTGGCGGATGGCGTCCTCGAAGCTGTCGTTCGAGGTGCAGGAGAGCTCGGTGACCCTGGCAACAGGCATGTGATTCCTCCAAGTGGTGGTCGGCGCTCAAGTATGCGCCCGCTCCAGACCGATGCAGGTCTCGCGCCACCCTGTCCTAGTGAGAGGCGGTCCAGGCCAGCAGTTCGTCGGCCGGCAGCGCGTTGACGACGATCTCCGGCGTGACGCCGCACAGGAAGGCGCGCTCGCAGCCGTTGCGCAGCCACGACAGCTGGCCCGGCGTGTGGGCGTCGGAGTCGATCGACACCTTGCAGCCGGCCTCGACGGCCAGGCGCAGGAGCCGCTTCGGCGGGTCGAGCCGCTCCGGGCGCGAGTTGACCTCGATCGCCTTGTCGAAGCGGGCCGCGGCGGCGAAGACGATGTCGGCGTCGAACGTCGACGGTGGCCGGTTCCTCCGCGCCGTCTTCATCCGCCCGGTGCAATGACCGAGGACGTCGAGGTTGGGGTCGGCGAGGGCGGTGACCATGCGCCGGGTCATCGGCCGTTCGTCCATTCGCAGCTCCGAGTGGACGCTGCCGACGACGACGTCCAGGCGAGCCAGGATCTCGGGCGTCTGGTCGAGCGATCCGTCCTCGTTGATGTCGACCTCGATGCCGGTGAGGATCCGGAATGGCGCGAGCTCCGCGTTGAGTCCGGCGATCTCGTCGAGCTGCGCCAGCAGCCGCTCGGTCTCCAGTCCGTTGGCGACCGTCAGCCGCGGCGAGTGGTCGGTGATGACGAGGTACTCGTGGCCGATCTCGATCGCGGTCTCGGCCATCTCGCGGATCGTTGCGCCGCCGTCCGAGGCGAGCGTGTGGGCGTGGAGGTCGCCGACGAGGGCCCGGCAGAGCGCCGCGGCACCCTCGTCGAGTGGCTGCTCCTCCGGGAGCGACTCCAGGCGGCGCAGGTATACCGGCTCCTCGCCGCGAAGGCTCTCGAGGATCGTGCGCTCGGTGACCTCGCCGATGCCGCTGACGCCTCGCAAACCGCCGGTCTTCGCGAGCCGCTGGACCTCGTCCGGTCCCATTTCGGTCAGCGCGCCGGCCGCACCGCGGAAGGCGCGGATCCGGTACGACGGCTCCTGCATCGCCTCGAGCAGGTAGGCGATGCGCTTCAGGTCGGCGATCGGGTCGCGGGCGGTCATTCCGGTGGCGCCGCGCGGAATCGGTATTCCGTGGGCGCGTGTATCGGCCAGGAAGTGGCCAATTCATCCGCGGAGCGCGTATCTCGGCCATGAAGGCCGCTCCAGCTGGCCGTTCCATTCCGCAGGCGCGTAATCGGCCAAGTTGTGGCCGCTACACGCGTGGTGTGGTTGCGCCGGTCGATCGCACGCTCCATTGGACCTACGGAATGGTCAGCATGCGCGCCGGGTTGTCGATCGTCATCGTCTTGATCTCGCCCTCCCCCACCGCGGCGGTGCGCAGGGTCGGCAGGAAGTGCTGATGCAGGTAGACGTACCCGAAGCCGCCGTACGCCTTGAGCTGGCGGTTGTGGCATACGTCCTGGGAGAGGAGCAGCTGCGACGCATATCCGCGCTCGAGCAGCTCGACGATCAACTCGACCAGCCGCGGCTCCTGCGCCTCCTCGATCCCGAAGCGGTGGCCGAGGAAGTCGAACTGGAGGTTCGCGCCGGCATCGAGGACGGCGAGATAGAAGTCGAGGTCGGGGTGCGAGTCCGCATGGCCGATGATGACGCGCGACGAATCCACCCCCTCCTCGGTGAACAGCTTCAGCTGTTCCAGGCCGACCGCCGACTGCACGCCGTGCGTCGTGATCGCCATGCCGGTCTGGACCGATGCGCGCGCCGCCGCGCGATGGACGCGCTCCTCGAGCGCGCTGACCCAGGGCTTGTCGGTGCCGATCTCGCCGATGATCCCCGGCCGGATTCCGCTCCCACCGACGCCGTCGTTGAACTCGGCGACGATGGCCGCTGCCAGGTCGTCTACGGAGCGGCGGTCGATCAGCGCCTCGGGCGGGTAGTGGGCACCGCGGTACCAGCCGGTGCCCATAACGATGTTCAGGCCGGTGGCGCCGGCCAGCCGTCGAAGCCGGCCCGGATCGCGCCCGACGCCGTCGAGCGTCAGGTCGACGAGCGTGGCGCCGCCGCGACGGCGGAAGTCGCGGAGCTCATCGGTGATCAGGTCCTCGTCCGGCGTCAGCTCCCAGTAGTCCCAGCGCCGGTCGACGTGCCAGAGGTAGATGCCGGTGTGCTCGTGCGGAAGGGTGAAGCCGAGCTTGTCGGGTGGGATCGGTCCGGAAACAGTCATGACGCGGGGCGCCATCGCGATCTCCTCGCAGGTGCGGTGAGCGTCGGTCGGCGTTCAGTTGGGCCGCCGGCGCCCAGGGCTGGATGAACCGCGCCATCTTACCGACACCGGTTCGCTGGCAAGTAGCCCTCGTCATTGCACTCCCGGCGCACACTGGGAACGTAACGGGTGGATCGGTCCCACGCGTCCTTGCTCCGTTCATCTGGAGTTCCTCCAATGTCGGGTTCGCGCTTGACGCACGTTGTGGGGGTCATCGTCATCCTGTCCCTCGTCGGCTGCGGTGCAGCCTCGGATACCCCGAGCGCCACGGTGTCCGGCGACCCCTCGGCCGCGGCCGCGTCACCGACTCCGTCGGCCAGCGAGTCCGCCTCTCCGACTGCGAGCCCCTCGACGAGCGGGGCCATGTGGGAAGCGGCCGGCGACCTCATCATCGGTCGATCTCGGACGAATGTCGTGGCACTGGGCGACGGCTCGATCCTCGTCGTCGGATTCGACAACGTCTGCTCGCCCGGTGGCGCCTGGCCCGAGAGTGCCCTCACCGAGCTCGGCGACCCGCTCGGGCAGGTGTGGAGCGAGGCAGAGAGCCTGCCGACCCCGCGCGACCGATTCGCCCTCGCCCCGCTTTCGGACGGACGGGCGCTGGTCACCGGGGGCACCACCGAGCAAACCGACACCGGTCCGACCTCCTACTCGAGCACCTACTTGTTTGACCCAGCCGATGGGTCATGGTCGCGCGCGGGGCTGCTGAACACGGCACGGTCCGATCCGGCACATGCGGTCCTGGCCGACGGGAGGGTGCTGGTCGCCGGCGGCTACTTCGCCGACCCACCGGTAGTCCCGGAGGTCCGAGTGCTCGACAGCGCCGAGCTCTTCGACCCGGCGACGGGCGAGTGGTCTCCCACGGGCGCATTGCTCGTCGCCCGGTACGGCGCATCGGCCGTGACGCTCACCGACGGCCGGGTGCTCGTGGTCGGCGGTTGGCCGACGGCCGAGAACGGGCCTGCACCACTTTACGGCGGGCCGCATCGGCCACTCGCGTCGGCCGAGATCTACGATCCCGCGACCGGGCGCTGGAGCGCGGCCGGGGAGCTCGACCTGGCCCGGACGGACTTCGTGCTGGTCGCCCTCGCCGACGGCGGTGCCCTCGTCGCCGGCGGCAACGTTCGGCCCGACCCGGATCCGTCGAGCTTCGCGAACGAGCCGACGGCGACGGTGGAGCGATTCGATCCGGCTGCGAGCATCTGGTCCCCGACCGGCGACATGGCCCTTGCGGCCGCCGACCGGACCGGGATCCGGCTGCCCGACGGGCGGGTGCTGGTCGCGGGAGGAGACCTGACCGTGCAGCAGCCCGACTTCGAGAGGTCGCATGGGCTGACGGCCGACGCCGAGCTCTACGACCCCGAGGCCGGCACGTGGGCGCCCACGACGCCGATGCCGCATCCGCGATCGGATGCCTCGGCGGTCCTCCTCGAGGATGGCTCGGTGCTGCTGCTCGGAGGAATCATTGCGCATGCGGAGATGGGATCCACGCCCGCGTGCCCGACGCCCGACCCGGGGACGGTTCGGTACATACCGGCCTCCTGAGCACGGCCGCGGGCCGCCGGCGCATCGGTTTGCCACGTTGCCCCGACGCGGTATCCTCGGACGCCCGGGCCGCGGGAGCGCGGCGTCTCACCTCGCAATGGAGCGTGCCCCGAGACGATGGCAACTTCGAAGCCGAATGCGGTGAAGGCGAACGGGATCTGGGCCACCGCCCAGGGGGAGGTTGACGCAGCCGCGGAGCGGCTTCACCTCGACGAGGGCATGCATCGCGTGCTGCGGATGCCGAAGCGCGAGCTGACGGTCAACTTCCCCGTCACCCACGACGACGGCCACGTCGAGGTCTACACCGGCTACCGGGTCCACCACAACGTGAACCGCGGGCCGACGAGCGGCGGCATCCGCTACGTGCCGAACCTGGACCTCGACGAGGTCCGCGCGCTGGCGATGCTGAATACCTGGAAGGCCGCGCTCGTGAAGATCCCGTTCGGTGGGGCCGCCGGCGGTGTGCGCGTCAACCCGCGACGCCTGAGCGATAACGAACGCCAGGGGCTGACCCGCCGCTACGCGACCGAGATCGGCCCGCTCATCGGTCCCGACAGCGACATCCCGTCACCCGACGTCAACACCGGGTCGCAGACGATGGCCTGGATCATGGACACCCTCTCGATGCATCGCGGCCACACGATCTCGGCCTCGGTGATCGGCAAGCCGCTGGCGGTCGGCGGCACCCGCGGGCGGCGCAGCGCGACGGCACGCGGGGCGCATCGGTGCATCGCGGCCGTCGCCGCAGCCAAGGGCGTGGACCTGCCGAGCGCCCGCGTGGCGATCCAGGGCTTCGGGCGCGTCGGGATGACCGTGGCCGAGGAGCTGGCGGGCGTGGGAGCGAAGATCATCGGCATCGCCGACGACCGGGACGCCGTCGCCGCGGCGGGCGGGATCGACGTCGCGCGGGCGACCGAGTGGATGCAGGAGCACGACGCCATCGGCGGCCTGCCCGACACCGATGCGCTGACGAAGGCCGACATCTTCGGCCTCGAATGCGACATCCTCGTGCTCGCCGGCCTCCAGGGTGAGGTGACCGATGCGAACGCGGGCTCGGTCCGGGCCGGCATCGTCGCCGAGGTCGCCAACGGCGGCACGACGCCGGCGGCGGACGCGATCCTCGGCGACCGGGGCGTGACGGTCATCCCCGACATCCTCGCCACGGCCGGCGGCACGGTCCTCGGCTACTTCGAGTGGGTGCAGGACATGCAGGCCTTCTTCTGGACCGAGACCGAGATCACCGCGCAGCTCGACCGGATCGTCGACGAGGCGATGGCCGAGGTCCAGGCGATGGCAACCGTCGAGCGGGTCGACCTGCGGAGCGCCGGCATGATGGTCGCCGTCTCCCGCGTCGCCGATGCGACGACGCTTCGAGGCCTCTACCCCTAGGGTCATCGGGCACGCGGCGTGCATTCATGCGGAAATTCGGCCGGTGCTCTGGGTCCGGCCCGCGCGGCCCCGCGCGATTCGTGGCAGGATCGGGGTGACAGACGATTCCAGGCGCGTCGATTCGGGGTAACGGTGCGCGACGAAGCAGCCGTGGAGCACGACGACGATGAACCTGAATGGCACGAACCCGACGTTCACGCCGCCGCGCGACCTCCTGACCGAGCTCGAGCCGGCGGCGGAGCGCCTCCTGAACCGCCACCTGGGCATGACCCAGCAGTGGTTCCCGCACGATTTCATCCCCTACTCGCTCGGTCGCGACTTCGACAAGGACCCTTGGACGCCCGACCAACCGCGCATCAGCGGCGTGGCGCAGATCGCGTTCGAGGTGAACCTGCTGACCGAGGACAACCTGCCGAGCTACCACCGCGAGATCCACCGGATGTTCGGGCATGGCGACGGAGCGTGGATCAACTGGGTGAACCGATGGACCGCGGAGGAAGGGCGCCACGCGATCGTGCTGCGCGACTACCTCGTCGTGACCCGCAACATCGACCCGTACGCCCTCGAGCGCTCACGGATGAACCAGCTCCAGGTCGCCTACAACCACGACGACGGCGGCAACGTGCTGCGCGGGATCGCGTACGTCGCGTTCCAGGAGCTCGCGACGCGGATCAGCCATCGCAACACCGGCCGCTACTCGTCCGACCCGGTCGCCGACCGGATCATGGTCCGCATCGCGGCCGACGAGAACCTGCACATGGTCTTCTACCGCGACGTGCTGTCGGAGGCGATCAAGATCGACCCGTCGGCGGCCGTGCACGCCATCGCCGACGAGGTCATCGGCTTCCAGATGCCGGGCGCCGGCATGGAGAACTTCACGCGCAAGGCCGCGCAGATGGCCAAGGCCGGAATCTACGACCTGCGCGTCCACCACGACGACGTGGTGTGGCCGCTGCTGAACCACTGGGGCTTCTTCGAGATCGAAGGGCTCGACGCCTCCGCCGAGCTGCGCCGCGAGCAGCTGCGCGGCTTCCTGACCGATCTCGATGCCCAGGCGCGACGCTTCGAGGAGAAACGTGCGCGATTGGTGGCCTCGACGGCGCCCGCCGGCTAGCTGCCGATTCCGAGCGTTCGTCCGCCTTGCGGCGGCATCGGTCTTGCCGCCACACTGCGCCCCATGAGCGATCCGAAGCGCTGGCGCGAGCACCAGGACCGATGGGAGGCCGAGCGGCTGAAGCCGTCGCTCGAGCGCGGCCCCGAGCGTCGCTCGCGCTTCATCACCCAGTCCGGCGTCGACATCGGCCGCGTCTACACGCCGTCCGACCTGGCCGATCCGGCCAACGATCCTGACGCCGATCGGCCCCGATATCGGTTCAGCCCCTCCGCCGATGACGGCGCTGGTTGGGACGAGATCGACGACCTCGGCCTGCCCGGGGAGCCGCCATTCACGCGCGGCATCCACCCGACCGGCCATCGCGGGCGACTCTGGACGATGCGGATGTTCGCCGGCTTCGGCACCGCCGAGGACACGAACGCGCGCTTCAAGACGCTGATCCGCGAGGGCGGGACCGGGCTCTCGATTGCCTACGACATGCCGACGCTCTATGGCTACGACCACGACGAGCCGCAGGCCGAGGGAGAGTTCGGGACGTGCGGCGTGGCGGTCTCGAGCCTCGCGGATATGGAGATCCTGCTCGACGGCCTGCCGGTCGGCGAGATCTCGACGTCCATGACGATCAACTCGCCCGCCGCAATGATCTGGGCGATGTACATCGTCGCCGCCGAGAAGGCCGGCGTGCCGCGCGCGCAGCTGTCGGGCACGCTCCAGAACGACATCCTCAAGGAGTTCATCGCCCAGAAGGAGTACATCTTCCCGCCGGCGCCGTCGCTGAAGCTGGTGACCGATACCGTCGAGTGGGGCACCCGCGAGCTGCCGCGCTGGAACACGATTTCGATCAGCGGCTATCACATCCGCGAGGCGGGCTCGACAGCCGTCCAGGAGCTGGCCTTCACGATCGCCGACGGCATCGCCTACGTCGAGGACGCTTTGGCGCGCGGCCTGCGCTTCGACGACTTCGCGCCTCGGCTCTCGTTCTTCTTCAACTCGCACAACGACTTCTTCGAGGAGATCGCGAAGTTCCGCGCGGCGCGGCGCATCTGGTACAAGCTCTGCCGCGAGCGCTTCGGCGCCGAGAACGAGCGCTCGACCTGGATGCGCTTCCACACCCAGACCGCCGGCGTGTCGCTCACCGCGCAGCAGCCGCTCAACAACCTGACGCGCGTCGCCATCCAGGCCCTGGCCGGGGTGCTCGGCGGGACGCAGTCGCTCCATACCGATGCGTACGACGAGGCATGGGCCGTCCCCTCCGAGGATGCCGCGCTGCTCGCCCTGCGGCAGCAGCAGATCCTCGCCGAGGAGGCCGGCGTGGCGAACACCGTCGACCCGCTGGCCGGCTCGTACTTCGTCGAGACGCTGACGAACCAGACCGAGCAGGCGGCGTGGCGCTACATCGCGCGCATCGACGAGATGGGCGGGATGGTGAAGGCGCTGGAAGCCGGCTACCCGCAGGCCGAGATCGCCGATGCCGCTTACGAGCAGCAGCGCGAGCTCGAGGCCGATGAGCGCGAGATCGTCGGCGTCACGAAGTACGCCGATCCGAACGAGGAGCTGCGCATCCCGCTGCTCGAGATCAGCGAGGTCCAGGAGCGGCGCCACCTCGACCGGCTGGCGCGGGTTCGCGCCGACCGCGACGCATCGGCCCATGCGGCGGCCATGCGGCGGCTCACGGACGAGGCGCGGGCCGGCGACGTCAACCTCATGCCGGCGATCGTCGCCGCCGTCGAGGCCTATGCCACGATCGGCGAGATGTGCGGCGCGCTCCGGACGGTCTACGGCGAGTACCGCGAGCCGCTCGCCGTCTGACGCTTGACGGGGACGCGGCGCGGACCGCCGACCCGGGCCGGGAAGCGTGGGCCGTCGGTGCAGGGCACGCTTCTCCGCGCCGCGACCCCGCTTCGGCCATCTTCCACATCGCCGCTTACCAGCGGCTTACTGGAGTGGTGCCCAGACGCACCAATCCGATCAGGCCGGGGGCCCCTCCGCCACCACCACGGCCGGCGTTGCCTCGAGCACGTACGGCCGCTCCCGCGTCCGGGCCGCGTAGACGACGAACGCGCCGAGACCGAGCAGCCAGACGAGGAAGAAGACGAGCCCGCCGAGCGCCGGGACGTAGGCACCGGCGACGGTGACGAGGGCCAGGATCGCCGCGCCCGCCAGGTAGGCGAGGTACGGCGAGCGGTTGGCCAACAGCAGACGGCCGATGGCCATCGCGATCGGCACGACCGACAGGATGACCGCCAGGATGATCAGCAGCAGCACGACGAACACGAGCGCCACGACCGCGCCCCCGAGGGCGCCGGCGAGGATGGCAAGGAGGATTCCCACGAGGCCGAGGATCGCGATGAGCACGAACTGCCCGATCAGCGCTCCGAGCCCGACGCCGGCCGTGAGGAGCGGTGAGTTCCGCAGCGTGTCGGCGCTGCCGAGAGTCAGGCGCGGCCGCAGCGCGAGCATGCTCCACCCGAGGAGCAGCATCCCGAGCAGCACGCCGAGGTAGGTGATCACCGGGTTGTCGGGGACGAGGGCGTCACCACCCTCACCACCGTCGCCACCCGAGCCCTCAGCCGGCTCCTCCCGCGTCACGTCCCCGCCGATCTCGGCATCGTCGGCGATGCTCGCTTCGCGCGTGGAGGTGTACGTCACGTTGCCGCCGACGACCGCGCCTGAGGTGATGGTCAGCTGGCCGACGTCGGCCTCGATCGAGCCGTCGATCGTGCCTCCCACGTCCATCGTGCCCGCCCCGGCGCGCACGTCGCCGCCGATCGTGCCGTCGATCACCAGCATCCCGACGCCGCCGGCGACGTCCCCGGCCACCTCGGCATCCGCCGCGATCGTCACGTTTCCGCCGAAGGCAACGACGTCGCGACCCACCGTCCCGGCGATCCGCACCGTGCCCGCGCTGACTCGCACCGCGCCGGTCACGTCACCGGTCACCTCGACCGTGCCGCCGCCGACGTTCAGGGATCCGGTCACCGTGCCGCTGACGGTCACCGTGCCGCCGGCGATCGTCGCGTCGCCGTTCACCGTCCCGTCGATGCTCACCGTGCCGGCGGCGACGTAGAGATCGTCGTCGATCGTCTCCGACTCGCCGATCGTGACCGACTGCTCGGAGCGGAACTCGCCGGCCGCGACCGGCGATGTGAGCGCGAAGATGGCGATGGCGGCGAGCAGCACGGCCCGCACGGGCGAACGGCGAAGCATGAATCGGTTCCTCGTGGGTGCGACCCCATCGTCGGCCGCTGCCGGCGCGCCTGTCAAGGCTCGCGGAGGCAGGCCCGCTATCCTCGACCGGACCGATGAAGCTCCACCTCGTCGACGCGACCTTCGAGCTGTTCCGCGCGTTCTACTCGCGCCCGCCGCGACGCGCGCCCGACGGGCGGCCGGTGAACGCGGTGCAGGGGCTGATCGACTCGATGCTGTCGCTGCTGCGGGAGGACGACCTCACCCACATCGGTGCCGCGACCGACTACGTGATCGAGTCGTGGCGCAACGACGTCTTCCCGAGCTACAAGTCGAGCGCGGGCATCGACCGCGCCCTGCTCGGCCAGTTCCGCGACGCTGAGCGCGCGCTCGACGCCCTCGGCATCGCGGTCTGGGCGATGGTCGAGGACGAGGCCGACGACGGCATCGCCACCGCGGTCGAGCAGTTCGGCGACGATCCCCGGCTCGAGCAGGTCGTCATCTGCTCGGTGGACAAGGACCTCGCACAGCTCGTCGACGGCGAGCGGATCGTGCTGCGCGACCGGATGCGCCGCGTCACCTACGACGAGGCCGGCGTGGTAACGAAGTTCGGCGTGAAGCCCGGCTCGATCCCCGACTACCTGGCGCTGGTGGGCGACAGCAGCGACGGCTATCCGGGGCTGCCCGGCTGGGGCTCGAAGAGCGCGGCCGCCGTGCTCGCGAAGTTCGAGCACATCGACGCGATCCCGCCATCGGTGCTCGAGTGGCAGGTCGACATCCGCAACGCCAGCCGCCTGGCCGCGACCCTCGCCGACCATGGCCCGGAAGCGGCCCTGTACCGCACCCTGGCGACCCTGAAGCGCGATTCGGCGATCGCGACCACCACGCTCGACGATCTCGAGTGGCGCGGCGTCCCGCGCGACAAGTTCGTCGCCCTCTGCGAGGAGCTCGGCTTCGACACGGTCCGGGAGCGCGTCCACCGCTGGGCGGACTGACGCGGTACTTTCGGTGGGGTGCGGTGCGGTAGGGAGGCCGATACGGTGCTGCCTCCATGCACCACCTGCAGCGCATCGGCGCGGGGATCGCCCTCTTCGTGCTCCTGATCGGCGCCCTCGCGGCACCGATGACGACGCCCGCCCCCGCATCGGCCGCGGGCGAATGCGGCACCTATACGTCCGAGACCGTCGCGCCTCCGACGATCCGCGTCTTCCGCACGAGGACCGGCGCGGTCGATACGGTCAACTTCCGGACGTACGTGAAGAACGTCCTGAGCCGCGAGTGGATCAGCAGCTGGACGACCGAGTCGCTCCGCTCCGGGGCGTTGGCGGTGAAGAATTACGCCTGGTACCAGGTGATCCACTGGCGCGGCTATGTGAACGAGGCCGGGGCGTGCTTCGACATCTTCGACTCGACGCGCGACCAGGTCTACGACCCGAGCAAGCCGACCTACCAGAGCATGGCCAACGCGGTCGACGCGACCTGGGGCACCCTCGCCCACAAGAACGGCAAGATCTTTGCGACGTACTACAACGCCGGAGCCAGCGGCGAGGCGTGCGGCGCGAACGCCAACGGCTGGCAGATGTTCCAGTGGGGCACGCAGGCCTGCGGCCTGGCCGGCAAGACCGCGGCGCAGATCATGGCGACCTACTACACCGGCGTCGTGATCGTCGCGCCACCGCCGCCGGCGACGCCATCTCCCTCTCCGACACCGATCCCGACCGCCGCACCCACGCCGACAACGGCCCCGACGGCGACACCTTCGCCCGGAGCCACGCCCGGCGCGACCCCGATCGCGACGGCCACGCCCGCGCCGACGCCGGCCCCGACACCGACGCCGACCCCCGCTCCTGCACCGCCGCAGAGCCCCGGCGGCGGCCAGGTCGGGCTGGTCAGGCCGCCCGCTCCGCCGCCGCCGAACCCGGCGCCGGTCGTCGTCCCTGGCCCCGGCGGTTCGGTTACCCAGGCGATCGGGCCGCTCGGCAAGCGTGGCACGCACCGCCCTCATCGCCCTCCACTGCTCGACGCCGACCTCCACGCGCCGTCGGCCCCACGAACCGGCCGCGGGCTCGTCTCGCTGGGCGTGGGCTGGGTCACCGCCGATGCGCTGCTCGAGCTCTACGTCGGCGGGCTGCTCGGCCCGTGGTCAGCCGCGCTGGGCGTCGCCGAGGAGCCGATTGGTGATGAGCTCGGCCGCGGCGACGTCCTGGATGGCCAGCCCGACCGATTTGAAGATCGTGATCGCCTCCGCGGGCCGCGCGGCCGCCCAGTCCGGGCTGACGCTGCCGATCTCTACCAGGCCGTCTTCCGTCACTAGCCCGCGCTCCATCGCGGCCACGACGTCCCCGGCCTCCGCCATCGCGGCCGGGCGCGCGTCGACCGCCACCAGCGCGGCCCGCCAGAACACCTCGGGCGGCAGCTCGACCATCCCGAGCCGGTACGCGCCGATGCCGTTGACGTGCGCGCCGGGCGCGACCCAGCCAGCGTCGAAGACCGGCTCAACCGACGTGGTCGCGCAGCAGATGACGTCGGCCTCGCGGACGGCCGCCTCCGCGCTTTCGGCCGCGGCGACCTCGATCCCGGCGACCTTCGACATCCGCTCGGCGAATGCCTCACAGGCGGCGGGGTCGCGCGTGTAGACGAGGGCTCGGCGGATCGGTCGCGCGGCGAGCACCGCGCGAAGCTGCCACTCCGCCTGGCCCCCGGCACCGATGACGGCCAAAGTCGAGGCATCGGTGCGGGCCAGGAGGCGGGTCGCGACGCCGGAGGCGGCGCCGGTGCGCATCGCCGTCAGCGTCTCGCCGTCGATCAGCGCAATCGGGCGCCCGGTGTCCGCGTCGAACCAGGCGACGAGGGCATGGATCGTGGGCAGCCCGCGCGCGGAGTTGGCGGGCGTGACCGTCACGAGCTTCACGCTGGCCCCAGCGGCGCCGTCACGCACCCCCGGCATCAGCAGCAGGTCGCCGTTTGGCAGCTCCACGCGCGTTCGCAGCGGGGATCGATCACGTCCGGTGGCGACGTCGCGGAAAGCGGCCTCGACGGCATCGAGCATGTCGGCGATCGACACGCCCGCGTGGATCGCATCGGCGTCGAGGTATGGAACCGGGCGCATCGGCTTGGCATGATGCCATGCGGCACACGGCTTGCGATTATCATCGCCAAGGAGGGCCACATGATCGACAACGTCCGCGACGACATCTCACACAAGGCCGATACGGCGCGCAGCGAGATCGGCGCGTTCTTCTGGCTGCTGCGCACGGCCGTGTTCGCCGCCGTCGCCGGCGCGATCTACAGCGAGCTGCGCAAGCCGCCCGAGGAGCGCACCTGGAACGGGAAGCTGCTCGGCGTCGTGCCGTACGACTTCCGGCTGCCGACCCTCGAGGGCCTGCGGCAGGCGTACTGGAACCCGCGCTCGCCGAAGGTCTTCTCCGCGCGGCCGCTCGGCGTGGGCTGGGCCGTGAACATCCCGACCCTGCTGCGGCGGGCCGGCGTCCACCGGGAGTTCACGAAGGGACGCTAGGGCGCATCCGCCGCGGAGCCGCCGAATGTAGGCTGCACGCCACATGCGAATGCCTGCCGCGCGCCTCGCGATCGTGGTGCTGCTCCTCAGCGCCTGCAGCTCGACCGGCACCACCTCGGGCTCGCCCACGAGCGATGCCGCGCCGACGCAGAGCGATGCAGCGCCATCGCCGTCCAGCACGGACGCAACCAGCACGCTCGAGGGCCGCTTCGCGGTCGCCGACGGTCGTGAGCTCCATCTCGTCTGCCGCGGCGAGGGTTCGCCCACGGTCATCTTCGAAGCCGGCGACGAGTCCGGCGCCGAGGACTGGCGTCTCGTCGAGCCGTCGATCTCCGAGGTGACGAGAACGTGCGCCTACGACCGCGGCGGCATCGGTCGCAGCGACCCCGTCTCGGGATGCCGGCAGCTTCCCGACCTGGTGAGCGACCTCGAGGCGCTGCTAACGGCGGCGGACGTCCCGGGCCCGTACGTCCTGGTCGCTGCATCGGGCGGTGGCTTCATCGCGACCGGCTTCGCCGTCGAGCGTCCGGAGGAGATCGCCGGCATCGTCTTCGCGGAGGTGCCGAAGGCTTACCTCGACGCGCCGCCCGACATCGTGGAGCTGACCTCCTGCGAAAACCCGGCCAACATCGAGCATCGCGACTATCTGCAGGTCGAGGCGGATGCGTGGAACGCGCGCGGTGAGATCGGTGACATTCCGGTCGTGATCGTCTCGAACGACTACGGCCCCGGCGCGGAGCCGCCGGAGGCGTCGAACGTGGTCGACCAGCAGGGCTGGCTCGTCCTGAGCCCACGCGCGGAGCAGGTCGTCATCGAGTCAGGCCACGACGTGACCACCAACGAGCCCGACGTCGTGATCGATGCGGTGCTGAACGTCATGGAGGCGGCGCGCGCCGACGGCTGAGACCGGCTGGAGGGCCGACGAGGAATCTGCGGTAGGATCGGCCACCGTGAACTGGTTCCCGATCCTGCTCGTCATCCACATCTCGCTGGCGGTGGCGCTGCTGCTTCCGAGCGTGATCCTGCCCTTCGTTCTGCGCCGCTCCGGCCGCGAGCCGGGGCGCATCACCCGCGCGCTGATGGCGATGCAGGGCACCGGCACGCTCGTCATCGCCGCCGGGCTGGCGATCACCGGCGGCGCGATGCTGTGGATCCTCGGGCCGGAGCTGCTGACCGAGCCGTGGCTCCTCGTCGCCCTGACGCTGTACGCGATCAACCTTGTGATCGCCGCCGTCGTCAGCCGGCCGAACCTGCGGCGGCTGGTCGGCCTGGGGGCGAGCACGACCGACGACGAGACGTGGCAACGCCGGGCGCGCCAGCAGCGCTACGTCGCGTACGGGATGGCCGGGATCATCGGGGTCATCGGCTTCCTGATGAGCACGAAGCCAGACCTGTGGTGACCAGCTAGAAGTTCGGGATCGGCAGCGGCCGCCCGAGAACGAAGAAGATGCCGGCCACGATCAGGAACATCGCGATCGCGAAGAAGAGCAGCCAGCGCAGGACTTCCATGATCGGCTCCGATTCGATGGATTGCGGCAGCGGCACCCCCATCCGAGCGCCGATTCTATCGGCCACGTCCAACGCCCGAACGGCGCTTGCCGCAGACCCGCTTTAGAATCCGCAGCGATGACCCTCCGCCTGCACGACACCCGACGTGGCGAGCTGCACCCCTTCGAGCCGATCCCCGGCCGTGACCGGGTCGGCCTCTACGTCTGCGGCGTGACCCCGTACGACACCGGGCACCTCGGCCACGCCTTCACCTACGTCAGCTTCGACGTCCTGCATCGGTATCTCGAGTACCTCGGCCATGACGTCGTCTACGTCCAGAACCTGACCGATGTCGACGACGACATGCTGCGCAAGGCGCGCGAGACCGGCGAGGACTACCTCGCGCTTGGCAACCGATGGGTCACGACGTTCCTGACCGAGATGGCGGCGCTCAACTGGCTGCCGCCGGACCACCTGCCGCGGGCGACGCAGCACATCCCGCAGATGGTCGCGCTCATCGGTCGGCTGCTGGACGCCGGCTGCGCGTACGAGGCCGATGGGCACGTCTACTTCAGCGTCGCATCCGATCCCCGCTTCGGGGAGGTCTCGCACGTGCCGCGCGACGCGATGCTGGCGATCGCCAACGAGCGCGGCAACGTCCCGGGCATGCCGGGCAAGCGCGATCCGCTCGACTTCGTCCTCTGGCAGGTGTCCGCGCCCGACGAGCCGTCATGGGAGTCGCCGTGGGGTCCGGGGCGGCCCGGATGGCACATCGAGTGCTCGGCGATGTCGATGGCCTACCTCGGCGACCAGTTCGAGATCCACGGCGGCGGCGGCGACCTCGCCTTCCCCCACCACGAGGCGGAGCGCGCGCAGTCGGAGGGCGCCACCGGCGAGCGACCCTTCGTCGGCTGGTGGATGCACACCGGCATGCTCCACCACGAGGGCGCGAAGATGAGCAAGTCGCTCGGCAACCTCGTCCTCGTGCGCGAGCTCCTGCGCGACCACACCGGCGACGCGATCCGGCACTACCTCGTCTCGCATCACTACCGCACCGAGGTCCACTACGACGCCGATGCGCTGGCGCGCTCGGACCGCGCGGCGGGACTGCTCCGCACGGCCTCGGAGCGCGCCGGGCAGGCTCCCACCGAGCTGGCAGTACCGATCGCGGAGGCCCGCGACCGATTCCTGGCGGCCATGGACGACGACCTCGACACCCCATCGGCCATGGCCGAGCTCGAGGCGCTCGCACGCCTCGCCCTCGAGACCGATGACGGCCTCATTGCGGGCCAGGCCGGCTGGCTCGTGCGCGAGCTCGGCGGGCGGATCCTCGGCCTGCGTCTCGCGACCGTCCCCGAGCGGAGCCCCGTCCCCGCGTGACGAGCGAGCCGGACGACGACCTGGTCCCGGTCAGCGTCCGCCTCGGCGAGGTCGTGCCGCCCGAGGACCCGGAGGACTGGACCCGCCCGCTGACCTGGGTGGCCGCCCTCGGGATGCTTGCCGGCCCGCTCGTGGCGTTCGCCTGGTTCGCGTTCGCCCCGCCGACCTCGGATGCCCCGATGCCGGCCACCCTCCTCGTCGCCGGCGCGCTGGCGGCGGGCGCCGCCCTGACCGGCGCGACGCAGCAGGGCGTGGCGCGCGCCTGGACCGCCACGCTCGGCGCCGGGCTCTTCGGCGCGCTCGTGATCGTCGTGCTCGGCGCCGTGATGGCCGGCGAGCGCCAGGTCGGTGCCGCGTCGCCGACGGTGGCTCACGCGTTCATCGCCGCCATCGCCGGGCTGGGCGGGGCGGCGGCCGCCGCCGTCGTCGCGGCGCTGGTCGCCCCGAGGTCGGCCGCCGTCCGGGTGGTCGCGACGGCCTCGACTGGCGTGATCGGTGCCGTCGCGTTGGGCCTGCTGCTCGGCTGAGGCCGATCAGCGCTCGACGAGGAGGCAGGCCGCCTGGTGGTCCGGCCCGACGTCGTAGAGCGGCGGGTCGACCGTGGGGCATCGGTCGAAGGCGAGCGGGCAGCGCGGGTGGAAGCGGCAGCCCGACGGGATCCGCGACGGGTCCGGCGTCTCGCCGGCGAGAATGACCGGGCGGCGCCGCAGCGACGGATCGGGCACCGGGACGACCGACAGGAGTGCCTGTGCGTAGGGGTGGCGGGGGTTGGCGAGCACCTCGCGCGTCGGGCCGTGCTCGATGATCCGCCCGAGGTACATGACCGCGATGCGATCCGCGTACGCCGCCACCGTGGATAGGTCGTGGGTGATCATCACCACCGCGATGCCGCGCTCCCGCGCCAGCGTCCCGATCAGGTTGAGGATGTCGGCGCGGATGCTGACGTCGAGCATGCTCACCGGCTCGTCCGCGATCAGGAGCGTCGGCTCGAGCGCCAGCCCGGCGGCGATGACCACGCGCTGGCGCTGGCCGCCGGACAGCTCGAACGGGAATCGGCGCAGGTAGGCGCTGACCGGGATCAGGCCGGCGGAGGTCAGCGCCTCCTCGACGCGGCGGCGAAGCTCGGGACCGGAGGCGACCTTGTGCACCCGCAGCGGCTCGGCCACGATGTCGCCGACCCGCATCCGCGGGTTCAGCGATTCATACGGGTCCTGGAAGACCATCTGCACCCGCCGCCGGAGCCGCAGGAGCGCTCGCCCGGACATGCGGCCGACCTCGAGGCCGTCGAGGACGACCCGCCCGCCACTCGGTGGCAGCAGGCCCATCAGCAGGTTGCCGGTGGTCGTCTTGCCGCAGCCGGACTCGCCGACGAGCGCCAGCACCTCGCCGGCGCGCAGCTCGAAGCTGATGCCGTCGATCGCGCGAACCGGCGGCGCAGGCCGGCGCGCGATCCAGTCGCTGAACGACTGGCGGCCGGGGAACTCCATGACGAGGTCCTCGACACTGAGGAGCGCGTCGGTCATCGGCGCACCTCGGCCGGATCGAGGAGAAAGCAGGACGCGCGGCCGCCGGCGGCGGGGTACTCCGGAGGACGCTCGGTCGCGCATCGGTCGAAGGCGTGGGGGCAGCGCGGCGCGAAGCGGCAGCCTGCCGGCATCGCGTCCAGCCGTGGCGGTGTGCCGGGGATGCCGCGCAGCGGCCGATCGGGGTGCGCGACGTCGGGGAACGACTGGAGCAGCTGCTGGGTGTACGGGTGCTGCGGATCGCGGAACAGCGTTGCCGCGTCGTTTTCCTCGGCCACCACGCCGCCGTACATCACGACAACGCGGTCGCAGGCCTGCGCCACCACGCCGAGGTCGTGGGTGACGAGGATGATGCCCATCCCGAAGTCGCGCGCGATCCCGCCGAGCAGCTCGAGGATCTGGGCCTGGATCATCACGTCGAGCGCGGTGGTCGGCTCGTCGGCGACGATGACGTCGGGGTCGCAGGCCAGCGCGAGCGCGATCATCGCCCGCTGGCGCATGCCGCCGGAGTAGGTGTGCGGGTAGTCGCCGGCGCGGCGGCGCGAGATGCCGACGCGCTCGAGGAGCTCGCCGGTGCGTGCGGCGGCCTCGGACTTCGACGTCTCCGGCGAGTGGAGGCGGATCGCCTCGGAGATCTGGTCTCCCACGCTCCGGACCGGGTTCAGCGCGTTCATCGCGCCCTGGAAGACGAGCGAGAGCCGCTTCCATCGGAACGCGCGGAGCGCCGTGCCGTCAAGGCCGACGAGGTCCTCGCCGTCGAACCAGACCGAGCCGCCGACGATCTTGCCGCCGGGCGGCAGCAGGCGGAGCAGGCCGAGCACGGTGGTCGTCTTGCCGCAGCCGGACTCGCCGACCAGGCCCAGGGTCTCGCCGCGGCGCAGGTCGAAGCTCACCCCGTCGACGGCGCGCAGCGGCCCCGACTCACCGGCGAACTCGATCGCCAGGTCGCGCACACGGAGGATCGGCGCCTCGATGCCAGGTTCGACCGCCGGCAGCGGCGAGACCTGCCGCTCCGGCGCGACATCGGTCCCCGGATCCTCGAGGTGATGGCGCCGGAGCCGCGGGTTGACCACGTTCTCGAGCGCGAAGCCGAGCAAGGTGGTCCCCAGCACGACCCATACGATCGCGAAGCCCGGCGACAGCAGCGCCCACCACGCGCCCGCGCTGATGGCGCCGCGCTCGAAGGCGTAGTTCAGCATCTGGCCCCAGCTGATGACGGTGGGGTCGCCGAGGCCGAGGAAGGCGAGCGACGACTCCTCGAGGATCGCGATGCTCACGACGAGCACCAGGTTGGCGAGCATCAGCGGCAGGACGGCGGGAAGGATGTGGCGCCGCAGGATGTGGGCGTCGCCCGCCCCGACCGCCTGGGCGCGCATGACGTACTTGCGCTCGCGCACCGAGAGCGTCTGCGCGCGGATGAGCCGCGCGGTCCCGGTCCAGCCAAGGAAGCCGATGACGAGGATGATCGTTCCCAGCGAGGGGCCGAGGATCGCCACCAGCACGATCATCAGTGCCAGGTCGGGGATGACGAGGAAGAAGTCGGTGATCCGCATGAGGAGCGAGCCGACCCATCCACGCCGGTAGCCGGCCACGATCCCGACCAGCGCCCCGATCCCGATCGCGATCGCTGCGGCCGTGAAGCCGACGACCAGCGACACGCGCGCGCCGTACACGAGCGACGAGAAGACGTCCTTGCCGCCATCATCGGTCCCCAGCGGATGCGCGGGCGACGGGGGCTGGTAGATGTCGAAGATCGTGACGTCCGCGGGCGCGTACGGGTCGTACGGCGCGATCCACGGTGCGAAGACGGCCACGACGATCGCGAAGAGCAGCATCGCCGCACCAAGGACGCCGATCCGGTGCCTCAGGAGCGCGCGCCACCGCAGGCGTGGCTCCGCGACCGGGGTCGCCGCCTGGGTCGCCTCGATCACGGCCATCGGCTCACTCCTCGCTGACCCGCGGGTCGAGCCAGCCGTACACCAGCTCGGCGGCAAGGTTGGCGATGACCACGGCCAAAGCCAGCAGAAGGAAGGCTCCCTGGAGGACGGGATAGTCGCGGTCCGCCACCGCGTCGACAGTCAACGCCCCGAGGCCCGGCCAGCTGAACACCGCCTCGACCTGAATCGCGCCCGCGACGGTGAAGCCGAGGGTCAGTGCGATGAGAGTCACCATGGGCAGCATTGCGTTGCGCAGCGCGTGGTGGCGGATGATCCGGTATGTCGAGAGCCCCTTGGCGCGGGCGGTGAGGATGTAGTCCTCGCCGAAGACGTCGAGCACGCTGCTGCGCATGATCAGCATGTACTCGCCGAGCAAAGCGAGGCCGAGCGTCAGCGTTGGTAGGAGCAGGTGGCGGCCGGCGTCCCAGGCCAGCGCGAAGAAGGATTCGAAGTCGGCGCCGATCGTGATGCGCCCGCCGGCGGGCAGCCCGAACCAGTTCGCCCCCGCGATGAGCAGGATGATGCCGAGGAAGAAGATCGGCAGCGCCCACATGAAGAGGCTGAAGGTGACCGCGGCGATGTCCGCCGCCCTTCCCCGCCTCCAGGCGGCGAAAAGGCCGAGCCCGACGCCGAGGATGATCGCAAACGCCTCCGCGGGAAGGATGAGCCACAGCGTGTTGACGAGCGCCTGGCCGAGCATGTCCGAGACCTCCTGATCACGGAACGCGTAGCTCGTCCCGAGGTCGCCGCGGGTGAGGGCGACGAGGTAGGCGGTGAACTGCGTGTCGAGCGGATGGCCGCCCTCGACGTTGATGAACACCGGCTTGTCGAGCCCGAAGCGCTCGCGGAGCGCCTCGACCGCCGCCGGGTTGAGCCGCGGGTCGCGCATCCCCGACTTCGCCGGATCGCCGGGCAAGACGCGGAAGAGGAAGAAGTTGAACGTGACGACGACGGCGATCGTGACCAGCGCCCAGCCGATCTTGCGGGCGAGGAAGCCGCCGCGGCCGCTCATCGCGTCACGTCCCTGGGAATGCGCGGCCGGGCCTCGGAATGACGCCCGGCCCGCATCGGCCTATTCGGAAGGGCGGAGCACGGTGAGGCTCGACGAGTCCTCGAGCCCCAGCGTGGGATCGTCTTCGATCCAGCCGGTGAACGTGTCCGTCCGCCACACCTCGATGGTGGGGTAGTAGTACGGGATGATGTACGGCAGGTCGTCCATGAGGATCTGCTGCATCTGGTGGATGATCTCCACCCGTGCGTCGCGGTCGAGCTCGACCTCCTGCGCGTCGTACAGCGCGTCGTACTCCGGGTTGCAGTAGCCGGTCTCACTGAAGCCCGACGGGATCTCCGAGCACAGCCCGACCCCGAGCAGGAACGCCGGGTCAGGATCGGAGCCCCAGCCCCACATGATCACGTCGAAGTCAAACGCCGGGCAGCACACCGCCGTCAGCGCATCCGGGTCGAGGACCTGGACGGTGATCGCCACGCCGATCTGCTGCCACGTCTCCTGGATAACCTCCGACTCCCGCGCTCCGGTCGTCGCGTCGGCCGGGTAGTTGAAGCGGAAGGTGAGGTTCTCGCAGTCCTGGTCGGGCAGGCATTCGCGGACACCGTCGCCATCGCTGTCCTCGTACCCGGCCTCATCGAGGATGCGGTTCGCCTCGGCGATGTCGAACGCATAGTCCTGGACCTCGGATGCGTAGAAGTCCCCTAGCCCCGGCGGCACCAGCGACAGCCCGGGGGATCCGGTCCCGCTGGTTGCCACGGTGATCAGCTGCTCCTTGTCGGTGGCGTGGGCAAGCGCCTGCCGAACGGCAAGGTCCATGAGCGCCGGATGCCCGGTACATTCCCCGACATCGGGCGGGCAGTCCTCGTCCTCGGTGACGTTAAAGAAGATGTCCGTGAGGCTGCCGCCGGCGGCGACCTCGGCGATGTGAACGGTGACGTTCTCTTCGTTCTGGAGCGCCGGGATCGCCGTCTCGGGGACGTCGAGCATCGCATCGATCTGGCTGGTGGTAAGCGCCGTCACACGGGCGTCATCGGCCTCGTACGTCTGGAAAATCACGCCATCGATGTTCGGGGGCGTGCCCCAGTGCTCCTTGTTGGACGCCAGCTCGACGGACACGCCCTGGTCCGCCTCGACCAGCGAGAACGGCCCGGAGCCGATCATCTCGTCATTGCCGAACTCGACCGGGTCCTCGACCGACTCCCAAATGTGCATCGGGAGCACGTAGATGAAGGCCATCGACGCCTCGAAGGTGGCGATCGGCTCAGCCGTCGTGAGGGTCACCGTGGTCTCATCGGTCGCCTCGATCGTCTCGAACGGGGCGACATAGGACGGCAGGAACGGGAAGTCCTCGGTGTCCTTGTACAGCTGCATCGAAAAGGCGACGTCCTCGGCGGTCAGCGGCTCGCCGTCATGGAAGGTCGCGTCGCCGCGGATCGTCAACGTCCAGGTCAGGCCGTCCTCCGAGCTCGACCACTCGGTGGCAAGCGCGGGGACGTACTCGCCCGCGGAGTTGACCGTGACCGGCGTGTCGAATACGAGCCCGTACAGGGTGTAAGCCTCAGAGAGCACCCCGTTGCCGGGGTTCAGGCTGTCGGGATAGCCCGCCCAACCGATGCGAACGGTGCCGCCGGTGGCTGTGCTCGGCGTCGACGGCTCGGCGCCGGCGCCCGACCCGGTGGGTTCCGCGCTCGGGGTGCCCTGGGTGGTCGTACACGCCCCAAGGAGAAGCCCGAGCATCGCAAGGGTGGGGAGAACGCGGTGGCGTCGCATCGTCTTATGCCTCCGAAGCATGTCCGCTACGCGGCGGAGCCCGGGGCGGGACGGCCGCTCGAATTCGGGGAGGATGGCACATCCCGCGGAATCGGGTCAACGATCCCCGGCAGGCGTCGGAATCCGTGCATACTCGCGCGCATGACCGATGCAACCGCGAAGGCGCTCGTGCGTGCCCAGGTGGCCCTCGAGGCGTTCAGCCTGCTCCCCGACGGGTCGGCCGTCGTCTACGTCCTGCGCCGCGTGCGCCGCGACGACTACGAGTCCCACCTGTGGCTGCGGCCGCTGCGCGGCGGGCGCCCGCGCCAGCTGACGCGCGGCCGCGTCCGCGACGGCGGCCCCGCGATCTCCCCCGACGGCCGGCACCTGGCCTTCGTACGCGCCCCCGTCGGCGACGACGACGCGGTCGCCCAGGCTTGGGTGCTGCCGCTCGACGGCGGCGAGCCGTGGCAGGTTACGACGCTGAAGCACGGCGTCGGCAGCGTGCACTGGTCGCCGGATGGCGCCCGACTCGCCCTGCTTGCCCACGCCGGCGACCATCGGTTCATCGTCGGCGAGGAGCGCAAGGGCCGGTCGCCGATCGCCCGCCGGATCACCCGGCTCGACTTCCGTGACGACGAGTCCGGCCACGTCGTGCGCCGCTCGCACCTGTGGCTTATGCCGTTTCGCGCCGGCGCGACGCCGCGCCAGCTGACGAGCGGCGACTTCGACGTCACCAACCCGGCCTGGTCGCCCGACGGCAAGCGCATCGCCTTCGCGGCCGATCGCGGCCCGGACACGACGATCAGCCCGAGGCTCCAGATCTGGTCGGTCGGGACCGATGCGGCCAAGCCCCGGATCCGCGAGCTGGCCAGCCTCGCCGGCGACGCCGATCGGCCCGCCTTCTCGCCCGACGGCCGCCGCCTGGCCTTCATCGGCACCGACGTCGAGGACCCGCCCGACGAGCTGGCGCCCGCGCTGTGGGTGATGGACCTGCCGTCCGGCGCGCCGCGCAACCTGACAGCGGAGCTCGACCGCCCGATCGGCGAGTGGGCCTGGTGCGACCTGCTGATGTCCGAGGAGTCACCGGGCCCCGCGTGGCTGTCGGACTCCGAGATCGTCGTGATCGTCGGAGACCGCGGTCGCGACCTTCCCTACCGCGTGACGCTGGACGGGACCTTCGAGCCGATGATCGGCCCCGACCTGCGGATCGCGGCGTCGGGCATCGACGTGGCCGAGGGCCGGGTGGCGATCGCCGCCGCCCTCGAGGGACTGGCGGGAGAGGTCTGGGCCGTCGAGGGCGGCGGGCTGCGCCAGGTGACCCGCGAGGGATCGGCCTGGCAGCGACGCTTCGAGGGCGTCGACCTCGACGAGCTGACCCTGCCCGGGCCGGCCGGACCGATCCAGGCGTGGCTCGCCTCCCCGCGCGGCGCGGGCAAGCGGCGCCTGCCGACGATCCTCCACATCCACGGCGGCCCGACCGGCGCGTGGGGCCCGGGCGGCACCCTCGACGAGATGGCGCTGTGCGCGGCCGGCTACCGCGTACTGATGCCGAACATCCGCGGCTCGACGACCTTCGGCGGGCCATGGGTGCGCGGGCTCTCCGCTGCCTGGGGCGATACCGACGCGGCCGACGCGCTCGCATCGGTCGACGGCCTGGTGAAGCTCGGGCTCGCCGACCCGAAGCGGCTCGGCGTGATGGGGCTCAGCTACGGCGGGTTCCTGACGCAGTGGCTGGTGGGCGTCACCGAGCGGTTCGGCGCGGCCCTGAGCGAGAACGGCGTCGCCAACCAGGCATCGGCCTGGGCGAACTCGTACTTCGGCGTGCACTACAACCGTCGTGCCGGCCTCGGCGATCCGCTCAGCGACGAGGGCTACGCGCTCCTCTGGCGCTCGTCGCCGTTGCGGAACGCGCCGCGCGTGCGCACCCCGCTGCTGATGCTCCAGTCCGAGGAGGATCGCATCTGCCCGCCCGCCGACAACGAGCAGCTCTTCACCGCGCTGAAGGTGCTCGGCCGCGAGGTCGAGTACATCCTCTACCCCGACGAGCACCACGAGATGAAGACGAGCGGCCGGCCGGACCGGCGCATCGACCGCCTCGAGCGGCTCGTGGCCTGGTTCGAGAAGTACGTCTAAGCCGGTCCCAGGCGCAGTCGATCCACCGACGCCGCGTCGATCGCGGTTCGGCCCCATGCGATCGCCACGCCCTCGCCGCGCCGCCACAGCTCGAACAGGTCGCCGTAGTGCGGCGACAGCGGGTTCCCCGACTGGCCGCCGGCCAGCACGAAGCGGCTGCGCGTGGGATCACCGAGGTCGATGACCGTCCGCTGGTTCGCGATCGCCGAGGGGTTGGCGAGGGGCTCAAGTGGGTGCACCCCCGCCTGCGCCGGCGTGTTCGCGTCGCCGCCGAGCGGCACCGGGCCGAGGTTGAAGATGCGGTCGAGCGGCGCCCGCACGCCGAGCGGGTGCAGCAGGCGCAGTGGCCGGATGGTCCCCCATGCCCAAGCTGCGGGGTCGGATCCATGCTGCCGGCGCAGTTCTGAAACGGCGGTCGCCAGCGCTGCCGGCACGAGCTCCACGCCACGACCCGACCGAAGCCGACCGACGACGGTGCTGAGGGTTCGCGCCCCGAACGAGGTGCGCGGCACGGACTCCCCGAAGCCGCCGCCGACCGCCCAGCGCCACCCGTTCGGCGCATCCGCCCGCGCCATCGCGCGCGCCAGCTCGGCCACGAGCAGCTGATAGACCGATGCCGCAGCCGAGTCCGCGGAGACGACGCCGTCCCACTCCCGCAGGAGGTCGACCGCCGGGTCCTCCGGCGCCGCCGCCAGCACGAGGTCGCGCAGATCGCGCCACGGGACGCTGACCCGGTCGCTCTGGAGCGCCATCGCGCCGGGGACATCCCAGTCGGGGCGCTCGCTGAGCGCCTCGACGATGCGGGCCGCCCGGTAGCCGTCGAGCCAGTCGACGCCGAGGAACGGCTCGTCCGGACCGTCGGGCCGCGGCGCGTTGTTCGCCGAGGCCACGAATCCGCTGGGCGGGTCGAGCGCCCACGGCAGGTCGTCGAACGGCAGGTGCTCGCGCTCCCAGCCCACCTCCCACGCCGGCAGCGGCACCATTCCGTTCCCGACTCGGCGGCGAGGGAGCGTCCCGATGACCTGCCAGCCGACGTGGCCGCCGGCATCGGCGTAGACGGTGTTGAGGGACGGTCCAGGCCACGCGCGGAATGCATTGCGGAACTCCTCGAAGGAACTCGTCCGGTGCACCTCCAAAAAGCCGCGCACCGGCGCCGGCTCGAGCCAGGTCGCCCGCATCGAGAGCGCGCGCGAGACGCCGTCGAGCAGCGCGGTGACGACCGGCCCGCGGCGTGTGACGAGCACCTCGGTGACGACGGCGGCGCCACCGCGCACGGGGATCGTCTCGACGACCCGCTCGACCGGCTCCGGCCCGTCCGGGCCCCGGGCCACGCTTCGGTCCGGCGACAGCTCCTCCCAGAAGAGGTCGGCCGAGTCGGTGCAGGCCGCGGTGATGCCCCAGGCGGCGTGCCCGTTGAAGCCGGTCGGGAAGGCCGGGCCGCCGACGAACGACGCGCCGGCCACCTCCCAGTCGGGCGTGCGCAGGTGGGCGAGGTACCACGGTGGCGGCACCGCGGGTGCCAGGTGCGGGTCGTTGGCGAGGATCGGTGCGCCGCTGCCCGTCCGCGATCCGGCAAGCGCCCACGCGTTCGAGCCGCCCCCGCCGCCGACGAGGTCGCGCAGCCGCGCGAGGTCGCCCGCCAGCCTCGCCACCGGCTCACCGGCGCTCGTGTCGGGCGGCGTCACGACCGGCAGCCATGGGCCGTAGGTCGGCTCGACCGCCACCAGCGCCTCCGGACCGTCGGCCTCGAGGATCGCCTGGCGCGCGAGCTCGGTGTCCCAGCTGCCGGCGAGGGCCAGCGACTGGAGCCCGAGGAAGGCGAGCACGTCCGCCACGGTCCAGGCGCTCGGGCCGGCGCGCAGGAGGACGAGCTCGTGCGGTCGCGGCGAGCTCGCGTGGGCCTCGTTCACGCCCGCGACGTAGGCCTCGAGCGTTGGGATCACGTCGGGGTCCAGCCGCTCGACCTGCGCCGCCGCCACCCGCCGGAAGCCGAGCGTCCGCGTCAGCCGGTCGATCGGCAGCGCGGCCGCGCCGAGCAGCTCGGCCAGCAACCCGCGGCCGGCACGCGCGATCAGCTCGAGCTGGAAGGCGCGGTCCTGCGCGTGGCAGAAGCCCAGCGCGAACCAGGCGTCGGCGTCGGTGCCCGCCTCGATGTGCGGGATCCCCCATCGGTCACGGCTGACGATGACGTCGTCGCGCAGCCCGCGCACCCGCACCTCCCCGCGCGTCTGCGGCAGGCGTCGGCCGAGGGCGCGGAGCAGCGTTCGGGTGCCTGGGCGGGCTGGCATCCGCGGCATGATGCCACCGTATACTCGGCCTCGTGAGTCGCACGATCGAGCTCCTGGCCGGCCTGCTGCTGCTCATCGTCGGCGTCCTGCTCCTGGCCAGCGAGCCGCTCTCGAGACTCCTGCGCGGCCTCCCGATCGACGAGGACGTCCTGCGCTGGTGGCCGATCCTCATCATCGGCCTGTCGCTCTTCTTCCTGGTGCCGGCACTGGTCGGCGGCCCGAACCGCCGCCTGCGGGCCGGAATGGTGATCCCCGGAGCACTGCTTGCCGGCATCGGCGCGGCGCTGCTGTACACGAGCCTGACGGACCGATGGAACGCGTGGGCCTACCTGTGGAGCGTCTTCCCGTTCAGCCTCGGCCTCGGCATGTACGCCGCCGGCTGGATCGCCGATGCGCCGGCGTTCAAGTGGATCGGCTCCGGACTGGCCATCGGTGGCGTGGTCGCATACCTGGTCTTCGCCACCACCTTCGGCGGCGAGGCGTTCCGCGTGGTGGCCGCGATCGGCATCCTCGCGCTCGGCCTCGCGCTGACCATCGGCGGCCTCGCCGAGCGGCTCAGCCGCAAGTCGCCCGCCTGACCGACTCTCCCAATCCCGTCGGAAGGCGGACGTCGAGCGTCGCCGCTACATCTCGCCTTCGAACGCGGGCTGCGGCATGCGGAGCGGCTTGTCGCGACGGTAGCCGAGGACGTAATCGGCCTGCATGAGGGTGTGGATCTGCGACGTGCCCTCGTAGATCACCGATCCCTTGGAGTTGCGCAGGTAGCGCTCGACCGGGTACTCGTTCGAGTAGCCGTACGCGCCGTGGATCTGGATCGCGTCCATCGCCGACGCGACGGCGTGGTCGGTGCAGAACCACTTCGCCAGCGAGGTCTCGCGGGTGTTTCGCTCGCCGCTGTTCTTCCTCCAGCCGGCCTTCCAGACGAGCAGCCGCCCGGCCTCGATCCCCTGCTCCATCTTCGCCAGCATCTGCTTCACGAGCTGGTGCCGGCCGATCTCCTCACCGAAGGTCTTGCGCTCGTGCGCGTACTTGACCGATGCGTCGAGGCACGCGACCGCCAGCCCGACCGATCCCGCAGCCACCGTGTAGCGTCCCTGGTCGATCGCGCTCATCGCGATCGTGAAGCCCTCCCCCTCCTCGCCGACGCGGTTCGCCGCCGGCACCTCGCAGTCGTCGAAGGTGAGGATGCCGGTGTTGCCGGCGCGAACGCCGAGCTTGCCGTGCAGGGACTCCGACGAGAACCCGGGAAACGAGCGCTCGACGATGAACGCGGTGATGCCCTTGTGCCCCTGCGAGCGGTCGACGTTGGCGAAGACGAGGAAGTGGTCGGCGGTATCGGCCAGGCTGATCCAGATCTTCGAGCCGTTGAGGATGTACCGATCCCCGTCACGGCGGGCGGTCGACGCCAGGTTCGCCGCGTCCGACCCGACGCCCGGCTCGGTCAGGCCGAAGGTCGCGAGCTTCTCGCCGCGCGCCTGCGGCACGAGGTAGCGCTCCTTCTGCTCCTCCGACCCCCACTGGAGCAGCGTCAGCGAGTTGAGCCCGGTGTGCACCGAGAGGATGACCCGGAACGCGGTGTCGGCACGCTCCATCTCCTCGCACAGCAGGGCGAAGGCGATGTAGTCCATGCCCGCCCCGCCGTAGCGCTCGGGGATCGGCAGTCCAAGCAGCCCCGCCGCGCCCATCTTCTCGTAGAGGGAGCGGTCGTAGGTCGAGGTCTCGTCGAGCTCGCGGACGCGCGGCAGGATCTCGCGCTCGGCGAAGGCGCGCGCGGTGCGCTGCACCTCCCGCTGCGCATCGGTCAGCGAAAAGTCGATCATCGGTTCTCCGTGGGGTGGGCGGGACGCTGATTCTAGACCGATGCGCTCCAGGGGCGGCGCGCACGCACCCCGACGGCTGAATCCCGACCGCAGCGTCGGTGATTCGGTTTGACGAAGGAAAGTTGTAAGGCTAGCCTTACCTCCCGTGAACGGCAGACCGCCATCGGCCTGCCAACAGCCACCACCGACACGGGAGACTCCCTTGACCGTTCAGCTGCACCGACTCCTGCCCTTCGCGGTGGTCGCGGCCATCGCCGCCTGCACATCGCCCGCGACATCGTCGCCGTCCGCCAGTCAACCGGACACGAGCGATCCGGCCGTGAGCGAACCCGCCGGCACTCCTGAGGCAGCCGAGGGGACGATCGTCGTCTACTCCGGCCGCAGCGAGGAGCTCGTCGGGCCGCTGTTCGAGCAGTTCACCGAGGCTACCGGGATCGAGGTCGAGGCGCGCTACGGCGACTCGGCGGAGATGGCGAGCCTGATCCTGACCGAGGGTGAAAACTCGCCGGCCGACGTGCTGTTCACGCAGGACGCCGGCGCGCTCGGCGCCGTCGCCGAGGAGGGTCTCCTCGCGACGCTCAGCGACGACCTGCTCGGCAGGGTCGACGAGCGCTTCCAGTCCGCGACGGGCGAGTGGGTCGGCGTCAGCGGCCGCGCCCGCGTCGTCGCCTACAACACCGAGGCCCTAACCGAGGCCGACCTCCCCGACTCGATCCTGGACTTCACCGATCCGGAGTGGAGCGGACGCATCGGCTGGGTACCGACGAACGGCTCCTTCCAGGCCTTCGTCACCGCCCTGCGCGTGATCGAGGGCGAGGACGTCGCCCGCGAGTGGTTGGAGGGGATCCAGGCCAACGACCCGATGGTCTACGACGGCAACGCGGCCGCCCTCGAGGGTGTGGCCGCCGGCGAGGTCGACGTGGCCTTCATCAACCACTACTACCTCCACCAGCGGTTGGCCGAGGATCCGGACACCGCAGCGGCGAACTACTTCCTGACCGATGGCGACCCCGGCGCGCTCGTCAACGTGGCCGGTGCCGGCATCCTGGAGACCGCAGCGAATCCCGTCGCGGCCGCCGCGTTCATCGACTGGCTCCTCTCCTCCGAGGCGCAGGAGTACTTCGCCACCGAGACCTACGAGTACCCGCTGATCGAGGGTGTCGCGACCGATCCGGCACTCCCGGCGCTGAGCGAGATCGGCACGCCCGAGATCGACCTGTCGGAGCTGTCGGACCTCGAGGGCACGCTCGAGCTGCTCGGGGAGGTCGGCGCCATCTAGGCTCCCGCCAATGGCGACCGCAAGACCGCGTCCGCGCACCCCCGCCCCACCGGCCTGGCTGGTGGGCGCGGGGGTGCTCGTCGCACTCCTCGCGGTCGTGCCGATCGCGTACCTCGTCGTCGTCGCGACCTCCGGCGGTGAGCCCGCACTCGAGCTCCTGCTCCGCGACCGGACCCTCGCGGTTCTCGTGAACACCCTGGTGCTGGCGGCCACGGTGACGGCCGCCTCGATCCTCATCGGCCTGCCCATCGCCTGGCTGACGACCCGGACGGACCTTCCCGGCCGCCGGGCCTGGACGATCCTCACCGCGCTGCCGCTGGTGGTGCCGAGCTACGTCGGCGGCTTCGCGATGATCGCCGCCTTCGGCCCGCGCGGCGCGCTCCAGTCGCTGCTGGAGCCATTCGGCGTCGAGCGGCTGCCGGAGCTGTACGGATTCCCCGGCGCCGCACTGACGCTCACCCTGTTCAGCTTCCCGTACGTCGTGTTGAGCGTGCGCGGCGCGATGCTGCGCCAGGACGCCGCGTACGAGGAGGTGAGCCGATCCCTGGGCCGCGGACCATGGGAGACCTTCCGGACGGTGACGCTGCCCCAGCTCCGGCCGGCGCTCGCCGCGGGTGCGCTGCTGGTGGCGCTCTACACGCTCTCCGACTTCGGGGCCGTCAGCCTCATGCAGTTCGACTCGTTCACGCGCGCGATCTACCTCCAGTACCGCGCCAGCTTTGACCCGACGCTCGCGGCCGTCCTCGCACTGCTGTTGGTCGCCTGCACCGGCGCGATCCTGCTGGCCGAGTCGCGCCTCCGCGGCCGCGCCGCCTACTACCGCACCGAGGGAGTGCGGCGGACGCCGCGGCGCGTACGCCTCGGAGCGTGGCGCTGGCCGGCCCTGGCGCTGTGCGGTGCGGTCGTCGGCCTCTCGCTCGGCGTGCCGCTGTTCACGATTGCCTACTGGCTCGTGCGCGGCCTAGCCGCCGGCGAGCCGGCGCGACTCGTGCTCGACGCGGCGCTGAACTCGGTGGTCGCCTCGAGCCTTGCCGCGGTGCTGGCGGTGGCGGCCGCCATCCCGGTCGCGGTGCTGGCGGTGCGGTATCGGGGGCGAATTGGCGCATTCGTCGAGCGCGCCACATACGCGGGGTTCGCGCTGCCGGGGATCGTCATCGGCCTGGCGTTCGTGTTCGTCGCGGCTCGCTACCTGCCGTGGATCTATCAGACGATGGCGCTGCTCCTGGTCGCGTACCTCGTACGCTTCGCGCCGGAGGCGCTCGGAATCACGCGCACCTCGCTGCTGACGGTGAGCCCGCGCCTCGAGGAGGTGGCGCGGACGCTCGGCCGGCGCCCGGCCGCGGTCCTTCGCGACGTGACGCTGCCGATCGTGCGCCCGGGGCTGCTGGCCGCCGCCGCCCTCGTGTTCCTCACCGCCATGAAGGAGCTGCCGATCACCCTCCTCCTCGCGCCGACCGGCTTCGACACGCTCGCGACGCGAATCTGGAGCGCCACGAGCGAGGGCTTCTACACCCGGGCCGCGGCGCCCGCGCTGCTCATGCTCGTGGTCGCCGCCATCTCGCTCGGGCTCGTGCTGCGCACCGAGGGCGACCGATGACCACCACGCTCGTGCGAACGGCGCCGGACGTCACAATGCCCGCGATGGCCGAACCGATCGCGCTCGCGCTGCGCACGCTGGGGCTCACGAAGCACTACGACGAGGTGACCGCGGTCGACGAGGTCGACCTCGACGTGCGGCGCGGCGAGTTCCTGGCGGTGCTCGGGCCGTCGGGCTGCGGGAAGACCACGCTGCTGCGGCTGGTGGCCGGGTTCGAACAGCCCGATGGCGGCGGGATCGAGATCGGCGGGCGTGCGGTCGTCGGTCCGCGGACGTGGCTGGCGCCCGAGGATCGCCGCGTCGGGATGGTCTTCCAGGAGTCGGCGCTGTTCCCGCACCTCGACGTTGCGGGCAATATCGGCTTCGGGCTGTCGCGCCGCGGCCGCGACGAGCGGATCGCCGAGATGGTGGCCCTCGTCGGCCTGGCCGGGCTCCAGCGCCGGATGCCGCACGAGCTTTCGGGTGGCCAGCAGCAGCGCGTGGCCCTCGCCCGGGCGCTCGCGCCGGATCCGACCCTGATCCTGCTCGACGAGCCGTTCAGCAGCCTCGACGCAACGCTCCGCGCGCAGCTGCGCGTCGAGGTGCGCGAGATCCTGCGACGGGCCGGCGCCACCGCCCTGCTGGTCACGCACGACCAGGCCGAGGCGCTCGAGATCAGCGACCGGGTGGCGGTCATGCGCGCCGGCCGGATCGAGCAGGTCTCGACGCCGGACGAGCTCTACCTGCGCCCGGCCAACCGCTTCGTGGCCGGCTTCGTCGGCGAGGCGAACCTGCTGACCGGCGAGGTCCGGCACGGCGAGGTGCAGACGCTGGCCGGGCGCTTCCGCGCCGGCGACGGGAGCCTGGCCGATGGCTCGCGCGCCGAGGTGCTGCTGCGCCCCGAGCAGCTGCACATGCTGCCGGTCGAGCGGCTCGCCAGCCCGCCGCGGCCGGAGACGGTGCTCACCGTCGTCCGCCGCGTCTTCCACGGCTCGGAGGTGCACCACGTCCTCCAGGGGCCGACGGGGCTCGAGCTGGAGGCGTCCACGCCGTCGAGCGCGACGATCGAGCTCGGCACGCGCGTGATCGTCCACGCCCGCGCCTCCGCGGTGCCGGTCTACCCGCTCGACGCCGAGGAGCCTGGCCCGGACGCCTAGCCGAGCGGGACCCGCATGAACTCGAGCATCTCGCGCCAGGCGGCGTCGGACGCATCGGCGAAGTCGGCGGCCTTGCGGTCGAAGAAGGAGTGCGGCGCGTTCTCGTAGACGACGGTGCGGTGCTCGACGCCGGCGGACTCGAGGGACCGATCGAACGCCTCGCGCGCCTCGGCCGGGATGCCCGCATCGGCTCCGCCGTAGATGGCGAGGACCGGGCAACCGAAGCGCGGCGCCTCGTCGGCCGGAGCGGGCAGTCCGCTGCGATGCGGCCCGGTCGGCCACGGGTACAGGCCGATGACCCCGGTCAGGCCGAGCCCGGACCGGGCCTGGAGCAGGCTGATCCGCCCACCGATGCAGAACCCGGTGGTGTAGAGCCGCTCGGGCTCCGCGCCATCGGCGGAACGCAGGTACTCGACGGCCGCAGCCACGTCGGCGTCGACCGCCGCCGGGTCGAGCTGGAGGACGTGCGGCTCGTACTCGAAGTCGGCCGCGCGCTTCGTGCCGCCGGCGGTGCGTCCGTAGAAGTCGATCGCGACCGCGTGGACGCCGGCCTCGGCGAAGCGCAGCGCCAGCTCCTCGTAGTACGGGTGCAGCCCGCGGACGTCGGGAACGATCACGATGCCGGCACCGCTCGGCTGGGCGGCGCGCGCCGCGTAGGCTGCGAACCGGGTCCCATCGGCGCTCGTCAGGCGCAGGTCACCGGCATCGATGGCCCCGCCGCGGACCGGCGGGAGTGGGGGTCGGGCGTCATCGTCGAAGCACATGCCGGTCGGGTCCGCACGTGGCGTGCCCCGCCCGGCGCCTCAGCCGACGAGGAGCTCGACGGCGACGAAGGAGCCGATCGCGAGCAGGAGGCCGACGCCGGCGTACACCGCGGCGCGCAGGACCCGCGGCATCGACGCGTTCAGCTGCTCGCCACTCGGCGTCCGCCACATCCCGCTCAGCGTGGCCACGCCGGTCGGCGGCAGGAAGAAGCCGAGCACGGCGCCGACGAGCAAGCCGCCGATGTGCCCGGTCCAGCTGATGCCCGGGACGATGAACGTGAACACCAGCAGGTAGACCACGAACCCGCCGATGCCGGCGACCATCGTCCGCGCCTCGCGGCCGAGCACCGCGTGGTGGCGGCGCGAGACCACGAAGAGGAGGCCGACGAGGCCGAAGATCGCGCCCGAGGCGCCGGCCGCCGACTGGAGCGGATCGACGAGGATCGTGAGGACGCTGCCCCCGGCGGCGCACAGCAGGTAGATCACCGCGTACTCGATCGGTCCGTACATCCGTTCGACGAGCGAGCCGTACTGGTAGAGCACGAACATGTTGAAGGCGAGATGGATCGGCCCGAGGTGGATGAAGGCGCTGGTGAAGATCCGCCACCACTCGCCGGAGGCGACGGCGAAGGCGTTGATGAGGTTGGCCTCGCCGATCGGACCCACGCCGCCGCCGAAGAGGCCCCCACCGAGCGTCTGCCCGTTCGTCAGCACCGCGTCGATGGCGAACAGCGCGACGCAGATCGCGATGATCGAATAGGTCACGAATGGGACGTGGGTGGCGTAGGCGCCGCGGGCGCGGTTGAACTGGCGGCGGGCCGCGAAGTCGTGGCCGGTCTCCTTCAGCAGCCAGGCGATGCGGTTGGCGATCGCGCCACGCTCGGCGGGCGGCGCCCGTCGGTCCGCCTCGCGGTAGGCCGCGATGGCACCCTCGAGGTCGCCGTCGCGCACCAGCTGCTCGGCCGTGCTTCGCCAGCCGAGCCACGCGCCGCGGCCGCCGCGATCCGCCGCCGCGCGCCAGGCGGCGAGCGCCCCGGCCTCGTCATCGGTCCGGTAGCGGGCGGTGCCGAGGATCTGCCACGCGTCGCCGGAGACGTCGGGGTCGACATGCGAGGTCAGGGACAGGGCGATCGAGGTCGCCGCCTCGTGGTCCCCGCTGTCGAGAAGCCTGCGTGCCTCGTCGAGGCGCTGGATCGGATCGTCGTCGGCCATCGCGGCGGATTATGCGGGAGATCGAACGACCGCCGAGAGATTGGCACCTCGGCGGTCATTCGCGTTGCCCCTGGCAGGGGCGCGCCCGGCGTTGGCCGGGAGCATGAAATACCGGGCTACTTGGCCCGGTGGAGGAAGTCGATCACGTCGTCGTAGCGGAACCGACGATCGCCGCGCTTGCAGACCCGAAAGAAGGGAAGCTCGCCGCGATCGCCCAGGCGCTTGACCGTGTTCACGTGCAGGTGCAGCATCTCGGCGACTTCCGCCGCCGTGAGAAGCTTCCCGACCTCGTTCGTCATCATGGCTGGCTGTTCGTCCTCGTCGTGGGCACTTCAACGACCGGCCGGCCGCCCCGGGCGGGTGGTGCGGAAGGTGCGGCTCGTGGCCGGATAGTAAGGTTGCGGTGCCCTCCGGCCGCCCGGTACGTTCGGTCAGCCCCAGGAGTACTTCCGTTCATGCCCACCCCCGTCCCCGACGACGTCCGCCGGCTGCTCGACGAACGCGCCGCCGCCCGCGAGGCACGCGATTGGGCGTTGGCCGATGCGCTGCGCGATCGGATTGCCGCGCTCGGCTGGGAGGTGCAGGACGCCGATGGCGGCTCCACGGCGCGGCCGATCCTCGTCCGCCCGCCGGAGACGGCCGACCCGGTCGAGGAGCCGGCCACCGTCGCGGCCTCGCTCCAGCTCGCCGCGGAGGATCACCCCGAGGACCTTCTCCGCTTCCTGCGCGGCCTCGCCGACCATCCGCCCGCGGCGACCTGGGAGCTCGTGATTGTGGCCAACGCGCCGGCGGAGCCGGTCGCTCACACGCTCGCGTCGGTCGCGCTGCCGGTCGAGCCGGTCGTGATCGACAGCGCGGACCGTCTCGGCTGGGCCGATGCGCGGACCTTGGGGCTCCGCCAGTCGCGCGGCGAGGTGACGATCCTGCTCGACACCTCGCTCGAGCCGGCCGGCGACTTCGTTGGCCCGCTGCTGGCCGCGTTCGACGACCCCGGGATCGGCATCGCCGGCGGCTGGGGCGTCACCAGCGGCGACGCGCGGCAGTTCAGCGAGGCGCCGCCCGGTCCGGTCGACGCGATCGAGGCGTACTGCCTCGCCCTGCGCCGCGAGGCGCTGCGCGCCGTCGGCGGCTTCGACCGCCGCTTCCGTTTCTACCGCAACGCCGACCTCGACCTCTCCTTCGCCGTGCGCGACGCCGGATGGACGGCCGTGCGGACCGATCCGCTGCCGCTGCATCGCCACGAGCATCGCGGCTGGACCGCGCTGCCGGAAGCCGAGCGCGATCGGCTCAGCAAGCGCAACTTCTACCGCTTCCTGGACCGATGGGGCGCGCGGCCCGACCTGCTGCTGCATCCGGACCCGGACCGATGACGCGACACCGCCTCGTCACGTGGCGCTGGCTGCGCCGCCCCGGCCGGCTCATGCTGCCGGACTGGCTTGCGATCACGGTCGGGCACACCGTCTTCGCCTGGCGCGCCCTCAGCGACGACGAGCTCGAGCACGAGCTCGAGCACGTTCGCCAGTGGACCCGGATGGGGTGGCGCTTCCCGATCGCCTACGTCGCCGCGTCCCTGCAGGCGCGGCGTGGCGGCGGACGCTGGTACCGCGACAATCGGTTCGAGGTCGAGGCTCGCGCCGCGGCGACGGCGGCGGCTGCGCGGAGACGCGCCTAGCGGCGGTGGCCCTCGATGCAGGTGCAGCCCGCCGGACCGACGATCGCGGCGTGCCGCGTATGCGGCGGCAGCTCGAAGCCGTCGCCGGCACTCAGCTCGACCGGCTGCTCATCGGCCCCGACCAGGAAGGTGATCGAGCCGGAGGCGCACACGAGCAGCTTCGTGAACGGGTGCTCGTGCGCCGCATACCGGTCGCCCGGGCCGTTGCTCCACGCCTGCGGCTCGACGCCGGCCGCCCGCAGGTGGGCGGAGGCGCCGGCCACGCCCGCGCCTGCGGGCGGTCCGCCGGGCAACGGGCGCAGCGGCGGCGGGAGGCTCAATCGACGAGCAGGACCGATTCCGCCCGCAGGAGGTCGCCGTCGACGCGCGAGACGGCCACGAAGCGGTCGAGCGGCTCGAGCCAGGCGACGATCTCGGTCTCGTACATCTCCATCCCAGCCGGATCGAGCGCGCCGAGCGCTGTCTCGAGCGCGAGGCGCACGCCGCGCAGGTCGACCCATGTCACGCCGGCGTTGCTGGACCCGCCGAGGTCGGCCACCGCGTCCGCGTAGCGCGGCGCCTCCGCCAGCGAGCTTGCGGCGTCGAGGCCGATCACGAGCTCGACGAAGCGGTCGCCGACGCCGAGCAGCACGCGGTCCTCGGTGACGGCCCACTCGACGACGATCTCCGGCGGCGCGAACGGCATCGGCATCGCCGGATCCGTCTCGGACGGGACGTTGGGATCGCTCCAGCGCAGGCTGGTGACCTCGACGCCCTCCACGTCGCGCTCCTCGACCGTGATGCCGAGCGACGGATCGAGGGTCGCGAGGCCGGCGAAGGTGGAGAGATGGTCCATCGTCCGGCGCGCCTCCTCCATGTCGGTCGGCACGATGATCGCGCCTCCCCACGGCTGCTCGCCGTCGTAGCCGGCGACGGTGGCCATGTCGCCCATCCAGGCGACCATCTCCTCGATGTCGCCGCCGAGGGCGGCCTCGGCCATCTCGAGCTGGTCGGCGCCGCCGGGCATGGCACTCATGGCCTCCTTGAGCGAGCCGATGACGCCGCCAAGGGACGCGCCGACGTTCCCGCCCTCCGCGTAGTAGAGGGCGTCGCCGGGCGCCTCGTCGGCGAGGCCACGATCCACGTTGGCGACCGCGAACGGCCCGGTCGGCGGATCGCTGACCATCGGCATGCTGACCCGATCGCCCTCGACGCTGAGCGCCATCGCGCCCCGCATCGGCTGGTTCTCGAGCAGGTCGCGCATGACGTCCGCGCCCGGAGACGCCGCCGCCGGGCCCTCGAAGGCGCTGGCCACGAGATCGGTGAAGTCGTAGATGCCGAAGACGAGGTAGTCGTCGGGGAGCGCACTGGTCAGGGACGTGATCGAGCCCGCCTCCGACAGCGTCGTCGAGCTGCTCGCGTGCGCGTCGAGCGCGGTGGCGACGTCGTCGGCCGTCGGCGCGAGGATCAGCTGGTCATCGGTCAGCGCGTAGGCGGTGCCGCTATCGGCCTCGACGTGGATCGTCGTGCCGGCGTGCTCCTGCTGGTCGAACGTGACCGGGGCCTCGGACTCGGCGAGGATGCGATCGATCGACGCCTGCGCCGTGGCCTGGTCGGTGACGCCGAGCAGGAGCACCATCGACGACGGCACGCCGAGCGTCGACGGCGCCGGCATCGCCGGGTCGAATGCCGCCTCCGGGAATTCCAGGAGCGCGAAGCCGACCCGCCCGTCGAACCAGGGGTCGACGTCGGCCGACCAGCTCAGCTCGGTGCCCTCGGCGGTCAGTGCCTCGTCGAGCTTGGCCGTGAGCTGCCCGTGCAGCGGCTGCGAGAGGTCCACGCCCTCGATCTCCGGGAAGTGGCCCAGAAACTCGCGGATCGCGGCGTCCTGGGCATCCGACGGCTCAAGGCGCACCTCGAAGTAGAGCGGCGCGCTGGCCGGGACGTACGTCGCCCCGCTGCCGAGGAGCGCGGCCCGCGACTGGAGCACGGCCGAGCCGAGCACGACGCCGATGGCGACGGCAAGCGCGGCGACGAGGGCGATGACAGCGACGCGCCATGCTGGCGCGGAGGTCGTTGTCCGGGTGGTGGCAGTCAACCGGGTCTCCCCTTGGCTCGGGTCCGGCGCGATCGGGCCGGAAGCGGCTCTAGCGTACGCCGGATCGCCATCCCCCGCATCGGGACCATCCGGTCAGATGCGGCCGCCAGCGCCGCCCTCGGAGCCGTCGCTGAGACGCTGGGCGAGGTACACCGGCACCGTCGAGATGACGATGAGCACGAGCGCCACGACGTTGACGACAGGCAGTTGGGTCGGCCGCTGCATCGCGCCGAGGACCCAGAGCGGGATCGTCTGCGTACCGGCCCCGGCGGTGAAGACGGTCACGATGACTTCGTCGAACGACAGCGCGAACGCCAGCAGCGCACCCGAGACCAGCGCCGTCCGCATCCCGGGCATCGTGATCCTGCGGAACGTGATCCACGTGTCCGCGCCAAGGTCGGCGGAAGCCTCCTCGGGCGTTCGCGGGAGCCGACGGAGCCGCGCGATGACGTTGTTGTAGGCGATGACGACGCAGAAGGTGGCGTGCCCGATGACGATCGTCATCAGCCCGAAGCTGATACCGATCGTCTGGAACGTCGAGCTCAACGCGATGCCGGTCAGCACGCCGGGCAGCGCGATCGGCAGCACGATGAGGAAGCTGATCGACTCGCGGCCGAAGAATGAGTATCGCTGTACGGCCATCGCCGCCAGGGTGCCGAGGACGAGCGCAATGGCGACCGCGCCGAGCGCCGCCGCCACCGACGTGGCGAAGGCCTCGAGGATCGTGGGGTTGATCAGCGCCTCGGAGAACCAGCGCAACGACAACCCGGGCGGCGGCCACGCCATGAAGGCGCTGACATTGAAGGCGTTGATGGCGACCAGCAACAGCGGCAGGTACAGGAAGCCGAGGACGGCCAGCGTGAGGACCCGGAGGCCGATGCGGACCCAGCGCGACTCGGTCATCTGACGATTCCGATCACAGCGAGTCGAACGCGCCGAGGCGGCGAGCGATGCCGAGGTAGACGAGCATGATCACGATCGGCACGATCGAGTACGCCGCAGCGACCGCGAAGTTCCCCAGCGCCGAGTTGTCGTAGATCACATTGCCGATGAACTTCGCGTCGCTCACGAGGCTGGGGACGATGTAGTCGCCCAGGGTCAGCGAGAAGGTGAAGATCGAGCCGGCCACCACGGATGGGAACACGAGCGGAAGGATCACCCGGCGGAACGTCGTCGCGGCTCGGGCGCCGAGGTCGGCCGATGCCTCGAGCAGCGAGTTCGGGACCCGCTCCAGCCCGGCATAGATCGGCAGGATCATGTAGGGCAGCCACAGATAGCTGAAGACGATCCATGAGTTGGCAATCTCATCCGTCCCGGGGCCATCGATCCCGAACGGGGCCAGCATCCAGGACAGGAAGCCGTTGCCAAGGAAGATCGTGCGCCAGGCGAAGATCTTCACCAGGTACGACGCCCAGAGCGGCATGAGGATCGCCACGACAAGCAGGCGGCGCATCCGCGGGCTCGCGACCCTGGCCATGTAATAGGCGATCGGGAACGCCAGCAACGCATCGGTCACGGTCACGAGGATGGCCATCAGGACGGTCCGCGCAGCGATCGTGCGGTACACGTCGTTCCCGATGATCTGCTCGAATGCCTCGAGGGACCAGTCGAACGGAATCACCTTGCCCGTGAACCCGTCGGTGGCCCAGAACGCGTTCAGCAGCAGGATCGCCAGCGACCCCAGATAGACAACCCCGAGCCACGCGAGCGGGGCGGCGAGGAGGAGCCAGAGCTGCAGGCGCGGCCGCGAGTGCAGCCAGGTCGCGACTCGCCGGCTGCGGCTGGGGACCGCATCAGACCTCCGCGCGGGTGCGTCAGGTGCCATCGGTCACGGTTGGAAGCGCTCCCCGGAGAGCGGACCCTCCGGGGAGCACATCGATCTCAGATCTGGCTGGGGGCCGTGCGCTCATCCACCTCGCAGGGTGGTCCAGGCCTCGACCCACGCGTCGTAGTCGACGCACGTCGTGTCTGGATCGTCGTCGGCGCAGTCCTCACGGGCGGTGCTCCAGTACCAGATGTCCTCCCAGTACGCCTCGTCCGTCGCGTGCGTCTGCTCGCAATGTCCCGGCGCGATGGTTTCGGCATAGTCACAGGCTTCCTGGCTGGTCGACGCCTCACCGAAGTAGACGGTCGCCTGACCGTTAGCCTCGGCCGACATCATGTGGTCCATCCACAGGTACATGCAGTTCGGATTGGCCGCATCGCTGGCGAGCATCCACGTGTCCGACCAGCCGGTCGTGCCTTCCTCGGGCTTGATCGCCTCGATCGGCGCCCCCTCGGCGGTGAGGCTGTTCACCTGGAACTGCCAAGTGGTCCCGATCGTGACGTCGCCGGCCGCGAACGCCGTGATCTGATCGGCGAACGTGCTGCCATCCCAGAACTGCGGGCCGTGCGTGAACAGCTCCTCGAGCAGCGCGATGGCCGCGTCGAACTGCTCCTGGGTCAGCTGGTACGGGTTCGTGATCCCGAGGTCCGGCTGGGTCGCCATCAGATGCAGCGACGCATCGGCGATGAAGTCCGGCGAGTCGAAGATGCTCAGCTGGCCCTCGTGGTCCGCCGCGTTCTCCCAGATGCCATCCCAGGTGGTCTGGGCCTCGACCTCATCCGTGTTCCAGGCAAGCAGGTTCGGTCCACGTCCGTGCGGGACGCCGTATGGGACGCCGTCCAGCGAGTTGTGCGGCTGGTTCTTCAAGCCCTCGAAGACGTTGTCGTAGTTCTCGAGCAGCTCGACGTTGACCGGCGCCACGTCGCCGGCAGCCATCAGTCGATCGGTCGCATTCCCGGAGAACGATCCGCCGTCGAACTCACCGGACTGCAACATCCGGACGCCGGTGGCCGAGTCCGCCTGGGTCTGAGCGTTGACGATGCAGCCGGTCTCCTCCTCGAATGGCGTGACCCAGTCGAAGTCGGGGAACGCCGATCCGTCCTCGGCATAGCCGGCCCAGATGACGAGGTTCAGCTCGCCCTCGGGCTCACCGAGCTCGGTGAGCATCTCGCCCGATTCCTCGCTGCCGCAGGCGGCGAGCACGATGACGAAGACGGCCAGGATGGCTGAAACGCGCGCATGTCTCATGTGGGTTCTTCCTCCATTGCCCCCGTGTCCTGGCTGGTCGCCAGGCTGAGCACGTGGCGACGCTTCCAGACGAGCCGGACGGCCCGGCCCTGCGCGGAGAGCGCCTCCATCGACGATGTCTGCAGGTTCTGTTGGGTGACAACGAGCTCAGTGCCGGTCTCGAGCGCGACGATGTACCGCGTATCGGGCCCGATGTAGACCACGTCCCGGATGCGCCCCAGGGCCGATCCTTCGTCGTCGGCCGGTGTCTCGCCTGGATCCGCGATCCTGATCTTCTCCGGCCTGACGGTGAACACCCCGTCGGTGCCGAGGACGACCCGAGCCGTCTCCCCGGTCAGGAGGTTCGACGTGCCGACGAAGCCGGCCACGAACGTCGTGGCCGGATGCTCGTACACGTCTGCCGGTGTCCCGATCTGCTCGATGCGTCCCAGGTTGAAGACGGCGATCCGGTTGCTCATCGTGAGCGCCTCTTCCTGGTCGTGCGTCACGTAGATGAACGTGATGCCGACGAGCGCCTGGATCGCCTTCAGCTCGATCTGCATCTCCTCGCGCAGCTTCAGGTCGAGCGCTCCGAGCGGCTCGTCCAACAGCAGCACCCGAGGGCGGTTCACGAGGGCACGGGCGAGTGCCACCCGCTGACGCTGTCCGCCCGACAGTTGGCCGGTCCGTCGCGCCTCGTACCCGTCGAGACGGACCATGCGCATGGCCTCCGTGACCCGTGCGCGACGCTCGGCGGGTGGGACGCCGCTGACCACCAGCCCGTAGGCGACGTTGTCGCCGACGGTCATATGCGGGAAAAGGGCGTAGTCCTGGAAGACGGTGTTGACGTCCCGGTCGAAGGGCGGCACGCCGGTCACGTCACGGCCATGGAGCCTGATCGAGCCCTCGGTGGGAAGCTCGAAGCCGGCGATCATTCGCAGGGTCGTGGTCTTTCCGGACCCGGACGGGCCGAGCATGCTGAAGAACTCGCCGTCACCGATCTCGAGGTCGATCCCATCCACGGCAACGACCTCGCCGAATCGCTTGGTCACGCCCTCAAGGCGTACTGCCGCGGGCTGCTGCTCCTCGCCGTGAGCCATTGGAACGGGCTGGTTGGATTCGACCGCCACTCGCACCTCGCCCTCGCGGCTCATCCGCGCCGGCTCGCTCCGGCGCCAAGGGCTTGACCGCTTTCGGCTCCGCGCACTATCCGCGGTGGCCGGGCGGAGTGTCAAGAAAGGTCTGCGCATTCCGCGGTGGCGGGAGCCCATTCGTCCCGGATCGGTACGCCGAGGCGCCGGGCCACATGGATTCCGGGCATCGGACGGGGCATTGCGGCATGCGCTACATTCGCGCGGCCCATGCAGACCACCGGTATCCTCGCCGGCGTCCTCGGCGCACTCTCGTTCGGCGCCGGCGACTTCGCCGGCGCCTCGGCCGCACGCCGCGCCGGTGCGCTGCTGACGGTTGCCGGTGCCCACGGGATCGGGTTCGTGGCGCTGCTGCTGGCGCTCGCGGTGGTCCGGCCACCGCTGCCCGGGACCGATGTGGTCCTCGTCGGCACGGCCGCCGGGATCGCGGGCATGGTCGGGCTGGCGGCCCTCTACCGGGGCATGTCGCTCGGGAGCATGGGCATGGTCACCGCGCTCGCCGGCGCGGGATCGCTCGTGCTGCCACTCGCCGTCGGGGTGCTGCGTGGCGAGCCGGTCGCTCCGGTCCAGCTCATCGGCGTCGGATGCGCGGCGGCGGCCGCGGCTGCCGCCGGCGGGGCGTCGCGCGACGAGCTCGGTCGCCGGGCGCTGGCGCTGGCCGGGCTGGCGGCGGTCGCGTTCGGGGCGTGGTACGTGCTCATCGACGTCGCCGCGTCGGCAGGCGACCCGCTGTGGGCGCTCGTCTTCAGCCGCGGCGCGTCGGCGGGGATCGCTGCCGTCGTCGTCGCGGTGCGGGGCAAGGTCGACCGCGCCTCGATCCCGTGGCTGCTCCTCCTCGCTGCCGGCATCTTCGACGTCGGCGGCAACGTCCTGTTCGTCGTGGCGCGCGAGGCGATTCCGATCGGCCTGGCTGCGGCGCTGGTCGGGCTCTACCCGGTGGTGACGATGCTCCTCGCCCGGTTCGTGATCGGCGAGCGGCTGCGCACGCTCGGGATGATCGGCGTCGGCTACGCGATCGTCGGGATCGTGCTCATCTCGGCCGGCGGCTGATCGGACGATAAGCCGCTGGTAAGCGGCTGGTAAGCCGCGATGGAGTCAGATGGGCGTTGCGCCGGGACGCGGGCGCAGGGCCCGGCGTCGGCGCGCGCACGAGGTTCCGACATGCTCCAGCGCCGTCTGCGCCGTCCGCTCATCTGGTCGCCGATCGCCGCGGTCGCCGCCCAGCTCCTCCTCACCGCGGTCACCGCGGCGTCCAGCGGCGGCGGCGACTTCCCACGATTCCGGCTCCTCCTGACGTTCCTGTGAGCCGCGGCGCTATGATGGGCCGGCCCGCCACCCCGCCCCCCAAGCCGGACGCACCGCATGACCTGGGATCGCGTCGCGATCGTCGAAAACCGACTCGATACTTACCTCGCTGGCGCGGAGCCGACCGCGAATCGGCTCGACCCGCGCGCGGCCCTCCACCCCGGCACGACGCTGACGGCCGCCGCGGCGCTCGGGCTGTTCGAGGACCAGCTCGCATCGCGCCAGATCGACGTCGCCGCGCGCGAGCTGAAGAAGACCGGACGCAGCTTCTACACGATCAGCTCGGCCGGCCACGAGGACAACGCCGTCATTGGCGCGCAGCTGCGCATCGACGATCCGGCGTTCCTGCATTACCGATCGGGCGGCTTCGTCCTGGCCCGCGCGCGACAGCATCCGGGCAGCACCCAGGTGCTCGACACGCTGCTCGGGGTGGTCGCGTCGAGCGAGGACCCGATCGCGCAGGGGCGGCACAAGGTCTGGGGCAGCCGGCCGCTGTGGATCCCGCCCCAGACGAGCACGATCGCGAGCCACCTGCCGAAGGCGATGGGCCTCGCCTTCAGCCTGGCCCGCGCCAAGCGGATCGGCGTCGGGATCGACCTGCCGGAGGACGCGGTCGTGGCCTGCTCGTTCGGCGACGCGAGCGCGAACCACGCGACGGCGCTGGCCGCCATCAACACCGCGCGCTACGCGGTGCGCATGGGCCTGCCGATGCCGCTGCTGCTCGTCTGCGAGGACAACGGCACAGGCATCAGCGTGCCGACCCCCGACGGCTGGATCGAGGCGACCTTCGGCGCGCTGCCGCACCTGCGCTACATCCCCGCCCGCGGCGAGATCGACGAGGTCTGGACGGCCGTCGAGACGGCGATCGCTCACGTCCGCGGCACGCGCCAGCCGGCCTTCCTCCACCTGAGCACGGTGCGGCTGTGGGGACACGCCGGCAGCGACGCCGAGCCGACCTATCGGTCCATCCCGCAGATCGAGGAGGTCGAGGCACGCGACCCGCTGGTGCGTAATGCCCGGCGCCTTGTCGAGCTCGGCGCGGCCTCGCCGGACGAGCTGCGCGACCTCGTGCGTGAGACCCGCGAACGGGTCATGGCCGTCGCGGAGGAGGCGGCGCGTCGCCCACAGCTGCAGACGACCGACGAGGTCGTCGCGCCGATGGCGCCGTATCACCCCGACCGCGTCCGGGAGCGGGGCGAGACCCCGCTGGCGACCCCCGAGCAGCGGGCCGAATCATTCGGCGAGACGCTCCCAGAGGCCGCCGCCGCGCCGAACGCCCGCACGCTCGCCGGCTGCATCAATGCGGCCCTCGCCGACGAGCTCCTGCGCCGGCCGGAGCTGCTCGTCTTCGGCGAAGACGTCGGGCGCAAGGGCGGCGTCTACAACGTCACGAACGGGCTCCAGCGCCGATTCGGGGCGGCGCGCGTCTTCGACACGCTGCTCGACGAGACGAGCATCCTCGGCATCGCCCAGGGCGCGGCGCACATCGGCCTCGTCCCGGTGCCGGAGATCCAGTACCTCGCCTACGTCCACAACGCGCTCGACCAGCTGCGAGGCGAGGCGGCGACCCTCCAGTTCTTCAGCTCCGGCCAGTTCCGCAACCCGATGGTCGTGCGCGTCCCCGGCCTCGCCTACCAGAAGGGCTTCGGCGGCCACTTCCACAACGACAACAGCGTCGGCGCCCTCCGCGACATCCCGGGGCTCGTGCTGGCCGCCCCGTCCCGTGGCGACGACGCGGCTCGCATGCTGCGCGGCGCGATCGCGATGGCCGCCGAGGACGGGCGGGTCGTCGTCTTCCTCGAGCCGATCGCGCTCTACCACGAGAAGGACCTCCACACCGATGGCGACGACGGCTGGCTGACCAGCTATCCCCCGCCACCCGACCTGCTCCTTCCCGGCGAGGTCGGGCTCCATGGCGAGACCGATGACAACGCCGACCTCCTGCTGATCAGCTACGCCAACGGCCTGCGCCTGAGCCTGCAGGCCGCGAAGCGCCTCGCCGAGGAGCACGACCTGCGAGCCCGCGTCCTCGACCTGCGCTGGCTGAACCCGCTGCCGACCGAGGCGATCCGGGCTCAGGCCAGCGGCATCGGCACGGTGGTGGTCGTCGACGAGTGCCGCGCCACCGGCGGCGGCGTGGCCGATGCGATCATCGCCGACCTTGCCGAGCACAAGGTCGCGAAGCGCCTCGGCTCGGTGCGCGCGGTGGACTCGTTCGTCCCGCTCGGTCCGGCCACGGCGGCCGTGCTCGTCGGCGTCGACCAGATCGTGGCGGCCGCGGTCGCGGCGATGCCGAGGCGCCGGCAGGCGGCCGCGCGATCGTGACCAGGGCCGCCGTCGCATTCCCGGGACGGGGCTCGTACGGCCCGCCGTCGCTCGGCACGCTCCCCTCGAACCATCCGTGGGTCCGTCGCGCCGACGAGCTGCGCCGGGCCGCCGGCCTTCAACCGCTGACCGAGGTGGACGGCGCGGGACGCTTCGACCCATCGGTCCATCTGCGCCCGACGAACGGCTGGCCGCTCGTGTTCCTGTGCAGCCTTCTCGACGCCGAGCGCATCGCCGACGACCACGAGGTCGTGGTCGTGGTCGCCAACTCGACCGGCTGGTACACCGCCCTCGCCGCCTCCGGGGCGCTCGGCTTCGACGATGCCTTCCGCCTGGTGCAGGAGATGGCGGCCGCCGCCGAGGTACCGCTGACCGGGGACGCGGCGCCGGCCGAGTTGATCTACCCGCTCACCGACGAGGCCTGGCAGCCGGCACAGGCCCGGATCGAGGGCCTGCACGATGCGCTCGGCCAGACGAACGGCGGCACGGCCCTGGCGATCGACCTCGGCGCCTTCGCGGTCGTCGCCGGAACGTCGGACGGCATCGAAACCCTGGCCGGCCGGCTGCCGCCGGTGCAGGTCGCCGAGCGCGGCTACCCGCTGCGCCTGGCCAGTGCCGACGCGTGGCACACGCCGCTCCGCGCCGCCGCGGCCGAGGAGGCGGCCACCCGGCTCGGGGAGCTGCGCTGGGATCGGCCCAACGTGACGCTCATCGACGGGCGCGGCGTGCGCTTCACCCCGTGGTCGACCGACCCCGCCGAGCTCGCCGAGCACTCACTGCGCGGCCAGGGCGCCGCGACCTACGACTTCGCGACCAGCCTCCGCGTCGCGCTCCGCGAGTACGCCCCCGATGTCGTGCTGCTGCCCGGGCCGGGCGGCTCGCTCGGCGCGGCCTGCGCGCAGATCGCCGTGGGCGAGGGCTACCGCGGCCTCCGCAGCCGATCCGAGTTCGAGGCAGCCCAGGCCGGCGCCACGCCGCTCCTGCTCTCGATGCGGCGGTGATCGAGCGCGGGCTCGACCTGCGCGGACCGCTCGACCTGGCAGGCACGCTGGGCCCGCTGGCCCACGGCCGCGGCGACCGGACGATCCGGCTCGGCCGGAGCGAGGCATGGCTGGCGTTCCGCACGCCCGATGGCCCGGCGACGCTGCGGCTGCAACTCACTGCGCCGGCCCGCCTCGAGGCCACCGCCTGGGGCCCCGGCGCCGCCGACGCGCTCGACGGCGCCGCAGACCTCGTAGGCGAACGCGACCGACCCGAGGCCTTCACCGCCGTTCATCCGATCCTGCGACGCCTCGAGCGCAGCCACCCCGGCCTGCGATTTCCGCGGACGGGCCGCGTCTTCGGTGCCCTGCTGCCGTCGATCCTCGAGCAGAAGGTGACCGGCACCGAGGCCTTCCGCTCGTACGCCGCGATCCTCCGGCGATACGGCGAGGCGGCTCCCGGGCCGGGCGACCTGCTGCTCCCGCCGCCCCCCACAACGCTGGCGGGCCTGCCGTACCACGCCTTCCACCCGCTCGGCGTCGAGCGGCGCCGCGCCGACGTCATCCGCCGCGCAGCGGCAAGCGCCTCCTGGCTGAATGCCGCAAGGTCGGCCGCTGAGGCGACATCACGTTTGACGTCGCTGCCGGGCATCGGTGCCTGGACCGCCGCGGAGGTTGTGCGCTCCGCCTTCGGCGACCCCGATGCGGTCAGCGTCGGTGACTACCACGTGCCGAACATGGTGGCGTGGGCCCTGGCAGGCGAGCCGCGAGCCGACGACGCGCGCATGCTCGAGCTGCTGGAGCCGTACCGCGGCCAGCGGGGCCGCGTCCAGCGCCTGCTCGAGGTCGGCAGGATCACCGCGCCGCGATACGGCCCGCGGATGGCGCCGCGCAGCATCGCGGCGATCTGACCGATGCGGATCGCGCTCGCCACCGTCGGCACGACCGGCGACATCGCGCCGTTCGTCGTGCTGGCGCGCCGGCTGGTCGCCCGCGGCCACGAGGTCACAGCCATCAGCTGGCCGCTGCATCGAGCCGCGCTCTCGCTGCCCGGCGTGCGCGTCGAGGTGGCCGGGCCACACGCCGACCCCGGGCGGATCGCGGCGGTCGCCGCCGAGGCCGCGGGCCGGCCGCCGCTCGACCAGGTCGCGGTGCTCCGTGACTTCCACCTCGCCGATGGCGAGAACCACTACCGTCGCCTGAGCGCCCTGCTCCCCGGCCACGATCTCGTCGTCGTGCACGGCATCCATGTCCTCGCCCACGCCGCCGTCCTCGATGCCGGACTGCCATTCGCGACCGCTGCCTTCGACCCGGTGCTGCTGCCGACCCGCAGCGCTCCGCCGCCGGGCTTGCCGCCGCTCGGCCCCGTCAACGGGCTCGCGTGGTGGATGCTCGATCGGGTGCTGGCCCGCACCGGCCGCCCGGTCGACGCGATCCTGTCGCGCGCCGGCAGCGCCCAGCGCGGCCTGCCGCTGTTCCGATCGCGCTCGGAGCGCCTCCACCTGCTCGCCTGCTCACCGTCGATCATCCGCGTCCCGCCCGACCTCCCGGCAGGCACCCGCGTCACCGGCAGCTGGCTCGACGACTCGCCGGTCGTGCCGCTGCCGCCCGAGATCGAGACCTTCCTGGCGGATGGCGCCGCACCGGTCGTCGTCGCCTTCGGCTCGATGGCCGGCGCGTCCGAGGCCGCGCTCGACGACGCGGTGCGCAGGATCCTCGAGGGCGGCCGCCGCGTCGTCGCCCAGGGCGGCTTCGCGGCGGACGTCTCCTCGCCCAGTCTCCTGCGCATCGGACCGACCGACCATCGGGCACTCTTCGGGCGCGCCGCGCTCGTCGTGCATCACGGTGGGTCGGGCACGACCCACGCCGTCGGCGCCGCCGGGGTGCCCTCGCTCGTCATCCCCCACGTCGGCGACCAGCCCTACTGGGCCGATCGGCTGCATCGGCTCGGCGTCGCCCCGGAGCCCCAGCCGGTCCGTGGGCTGCGTGCCGAGCGCCTTGCCGATGCGGCCCTGGCCGCCGCAGGCGATCGGTCCATGAAGGCGCGTGCGGAGCAGCTGGCCACCGAGCTCGCCGCCGAAGACGGATTGGGAGATGCCGTCGCCGCGCTCGAAGGTCTCGGCGGCTGAGCTGGCGTCCCCGGCAGGATTCGAACCTGCGACCGGCCGCTTAGAAGGCGGCTGCTCTGGTCCACTGAGCTACGGGGACCCGGCGACAGGATAGCGCCCGGCCTATACTCGCCACCTCACCCGAGGACCCCGTTCCATGCCCGAGCCGCGACGACCGCGCATCAGCGTCCTGAACGACAACCCCGACTTCCTCGAGCTCATGTCGGAGATCCTCGCCGCTGACGCCGGCTACGACGTCAGCCTCTTCAACGGCCAGCAGACGAAGCTCGACGAGCTCGCGGCGTCGGATCCGGATCTCATCATCGTCGACCTGCTGCTCGGCGGCGCCTCGGGATGGGAGATCGTCACGCTCGCCCGCGCCGATCAGCGCCTGTCTTCGGTGCCGATCATCGTCTGCTCGGCCGACGTCATCGCCCTGAGCGACCGTGCCCGCGACCTCGAGCGCGTCGGGAATGTGCACGTGATGGCAAAGCCGTTCGGGATCGCCGAGATGACAGGGCTCGTCGAGGAGATGATCGGGCGCGCCATGCCCGCCTCGGGCTAGACTGGCCGCGCCGATGGCCGACGACAAGCTCATCACCCCGGTCCAGCTCCAGCGCACCCAGCTCGACGCCGATCGCGAGCTGCTCCGGGACGAGGATCTCCTCAACGAGGAGCACCTGCGGCGCATGGACCAGGTCCTCCTGCGTCGCAACCTCGACCACGCGCGCATGTTCAGCCGCAAGCTCAGCCTCGAGCTCCAGCAGTACGTCCACCTCTACACGCCCGAGGCCAACGAGCTTCGCCGGCGGATCGAGAAGTACATGGTCATGGAGCGCATGATCGAGCGCGAGATGGCCCGCCGCCACACGTACTGACGCACGAAGAAGCCCCGACCCGCCGAGCTCGGGCCGGGGCTTCCCGGGGAGTTGGATCCAATGCCCGCAGGGGCGGAGCCCTAGGCTACCGCAGCCTGCGCCTCGAGACGTGGCGTCGTGGGTCCGCGATGGTTGTCGATCTCGCGCTGCTCCGCCATCCCCGCAAGGACGGCCCGCGCCCAGCCGGCGAGGCGGGGCATCTCGAGCAACGTGAAGGTCACTCCGCGGGCTGCGAGCTGGGCGTGGTCCCAGCCGTTGAACTCCCGACGCGCGGCGACCGCGCACATCTCGTCGTAGAGCTCGGGCCAGCACGCGCCACGCCGGGTGTGGCAATAGCGGATGAAGGCGACGATGTCAGGAGTGGGCAACTCCCCTGCTCCGGGCCGTGGGACGGCGGCTCCGGACGCCAGCGACCGCTGGGTCATGCGATAGCACCCTCCGTAGTGCAGTGTGGTGAAGATGGATGATGACGGTGGCACTGCGCCGGGCCGGATCGTAGGCGCGTCGGGCTGCCAAGCGGTAGGGGAATGTCCACCAAGTTGTCCACATCTTGTTCCACACCGGACTCGACCCCGTACGATCGACCTTCGGGCGAGACACCCGGTAAGCCCGGCGTAAGCCGCTGGTAAGCCGCTCCGTGCTAGTGATCGGTGCCTGACTCAGTCGAACCGGTCGAGCCGGAACAAACCAATGTCGTGCCGGGTGCTCCCGTCGATGGCGAGGTCCGCCAGGATCTCCCCGATGACCGACGCGAACTTGTACCCGTGCCCCGACTCGCCGGCGAACAGCGACACCTGCGGCGCGTCCGGCAGCGTGCCGAGCAGGAAATGCTCGTCGGGCGAGTTCGTGAAGATGCAGGCCTTGAGCATCACCGTCGGCCCGGCGCCGTCGGGGAAGTAGCGCTCGGCGAAGGCCCGCAGCACTGCCTCGTCGGTGGGCCGCACCGAGCGGTCGACATCCGAGGGATCCATCTCCTCGCCGAGATGGTGATAGCGTCCGAACTTGAAGCCGGGGACGTCGTGGAGCGGGAAGCCGTAGTAGCTACCGTCCTCGACGTCGATGAGGAACACCGGGAAGCGATCGACCTCGAAGAGCTCACCCCGAGAGGGCTGGAGCCAAGCGAGGACCTGGCGCTCCGGCACCGCGAGCCGCTCGAGGGCGGGCACCAGCGACCTCGCCCAGGCGCCTGCGGCGAGGACCAGCCGATCGGCCTCGAACGAGCCGCGCTCGGTCGTGACCCGCACGCCCTCCCCCACCCGCTCCCAGTGCAGCACCGGCTCGCGGAATCGCAGCTCGGCGCCCGCCGCGAGCGCGCCGTTGACGTGCGCCAGGATCGTGCGCTCGGCGAGCAGGAAGCCGCCGTCGGGCTGGAACACGACCCGCGTGGAAGGGTCGAAGCCGGCGTAGGCGGGATATCGTCGCCGCATCTCGGCCGCGTCGAGTACCTCGTGCGGGATGTCGTGCAGCTCGGCCGCCTCGATCGCGCCACGAAACGTGGACCCGTCCTCGGGCCCGCCCTCGAGCGAGCCGGTCGTGATCAGCAGCCGCTCGCCGGCATCGGCCTCGAGGTCGTGCCAGAGCTCGTACGCCCGACGCAGCAGCGGCACGTACGACGGGTGCTCGTGGTAGGCCAGCCGGATGATCCGGGTCAGGCCGTGCGACGACCCGAGCTCGTGGAGGAGGTCGAACTGCTCCAACGCGAGCACGCGCTTCCCGCGTCGCGCCAGGTGATAGGCCGATGCCGACCCCATCCCACCGAGACCGACGACGATCGCGTCGTATCGATCGACCACGCAGCGCTACCTCCTCGATGAGTTTCGGGCGCGACCGCCATCCTATGGGCATCGGCAACGCACCCGCAGCGAGGGACGGCATGCGACAGGACATCCCAGGGTTCGGCGGCACCGTCATCGGCCCTGACGACGACGGATACGAGGGCCACCGAGAGGTCTGGAACGCGATGGTCGACCACCGACCTGCGCTGATCGCGCGCTGCGAGAGCGGCGCCGACGTCGCTGCCGCCATCGGCCATGCCCGCGCGGAGAACCTGAGCATCGGCGTGAAATGCGGCGGCCACAGCGTCGCCGGCCACTCGGTGCCGGACGGCGGGCTGATGATCGACCTGACGCCGATGTCCGCGGTGACCGTCGATCCGGAAGCGCGTCGCGCGCGTGTCCAGGGCGGCGCGCTGCTGCGGTTCCTCGACCAGGCGACGCTGCCGCACGGGCTGGCGACCACCGCGGGCAACGTCTCGCATACCGGCGTCGGCGGCCTCACCCTCGGTGGGGGCATGGGGTGGCTCGCCCGCCAGGCTGGCCTCGGCTGCGACAACGTCGAGGCCTACACGCTCGTCACCGCCGACGGCGAGACCGTGCGCGCGACCGCGGACGAGAACCCGGACCTGTACTGGGGGCTGCGGGGTGGTGGCGGCAACTTCGGCGTCGTCACCGAGTTCACCTTCCGCCTGCACCCGGTCGCCGGCCGCGCGACCATCGTCGAGCTCGCCTTCCCCGCCGCGGATGCCCTCGAGCCGATGCGCCGCTGGCGCGACCTGCTCCCCGACGCGCCGCGTCAGGCCACGCTCACTGCCGATGCGATCACCGTGGACGGGCGGCCGATCGCCTCGATCGGCTACGTCTGGGTCGGCGATCCGGATGACGCGCGCGCCTACCTCTCGACGATGCGCGGCATCGGCCAGGCGGCGGACGAGAGCGTGGCCGAGATGAGCTACCTCGAGCTCCAGAGCATCGGCGACGCGAACCACCATCACGGCAAGCGCCGCTACGCCAACGGCCACTACCTCCGCGAGCTGACCGATGCGGCCATCGAGGCCTTCATCTCGCGCGGCGTCGCGCTCGAGGATGGCGTCGACTGGTCGCGGGTCGCCGGCGGCGGCTTCCAGGCCTACGGCGGCGCGATCGGCGAGGTCGCGAGCGAGGACTCCGCCTTCAGCCACCGCGACACGCTGGTCGAGTTCTTCGGCGGCCACGGCTGGACCGATCCCGCCGAGGACGCCGAGCGGATGGAATCGGCCCGCGCCTTCGGGGCCGCGATGGAGCCATTCGCCAGCGGGGTGTACGTCAACGTGCTGGCCGACGGCGACGTGGCCGGCGTCCGACGCGCCTACGGCGACGCGAAGCTCCGACGCCTGTCGGAGCTGAAGGCTCGGTGGGACCCGGACAACGTCTTCCACCTCAACCAGAACATTGCGCCCGCCCCTTGATGCCGGTCAGTCGGTGAAGGTGAAGCCGTCCAGGATTTCCGACGTGAGCGGCCTGGTGACCCAGACGAGGTATGCACGACCACCGTGCAACGCGGTGATCTGGTGCCAGCGCGTACCACCACACTCGAACTTGCGGAGCTCCGCCGGCTCGCCGTCCAGGGTGGTCGTGTCAAACCCGTGAGGGCCGCACCGAGTCGCCGCGGACGCCGCATCGGTGAATTCTTCGAGTGACTCGCCCGGCTGAAGTTCGCGCGCACCGATGACCACGAGTCCATCGTTTACGTCGAACTTGTGCGACGACGCGGTGCCAAGCGTGTCCGTCCCGGGGTGCCGCGGCCGCAGGGCGGCGAGCTGAAGTTGCCCGGGCCGTTCCAGCATCTCCATGTCCTCGGGATGACGGATCGAATAGTCATACCGCTCGCTGCTGTACGTGACCCACGCCGGACTTGGGCTGGGCTGAGTGGGCCGTTGTGACGCCCCGGGCTCGCCCGACGCCGGAGTGCAGGCGCTGACAATGAGCAGCAGGCCCACCGACCCGAGCGTCGCTTGCGCCATCGCGCGATAGAGTTGCCATCCGTGCATGGCGTGAGGATCACGCGTGGTCCACGGCGGGCGCCACAGACGGATGACGTACCACCGCGTGAGCAATACGGACGTCGCGTATGGGCGGCGGCGCTCGACGACGCGACGCTTGACTGGTGGTCTCGCAACTCATCGCCCCGGAGCGGCCCGACGTCGATCACCCAGATCCGGGTGCTCGGCGGCGAGTTCGAGCGGGTCGGCGCGAAGAAGCCCGATCCGTGCGTAGATCGGGCTTCGGAGATGAGTGCTGGTACCGCATACCGGATTCGAACCGGTGATCTCCGCCTTGAGAGGGCGGTGTCCTAGGCCTCTAGACGAATGCGGCACGGCGTCACACGGACGCCATCGAGTCTAGCAAGGCCTTCGAGACCGATGCAAACCAGCCGATCGGCCTAGCGGCGGGCGCCCACCGGTACGCCGGCTGCGGCCGCGGCGGCGGTCATGGCCGGTCGCCGCTCCTCGAGCCAGCCGAGGACGCTGGCCGCGACCTCCGGCCAGGTGTGCTCCCCCATCACCAGCCCGAAGTGCGATGCCGACGGGAAGTACTCGTACCCCGCGCCGAGCAGGTCGGCGGTGTGGCGCGCCTCGTTGGGATGGATCACGTCGTCCAGTCCGGCGCCGATGACGAGGCTCGGAACCTCGATCGAGCCCCGAGGTGTCGACCGGGACGCCCTCCATCCGCTCTCGGCGGGCGAGGCCGGACTCGCGCGCGCCCTCGAGCAGCTCGCTCATCTTCGCCAGGTCCATCTCGTCCATGTCCGGCATCCGCGCGCGCAGCTCCTCCATGGACCCCGTCCAGCCCCACCACGCGGCGTCGTAGACAGCGGGAACCGCGCGCAGCTCGTGCTCCTCCGGCCGGCGCGGAAGCGCCGCGGCCGGTGGCGAGGGAGCCAGCAGCACGAGTCCGAGCGGCGGCCGGCGCTCGGCGTACATCAGCGCCGCCAGCGCACCGATTCCCCACGCGATCAGCACGGCCGGGCGGCCGAGCTGGCGCATCGCCACGCCGATGTCGTCGGCGTAGTCGCGCATCGTCGTCGTCTCGAGGTCGGCGACGTCCGAGGAGAAGTGGCCGCGCAGGTTCATCGCGTGCGCCTCCCAGCCGCGCTCGGCGAGGTACGCGGAGAACTCGGTCCACAGCCACGAGCCGGTGAGGGCGCCGTGGACGAGCAGCAGCGGGGGCTTGCGCGAGCGCCGCTCGGGCTGGTGCGTCTCGACGTGGATGCCCTCGGGCTCGATGAAGACCTCATCGCGCTTGATCGCCTGCACCATGGCGGCTCGTCAGTCCTCCAACGGGTTGAAGACCATGCCGGTCAGCAGCTTGGGATAGAAATAGGTCGACTTCTGCGGCATCACGTCGCCGGCGCCCGCCACGGCGGCCAGCTGATCGAGGCGCGTGGGTCGCACCAGGATGGCGGCGGTCGCCTCGCCGCGTGCCACGCGCTCGCGCGCATCGGCCTCGCTCCTAGTGTAGGCCAGGCGGGTGCCCGCGGCGACCTCCTCGGGACCGATGCCCAGCCGATCCTGCAGCACGGCCACGTGGAGCGCGGCGAGGTCGAGGTCACGCACCTCGCGGCTCATCGCCTCGCGGCGAAGCCGATCGGCGAGGCCGTCGGGATCGCCGACCAGCAGGTGGCCGTCGTCGCCGGGCATGACGAGGCCGAACACGGGCGCCTCGTCGTCGGCGCGTTCGTCGAGGACGGCGCCGAGCCTGGCCGGCGCGATGGGGATCGACTGCCACAGCGGGTCGTCACCGGCGACGAGGTCGCGCAGCGCATCGGCGTCGACGTCCAGCAGCAGCCGATGGGTCGGCCGGATCTCGAGCTCGGTGAGCTCCGCATTGACGAGCAGCATCATGATCCAGTCCGCCGCGAGCGCCCCGGGCGGCGCATCGGTCTCGGCCCGGACCTCGGCCTGGTAGGCGAGGGCCGTCTCGTACCGATGGTGGCCATCGGCGACGAACAGGGTCTGCCTGCCGAGGTAGCCGATGAGCCGATCGTCCGCCTCGGTGGCGGCGACCTGGTGGAGCAGCCCATCGCCGTCGCGGGCGCGCCACTCGTCGGTCCAGGCGCGGCTCATGATGTGGTTGTAGCGCTCGGATCGGTCGAAGTAGACGCTCAGGATCGGGCTCAGCTGGGTCTTCGTCGCCCGCAGCAGCGCGAGCCGATCGGCCTTCGGGCCCGGCATCGTGTGCTCGTGCGGCCGCACGCCGTCGCCCCATGGCTCGAGCAGCACCCGCGCGACGATCCCCTCCACCGTCGGCGTGTCGGGGTCGGCGGCATTGGCATGGCGGTAGTAGTAGACGGCCGGCTCCGCCCGCCGCTCCACGATCCCCTCGGCGGTCCAGGCGGCAAGCGCCGTTGCCGCCGCGGCATGCGGGTCGGGCTCCGGGCTCAGCTCGAGGCGCACGGCGTTGTGCGGGTCGCGCTCCAGCAGCTCGGCCCGCATCGGCTCGTCGATGACGTCGTACGGCGGGCAGGCCAGGTCGGTGAGGTCGACCAGGCGGGTCGGCGGCGCGTCGTCGTCATCGGCCACGCGAACGCGATCGGGCACGGCCGTCCCACCGAACCGTTCACCGGAGTAGTGCAGCCCGCGGAAGGGCGAGACGCGCGGCATCGCGCGCAAGGATAGTGGCGATCCGGCCGTCAGGCCGCCGCGAGCACCCGCTCCGCCTGCACCCGCACCTCTTCGCGCCGATCCCCCGCGGCGCGCTCCAGCAACCGGCGCGCGTCGGCCCCCACCGGATCGGCGTTGCCGAGCGCGGCGATCGCGTTGCGCAGCAGCCGGTGCCGGCCCGCACGCGTCAGCGCGGTCGCGCCGAACGCTCGCTCGAAGGCGCGCGTGCCCATCGGCAGAAGCCACTCGATCAGCGGCAGCAGCGGCACGAGCAGCGGGCCGGTGTCGTCGGCATCCGCGTTGACCGGACAGACCTCCTGGCACACGTCACAGCCGAAGATCCAGTCGCCGAGCGCGTCCGCCTCCCACGGGTCGAGTGCGCCGGGATGCTCGATCGTCAGGTAGCTGATGCAGCGCCGCGCGTCGATCGTCCGGGGCCCGACCAGCGCCCCCGTCGGGCAGCCGGTCAGGCAGCGGGTGCAGGCGCCGCAGGTCGTTCGCACCGGTGCGTCGGCCGGAAGCTCCGCCGAGGTCAGGATGGCGCCGAGGAAGACCCACGAGCCGGCCCGCTCGTGGGTCAACAGGTTCGTGTTCTTGCCGATCCAGCCCAGGCCGGCGCGCGCCGCCAGCGCCCGCTCCGCCAGCGGCCGATCGTCGACGTATGCGGTCTCGCCGGCCTCGATCCCCGAGGCTCGCAGGTCGGCCGCCAGCCCCTCCAGCCGGCCGCGCAGGGCACCGTGATAGTCGCTGCCCAGCGCGTATCGCGCGATCCGGCCGGCCGGCTCCGCCGGGTGACCCGCCAGCACCTGAGCCAGGACCTCCGCCAGGGCCGATGGACGCGGGTCCCACGCGGCTCGCTCGGCGCCGGCGTACGACGCGGCCACGGTGATGACCGATCGCGCCGCGGGGTCGTGCAGACGTGGCTGGGTCGCGCGGGCCGCCCGTTCCCCTCCCATCCAGCCCATCCGGCCCATCCGGCCGGCGGTGACGCTCGCCTCCATCCGCTCGCGGTCCTCGGGCAGCGGATCGGCACTCGTGACACCGACGAGGCTCAGGCCATGGCGCGCCGCCAGCTCGTCGAGTCGCCGCCGCGCCGCTGACGCGCCCACGCTCATTCCTCCCGGCGGCGGAGGACGAACGCCGGGGCCTCGCCGGTCGGGGTGATCTCGGCGCGCGCCAGCGGCATCGAGACGCGCGGGATGCGGAAGCCGAAGACCGATCCCGAGCCGGCCTCGGTGTTGGCGGCCGCCCAGATCCGCCCGCTGTGCGCGTCGATGATCGCGCGGCTGATGTAGAGGCCGAGGCCGAGGCCACCGAAGCGACGCCGCCCGGCGTCGCCATCGGCCTGGTAGAAGCGCTCGAAGACGTTCTCGCGATGCTCGGACGGGATGCCGATGCCGGTGTCCGAGACGCGGACCTCGATCTCGCCGCCGCGACGCTCGGCGACGACGTTGATCGGCCCGCCGTCCGGCGAGTACTTCACCGCGTTCTCGAGCAAGTTGCTGAGCACCTGGCCCAGCCGGTCGCGGTCCGCGTGGAGCGGCAGGCTCGCCGGCGCGTCGATCGCGATGTTGCGTTCGGGGTGCTCGCGCCGGGCACGGCCGACCGCCTCGCTCAGCTCGTCGGCGAGGTCGAAGTCGATCGGCTCGATGCTCACCCCGCCGCGTCGGTCGATGCGGCTCACGTCGAGCAGGTCGTCGACGAGGCGCCGCATGCGGCCGACCTGCGAGCGGATGACGCGCAGGTGAGCCATCTCCTTGCTCTCGCCGTCGTGCTCGCCGCGCAGCCGGCCCTCGAGCAGCTGCGAATAGCCCTGGATGCTCGTCAGGGGCGTCCGCAGCTCGTGGCTGACGATCGAGAGGAAGTCGTCCTTGATGCGCGTCGCCGCCTGCTCGCGCGCCATCCGCTCCTGGAGGTCGGACCACAGCTGCGCGTTCTGGAGCGCCGGCCCGGCGCGCTCCGCGACGGCCTCGGCCATGCGCGGGATGCGCTCCTCGAGCGGCCGGTCGCTGCGGCCGGCGGTGGCGAGCACGCCCTGCAGCCGGCCGCCGGCCAGGATCGGCACCGCCACCAGCCAGTCCACGCCGAGCGCGCGCATGCCGTCGGGGTCGCCGGTCTGGATCTCGCCGGCGGTGGCCTGCCGCGTCGCGGCGGTCGCGCCAACCGTACCGATCAGCCCCTCCCCGAGCCGGGGGTGGCGCCCTTCGGCGAACTCGCGCCAGGCGTCGACCAGCTCCCCGTCGGGACCTGCGGCGGCGGCGGGCTCGAGGCAGCGCTCGATGTCGTCGACGGTATAGACCAGCGTCGCCCCGCCGAGGACCGGGGCCGATCCGACGGCGATCGCCTCGAGCGTGGCCCTGCGATCGAGCGAGGCGCCGAAATCGCGCCCGAGCCGGCTGAGCAGCTCGCGCTCGCGGGTCTGCTCCCGCTGTCGCTCCTCCTCGACCAGCTGCGCCTGGAGCCGCGCGTTCTCCTCCGCGCGGCCGATGACGATGCGGCTGAACAGCCCGGCCACGACCCCGAAGCCGATGAGGTAGGCGATGCGCACCGGCAGCGCCTCGAGCCCGGCCTGGTCGAGGCGATCGCCCGGGAGCACGACAGCGAGGTACATGCCGGTCATCACGATCGACGACCAGACGGCCGCCCCCAGGCCGAAGCGCAGGGCGGCGCCGAGGATGACGAGCCCGTACAACAGGTAGAGGTCCTGGGCCGGGACGGCGACGTAGACCGCGATCGTGACCGCGGCCATCTCGACCACCGTGCTGAGGATCCCGACCTCGCGCGCAGGGAAGCGACGGAGGAGCCAGAAGACGAGGAGGCTCCAGGCGGCGACGCCGCCGAGCAGCCCGAGGAGGATCTCGATTCCCGGAAGCGTCGGCACGAAGACGAGCAGGAATGCCGCGGCCAGCGCCACCAATCCCAGCCGGACCCACGCCAGCTGGCGCTCCTGGGCGCGCATTCGTCGCTCGAGCTGCCGCTCGAGCTCGTGAGAACTATCGGACCAGGAATCCATGACCAGCTTCGCACTCTAGCATCGGGTGCCTGCCTTCCCTACACTCGCCGCGCACCCGAGCACATTGCAACTCGACGATCGTCCGGCGCGTCTACCGGGGGTCCCGGGGCCTTGGACAATCCAACCCAACCCGAGAGGAAGATGACGAGCCGGACCCTCCTGAGCCGTGGACTGGGCGTCGCCGTGCTCGCCGCCACGATGGCGCTGCTGGTCGCGCCGATGCCCACCCGAGCCGCCAGCGCGGTCGAGATCGAGGCGCGCGCGCTCGTCGGTGGCCGCTACGAGGTCGGCGGCTGGCTCGCACTGTCGGTCTCCCTCGTGAACGAGGGCGAACCGACGAGCGGGTACGTCGTCGCCGGAACCTCGCTCGGCTCGGTGCGGCGCTTCGTCGAGATGCCGGCCGGGGCTCGCAAGGTCGTGATGCTCTACGTCCAGCCCGAGGCCTTCCAGCGCGAGGTGACCGTCGGCTACGACGAGCCCAACGGACGGGTCGACGCCCGCGTCGAGGTCCGCGTCCTCGAGCAGTCCAACGACCAGGTCGTGGTGGTCGGGGACGGAACGGGCGCGCTGCGGCCGCAGCTGATCGGTGACGGCGGCGAGTTCGGCGGCCCGGAGCCGATCGCGCTCGGACCGAGCGACCTCCCGGAGCGTCCCGAGCCGCTCGGCGGTCTGTCGGCGATCGTCTGGGCCGGGGACAGCAGCACGCTCACCGAGGCGCAGCGACGCGCGCTCGAGCGCTGGGTCGGCGACGGGGGGCAGCTGGTCGTGCTCGGAGGCGGAGACTGGCAGTCGCGCACCTCCGCCTTCGCGGACCTGCTGCCGCTCGAGAACCTCGCCGGCGTCGACGGGGTGCCGCAGGCCGGCTTCGCCGCGTGGGCGGGCGAGACGGAGGCCCCGCAGGCATCGGCGACCGTCTCGACCGGCGACCTCCGCGACGGAGCGACCGCGCTCGTCACGGCCGACGACGCAATCCTGATGTCGATGCGACCGGTCGGCGCCGGGCGGGTGATCCTCATCGGCAGCGACCTCGCCACCGATGAGTACCGCGGCTGGTCCGGCGCCCCGCGCCTCTGGTCGCGGCTGCTGCCGACGAACGCGGCGCTCGATCAGTTCTTCGGCGGCGAGTTCCCGATCCGCCAGGAGATGGAGAACTCGATGAGCGGCGCGCTCAGCACGCTCCCCGCCCTCGACGTTCCGCCCGCGGAGCTGCTGCTGATCGTCATCGTCGCCTACATCCTGCTCATCGGTCCGGTCAGCTACTTCGTCCTGCGCCGCGTCGACCGCCGCGAGCTCGCCTGGGTCACCGCGCCGCTCCTCGTCGTCGTCTTCACCGCGTGCTCGTACGGCATCGGCCGCACGATGAAGGGGGGCGACGTGCTGGTGAACGAGATCTCCGTGGTCCGCACCGCGGCCGAGGGCGGCTCGGCCACGGTCGACACCTTCGCCGGCATCGTCTCGCCCGATCGCACCACCTACGACCTGACCGTCGAGGCCGATGCGCTCATCGGCCAGCTGACGCGCACCGACGGGCTTTCGAGATTGACCGACGACGTAGAGATCGACCAGGGCGAGCCGGCTCACCTGCGCGGGCTGACGATCCCGGTCTTCGGCTTCGAGGCCGTTCGCGCGACCGGCATCGTCGAGCACGAGGCCGCCCTCTCGGTCGAATGGAGCACGCGGGACGGAGAGGTCATCGGGACGGTCACCAACAACTCCGAGGTCGCCATCGACGACGTCGCCTACATCAGCACGAACGGCGGCGAGCGGATCGGCGACCTGGCGCCGGGTGCCAGCGCCGAGTTCACGCTCCCCGGCGCGAACTTCAACGGCTCCTCGGCGGCCGACCAGGTCTACGGCTTCGGCGGCTTCGAGTCCGGCGACGAGGAGCAGCGGCTGATCACGCTGCGCCGCCAGGTGATCGACTCGCTGGTCGGCTACGCCTCGTTCGGGCCGGTGAACGTCGACGTCGGCCGGCGCGGCCCATACGTCATCGGTTGGAGCGACGATCCCGGACCGATGCCGGTCGTCATCGACGGCCTCCAGGCCCAGGTCTACCGATCGTCGGTCGAGGTGCTCAGCGTGCGGCCGGCGCTCGCCAGCGGCGAGCTCACGATCCTCCCCCACCAGATGGGCGTCGACGTGATCGCCACCGAGGGCCAGGCCGACTCCGGCGGGGCCGGGATGATGATGCTGGGCGAGGGCTCGGCGACGTGGAGCATCGCGCTGCCGCTCGAGTCGGCGGGGATCGTTCCGAGCCAGGTCGAGATCATCTTCGGTCCCGATCCGAGCATGGTCCTTGGCGACCCGGGCAGCTTCGGCGCCGGCTTCTGGCCGGAGGGCTTCATCGCCGAGGTGCGGGACCCTGTCACCGGCGAGTGGACGGTGCTCGGTGACCTGAGCGGCGAGAGCCAGTTCGTGGTCGACGATCCGTCGACCGTGCTCAGCGACACCGGCCGCATCGTCGTCCGCGTCACCGGCGTGGAGGCGAACCCGAACTTCGGCCAGAGCACTGTCTACCCGAGCGCGCAGGTAAGCGGGGTACTGGAGCGATGATGAGCGTCCCCGTCGTCGAGACCCGCGGCCTCGTGAAGCGCTACGACGACAACCTCGCGGTGGCCGGCATCGACCTCGTCATCGGCCCCGGCGAGATCTTCGGGCTGGTCGGCCCGAACGGCGCGGGCAAGACGACGACGATGAAGATCCTCGCCACGCTGCTCGCGCCATCGTCCGGCGAGGCATTCGTGACCGGCATCCCGGTCGCCGCCGACCCGATCGAGGTGCGTCGCCGCATCGGCTACATGCCCGACTTCTACGGCGTCTACGACGACCTCCGCGTCTGGGAGTACCTCGACTTCTTCGCCCGCTGCTACGGCATCGCCGCGTCGCGCCGTCCGACGATGGTCGGCGAGCTGCTCGAGATCGTCGGCCTCGCCGACAAGCGCGACTCGTACGTCGAGACCCTCTCGCGCGGCATGCGCCAGCGGCTGTGCCTCGCGCACACGCTTGTGCACGACCCGACGCTGCTGATCCTCGACGAGCCGGCCTCCGGGCTCGACCCGCGGGCGCGCGTCGAGATGCGCGAGATCCTCCGTGAGCTGCGCGGCATGGGCAAGACGATCCTCGTCAGCAGCCACATCCTCCCCGAGCTCGGCGAGATGTGCACCGGCGTGGCGATCATCGACCACGGCCGGGTCCTGCGCTCGGGCAGCATCGCCGAGATCGAGCGCTCGCTGCGCGCCACTGCGCTGCTGCGCATCGATCTCCTCGGCGATCCCGACGCGATCCGCGCCGCGTCCGACTGGCTCGGAACCGATCCACGCGTCGGCGACGTCCTGCCGGCGCAGAGCACGGACGGCTCGTCGCGACTCGAGGTCAGCTTCGACGGCACCGGAGACGACCAGGCCGTCCTGCTGCGATCGATGATCGAGGCCGGTCACCGCGTGGTCGGCTTCGGACAGGCGACCAGCGACCTCGAGGAGATCTTCCTCAAGGTCACCGGCCAGGACGAAGGAGAGGCGGCGGCATGACGGCGACGGCAGAGACGATGCGCCCGGCGCGCCGCTCGGCGTTCCGCGAGTTCCTCGCCGGGGTCGGAACGATCATGGTCAAGGAGCTGCGCTCGCGGATGCGCGGGCGGCGCGCCTTCGTGGTCATGACCCTCTACCTCGGCCTGCTGGCGCTGATCACCTACGGCGCGTACCTGATCGTCGCGCCGACGGCCCGCCAGGGCTTCGGCGGGTTCATGAACCAGGCCAACACCTCCGCGATCGTCGGGCAGACGATCTTCACGCTGCTCTCGATCTTCCAGCTCATCCTCATCTCCTTCATCGCCCCCGGCTTCACCGCCGGCCAGATCAGCCTCGAGCGCGAGAAGCAGACGCTGGACCTGCTGGTGAGCACACCGATGCGCCCGGGGGCCATCGTCCTCGGCAAGCTCCTCGCCGCACTCGCTTTCGTCGTGCTGATGATCGTGGCCGCGGTGCCGATCACGGCGATCGTGCTGATGTACGGCGGCGCATCGGTCGACGACATCGTGCGGCAGCAGCTCGTGCTGCTGGCCACGGCGGTTGCGCTGGGCGCCATCGGCCTCTTCTTCTCCGCCCTCCTGAAGCGAACGCAGGCCGCGACCGTCCTGAGCTACATCACGATGCTGGCGCTCACGCTCGGCACGATCATGCTGTTCGGCTTCTGGACCCTGCTCATCAACCAGGAAAACGGCTTCGGCATCGGCCCGCCCCGGCGCGCGCCCGAGCAGCTCCTCTACGTCAACCCCGGCATCGCGATGCTCGACGTCGTCGGCAACACGGAGCCGGGCGGGTTCGGCGGCATCAACGCCGCCCTCGCCCAGCTGCGCGGCGAGACGCCGAACTTCGGTGGTGGCGGGATGGACTGCTTCGGCGACGTGTGCGGGCCGGTGGACCAGCTCGGCAACCCGGTCGGTGATGCCGTCGACACCGGTTCGGGCTACTGGTGGCCGCGGATCGCCATCACCTTCATCGCGCTCGCCGCTCTGCTGACCTTCCTCTCGACGCGGCTCGTCGTGCCCGCCGGCATGCGCTGGGCGTTCCGGCGGCGGCGAACCACGCTGGCCGCCGCGCCAATTGCGGTCGGGCCGCCCGCCGATCCCGGGCAGCCGACGCTCGAGGAGCTCGAGGAGGAGCCTCGATGAGCGATCGGACCGTCGCCGCTGCCGTCGAACGCCGCCTCGGCGCCGACACGCTCGGCCGGCTGCGCAGCCTTCGCCGCCGCCTCTGGTGGCGTCGCGCAGTCCGCGCCGGCGTCCTGGCGCTCGCCGCCACGGTGCTCGGCGTCGCCCTCGTCCAGCTCCTGGCTCGCGCATTCCCGTTCGAGTACGCGCTCTTCGTCCAGCTCGGCGTCGTCGCGCTCGGGGCGCTGGCGTGGGCCATCCTGACCCTCCGCTCGCGTCCCTCGCTGGTCGAGGCGGCCAGACGCGCTGACGAGGAGCTGGCCCTTCGCCAGCGGCTGGGGACGGCTCTCGAGTTGGCCGGTCACGAGACCGACGATCCGCTCGAGGCTCGCCAGCTTGCAGACGCCCGCGCTCGCCTGAACGCGGTCGACCTCCGGCGGGCCTTCAGGCCGCGGGTGGCGCGCCGCCCGCTGGCCGTCGTCGGCCTCGGGTTGGCGATGACCCTGCTCCTCGTCGCGTGGCCGAACCCGCAGGACGACGTCGTCGCCCAGCGGCGTGCCGCGCGCGAGGCTGCCGAGCGGGTCGCCGAGCGGGTCGAGGACGTCGCCGACGAGGTCGGCGAGGAGAACGTCGAGAACCCCGACCCGCGGCGCGAGGAGCTCGAGCGCCAGCTTCGCGAGCTGGCGCGCCAGCTGCGCGAGCAGGGCGCCGACCGCGAGGCGACCCTGGCGCGGATCGGCTCGGTCCAGGAGGAGCTGTCTCGGATGGCCGATCCGCAGGCCGCCGAGCGCGACGCCGGCCTCACCCAGCTCGCCCGCTCAACCTCGCGCGCCGCGACCGGCGACGAGGAGGCGAACGAGGAGGGCGATCCCGAGCAGGCCGCCAACGACCTCGAGGAGCTCGCCGAGCGGGCGGATTCCCTCGGCCAGGAGGAGGCACAGGCACGCGCGGCCGAGCTGCGCCAGGCGGCGCAGGCCGGTGCCGCGTCCCAGCCGCAGGTCGCCGCGGCGCTCGCCGAGGCAGCCGACGCGCTGGACGCGGCCGCCCGCTCCGGCTCGGAGGAGGACCAGCGAGCCGCGGAAGAGGCGCTCCAGCGCGCGGCGGACGCGTTCCGGCAGTCGGAACGAGACCGGCAGCTCCAGCGCGACGTCGCGCAGGCGCAGTCGGCCCTCCAGGAGGGTGCGCGCCAGGTCGCTCGCGCCGGACAGCCGACCGCTGGGCAGCCGAACGCCTCGGGCCAGCCGGGCGCCTCCGGTCAGCCGGGTGCCTCCGGTCAACCCGGTGCATCGGGTCAGCCAGGCGCCTCGGGGCAACCGGGTGCATCGGGCCAGCCTGGCGCCTCCGGGCAGCCAGGAGCGTCGGGCCAACCGGGCGCATCGGGCCAGCCGGGGGCCTCAGGCGAGCCGGGGAATCAGCCCGGGAATCAGCCGGGCAACCAGCCGGGGAATCAGCCTGGCAACCAGCCCGGGAATCAGCCCGGCAACCAACCGGGGAATCAGCCGGGCCAGGGCAGTCAGCCGGGGGCCGGGGGCGGCACGACGGTGCGACGGATCCCGGGCGGCGGCCTGCGCACCGGCGGCTTCGACGGCCCGTCGCGGGGCAACCAGGGCTTCGAGACCGACGACCAGGGCAGCATCCTCACCGACTTCGACCGCTTCGGGCGGCCGGGCGACCCCGACTTCATCGCCGGACGCGGCGGCAACGGCGGCACCGACCAGACCGGTTCCGGATCGGGCGTCGGCTTCGACAACGACAGCCTGGTGCCGTACGCATCGGTCTTCGAACTCTTCTACGACTACGCGCAGTCCTCGCTCGATCGCCAGCAGGTGCCGATCACCCTGAAGGACTTCGTCCGCGACTACTTCTCGCGCCTGGAACCCACGGAGTGAGCGAAGGACCGATGACGACCGAGCCGACACCGACCCCCACGCAGACCCCGACCCAGCTCGAGCCCGAGCGGTTCGCCGAGATGGCCACGGCCATCGAGCAGCAGGTCGGGACCTTCATCGTCGGCCAGCAGCAGCTCGTGCGCCAGACGCTCATCAGCCTGCTGGCCGGCTCGCACGCGCTGCTCGAGGGCGTGCCCGGGCTCGGCAAGACGATGCTCGTGCGCACGATGTCCGAGGCGCTCGATCTCGGCTTCAGCCGCATCCAGTTCACTCCGGACCTGATGCCGGCGGACATCATCGGCACGAACATCATCGTCGAGGAGGGCGGCGAGCGGCGGTTCCGCTTCCAGCAGGGTCCGATCTTCAGCAACCTCGTCCTCGCCGACGAGATCAACCGCGCCACGCCGAAGACCCAATCGGCGCTGCTGGAGGCGATGCAGGAGCACCGCGTCACCGTCGCCAAGCAGCAGTACACCCTGTCCGAGCCGTTCTTCGTGCTCGCCACCCAGAACCCGCTCGAGATGGAGGGCACTTACCCGCTGCCGGAGGCGCAGCTGGATCGGTTCTTCTTCAAGATCGACGTGCCGTTCCCGTCCGAGGAGGACCTCGTGCGGATCATGGAGCGCACGACCGGCGTCGAGCAGCCGAACGTCGGCAAGGCCGCGACCGGCGCCGAGGTCATGGCGATGCAGCAGCTCGCGCGCGACGTGCCGATCGCGTCGCACGTGATGGCGTACGCGATTCGGATCCTGCGCGCCACGCACCCCGAGACCGAGCGCAACCCCGAGATCGTGCGCACCTATGTCCGCTACGGCGCCTCGCCGCGCGGGGCGCAGGCGATCGTGCTCGGGGCGAAGATCTCGGCGCTGCTCGACGGCCGATTCAACGTCTCGTACGCCGACGTGCAGGCCGTCGCCGCGCCGGCGCTGCGCCATCGGGTGATCCTCAACTTCGAGGGCGAGGCCGAGGGCATCAGCACCGATTCGATCGTTCGCGCGATCATCGCCGAGACGCCCACCGAACCGGCCGAATAGGGTGGTGAACGCCCGCGTATATACGTATATACGCGAGAGCGGACAAAGCCGATGACCACAACCGAGCGCGCCCCGTTCTTCGACGAGGCCTTCCTACGCCGCCTCGAGCAGCTGGAGCTCGCCTCGCGCCGGCTGACCGCCGGGCGCATGAAGGGCGAGCGTCGCAGCGTGCGGCGCGGGCAGAGCGTCGAGTTCGCCGACTACCGCAACTACGCCGTGGGCGACGACCTGCGCCAGCTCGACTGGAACGCATACGCCCGGCTCGAGAAGCTCTTCGTGAAGCTGTTCGTCGAGGAGGAGGACGTCACCGTCCACATCCTCGTCGACGCCAGCCGCAGCATGGATTACGGGGAGCCCAACAAGCTCGATGCCGCGCGCCGGGCTGCCGCCGCCCTCGGCTACCTCGGCCTGGCAAGCATGGACCGCGTGAGCGTCGCGTTCCTCGGCGACGGCGCCGCGAGCGGGATGCGGCCGCTGCGCGGCAAGCGGCGGGCGCTCGAGCTTTTCCGCTTCCTCTCCGAGCCGCGTACCGAGCGCCTCACCGGACTCGCCGCCGCCGCGCGGGCCTACGCGGCACGGATGCGCGGCACCGGTCCGCTGGTTCTCATCAGCGACCTGATGGATCCCGGCTACCTCGACGCGCTGCGCGACCTGGCCGGCACCCGCTCCCAGCTGTCGGTGCTGCACCTGCTCGCGCCCGAGGAGATCGATCCCGAGGTGCCGCCCGACGCGCGGCTGGTCGACAACGAGACTGGCCACGCCGTTGAGGTCTCCGGCGACGACGACCTCGTGGACCGATACCGCACCCGGCTCGCGGAGTGGCAGGCCGAGATCGCCGCCTTCGTCGGCAAGCGCGGCGGCGCGTACGTCCAGGTGCCCGCCGACCTCGACTTGGCCGATCTCCTGTTCGACGTCCTCCGGCGCCGGAGGGTGGTCGAGTGATCGTTCCCCTCGCACTCATCGGCCTCATCGGCCTGCCGATCATCGTCGCCTTCTACATGCTGCGGCTGCGGCGCCGCGACTATCCCGTCGGATCGACGTTCCTCTGGCAGCAGCTGATCCGCGACGTGGAGGCCAATGCGCCGTGGCAGAAGCTGCGGTTCAGCTGGCTGCTGCTCGTGCAGCTGCTGATCGCCGCGATCGTGGTGCTGGCGGCAGCCCGACCGTTCAGCGCCTCGACCTCGGACCTGGCCGCCAACGTCGTCCTGATCGTCGACACCAGCGCCTCGATGGCGGCGGACACCGACGGCGAGGACCGTATGGCGCTGGCCCGAGAGCGCGCCGCGGACGTCGTCGGCCGGCTGCCGGAGGGCGGGCGCGTGACCGTGGTCGCCGCGGCCGATACGGCGACCGTGCTCGTCAGCGAGACCGATGACCGCGACGCCGCGCTCGAGGCGATCGACGGCATCGCCGCCAGCCAGCTTCCGGGCGACCTGACCGATGCCTTCGCGCTGGCCTCGGCCCTCGCGGCGCGCGACTCCGACTCGACGATCGTCGTCGTCAGCGACGCCTCCGGCGACGAGCTGCCCGAGGTCGGCGTGGGGGCACCGGTGCTCGTGGAGCTCGTCGGCGAGACCGATGCGAACCAATCGGTGGCCGCGCTCTCCGCCCTGCGCCGGTCGGGCGGGGCGCAGCTGGACCTGTTCGTGGCGATCGCCAACCCCTCGAACACGGAGGCCACCCGCCGCCTCGAGATCTACGCCGACGGCGCGCTCGTCGACGCGCGCGAGCTGACGATCCCCGCCGGCCAGCGCTCGGAGGCGCTGATCAGCACCGTGCCGCCCGCCGCGGCGACCGTCGAGGCCCGCCTCGCCGGCTCGGACGCGCTCGCCACCGACGACCGGGCCTTCGCGATCGTGCCGGCCCAGGGCCGCACCCGCGCCCTGCTCGTCGGCGAGGGCAACGCGTACCTCGAGAACGCGATGGCCCTGCTTCCTCGCCTCGAGCTGTACGCCGTCGGCGAGGCCGGCTACGCCGATGCGCTCGCGGAGGCCGATGAGGACGGCACGCCGTATGGCCTCTTCGTCTTCGACGGCATCGTGCCCGACGAGCCGCCGCCGGGCGCGGCCCTGTACATCAACCCGCCCGACGACGGCGAGTTCGGCACGGTGGCGGGCCGGATCGACGGCCCGCTCATCGACCGTACCGATCCCGACGAGCCGATCCTGCGCTTCGTCGACCTCGCCACCGTCCACATCGGCCGCGCGCGGCAGATCGAGCTGGCCGATGGGGTGCGGCCGGTCGTCGAGACGTCCGCGGGGCGGCCGCTGGTGGCGGTCGGCGAGAGCGCCGGCAGGCGGATGGCGCTCATCGGCTTCGACCTCGGCGAGTCCGACCTGCCGCTGCAGGTCGCCTTCCCGCTGCTGATGAGCAACCTCGTCGACCATCTGCTGCCGGTCGCCGAGGGGATCCTGCCGTCGTCGATGCCGCTCGGCGAGTCGGTCACGGCCAGCATCGACCCGGCGATCGAGCGCGTCAGCGTGGTCACCACCGGCGCCGACGGGGCGGGCACGGCGGTCGAGGTGCCGGTCATTGGCGGTCAGCTGACGCTGGCCGGCGCCGACGAGGTCGGCGTGCGCGAGGTGCGCGTGATCAGCGACGACCCCGCGGTCGGCAACCAGGTCATCGGCCGCACCGCGGTCAACCTGTTCAATGCCGACGAGTCCGACGTCGCGCCGGGCGACCCGCAGCGCATCGTGGACATGGGGCGCGTCCCGGAGGACGACGGCGGTCCCGGCCAGCCGACCCGCGCCGAGTGGTGGTGGCCGCTGGCCCTCGCCGCCCTCGCGCTGCTGGCGGTCGAGTGGCTGCTCTACCACCGGCCGACGCGTCGGACGCTGGCGCGGGCGTTCGGCCGCCGGCCGCAGCCGCTCGGTGGGCGGGCGCGATGACCTTCCCGATCAACTTCGCCGATCCGATCTGGCTGTGGCTGGCCGTGCCGGTCGGCGCGATCGTCGTCATCGGCTGGATGGCGGCCTCGCGCACGCTGCCGGCCGGCCGGCGGATCGCGTCGCTCGTCATTCGCATCACCCTGGCCGCGTGCCTGGTGCTGTCGCTGGCCGGGATGCGCCTGGCGCTGCCGTCGGATCGGCTCAGCGTCGTCTTCCTGCTCGACGCATCGGCCTCGATGCTCGACGCGTCCCGCGAGGAGCTCGTTGACTGGGCGCGCAGCGCGGTGCGAGAGATGCCCGAGGGCGACACCGCCGGGATCGTCGTCTTCGGCGCCAACGCGCTCGTCGACCGCCTGCCGTCGCAGCTCGACGAGCTCGCCGAGCCCGCCTCGGCGCCGGTCACCGGCGCGACCGACGTCGGTGCCGCCGTGCGCCTGGCGGCCGCGATCTTCCCGACCGGCACACAGCAGCGCATCGTCCTGCTCTCCGACGGCAACGACACCTCCGGCGAGGCGGAGGATGCGATCGCCGCGGCGGCCGCGCGGGGCATCCGGATCGACGTCGTCACGCCGGCCGACGAGTCGGCGGCCGAAGTGCTGGTCGACGTGCTCGACGCGCCACCCGGGGCGCGGGTCGGAGAGACGATCGACCTGATGGTCCGGCTGCGCTCCACGATCACCACCGGCGCGACCCTGCGGCTGCTCGCGGATGGCGCGACGGTCGCGACCCGCGAGCTCGATCTCGAGCCGGGCGTCACCGCCATCCCGTTCAGCGTCACCGCTGACGAGCCCGGCTTCCACGTCTTCCGTGCCGTCATCGAGCCGGAGACGGATCGGTTCGCCGAGAACAACGCGGCCGATGCCTACGTGCTGGTCTCCGGCCCGCCGCAGGTGCTCGTCGCGACCGACGACGCCGAGCGTGCGGCGGACCTGATCGCCTCGCTGACCGACGGCGACCTCGAGGTGACGGTCGTGCCGTCGGGCGGCGTGCCGAGCTCGCTCACCGGCCTCGCCAGCTACGACAGCCTCGTCCTCGACAACGTTCCGGCCGACGCGCTGGGTGAGACGACGATGGCCGCGATCCAGTCCTACGTCCGCGACCTCGGCAAGGGACTGGTGATGGTCGGCGGGCGGGACAGCTTCGGCGCCGGCGGCTACCTCGACACCCCACTCGAGGAGACGCTGCCGGTGTACATGACGGTCCGCGACCGCGAGCGATCCCCCGACGTGGCGATGGTCGCTGTCGTCGACAAGTCGGGCAGCATGGCCGACTGCCACTGCACCGGCGATTCGCGCGACAACGCGAACCCCTCGGGCACCCGCGGCTTCGAGAAGGTCGACATCGCCAAGGAGGCGATCCTGCGCGCCGCCGAGGCCCTGGCGCCGACAGACCAGCTCGGTGTCGTCGCGTTCGACAGCAATGCGCACTGGGCGGTGCGCACGGCGCCGATCGACTTCGGCGCGCTCGGCAACGGGCTCGGCTTCCCGGCCGACGGCAACACGAACATCTACGCCGGGCTGAAGGCGGCCTACGACGACCTCGTCAACAACCCGGCCACCCTGCGCCACATCATCCTCATCACCGACGGCTGGTCGACCTCCGGCGCCTACGACGAGCTGCTCGAGGACATGCAGGCCGCCGGCATCACGCTGTCGACGATCGGAACCGGTGGCGGATCGGCCCGGATCCTCCGCGAGCTGGCCGAGGAGTCGGGCGGGCGCTACTACGACGCCGCGGACGCGACGACGATCCCCGACATCTTCCTGCGCGAGACGATCCGCACCGCCGGCGAGCAGATCGTGGAGGAGACCTTCCAGCCGATCCCGTCCGCGAGCTCCGAGGTCCTCGACGGCATGGACCCCGGGCGCCTGCCGCAGCTCCTCGGCTACAACGCGACGACCGCCAAGGGAAGCGCCACGGTGGCGCTGCTCACCGGCCGCGAGGACCCGCTCCTGGCGCAGTGGCAGTACGGCCTCGGACGCGCGGCGGCCTGGACGAGCGACGCTCGGCAGCAGTGGGCGACGCCCTGGATCGGGACGCCCGAGTTCGGCACCCTGACCGCACAGCTAGTGGCCTGGACATTGCCGCCGCAGGACTCCGAGGGCATCGACGTGCGCTTCAGCCCTGGCGATCGCGGCCGGCTGAACGTCGAGGTCACCTCGTTCGACGACGACGGCGCCCCGCGCAACTTCTACCAGACGATCCTTCGCCTCGTCTCGCCGGATCTCGAGCCGACGCAGGCGGTGCTCGAGCAGGTCGGCCCCGGACGTTACGCGGGCTCGGTCCACGCCGGGGACCCGGGCGCCTACCTCGTCCGCGTGGCCCAGACCCTCGAGACCGCGGAGGGCACCGATGCCGCCAGCCGCACGCTCGGGATCGTCTCGCCCACCGCCGACGAGTTCCGCCGCCTCGGCATCGACACCGATGCGCTCGCCGCGTACGCCGCCGCCGGCAACGGGCGCGAGCTGCCGCTGGCCAGCGAGGAACCCGGCGCGGAAGTCTGGCGCCACGACATCGCCGCGGGCGCCTTCCCGACGCCGATCTGGCCCTGGCTCCTGCTCCTCGCGATCGTGCTCGTCCCGCTCGACGTCGGCGTGCGCCGTGTGGCACTCACACGGGCCGACCTGCGGCGGGCGCGGAGCTGGGCGGGACGCCGCGTCGGCCTCGGGCGTCCGGAGCCGGAGGCGGTCCCCGGCCTCGCCGAGCTGCGGGCGGCGAAGGCTCGCAGCGACCGCCGCGCCGAGCGCGTCGTGGACACGCCGCAGCCGGCGACGGAGGCCGTGATGGCGGCCGCGCCCGCCCCACCGCTGGTCACGCAACAGGTGTCGCGGCCGGCCCCGACGCCCGCTCCCGAGCCTGCGCCGGCAGTCGAAGCGCCTGCGGATCCCGGCGAGACCCTGGCCGAGCGCCTCGCGCGCCGGCGACGCGGCCGCTAGAGCCGATCGGCCGGATCGAGCTCCTCGAGCGCCACGGGTGAGCATGGCGCCGAGCCAACGCCCGCCTTCTGGCATGATCGGACCGATGCCCTCGCCCCCCGTCCTCTGGTCGCCCGCGCCGGATGCGCGGAGCACGACCCGCATCGGCGCCTACCTCGACTGGCTCGAGCGCGAGCGAGGCCTTCGCTTCGCCGCCTACGACGAGCTCCTGGAGTGGTCGATCGCCGATCCAGGCGCCTTCTGGGCATCGGTCTGGGACCACTTCGGCGTCATCTCGGAGACGGATCCCGGGCCCGCGCTCGCCGACGAGTCCATGCCCGGCGCACGCTGGTTCCCGACCGCACGCCTCAACTGGTCCGAGCACTGCCTGCGGCTCGCCGGCCGCGACGGCTCCGACACCGTGCTCGTCGCGCGCTCGCAGACGCGGCCGCGGATCACGATGACCGCCGACGAGCTGCGCGCCGAGGTCGGCCGCGTCCGTACCGGGCTGCATCGGCTTGGCGTCGGGCGTGGCGACCGGGTCGCAGGCTTCCTGCCGAATGTGCCGGAGGCGGTCGTCGCGCTGCTGGCCACGGCCTCGCTCGGCGCGGTCTGGACGAGCTGCGCGCCGGAGTTCGGGGTGCGCTCCGTCGTCGACCGCTTCAGCCAGGTCGAGCCGAAGGTGCTGCTGACCATCGACGGCTACCGCTACGGCGATCGCGACGTGGACCGCACCGCCGAGGTCGCCGCCATTCGCGAGGCGCTGCCGAGCCTCACCGCGACCGTCGTGCTCCCCTACCTGCGCGCCGATGCGTCACGCATCCCAGACACGATGTCCTGGGACGCGCTGGCCGCCCAGGACGGCCCGATGACCTTCGAGCGCGTGCCGTTCGACCACCCGCTCTTCGTCCTCTACTCCTCTGGCACGACCGGGCTGCCGAAGCCGATCGTCCACGGCCATGGCGGCATCCTGCTCGAGCACCTGAAGATCCACGCGCTGCACCACGACCTCGGCCCCGCGGATCGGTTCTTCTGGTTCAGCACCACCGGCTGGATGATGTGGAACTACCTCGTCTCGGGGCTTGCCGTCGATTCGAGCATCGTGCTGTACGACGGTTCCCCGGCCCACCCGGACCTCGGCGCGCTGTGGAGGCTGGCGGCCGAGGAGGGCGTCACCTACTTCGGGACATCGGCGCCGTACCTCATGGCCTGCCGCAAGGAGGGCATCCGGCCAGGCGAGCTGGCCGACCTCTCGGCGATCCGGGGCATCGGCTCGACGGGATCGCCGCTGCCGGTGGAGGGCTTTCGCTACGTCTACGAGGCGATCAGCCCATCGGTCCATCTGCAGTCGGTTTCCGGCGGCACGGATGTCTGCACCGCGTTCGTCGGCGCCTCGCCGCTGGTGCCGGTCTGGGAGGGCGAGATCAGCTGCCGCCACCTCGGCTGCGCGGTCGAGGCCTTCGACTCGGACGGTCGCCCGGTCATCGGCGAGCAGGGCGAGCTCGTCATCACCCGGCCGATGCCTTCGATGCCGGTCGCCTTCTGGAACGACCCCGACGGCTCGCGCTACCGCGCCGCCTACTTCGAGGACTTCGGCGGCGCCTGGCGCCACGGCGACTGGATCACGTTCACCGAGCGCGGCTCGTGCGTGATCAGCGGCCGATCCGACGCGACGCTCAACCGCGGCGGCGTGCGGGTCGGGACGGCCGAGTTCTACGCCGTCGTCGAGGGCCTGCCCGAGATCGCCGACTCGCTCGTCGTCCACCTCGACGCGGGCGACCGCCTGCTGCTGTTCGTCGTCCTGCGCGACGGCGGCGCACTGACCGATGCGCTGCGCGCGCGGATCGCCTCGGAGCTGCGCTCATCGCTCTCCCCGCGCCACGTGCCGGACGAGGTGCTGGCCGTCCCGGCGGTCCCGCGGACGCTGTCGGGCAAGAAGCTGGAGGTGCCGGTGAAGCGGATCCTCACCGGGACGCCGCCGGACGAGGCCGCGTCGCGCGGCTCGCTGGCCGATCCCTCTTCGCTCGACGCGTTCGTGGAGCTCGCCCGGCGCGTGTCATGACCTCTGCGTGAGAACGTGCCGCACGCTGTCACGCAGGCCCTGACAGCGGCGGAGACGCCACGCGAGAGAGGCGCCTACCATGACCGACATGGCCTTCGACAAGCTGCACACCTGGGAGCTGTGGTACCCCGGCGCGGGGGCGACCGGTCTGCCGCTGGCTCGCGCGCGCATCGACCCGCACGACGTCGTCTGGGCGCACTCCGTCCCGCGCCAGGTCGCGGTGACCGTGCGCCAGGGCGACGACCGCGTTGTTGCCCGCGGCGAGGGGCTGCGCCGCAAGGCCGGCTACCTGCCGATGACCCGCTTCGTCCTCGACGGCGACGAGGTCACCCGCGAGGACCGCTGGCCGACCGACGACGACCTCGGCAGCGTCGTGATCCTGCCCGGCGGCGAGGCGGGGATCCTCACCGCCTGGTGGAACGACCCCGACGGCAAGGCGTGGCGCTGGTCGGTCGAGTTCAGCAACCGCCGGACCTGAGTCCTAGTCGGTGTAGTAGACCCCGTCGAGCGCGCCCCACGCCGCCGCGCTGAACAGCGCGCACGCCGTCTTCGCCCGCGCGAACTCGCCGTCGGAGAGCGCATCGATTCGCGCGCCCAGCATCGCCGGCTCATCGGTCTCGACCGCGTGCTCGACGAAGTACCGCTGCGCATCGGCGTCGACCGTCCCGGCGTAGTGCTCGCGCAGGCCAGCAAGCTTGCTGCTCGCGGTGGCCGGCTGCTGGACCTCGAAGCTGTAGAGCGCCCCGAGCGACTCCGGGACCGATGCGAACGCGTTTTCGCCGACGGCAAGCAGCGTGCGCGACTGCGGCCGCTGCATCTCGCCGGTCGCGTTCAGGGCGTTCCGGAAGTCCCGCCAAAGCTTGTCGTGCTCGCGCTCCTCGGCCGCGTACTCGGGATACCCGATCCGCTCCCAGCCGGCGTCGACGATGCCGATGAACGGCGCCCACTCGTCGGCGTACTCGGCCAGGCGCTCGACCGGCAGGGTTCCGGCACGCCACTCGGTGTAGAAGGGATGCTCATTGAGATCGAAGCTGCGGACGATGGCGTCCAGCTCGTCGATGCGGCTGCTCATGGTCGTTGGGCCTCTATGTGGCGTGCTCCATCGCAGGTCGAACGACCGGCTGCGCAAGCGTACCCAAATCGACCGATCTGTGGGACGCCGAGTCGATCGTATACATGTATATACGGCAGCAAGGGGGCCGACTACATCGCGCGCAGGCCGAGGAGGTTGCGCGCGATCACCAGGCGCTGGATCTGGCTGGTGCCCTCGCCGATCTCGGTCAGCTTCGCGTCGCGCAGATAGCGCTCGACGCGGTACTCGGTGATGTAGCCGTAGCCTCCGTGGACCTGGATCGCATCGTTTGTGACGTCGCGGGCGACCTCGCTGGCGAAGAGCTTGGCCATCGCCGCCTCGGTCGTGTACGACTTGCCGCAATCCTTCAACCACGCCGCGCGGTAGGTCATCAGCCGGGCCGCGTCGATCTTCACGGCCATGTCGGCGATCATGAACGCGACGCCCTGGAACTCGCCGATCGCGCGCCCGAACTGGTGGCGCTCCTTCGCATAGGCCGATGCGGCCTCGTAGGCCGCCTGCGCCAGCCCGAGCGCCATCGCAGCGATGCCGATGCGGCCGCCGTCAAGCGTCTTCAGGAACAGCTTGTCGCCCTCCCCCTCCGCCCCGAGAAGGTTCGCCGCCGGAATCCGGCAGTCGTCGAAGATCAGCTCACCGGTGTTGCTGGCATGGAGGCCCATCTTCTCCTCCATGCGGCCGATGCTGAAGCCGGGCGTATCGGCCTCGACGATGAAGGCGCTGATCTTGCCGCTCTCGGCCTCGCGCTCGGTCACGGCGGTGACGATGTACGTGCCGGCCACGCCGGCGTTGGTGATGAAACGCTTGCTGCCGTTGAGGACCCACGCGTCGCCGTCGCGAAGGGCGCGGGTGCGGGTGCCGCGCGAGTCGCTGCCGGCGCCGGGCTCGGTCAGGCCGTAGGCGCCGAGCACCTCGCCGGAGGCCATCGGCCGCAGGAAGCGCTCTTTCTGCTCATCGCTCCCGGCCAGCCAGACCGGGTTGCAGCCGAGACTGGTGTGGGCGCTGACGATGATCCCGATGCTGCCGCTGGCGCGGCTGAGCTCCTCGACGGTAATCGCGTAGGCAAGCGAGTCCAGCCCGGTACCGCCGATCTCCTCCGGGTACGGCACTCCGAGCAGCCCGAGCGCCGCGGCCTCGCGGATGATCTCGTGCGGGAACTCGCCCTTGCGTTCGAGCTCGTCGGCGACCGGAACGATCCGGCGTTCGGCGAAGTCGCGCACCGTGCGCTGGATCTCGAGGTGCTGAGGCGAAAGGGCGAAGTCCATCGGCTGGTCGGCTCCCGTGCGGTGGGCGGAGTCTAGCAACGAAAAAAGGACCCGATCGAGAGGTGGTTCGATCGGGTCCTGAGGGAGGTGTCGTTCTGGATCGCTAGGTGGACTTGCGCCAGCGCTCGACTTCGCGCCGGCTGCGCTGCTCCTCCACCCGCTGGAGGTTGGAACGGCGGCGGCGCGACGCGACGGGGCGCGGACGATGCCGCTTCTGGTGGTTGAGCTTGGCCATCGGTCTCGGTCCTCCCCCGCATTGCGGTTAACTGTGCGCTCAAGACGTCTGCCGCGGCGTTTGAGTTGCAGATTTCGCGCCACTCATTTCGGGGGGTCGGACACGCCAAATTCATCGGTCCTTCGGTCGTTCGGCACGTGTCAAGGACGTGTTGAGGAAATCTCCTTGACACCGGAGCACGGGCGAAATCTATACTCGCCAGGCCTCCCGCAACGAGACAAGGTTCGCGAGTGCTCGAGCGTGCCTGAAGCCGACGTCCGTCTCGACCGCGTCACGAAACGCTTCGGTGACTTCGTCGCCGTCGACGACCTGTCGCTCGAGATCCCGCCCGGAGAGTTCTTCTCCCTGCTCGGCCCGTCGGGGTGCGGGAAAACCACCACGCTGCGGATGATCGGCGGCTTCGAGGAGGTCACCGAGGGCCGGGTCTACCTCGGCGACACCGATGTCACCGAGCTTCCGCCGTTCAAGCGGGCAACGAACACCGTCTTCCAGAGCTACGCGCTCTTCCCGCACCTCAACATCTTCGAGAACATCGCCTTCGGCCTGCGCCGGCGTGGCACGCCGACGAACGAGATCCGCCACCAGGTGGAGTTCATGCTCAAGCTCGTCGAGCTGCCCGGGTTCGAGGAGCGAAAGCCGTCGGAGCTGTCCGGGGGCCAGCAGCAGCGTATCGCGCTGGCGCGGGCGCTCGTGAACAACCCGCAGGTCCTTCTGCTGGACGAGCCGCTCGGCGCCCTTGACCTGAAGCTGCGCAAGCAGATGCAGATCGAGCTCAAGCGCATCCAGAGCGAGATCGGCATCACCTTCATCTTCGTGACCCACGACCAGGATGAGGCGATGACGATGTCGAATCGCATTGCCGTCATGCGCGCCGGTAGGATCGAGCAGCTCGGCACGCCCGAGGAGCTCTACGAGCGCCCCGCGACCGAGTTCGTTGCCGGCTTCCTGGGGGTCAGCAACCTGCTCGACGCGGAGGTCGCCGGCCGCGGCGATCGCTTCGCCGACCTGCGCCTCGCCGACGGGACGATGCTGCGCGCGCCGTCCGCCGCGCTGAACGGCGAGACGAAGGTCCGCCTCGGCGTGCGCCCCGAGAAGCTGCGCGTGCTCGCGATCGGCGAGGACGAGACGGCAGCCCGCAGCGAGGGCGAGACGAACGCGATCGATGGCGTCGTGCTCGACGCCTCGTACATCGGCGTCAGCACGCAGTACCTCGTCGAGACGCCCGACGGGCACCGTCTCGTCGTCTACGCCCAGAACCTCGAGACCAGCGGCGCGGGCGAGGTGCTGGCCGACGGCCAGCGCGTTCGCCTTACCTGGAAGCCGCAGCACACCTTCGTCATCGCCAGGGTCGCCGACCCGGCGCCAGACGCCACCGCTGAGGAGGGAGAGGAGCAGCATCCCGATGCGTGACGATTCGTCCATCGAGCGCGCCATCGAGCGCGCCTTGCGGCCAGACGCCCGCATGTCGCGGCGCAGCTTCCTGCACAGAACCGGCCGTGGAGCGGTCATCGCCGGCTCGGCACTGACGCTGCCCTCGATCCTTGCCGCTTGCGGCATCAGACCGGAGGGCTCCGGGGCCGGGGCCAGCGCAGGGGCGTCCGATGCGTCCGGGCCGCTGGAGTGGGCGAACTGGCCCCTCTACATCGACATCGACGACGACGGGAACTACCCGAGCATCGTCGCCTTCACCGATCAGACCGGCGTCGAGGTCAACTACACCGAGGCGATCCAGGACAATGCCGACTTCCTCGGCACGATCCTTCCGGACCTCCAGGCCGGCAATCCGACGGGTTGGGATGTCATCAGCCCTGGGGGCTGGGTGATCGAGCGCTTGGCCCGAAACGGGTTCCTCGAGGAGCTCGACCACGACCAACTGCCGAACTGGACCGCGAACGCGGCGGACTACGCCAAGGACCTCTGGTACGACCCGGAGAACCGCCACAGCCTGTGGTGGCAGGGCGGAATCACCGGTCTCGCCTACGATCCGGAGCTGACGGGGCGCGAGATCACGACATTCGACGACCTCCTTGATCCCGCGTTCGAGAATCGGGCCGGCGGCTTCAGCGATATGCGTGACATGTTCGGGCTTACGCTGCTGTCGCTGGGGGTCGAGCCCGAGAACGCGACGGTCGACGATGTCACCCGGGCTCAGCAGAAGCTGCTCGAGGCGAACGAGCGCGGCCACTTCCGCGGTTACTACGGCAACGAGTACTACGACGCCCTGGCGGCCGGTGACCTCGCCGTCTCCGTGGCCTGGTCCGGGGACGTTGGCCAGATGCAGCTGTACGACAACCCGAACGTACGATTCGTCATCCCGCAGGACGGGGCGATGCGCTGGAACGACACGATCGCCATCCCGAAGGCCGCGAGCCGCGTGAGCAACGCCCACAAGCTGCTCAACTACTGGTACGACCCGGCGGCGGCGACCCTGGTGTCGGAGTACATCGGCTACTTCACCGGCGTCAACGGGGTCCAGGACCAGATCCTGGCGAACGCGCAGGCCGCTCGCGACGAGGGGGATACCGAGACGGCCGACCTGCTGGAAGCGCTGGCCCCGACCGTCGTGCCCACCGAGGACCAGCTGGGCAACACCTTCACCGACAAGCAGCTCACCGAGGAGGAGGAGGCGGAGTGGAACGACCTTTTCCTGGAGGTGATCGGCGGCTGACATGAGCCGCCGTGGACTGACTCCTTACCTCCTGCTGCTGCCTGGCGGCCTCTGGCTGCTCGTCTTCTTCGCGGTCCCGATGCTGATCATGCTGAGCGTCTCGCTCCAGACCGGGTCGCTCGACACCGGCTACACGCTGACCTGGAACTTCGGGATCTACCCCGAGGTGATCGTCGAGTTCTGGGACCTCTTCGTCCGTTCCGCGGTCTACGCCGCGGCGACGACGGTGCTCACGCTGCTCATCGGCTATCCGATGGCCTACACGATCGCCTTCCACGGCGGCCGGCTGAAGACGGCGCTGCTGTTCATCGTCATCCTGCCGTTCTTCGTCAGCTTCGTGATCCGGACGCTCAACTGGCGGATGATCCTGTCGGACAACGGGCTCGTGTTCGGCACGCTGAAGGACCTCGGCCTGCTCGACCCGACATTCCAATTTCTCGCCACGCCCGCATCGGTCATCTTCGGGCTGACCTACAACTTCCTGCCATTCATGATCCTGCCGCTGTACGTGGCGCTCGAGAAGATCGATCGGCGGCTCATCGAGGCCGCCACCGACCTCTACGCCAGCCGATGGCAGGCGTTCTGGCGCATCACGTTCACGCTCTCGATTCCGGGCGTGGTGGCGGGGTCGCTGCTCACGTTCATCCCGGCCATCGGTGACTTCATCAACGCCGAGATCATCGGGAGCGGCAATCCCGAGGTGCAGATGATCGGGAACATCATCCAGTTCAAGTACCTCAGCGCGAACGACTACCCCGCCGCGGCGGCCCTCGCCTTCGTCCTCGTCATCGGTGTGACGATTCTGATGGCTGCGTACAGCCGCGCCTTCGGCACCGATCGGCTGACGACCTGATGAGCGACACCACGACCTCCCGCGCCATGCTGCGCGTCTTCACCGCCCTCGTCGTGGTGTTCCTCTTCGCGCCGATCGCGGTGATGATCGTCTTCAGCTTCAACGACCCCGCCGGCCGCCAGAACATCACGTGGCAGGGCTTCACGGTCGAGCACTACCTCGACATCTGGAGCCGTCCGCAGATCACCGGACCGATGCTCACCAGCATCGCGATCGCGGCGATCTCGACGGTGATCGCCACGGCGTTGGGGACGATGATCGCGCTGGCCCTGTCGCGATACGAGTTCCGCGGCCGCGGCCCGCTGAACCTGCTGATCTTCATCCCGATGACCGCGCCGGAGATCATCCTCGGCGCGTCGCTGCTGACGATGTGGATCTCGATCGGGGTGCCGCGTGGCTTCCTCACGATCCTCATCGCGCACGTGATGTTCAACATCAGCTACGTCGTCGTCACCGTGCGCCCGCGCCTCATCGGCTTCAATCGATTCCTGGAGGAGGCGGGCATGGACCTGTATGCCAACGAGCGCCAGACGTTCTGGCGCGTCACCTTCCCGTTGATCTTCCCCGGCATCCTGGCGGCGGCGCTGCTCGCCTTCGCCCTCTCGATCGACGACTACGTCATCACCCTCTTCAACGCCGGGCGAACCGTCACCTTCCCGCTCTGGGTCTTCGGCGTCAGCCGCGTCGGCATCCCGCCCGAGGTGAACGTGCTCGGCACGATCATCTTCGTCGTGGCCATCGCCTTCATCGCTGTGCAGCTGTGGAGCCAGCGCCAGGCCGCCGAGGCGCGCAGGGCCGGAGCCGCGCGATGACGTACCTGATCGGCGAGGCGGCGCGCCGGGTGGGCGTCTCGGCCTCCGCACTGCGCCTCTGGGAGCGCCAGGGCCTCGTGAGGCCGATGCGCAGCGGTTCGCGCTACCGGCTCTACTCCGACGCCGACCTCGACCACCTGCGCGGCGTGCGCCGCCTTCGCCAGGTCGACCGGCTCAACGCCCCGGGCATCCGGCGCGTGCTGCGCGACTCGATCGCCTCGCCGCATCCGGACCGGCGACTCGACGGACGGCCGCTGCGCCGGCTCCGCAACGAGCTCGGCCTGAGCCTGCGCGAGGCCGGCGAGCGCAGCGGGCTGTCGGTCAGCTTCGTCTCGGCCGTCGAGCGCGGCGTGAGCGGGGCGAGCATCGCCTCGCTCCAGCGCCTGGCCGCCGCGTACGGCACGACGCTGCAGGACGCGTTCGGCTCACCCGGCGGCGCGCGGGCGCGGCTCGTCCCGGCCGGCGAGCGGCCGGTGCTGGGGGTCGGCGGCCGGGCCGTGCGCATCGAGCAGCTCGCCCGCGGGGCCACGCTCCTCGAGCCGCAGCTGTTCGTGCTGGCGCCGGGCGCCAGCAGCGAGGGCGAGTACGCCCACGAGGGCGAGGAGTTCCTCTACCTGCTCTCCGGTGCGATGACCGTGTGGGTCGGCGAGGACGAGATGTACCGACTCGAGCGGCCCGGCGATGCCCTCACGTTCCCATCGACCCATCCGCATCGCTGGCGCAACGACGCCCGCGGGGAGACACGGCTGCTGTGGATCAACACGCCACCGACCTTCTGACCGACTGGGCCGCGCTGCGCGAGGGCGTTCCGCCGGTGTGGGCGCGCTACACCGATCTCATCGTCGAACGCGCATCGGGCTGCTGGATCACCACGACCGACGGCGAGCGCTACCTGGACTACACGAGCGGGATCGGCGTGGTGAACACCGGCCACGCTCACCCTCGGGTCGTGGCGGCCATCGCCGAGCAGTCGGCCCGCGGCATCCACCTCCAGCAGAACATCGTCTACCACCAGCCGGGGTTGGAGCTTCACCGGCGCCTGCCGGAGCGCTTCCCGAACGCGGTGACCGATGAGGCCTACGGCCTCTTCCTCTCGAACTCCGGCGCCGAGGCGGTCGAGGCGGCCGTGAAGCTGGCCAAGATCGCCACCGGCCGCCCGCTGGTCGTCGCCTTCCGCGGCGGCTTCCACGGCCGAACCCACGGCGCGATGGCGTTGACATCCTCGACCGTGAAGTACCGAGCCCACTTCGAGCCGCTGATGGCCGGCGTGCAGCACGTCCCCTTCCCGTACCCCCTGCACATGGGCGGGGCCGATGTGGCCCTGGCCGCCACGCTCGCGGCGATCGACGAGCTGTTCGCGACGACGGCCGCGCCAGACGACGTGGCCGCATTCGTGGTCGAGCCGGTGCTCGGGGAGGGCGGGTACGTGGTACCGCCGGATGGCTTCCTGCCCGCGCTTCGCGAGGTGGCCGACCGCCACGGCATCCTGCTCGCCGTCGACGAGGTGCAGTCCGGCTTCGCCCGCACGGGACGCTTCTTCGCCACCGACTGGACCGATGCGACCCCGGACATCGTCATCATGGCCAAGGGCATCGCGTCCGGCCTGCCGCTGTCGGGCATCCTCGCCGCCCGCTCGCTGCTCGACCGGCTCGAGCCGGGCACCCACGGCGGGACGTACGGCGGCAACGCGGTCGCCTGCGCCGCGGCGCTGGCGACGCTCGACGTCATCGACGACGAGGGCCTTGCCGAGCGGGCGCATCGGCTCGGCGCGCGCCTGCTCGATGGCCTGCGCGAGCGGGCCGGCGCGCACGCATCGGTCCGGGAGGTGCGCGGACGGGGCATGATGGTCGCGATCGAGCTCTCGGACAGCGCCCTCGTCAAGCGGGTGCTGGCCGAGTCACTGGCGAGGAACTTGCTGCTCCTGAGCTGCGGCACGTACGGGCAGGTGGTGCGAATCATCCCGCCGCTCGTCACGACCGAGGAGGAGGTCGACCTCGCGATCGGGGTCATCGGTGAGGCGCTCGCCGCGAGCGAAGGCTGAACGGAGGTCGACATGGCGCGACAGGTCTGGGTCGTCGACGACGAGCCACACATCCGCACGGCGATGCTCGCCGTCGTCGGCGAGCTCGGTCACGAGGCGCGAGGCTTCGGTGACGCCGAGGGGCTCTACACCGCTCTCGTCGAGGAGGGCATCACGCCCGACCTGCTGATCCTCGACCAGCGCCTGCCCGACGAGCACGGCTCGACGATCGCCCACTCGCTGCGCGAGCGCCCGCAGTACCGTGACATTCCGGTCATCTTCGTCACCGCCATCGACGACGAGGAGGCCAACCGCCTCGAGGCCATCGCCCCAGTCGTGCGCAAGCCGTTCGACTTCGCCGACTTCGTCGCCGCCGTGGAGCGCCAGCTCGCCTCGATTGGCTCCTGAGGGTCTTTCGCCGCTGTCAGCGGTGCTGCGTGAGAACGTGCTCGGTCGGTATGCTCCGCCACGGATGATCCGAACGACGCCATTTCACGAGCGGACCAGTGCGCTCAACGAGACGGGCCTGTGGCAGCACTGGTCCGGGCACGTGGTCGTGACGCGCTACCAGGCGTCGGACAAGTTCGAGTATTTCGCGGTCCGCAACGGCGTCGGCATCTTCGACACCTCGCCGCTGTACAAGTACCGCATCGCCGGGCGGGACGCCGAGCGGTTCCTCTCCGGAATGCTGGCGCGTGACATCCGCGCGTGCCCGCCCTGGAATGCGCAGTACACGGCCTGGCTCGACGAGCGTGGCTTCGTCCTCGAGGACGGCGTCATCCAGCACCGTGGACCCGACGAGTTCCTGCTGACCGCCGCCGAGCCGAACTTCGCCTGGTTCGCCGACCGCATCGGCTCATTGGCGGTTACGGTCGAGGAGGTCAGCCTCGACATCGGGACACTGGCGCTCCAGGGTCCCCGATCGCGCGACCTCCTGGCGCGGCTCGTCCCGTCCGTGGCCGACGTGCCGTTCTTCGGGATCACCACCGGCACGATCGCCGGGCGTCCCGTCACGATCAGCCGCACCGGCTACACCGGCGACCTCGGCTACGAGATCTGGGTCGATGCGCCCGACGCGGTGACCGTGTGGGACGCGGTGTGGGATGCCGCGGACGGCCACGGCATGCTGCCGTACGGGATGGGCGCGCTGTACATGCTGCGCATCGAGGCCGGCCTGCTGCTGCTCGGCGCCGACTTCGCCTCCAGCCGGTTTGCCTTCAACGACGCGCATCGGTCCACGCCGCTGGAGCTTGGCTGGGCGTGGATGTTCAAGGGCATGGAGGAGGACGGCCGCCCGTTCATCGGCCGGCGGGCGCTGGAGCGCGAGCGCGCGGATAAGTCGTCGCGCTGGCGGATGGTCGGCCTCGTGGTCGACTGGCAGGACTACGACCGCGTCTACAGCGAGGCCGGCCTCATCCCGCCGAAGAGTCACCGGCCGGTCCACGAGGACTGGATGGTGTACGACGCGGATCGGCAGCGCGTCGGCTACGCGACCAGCATCATGTACTCGCCGGTGCTCCAGCAGCACATCGCGCTCGCCCGGGTGCGACCGGACCTCGCGAAGGCCGGCACCCGCGTCTTCCTCGAGTTCACGGTCGACCACCAGTATCAGCAGGTGGCGGCGCACACCGCGCGGCTGCCCCTCTACAACCCGGAGCGCAAGACCGCCTGAGATGAACCGATGAGTACGGACCGATACGACGCGATCGTGATCGGCGGCGGCCACAACGGCCTCGTCAACGGCGCGTACCTCGCGCGCGGCGGGCTGAAGACGCTGATCCTCGAGCGGCGGCACCTCGTCGGCGGGGCAGCGATCACCGAGGAGCTCCAGCCGGGATTCTGGTTCACGACATTCAGCTACGCCCTCTCCCTGCTGCGGCCGCAGATCATCCACGAGCTCGAGCTGACGAAGCACGGCTTCCTTCCGCTCCAGATGAGCACCCGCTTCGCGCCGGGCGAGAACGGCGAGCACCTGCTCTTCGGCCGCGACCACGACGAGAACCTGCGCGAGATCATCCGCCACTCCCCGCACGATGCCGACGCATACGACCAGTACGGCCATGACCTCGATCGCGTCTGCCAGGCCATCAAGCCGCTGCTGGACACCGTGCCGCCGGACCTCTTCAGCGACGACCCGGAGGAGCTCGTCGCGCTGGCGGCGGTCGGCTCTCGGCTGCGGTCGCTCGACAAGCGGACGCTCCACAACGCCGTGCGGCTGCTCACCGGGAGCGCGGCCGACTTCCTCGACGACTACTTCGAGTCGGACCTGCTGAAGGGCTGGTTCGCCTCGTCGGGAATCATCGGCTCGAAGGTCGGTCCGCGCTCACAGGGCTCCGGGCTCGTGCTGCTCTTCCACTCGCTTGGCGAGCACGATGGCTCGTTCGGCACCTGGGCCTTCCACAAGGGCGGCAACGGTGGATTCACGCAGGTGCTCGCCCGGGCGGCGCAGGCCTTCGGCGCCGAGATCCGCCTCGAGGCGCCGGTGGAGCGCGTCCTCACCCGCGACGGCGAGGCCACCGGCGTCGCGCTGGCCGACGGCACCGAGATCGCCGCCGACGTCGTCGTCAGCGCGCTCGACCCGCGCCGCACCTTCCTCGAGCTCGTCGACCCGCGCGAGCTGCCCGACGACCTGGTCGAGGACATCCGCCGCCTGAAGTTCCAGGGCGTGAGCTCGAAGGTGAACTTCGCGCTGGCCGGCCTGCCGACGCACCCGACGCTCGGCAACGGTCCGGAGCTGTACCGCGGGTTCCTGAACGTCGGTCCGTCACTCGATTACCTCGAGCGCGCCTTCGACGACGCGAAGTACGGCTGGTACAGCGAGCACCCGTACATCGACGCCACCATCCAGTCGACGATCGACCCCGACATGGCGCCGGCCGGCAAGCACGTGATGTCCTGCTTCGTGCAGTACACGCCCTATCACCTGCGGGAGTCCGACTGGGATACGGAGCGCGAGCCGATGGCCGACCGCGTGCAGGCCACCCTCGAGCGCCATTTCCCCGGCTTCGGCGACCTCGTCCTCCACCGCGAGGTGGTCACGCCGCTGGACATCGAGCGCACCGTTGGCCTGTCCGAGGGCAACATCTTCGCCGGCGAGTTCCTCGCTCCCCAGATGTTCTTCTTCCGCCCTGCGCCGGGCTGGTCGCAGTACCGGACGCCGCTCAGTCGGCTACTACCAGTGCGGATCGGGCACGCACCCCGGCGGGTGCGTGATGGGCGCGCCGGGCCGCCTGGCAGCGCAGCAGATCCTGGGCGACCGGAGCAAGGCGGCCGACGACTGAGGGAACCTCGGCCGATCAGTCCGCCGCGGCCAGACGGCGGTAGCCCGAGGCGTACCACAGCAGCGGCTCGGCATCCTCGCGCCAGCCGGCGGCCACGATCTCGCCGATGAAGATCGCGTGGTCGCCGCCATCGTGGCGCGCGCTGAGCCGGCAGTCGAAGTAGGCCAGCGCCCCCTCGAGGATCGGTGAACCGGTCTCGGCCTCGTGCCAGCCGGCGTCGCAGAAGCGCTTCAGTTTGTCGGCGGTCGTCGGCTGCGCGAAGCACTCGGCCAGCTCGCGCTGGTCCCGCGCCAGGACGCTGACCGCGAAGGCATGCGAGCCGATGATCGCGCCGTGCGTCTCGGCCTTGCGCGCGATGCTGGCCATCATCAACGGCGGGTCGATGCTGATCGACGCGATCGCGTTGGCGGTCATCCCCGCCAGCAGCGGCCCGTGGCGGGCGGCGACGACGGTCACGCCGGTGGCGAACCGCCCCATCATCTCCCGCAGCCGGCTTCGCTCCGCGTCCTCCATCGGTCAGGTGGCGGGCACACCGGCCAGGCGCACGAGCACCAGGAACAGGCGGTAGAGGGCGTCGCCGTCATCGGCCCCGAAGCCGACGGTGCGCGCGCCGAGCCGCTCCGTCCCGGGCACGATGGCGGCGTAGTCGGCCATCACCGGCAGGCGGAAGTCGATCTCGCCGCGCAGCGGCAGCTCCGGCCGGTAGGGCTCCATCTCGTCGAGGCGACCGATCGCCGCTGCCATGCCGGCGCGGATGGCGTCCTGCGCCGCGGCCGGCGACAGCGAGTCGGCCGCGCTGTAGCCCAGCGCGCGCTTGACGACGACCCGCTCGGCCCACGGCAGCAGCTCGGCGATCTCGTCGGCCAGCGCGTCGTCGCCGGCGACGAGGATCACCGGCACGCGCGTGATGGCCGAGGCGGATGGCGTTGACGCCCGCCTCGTTGTGCGGCCGGCCGTTGACCCGCAGCTCGAGCACGCTCGCCGAGGAGTAGGTGTGGCCGATCACCCCGCGCTCGCTCCCCGCCCCCGCGTGGTAGCCGATGAACGCCGCGCCGTCGTAGGCGCCGTCGCCGGGCCCGCCGACGCCCTGGGTCATCGACAGCGGCTTGTCACCGATGACCAGCCGGGCGCCCGCGGCGAGCTCCTCGGCGCGCAGGTTGCGCATCTGCCAGTGGCTGTCGTTGACGACGACCTCATCGGCGCCGGCTCCCAGCGCCCCAACGATCGCGGCGTTGGCCTCGCCGGCCATGAGCCCGCGGCTGCGGTCGTAATCGGTCCGGTCGACGCCGTTCCCGAAGGTGACCTGGTGGGCGTGCGCCACGCCGGCCAGCCCCTCCATGTCGACACTCAGGTAGATCCTCACGTTAGGCGGCGCCGGAGTATATATGTATATACGCGAGCACTCGACGGGCCATCATCGGTACCGTTCGAGCTTCTCGAGGATGCCGCTGGTCGTCGCCCAGTCCTCGTCGGTCGGCACCTCGCCGCGGTGAAGGTGGAAGAGCGGCACCGAGTTCCAGCAGGGGCCGTCGACGCGCGGCAGGTGGACGCTGAGGTCGCCGCGGTCGAGGGCGGCCACCAGGGTCGCCCCCTGCTCGCCGCCGCGCGCCAGCGCGCGCTGGAGGCTGTCGGCGAAGTCGTCGGGGCTGCCGAACTCGAGGCCGATGCGCATGCTGGCCAGCCCGGTCTCCGGCGGCAGGTTCCCGCGATCGGTCACGCCAGCAGCCGCGTCAGCCAGGTGAAGACGACCGCGGAGCCGATGACGGCGAAGAGGAGCACCAGCAGCAGCAGTGCGCCGCCGATGATCGAGGCCCAGATCGGCACGCGGGCGCCCTCGGAAACCGGTCGCTGCTCCGGTGGCAGCTGCGCGAGGGACCCGGCGCCGAGCCAGACGGCGAGAGCGTCGCCGTCGACCCGGATCTCGACGTCGTCGTCGAGGGGCATGATCACCAGCCGCTCGCCGCTCGCCAGCTTGTCGCTGGTCAGGAGCGCGCGGGCGCGCTCGTCCGGCGTCGTCTCTCGGACCAGCACCGCGTGGTCGCCGGCAGCGGTCAGGGCCAGCGCTTCGAGGCGTCCGGAGCGACCGACGGGCAGGCTGGCCGGGGTTGCATCGCTGCTCGGCTCCATCCGGCCGATGGTATCAGCCGCCTTCGGCCGCCTTCAGCCGTCGAGCGCGGCGAGGGCCGGCGCCAGGGCGGCGATGCTCTCGACGGTGATCGGGTCGAGCACGAGCTGGACGTGCGAGACGCCCATCTGCGCGAACGCGTCGAGCGTCCTCGCCAGCGTGTCGGGGTCGCCGGCGATCGGGGTGAACGGCTCGTCGCTGACCGCCGAGCCGCGCCCGAGCGCGCCGGGCATGGCCACGACCAGCGCCACCGTCCGCTCGAGGGTCGCCGGGTCGCGGCCGACCGCCCGGCACGCGGCATCGACCTGCTCGCGAACCGGCCCGTAGCCGCCGACGTTGTTCCCGAACCACGGTCCCCAGGCGTTCCAGGCGGCCACGTGCGGGAGGGTGATCGAGAGCATCCGCGGGCCGATCGAGCCGACCATCAGCGGCGGCCCACCCGGACGCGCCGGCGGCGGCAGGAGCGGGAGCTCACGGACCTCGTGGAAGCGGCCGCCGAAGTCGACGTATCCCTCGCCGAGCAGGCTGCGGACGATCGTGAAGGCCTCCTCGAAGCGGCCGACGCGCTGGTCGAACGGGAAGCCGAATGCGCGGTACTCGGCCTCGTTCCACCCGGCCCCCATGCCGAGGATCAGCCGGCCGCCGCTGATCTCATCGACGGCGTTGGCCTTCGCGGCCAGCATCGCCGGGTTGTGGAAGCTCGTCGAGGCCACGAGCGGACCGATCTCGACCCGTTCGGTGATCGCCGCCAGCGCGGCCAGCTGGCTCCACGCCTCCCACGGGCCGACCGGCTCGGGTCCACGATCGCGGTAGAGCAGGTGGTCGCCGACCCAGATCGAGTCGAGGCCGATGCCCTCCGCGGTCCGCGCCATCTCCGCCAGCTCCGGCCAGCGCACGACGCGCTCGACCTCGGGGAGCTGGACCCCCACCTTCAGCGGTCTCGTCATGGACCAATTGTCGCAGGGCGTATCGTTGCGGCGTGGATCCGCTGGAGTCGAGGCCCTTCAGCTACGCGACGCGCTCCGACGGCTCGATCGTCATCTCCTACCGCACGGCCCCGGTGACGATCCTGCGCGGCCGATCCGCCGAGCGCTTCGCGACCCGCGTCTCCGGCGCCGATGCGGCCGGCGCGCAGCAGCTGATGGCGCGGGCGACCGGAAACTTCAAGCGCGGCAACGAGCGCGCCGGCAAGCACTCTCCGCGCTAGGCGACGCGCTTCGTCTTCTTCGACACATAGTCGACGAGGACGTATTCCCCGAGATGCTCGGGCTCGACGTAGAAGGCACGGCCGCGGTTGATCCGCGACATCAGGTCGACGAACTCGGAGAGGTACCGGGACCGCTCGAGCATGAACGTGTTGATGACGATCCCCTCGCGGGTGCATCGGCCCACCTCGCGGAGCGTCGACTGCACGGTGCGCAACGTCGGCGGGTACGCGAACTCGACCTGGCCGTTGTCGATGTGCGCGGTGGGCTCGCCATCGGTGATGACGACGATCTCCTTGTTGCCGCCCGGGGATCGGCCCAGCAGCTGGCGCGCGATGATCAGCGCGTGCTGAAGGTTCGTGCCGTACTCGAACTCGTACGGCGACAGCGTCGGGATCAGCTCGGGGCGCAGCTGGCGCGCGTAGTACGCGAAGCCGACGACGTACAGCCGATCGCGCGGGTACTTCGTGTGGATGAGCGTATGCAGTGCCATCGCCACCCGCTTTGCGGCCGATGAGCAGCCGCGGAGCAGCATCGATCGGCTCATATCGAGCAGGAGGACCGTCGACGACAGCGTCGTCTCCTCGGTGCGACTGACCTCGAAGTCGTCCGGGCCGATGGAGACCGGAGTCCCGGGCCCCGAGCGCGCCATCGCGTTGAACAGGGTGCGGTTGATGTCGACGGCGAACTGGTCGCCGAATTCGTAGCGCTTCGTCTCCTCGGTCGGCTCGCCGCCACGGCCGGCCTGCGGCAGGGCGTGGCCACCGAAGCCCTCGCGCCGCAGCCGGCTGAAGATATCGGTCAGCGCCCGCATGCCGAGCTTGCGCGCGGCGCGCGGCGTGAGCTCGAGGTGGCCGCCGTCGCGGTCGAGGTAGCCGGCCTCCTCGAGGGCGCGCGTCAGCTCGGCGAGCTGCTCGAGGTCGTCGATCGCGTCGTCGCCGGCGAGATCGCGCAGCAGGTCCGGATCGACGCGCTCGAGCGCGTCGGGGTCGCGCGCCGCGATCAGCGACTCCTCCATCGTGTCGTACTGCTGCTGGCGGTCGATGGCCGCGAGCGCATCGGCCAGGCCCATCGGCTCGTCGCCCTCGAACGGATACGGCTCGCCGAACGGGAGGTCCGGGCGGGCGGCCTGGAGGTTGCCGGCCAGGCGGGCCATGTCGATCCGCAGGCGGTCGTCGCGCAGCAGGTCGTCCATCAGGTCGCGCAGCTCCTCGCGCATCTGCGGGCTCATCGAGCTGAGCAGCGACGCCATCTGCGAGGCCTGGCGGTGGAGGTGCTCGATCAGCTGATCGGTGTTCTCGATGCCCGGCGGGAAGTAGCGCCCGTGCTTGCTCATGAACGCGTTGAAGTCGTCGGTCGTCTCGGCCCCGGTGCCGTGCTTCTCGAGGAGCGCGTTCAGGTCGCGAACCATCTCGCGCACTCCCGAGAGGTCCTCCGGCGTGATCCGCTCGACGCCCTCCTTGAGGCCCTGGAAGTAGGTCTGCAGCATCCGGCCGCGCAGCTCGTCGCTGAGCTCGTTGAACGCGTCGCGCGCCTCGTCGTCCATGAACTCGTAGTCGCGCAGGCCATGGAGGCGGCCGGCGACGTTCGGCGGCAGGGCGTCGAGGCGGTACTCGCGCTGCCGCGCCGTGCGCCGCATCACCTGCTCGGCCATCCGAGCCTCGTCCTGCTCCTCGCCCGGCGGCGCGTCGAGCGCCCGCTGCTCCGCCTCGTGCGTGCGTCGCTCGATCCCCTTGCGCTCGGCGTCGAGGATGCGCTCGAGGCGCTCGTTGATGCCGTCGAGCACTCCGTCGAGGTTCGCGTTGGCGAGCTCCTCCTGGCGCTTCGCGCGCAGCCGCTCGAGGATCCGCCGCAGCCCCGGGATGTCGCCGCCACGCGTTCCGCGCAGGCCTCGCTGCATCAGCTGCTGGAGGGCGCGGCGCACGTCGCCCTCGGCGAGGATGTCTTCACTGAGCGCATCGAGCACGTCGTCCGCGTCGAAGGATGGCAGCTGCTGGCTGCCGTCCCACCTCGAGTAGTGGAAGGTGCTCATGGGAGGCCCAGCCTAGGCCGATGGCGGAACGGCGTCCATCAGGTGGTCCCGGTCGGCCAACGCGGCGCGGTGAGGCCGGGCCGCGTTCCGCCTTCGGGAAGCGGTCAGATCGTGGCGAGGTCGCTCAGCAGCAGCTCGCGGTCCTCGTCCTCCGCGATTCCGGCCGACAGCTCGCGGGCGCGCGCAAGGGCCGATGCCGCACCGGCGTCGTCCCCGGCCACCCGCGAGGCCCGCGCGATGGCCTCCCACGCGAACGCGAGATCCCAGTCGCCGATCCCGTGCTCCTCGCAGAGGGCCAGGCACCGCCGCGCGTGCCACAGCGAGGGCTCGCCGCGCCCGAGGACCGCGTAGACCCGCGAGCACTGCCATTCGCCGCGCGCGAGGTTGGCCGGCGTCCCGACCTCGCCCCAGTGGTAGCGGGACGCGTGGGCGGTGTGGATCATCTCGTCGTCCTGGATCGGCGTGCGCTCCGGCACCTCCATGAGCGTCCAGGTGCGGTTGAAGAGGTCGACGGCGATCTCGCGGCGAGCGTCGCGGTCGAGATCGGCGGGCGGGGACGGGATCATGATCGGCTCCTCGTGGTCGATGGCTCGGTTGAGCCAGTGGATTTGGCGCTGGGTCCGGGCGAGCAGGGCGCCGAGCCGGGCCCGGTGCGCTGCCAGCATCGCGCGGCGCTGGTCGGGTTCGGCGGTTATGACGGCACGGACCTGCGGCAGCGACAGCCCGAGCGCGCGGAGGTTGGCGATGAGGCGGGCCTCCTCCGCCTGGGCACGGAGGTACGAGCGGTAGCCGGTCATCGGGTCCACCGCCGCAGGCTGGAGCAGCCCGAGCTCGTGGTAGTGGCGCAGCGCGCCGATGCTCAGTCCCGTCAGCCGCGCGAACCGGCCGATTGAGAGCAGCTCCGCGTCCATGACGCGCAGCATGGAGTCTCGGGTTAGTGGAGAGTCAACCTTTTGACGCGGTGTCTTGCGGGAACCGCTGTCGTGGCTCAGTCCACGTGCGGGCTCGTCGGCTCGCCTCCCGTGGGGCGGGACTTACTCCCTGGGAAGCACCGAAGCGGCGACCTCGCTGGCAATCCTTCCCGCCGCACGGGAGTCCGGCCCACGAGGTGCCCTTCGGTGGGAGTATCTCCCGTGGCGCGGAAAGACCGGGGTCAGCCCAGCGCCAGGTACGGGATCGGCTCCGGCGGCGCCCCGGGTGGATCGGTCACGCGCAGGCCGTACCAGGCGACGTCGTGCCAGGCGCCGAACTTGAAGCCGACGCGCTCGTAGACGCCGATTCGTCGCATCCCGATCGCGAGGTGCAGCGCCACGCTGGCCGGGTTCGGCAGCGCGATGCCTGCATAGACGTTCACGAAGCGCTGGCGGCGCAGGATCGGGAGCAACTCGTCGTACAGTCGCCGGCCGATGCCGCGGCCGTGGAACGCGGGATCGACGTAGGCAGACACGTTGACCGACCAGCGATACCCCGCGCGTTCAGCGTGCGGTGCGGCGTAGGCGTAGCCGACGACGGTTTCGCCGTCGGTCGCCACGAGCCAGGGATAGCGCTCGAGGGTCGCGCGCATGCGCGCCGCCATGGCGCCGGCGTCCGGTGCCGGCTCCTCGAACGAGGCGATCGTGCTCTCGACCGCGGGGCGGTAGATTGCCGCCACCGCAGCCGCGTCGAGATCCGGGTCTGCCGGACGAACGTTCATCGGCCCGAACGGTAGCCGCTCCGCGTGGGCCAATTGTCACGGTCGTGCGCGTGCTAGGCCCCGCTGAAGCTCGGCGCGCGGCGCGGTCGCCGTCGGCGTCCGCCGCCGAACCGGCGCTGGTCGCGCATCGGCGCATCGCGACGGCCCGGGGCCTGGCGGCGCTGGCCGCCGTGCTGGCCGGAGCGCAGGCGGATCGGCTGTGCCGGGATCGATCGGTTCGGCTCGAAGCCGGCGATGACCTCGGAGGGGATCGGTCCACGCAGGTGCCGCTCGATCTCGCGCAGCAGCGGCGCCTCGTCGACGCACACGAGCGAGACGGCCGTGCCGGTGATCCCGGCGCGTCCGGTGCGGCCGATGCGGTGGAGGTAGTCCGATGGCACCATCGGCAGCTCGAAGTTCACGACGTGCGGGAGCTTCTCGATGTCGAGGCCGCGTGCGGCGACCTCGGTCGCCACGAGCAGGAGCACGCGACCGGCCTTGAAGTCGGCCAGGGCCCGCACGCGCTGCGGCTGTGACTTGTTGCCGTGGATGACGGCGGTCGCGATCCCGTCGCGGTTGAGCTGCTCGGCGAGCTTGTTGGCGCCGTGCTTCGTCCGGGTGAAGACGAGCGCCTGGTCGATGACCCGCGTACGCACGAGGTGCGTCAGCAGCTCACGCTTACGCTCGCGATCGACCGGGTGGACCACCTGCTCGACGAGGTCGACGGCGGTGTTCTCCGGGGTGACCTGGACCGATGCGGGCGAGCGCAGCAGGCCCTCGGCCAGCGAGCGGATCTCCCGCGAGAAGGTCGCGCTGAACAGCAGGTTCTGGCGCTGGTCGGGCAGGAGCGCGAGCACCTGGCGGATGTCGCGGATGAAGCCCATGTCGAGCATCCGATCGGCCTCGTCGAGGACGAGGATCTCGACCCCGCGCAGGTCGATCGTGCCCTGGCGGGCATGGTCGAGGAGCCGGCCCGGCGTGGCGACGACGATCTCGGCGCCGCGACGCAGCGCGGACATCTGCGGTCCGTAGCCGACGCCGCCATAGATGGCGGTCGAGCGGGCGGTGCCGCCGGAGTAGACGCGGACCGACTCTTCGACCTGGATGGCCAGCTCGCGGGTCGGCGCCAGCACGAGCGCACGGACGCGGCGCCCGTTCGACGGGCGCGCCGCGAGGAGCTGGAGCATCGGCAGCACGAAGGCGGCCGTCTTGCCGGTGCCGGTCTGGGCGCCGGCGAGCAGGTCACGGCCGTCCAGCACGAGCGGAATCGCCTCGCGCTGAACGGGGGTGGGATCGGTGTAACCCTGGCGCGCGACAGCGCGGAGCAGGTCGGGCTGAAGCCCGAGGGCGGAGAAGGACAAGGGGTAACGCTCCTGAACAGAGGCCCACCCGCGCAACGCGGGGCCCGGTCAGGGCGATGGGGGAAATTCGAGGTCGGACGGAGATGAGGCCGCGGCGCAGACCGGTGCGCCAATCGAACACGTGTGCGAAATGTACCACATCGATTAGGTGTACGCTATACACCCATCCACGAAGGCGGCCATGACCAACCGATGCATCCACGGGTTTGACGCGCAGCACTGCGCCTCCTGCCGCCGGTGTTCACACGGAATCCTCGAAGCACGCTGCTCGCAGTGCAGCGCTCCCCGCACCGCGCGCGAGGCCACGATCATGCTCGCCACCGACGCTCCGCGACCGTCGGAGGAGCACCGCGGACACGAGATCCTCTACGTCGCCGGCGAGCGCAGCTGGTACACCCGCGCCGATGCGGACTCTCCCCGCTCTTCGGCCTCGTACCGCTCGTCATTCCAGGCGCGCCGCGCGATCGACACCATCCTCGACACGCCGGCACCGGCTGCGGGGCGCAAGAAGCGGTAATCCGCTCGGTCGGTCGCGTCGAGGCACCGATGTTGCACACCCTCCTGGTACACACATAGGGCCCCTCCTGGGGGTACCAAGGAGGAACCATGCATCGCACTGCAACCACCACCGAGACGTACGTCTTCACGGATCCGTCATGGTCGAAGGTCGACCTGACCGGCTTCCACGTCGAAGGCACCGACGGCGAGATCGGCACCGTCGATGACGCCACGTACGAGATCGGCTCGGATGCGATCGTCGTCAACACCGGTCCGTGGATCTTCGGCAAGAAGGTCATGCTCCCGGTCGGCGTCATCCATCGCATCGATGAGAACGACCGCCGATTCTGGGTCAACCTGACGAAGGACCAGATCAAGGACGCGCCCGAGTTCGACGAGTCGCACTTCAGCGACCTCGGCTATCGCGACCAGCTCGGCACGTACTACGCCCCGAACCGCCCGGCCGGGCCTGACTACGGCAAGGACGACCGCGGCTTCTAGCTCGATCTAAGCCTGAGCCGCCGCTTCCCTTGGGAGCGGCGGCTTCTTCCTGCGCTCAGTGGAGGCGCCCGCCGCCCTCGTCGCCTTCGTCGTCGCCGCCCTCCCGCAGGAAGCGCTCGATGTCGGCGATGAGCTCGTCCCCCTCGGGGAGCCGCGCCTCGTCGACGAGCCCCTCGAGGCGCTCGACGTGGGACTTCGTGTCCTCGTCGGTCGCGGTGGCCGCGTCGAGCAGGTTGCGGCGCTCCAGTGCCCGGGTGGCGAGCTGGCCGACCGGCGGCTCGATCCCCAGGTGCCGCCCCAGCGCGGTGAGCAACGCGATCGAGGCCGCGGGATACGACGCGTTGACGTAGTGCGGCACCTGCGCGAAGAAGCCGACGGCGGGGATGCCGTTCGACGATGCCGCCAGCTCGAGCACGGAGAGACAGGCCGAGGGCACGCGCAGCAGGCCATCAGGCCCCTGGCGGATGCCCTCCGGCAACAGGCCCGGCGCCGATGCGGTCGCCAGGATCGGCACCGGCCGCGTGTGGGGCACCGCCGCCGGGATCGCGCCAAGGGAAGCCCACGAGGCCACGCCGAGGCGCTTGGCGACCTCGACCACGTCGGCGGTGAGCTCGCGCCATCGGTAATCGGGCTCCGGCCCGCGCAGCACCAACAGATCGCGAGCGCCGATCCGTGTGGCAATCAGCTCCAGCTTCGGCCAGGCCAGGTGCATCGGCCGCCCGTCGACGATGTCGAGCGTCGGGCGACGCGCGCGGTAGTCGTAGATCGCATCCGCGTCGAACGAGGCGACGAGCGTCCCGTCCTCCGCCAGCTGGGCGGCGGCCGTCGTCCCCGCCGAGCCCGCGTCCACCCAGCCCTCGAGCGCGGCGACGATCACCGGCGCGTCGAGCTCGGGCGTCTCCTCCAACCGATAGGTCGACATGCGAAGAGGATACGTCGGAGGCCGGCAACTACACTTTCGGGCATGCCGAAGCGCGCGACCGATGCGCCCTCCGACCCCGACAAGCTCGTTCGCCAGACCGCCGGCAGCTATCGCACAGCGGACGATCGGTTCGAGGCGCGCCAGGCGGCCCAGGGCTGGTTCCTCGTCGACACCGAGCAGTCGAACGAGTTCGGGCAGGAGCTGATCCACGGCCCGTTCGGGACGCTGAAGGCGCTGCGGGACGCGATCCCCGAGTCGCGCACCACGAAGACCGTTGCGATGCCGAAGCCCGCCAAGCCGCCGAAGGGCGCCGCGGCGAAGGAACCGGCGAAGGCCAAGCCCAAGCCGCCGAGCTGGATCGACAGGCTGCCGCCGGCCGAGGGGCGAGCCGTGCGCAAGACGATGGCCGCGCTCGAGCGCGAGGGGGCCACCGACGCCGAGCTCCTCGTCCGTCGCGACCGCGATGGGCTGCTGCCGGCGGTCGCGATCCGGCGCATCGATCGGCTCCTGGCGGAAGCGGCCGAGGGCGCGTCGCCGAAGGAGCGCAAGCTCATCCAGCGCGTGGCCGAGATCCTCAGCGCGGAGGGGCGAGCCACCGATGCGCTGCCAGGCTGGACGCTCGTCGAGGTCCCGCCGGGTGGCGATCCACCGCCTGACCATCGGCGGATCGACCTCCGCAGGTGACCGAGGTCCGGCTCGCCACGCGCGGCGAGATCGGCGAGCTCGCCGGTGTCCTCTCCCGCGCCTTCGCGCGCGACCCGTTCTACGCGTACCTCGCCGGCGACGCCACGGAGCGCGGCCAGCGCATGCGTGACGGCTGGACCGGGATCCTGCGCTTCACCTCGGACGGCCTCTCGACCACCTACACGACCGATGACCACGCCGGCGTCGCCCTCTGGCATCCGCCCGGCTACTCCGGTGCCGGCTTCATCGCCAGCCTGCGCCTGCTGCCATCGGTCACGCGGCTGGCGGGCAGCTTCCGCCGTCTGCGCGAGATCTCGAAGGCGATCGAGGCGCTGGAGGACCGCCGCCGTGAGCATGTGCCCTCGCCGCACTTCTACCTTTCAGCTCTCGGGGTCGAGCCGGATCGCCAGGGCGAGGGCATCGGCACCGCGCTTATGCAGCCGGTCCTCGAGCGTGCCGACCGCGAGGGGCAGCCGGCCTACCTCGAGACCGCCACCGGCCGCAACGTCCTGCTCTACGAGCGCCAGGGCTTCACGGTCGTCGAGGAGCTCACGCTCCCAGGGACCGATGTCCACGGCTGGCTCATGCGCCGCATCCCGCGCTAGCTGCTCGGCCCGGGATTCGTCTCGCCACACTCCTCTGCCGCAGCTGGCGACGAAGCGACCGCGTATCGACACAGCACCGCGGCAACGTCGACAGTGTTCTCGGTTCCGTCAGGTACGATGATGAACAAGGAGCCATCCCCAGCCTGAATGGCAAGGAAATGCTTCGGGTCGAGATCGTCGATCGAGAAGATCGTCGGCCCCGCCAGGTCCCCGACGAGATGGCTGGCTCCACTGGCCTCCCCAGCCTCGGAAAGATCAGCGCCGGCCAGATCGAACTCCCAGCCGTCCGAACGACGGTCACGGTAGAACCGTCCATCGACCTCGACCCATGGGGCGCAGGCGCCGACCGTCTCGGGCGCAACGTCATGGATTGTCGGCGGCTCGATATGCGCGACAAGTCCCGCCCCGATCGGCTGGATGCACGAGTCAGCCAGGCAGGCACTCAGTCCGATGCCAAGGACGAACGCCATTGGCAGTGCCCATCGCAAGCCCCTCACGGGTCGCACGTGGCGCAGCATAGCCGCACGGAGCCGCCACTTCGTGACACTGAAGGTGTCACGAACCAAGCCGATGCTACCTCCGTGAATGAAGCACACACGACCGTCACGGTTTCGGGGCAGGCCATCGCCGTCGATGGGCTCACGCTGCACGACCCGGCCCTCGCCGCCTTCGTGCGCGAGACCGCCGAGGGGGAGCGGCCGCAGCTCGCGGAGCGGGCGCTGCGTATCGGCCTGTTGACCCTGTCGAACGCGGGCGTGAGCATGAGCGCCGATGTCGTGAAGGCCGAGTTCGAGCGCCTCTACGAGCGGATGGAGGCGACCCAGGAGCGGGCGTCGGACGCGCTGGCCTCGACGCTGCGTGAGAACTTCGCCGACGTCGACGGTCGCCTGCCCCGCACCCTCGAGCGCTTCCTTGGCAACGACGGCGAGCTGCGCCGCATGACGCGCGACCTGTTCGACGAGAAGAGCCGCGAGAGCGCCCTGGGGCGCATCGGTGAGCTGATGGGCCGGTACTTCGACGGGGACGGCTCACGGCTCGCCCACCTGCTCGACCCCACGCGCCAGGGCTCGCCGCTCCACCAGTTCCGCGGCGAGGTCAACGCCGAGTTCCGCACGCTGACCGAGCGCATCGCCGCACTCGAGGAGGCGAAGCGGGCGCGCGCCGAGGAGCGCGCCAAGGGCACGGCCAAGGGCGCCGACTTCGAGGACGCCCTCGAGGTGCGCCTCGGCGAGATGGCCCGCGGGATGGGCGACCTCGTCGAGCTGTGCGGCACCGAGGGCGGCGACGCGATGAGCAGCAAGAAGGGCGACCTCGTCATCACCGTCGACCCGACACGGACGCGCGGGACGACCCTGCGCATCGTGGTCGAGGCCAAGGACCGCTCGATGCCGCTGAGCCGGATGACGCGCGAGTTGGCCGAGGGCCGCGTCAATCGGTCGGCCGCCGTCGCGCTGGCGGTGTTCACGCCGCACACGGCGCCGGCATCGGTCTCGCCGTTCGCCGTCTTCGGGCCTGACGTGTACGCCACCTACGACCCGGAGACCGATGACGCCGTCGCGCTCGAGGCCGCCTACCGAACGGCGCGCATCCTGGCGCTGCTGACCCTGCGCGACCGGGCGGTCCAGCTGGACGCGGAGGCCGTCACGCGCTCGCTGGAGGACCTCACCCGGCAGGTGGACGTCGTGCGCGGCCTGAAGACGAAGCTGACCCACATCGGCAGCACCGCCAACGAGGTGTCGGGCGCGCTCGACCTGTTGCGCGCCGGCGTCCTGCGGAGCGTCCGGGAGCTCGAGGCGCAGCTCGCCGTCGTCGAGGAGGACTCGGCCGCCCTCACCGCCTGACCCGGCCGCCGCGGGTAGCATGCCCGCATGCCCCGATCGGCCCGCGCATCGCTCGCGGTTGCGCTCCTGCTGGCGGCCTGCAGCACGGCCGCGCCGTCGCCGACCGGCGATCCGCACGCCGGCCACTCACCCGGAGGCTCGGGCGCGTCCGGAACGCCCCACCCGTCCGTGCCGGAGGGCGCCGACGGCAGCATCGAGCTCGAGAACGACTTCGCGACCGGCGGCACCGGCGCGAGCGTCGCGCAGGCACTCGAGGTGAGCTCGAGCCAGCCGATCCTCCTGACCGGCATCCTCCTGCGCGACGCCGAGGGCGGCATCTGGTTCTGCGACGCGATCGATGAGGGGGACCCTCCGAGCTGCGGCGGCCCTCGGCTGTGGGTCAGGGGCTTCCCGACCGACCAGGCCGTATTCGCGCCGGCGAACGCCGGCAACACGGGCGCGCAGACGGCCGGCGGCGTGACCTGGATCCCCGGGCAGCAGCTGTTCGGAGTCGTGCATCCCGCGCCCTGACGCTTGCGTATCGGTAAGTATCGGTTTACGGTAGGCGTCTATTGACCGATAAGGAACGAACCGCCATGCACTTCGAAGCCGGCGCCGAGGCTCATGCCGAGGCCCGCTAGGGCGCCCGAAGGCGCCGCGGATCCGTTCGAGGCGCTCGGCGACCCGCAGCGTCGCGCGATCCTCGCGCTGCTCGGTGACCGGCCGCGGGCGGTCGGCGAGCTCGCCGAGCTGCTGCCGGTGACGCGGCCAGCGGTCTCGCACCACCTGCGCCTGCTCAAGGAGGCGGGGCTGGTGACCGATGAGCGCCTCGGCACCCGCCGCATCTACGCCCTGCGCCGCGAGGGGATGGAGGCCGTTGCGCGCTACCTCGAGCAGGTCTGGGGCGACGCCGCCGCGCGCTTCCGGCTCATGGCCGAGAACACCGCCGAGAGATGAACGAGCCGATCGAGCCGCTGCGCCTCGCCTTCGACGTGGCCTGCCCACCGGACCACGCCTTCATGGTCTGGACCGAGCGCATCGCCGCGTGGTGGCCGGCCGACCATACCGCCAGCGGCGAGCCGAACCTGCGGATCGTGCTCGAGGGGCGCATCGGCGGTCGGATCTTCGAGCGCACTGCTGGCGGCGCCGAGCACGACTGGGGCGAAATCGTGGCCTGGGAGCCACCGCATCGGTTCGCCTACCTCTGGCACCTGCGCCGAGATCGGGCCGACGCGACCGAGGTCGAGATTCGCTTCGTGCCGGCCGGCGAGGCGACGCGGGTCGAGATCGAGCACCGCGGCTGGGAGCGCCTCGGCGCCGAGGGCCAGTCCTGGCGCGACCGCAACATGGGCGGCTGGGGCACCCTGCTCCCCCATTTCATCCGGGCGGCCGAAGAGCGGACCGCGTCGCACTGAGGAGACATGACCGATGGGAATTACCGGCTCGGGCACGAAGGACGATCCCTGGCAGCTGAAGACCCCGCCGGGCACCAGCGACTACACGATGCACCGCGACGACAGCACCGATCCGCCGTCGCTCGTCTGCATGGTCGGCTCGACGAAGCTCGGCTACCAGGCGCGAGCGATCGAGGACCTGCATGCCTGGCTCAAGGAGCAGGGTGACTGGGTGCCGCTCGGCGCCGCCGACGAGAGCAAGGAGGCCGCGCCCGGCACGGTCGAGGCCTGGGGACGATCGGCCGACAACCCGGTCGGTGGCTGGTACGGCACGCGCAAGGGCTACCGCGGCCGGTTCGGGATGTACATGCCGCCCCTGCTCGAGGCGCTCGGCCTCGCCGAGGTCGAGCACAACCCGCGCAACAACCGAATGCGGGCGATCTGAACGCGAATCGTTGCCTCGGGTGGCCGGCTGCGGCCAGAATCGGCCGCGTCAGACTCCGCCCGAGGACCGCTCCATGCCCGACCGTCCGGTCATCCCGACCGTCGCCAATCCCATCACCGATCTCACCGACCAGCGCGTCGTCCAGATCCTCAGCACCGAGCACTGGAGCTTGCTGTCGGCGCGCGGGCTGGCCTACAACGAGGCGTTCACGCGCGGCGGGATGTTCCTCACCTTCCTGTCGATGAGCTTCGTGGCGCTCGCCCTGTTCAGCAATGCGATGTCGTTCGGCAACGACTTTCTGACCGTTGCGGCCGTCGTGCTGGCGTTCGACCTCATCATCGGCCTGGCCACCTATGGCCGGATCCTCGGCGCCAACCACGACGACCTGCGCGCTGTCCACGGCATGGCCCGCATCCGGCACGGCTACACGCAGATCGCGCCGGTGGTGACGCCGTACTTCACGAGCGGCATCCACGACGACCTGGCCGGGGTGATGGTCACCTACGGCGATCCCGCATCGCGCGGGCCCGGGCTCGTCCTGTACGGGCTGACGACGTCGGGCGGGATGATCGGGCTGATCGTGTCGCTGGTTGGCGGCGTGTTCGCCGGCGTGCTGGCGCTGCTGATCGGGTCGAGCGGGGGTCTCGCCCTGGTCGTCGGCGCGATCGGCGCCATCGGTGTCTTCGTCATCCTGCTCGTGGTGTCGTCGGGAACCGTGCCGCGCCATCAGTCGCAGCTCGAGACGCTCTTCCCCACCCCGGACCGATAGCCGAGCGTCACTCCGCGCGCAGGAAGCCGATCACCTCGCGGTCGAAGTCGGCCTGCTTCTCCCACATCGGGTTGTGGCCAGCTCCCCGGATGATCACGAGCCGTGCGCCGGGCACGGCGGCCGCGATCTGCTCGCCGATGCTTGGGTGACAGACGCGATCGTGCTCACCCCAGACGACGAGCGTCGGCGCCGAGATGGCCGGTAGCTTGTGACTCCAGTCCTTGCGGAGGACCTCGGTGGTGGCACGAGCCATCCGAACGGGGCCGGAGCGAAACAGGTCCTGCAGCAGGATCGGGAGGATCGTCGGCGAAGTCCACGGCAGCGTCCGCAGGGGTCCGGTGATTCGGTGTCGCCACGTCGGGTCGAGCGACAGGAATCCGGCGTCCACCAGCACGAGCCGATCGACGCGGTCGGGGTGGTCGGCGGCGAGGCCCCCGGCCACCAGGCCGCCCATCGAATGGCCGATGACGTGGGCGCGCTCGATGCCGAGCTCGCCGAGGAGCCTGTCGACCTGGGCGGGCACCTCGTCGAGGATGAGCCGCGCGTCGGGATGGCTGGAGCCGAATCCCGGCAGGTCGATGGCCGTGACCCGGAACGCGGCGGAGAGCGCGGGCAGGTTGCGGCGCCACCAGGCGCCCGAGCCGGCGAGGCCATGGAGCAGGACGAGCGGCGGCCCGCTCGCGCCGGCCTGCGCAGCCACCACCGGGCCGTGATCGGGCCGCTCGGGTTCGCCCACGACTAGCGTTCGGCGGGCACCAGGAAGACGCGCGCCCGGCCGGGCAGCGTCGGGTCGTCGACGATCGGCTGATCGGCCATCCAGCTCCGGATGACGTTCGACAGCTGCTCGGGGTGCGAGTAGTTGATCGCGTGCGCGGCGCCGTGGATCGTCACCGCCGTGACGTGCGGAAGGCCGACCGCTCGTCGCTTGATCCACCGCTGGCTGACGAACGGGTCGCGGCTGCCGAGCACCACGAGCGTCGGCAGCGTCAGCTTGGCGATCCGCTCGGTCGTCGGGTAGTTGAGCATCGAGCGGATCAGGTTGAACGTCGCCACCGGGCCGTACGCGAGATAGTCGGTGATGACGAACTTGCCCATGCCCGGCGGCTCGCGCAGCGTGTCCACGATCAGCTGCGAGAGGCCCTTGGGAAGTGGCTGGTTGTAGAGCCCACCGGCCGGCGACACGAAGATGACCCGCTCCGCCCGGTCCGGGAAGTGGTCGAGGAACTCGCCGATGATCGGGCAGCCGAGCGAGTTGCCGAGCAGCGTCGCGCGCTCGACGCCGACCGCGTCCATGAAGCGCGCCAGGGCGTCGGCCAGCTGCGGGATGTCGTAGGGCTTCGGCGGACGCTCGCTGCGCCCGAAGCCGGGCAGGTCGGGAACGTAGGTCCTGAACTCCCCGGCCAGCCGCCACGCGGTCGGCATCAGGTATCGGCCGGAGATGGCGAAGCCGTGGACGTGGATGAGCACGGGGGCGTCCGCCGGCGGCTGCGGCTCGGCGTTCGTCCGATACAGCAGGCGCCGGCCGTCGAGATCGAGCCAGGCGTCGCGGAGGCTGACAGGGTCACCGCTCATCGCGCGAGCCTAACCGATCGGCCGCCATCCGCGATACGGGCGCGTCGGGATCACGGGGAGCCCCAGTTCGGATGGCTGGCCTCGACCTCCCAGAGCACCTCGCCGGTGGCTGCGTCGAGCACCTGGACCATCGGAAGCGGGTAGGCGATCTCGATCGCGATCCGGGTCCCGTCCGGTGACCACGTCGGCGCGGCACCGACCGCGCCCGACCAGATCTCCCGACCCTCGAGGTCGACGAGCGCCAGGACCGGCAGGCCGTCGGTGTTCGTGTCGTAGCCGAGCAGCACGCGCGTGCCGTCCGGCGACCAGGTCGGGGAGTAGCCACCGGCCAGGTCGCGCGGGTTCGAGCCATCGGCATCCGCGACGAGGATCGATCCGTCGTGGGTCAGGAGGACCTGGCTGCCGTCCGGCGACCAGACCGCCTCGGTCTCGGGCTCGGTCGCCAGCTGCACCGGCTCGCTGCCGTCGAGATCCTGGATGTAGAGGTGGTCGGTATAGGCGCCGTCGGGCAACTGCTCGGAGCGCCGGAAGCCGATCGTGTCGTCGTCGAGCCACTGCCCCTCGAAACCCGGGCCTACCTCCAGTATGGTCTCGCCGCTGGCGACGTCCTGGATCCAGATCTCGAACGGATCGGCGGTGACGTCGTCCTTCTCGTGGATCAGCAGGCGCGTCCCATCGGGCGACCAGCGCTGCATCTGGCCGACGCCGAGCACTCGCTCGCCGCTGCCGTCCGCGTTGATCACGCTGACCTGGCCATTGATGCCGGGGAACCCGACCTTCGGCGGCCCGAATGCGATCTGCTCGCGGTCCGGCGACCAGACCGGGAAGGCCGCACCGATCCCCCCTTCCAGCCCGGTCACCTGGCGCAGGCTGCCATCGGCCTCGACGACGAACACCTGGCTGGCCGGGTTGTCGGGATCGAGGAACTGGACCAGCGCGAGGCCGGCCGCGGGATGCCCCTCGAAGGCCGGCGCGGCCGACGGACTCGGACTGGCCTCGGGGGTGGCCTCCGGAGCATCCGTGCCGGGAGCGCCGGTCGATGGCGCCGACGATGGCTGCGTGGCTCCCGGCTGCGCGGCGCAGGCCGCCAGCAGCAGCGCGAGGATCAGTACGGTGTTTGCTCGCCCCATGAGAGTTGTCCCCTCCGTGCTCGAGTTGCCACCTCTTGGCGGCGTCGACGGGAGCCTAGTCGTCGGAGCCCGGGCCGGTCATGCGTCGGATGACATACGCGCGACCGGCATTCCCTCCGCGCGCATGCCGGCCGCCTGCCTGACCACGGGGGAGGGCTGACATCGGCCGTACGATGTGGGCGTGGCTCGTGTCGATCGATTCATCGGGATCGCCGACCTACCGTCCGATGACGACGACCTTCGCCTGCGCAAGCGAGTCGGGGTCATCGCGGGCTACGTCCTCATCCTCGCGGCGCTCCAGCTCCCGATCCTCGGGCGGGGCCTTGCCCTGAGCTGGGCAGTGGCCGTCGCATTGCCCACCGCCAATGCAGTCAACCTCGTCGTCCTCGCCCGCACGAAGCGATTCGACCGATACGTTGGCGTACTCGCCGCCAGCATCCTTTTGGTTTCCGTCGCGGTGGAGGTTGCACTGGGCGGCCTCAATGGCTCGAGCGCCGCGGTCGTGTTCGCCTTTCTGGCCCCCGTCCTCGCGCTCCTGGCGCTCGGGCCGAACCGGGCGACCATCTGGTTCATCGCCTTTCTCGCCCTCCTCCTCGGGGTGATTGCGATCGACCCGATCGTCAGCAGCCGCATCGAGCCGCAGCCTTATCCGCTGCGCCTCCTCTGGTACGCCGCGAACCTTGCCGTTCCGCTGGGCTTCACGTTCGCGCTGCTGCGCTACACGGACATCCGACGGCGCCGGGCCGAGGCCCGATCCGAAGAACTGTTGACGAACGCCATCCCGGCGTCGATCTCCGCCCGACTGAAGCGGGGCGAGACCCGGATCGCCGAGACCTACCCGGCCACCACCGTCCTCTTTGCCGATCTCGAGGGATTTACGCCGTGGGCGCGCCAGACCCATCCGGACGACGTGGTGGCCTTCCTGGATGACCTCTTCAGCCGTTTCGATGCGATGGCGGCCACCCACCGCGTGGAGAAGATCAAGACCATCGGCGACGCGTACATGGCGGTCGCCGGCGCGCCCGAGCCGAACGCGGAGCATGCGTCCAGCGCCATCGAGCTCGGTCGCGGCATGCTTCAGGCAGTCGCGGAGATGCGGGCGCGATCATCGGTTCCGCTCGCTCTCCGGGTCGGCCTTGCCAGCGGGCCGGTCATCGGCGGCGTGATCGGTGAGCGGCGGATCCTGTTCGATCTGTGGGGCGACACCGTGAACACGGCGTCGCGGATGCAGTCAGCCGGAATCCCGGATCGGATCCAGACCGCGCCGTCGACCCACGAGCTGCTGCGCGACCGCTACGCCTTCGAGCGGCGCGAGCCGATCGATGTCAAGGGTCTGGGACCGATGACGACCTACCTCCTGCGAGCGGAGCCGTAGTCGCGAACGCGTCACGCGACGACCGCGGCGCCAAGCCGGCGCCGAAGGTGCTCTCCAGTCAGGGAGCCGGACTCTTCGGCCAATGCCGCCGGCGGCCCCTCGAAGATCACTCGCCCGCCGTCGTGCCCGGCTCCGGGGCCGAGGTCGATGACCCAGTCGGCCCGTGCGACCACGTCGAGGTTGTGCTCGATCACGACCACCGTTCGACCCGAGTCCACCAGTCGGTCGAGCAAAGCGATCAGGTTGTCGACGTCGTGCATGTGGAGTCCCGACGTCGGCTCGTCGAGCACGTAGACGTCGGTGGTCCCGCTCATCTCGATCGCAAGCTTCAGACGCTGCCGCTCGCCGCCCGACAGCGTGTTGAGCATCTGGCCCAGTGAGATGTAGCCCAGGCCGACATCGGCCAGGCGGTCGAGCATCACGCGCACCGGCTTCTCGATGAAGAACTCCTGGGCCTCCTCCACCGACATGTCGAGGACATCGGCGATGTTGCGATCGCGCAGCCGATAGCCGAGGACCTCATCGGTGAAGCGCTTGCCCTCGCACACCTCGCAGATGGAGACGACGCCGGCCATGAAGGCGAGATCGGTGTAGATCTGGCCGAGGCCCTTGCACTCCGGGCAGGCGCCCGCGGAGTTGGCGCTGAACAGGGCCGGCTTCACCTTGTTGGCCGATGCGAACGCCTTGCGGATCGGATCGAGGATGCCGGTGTAGGTCGCCGGGTTGGAGCGGCGAGAGCCGCGGATCGCGGACTGGTCAATGAACGTGACCGATGGATCGGTCCGCGGCAGGCAGCCCCGGATCAGCGACGACTTCCCCGAGCCGGCGACGCCGGTGACCGCGACGAGCACGCCGAGCGGCAGGTCGACCGATACGTCCTGGAGGTTGTGGAGCGTCGCGTTGCGGATCGGGACCGAGCCGCTCGGCGAGCGCGGCGAGGGTTTCAGGTCCTGCTGCACCTCGAGATGCTGGCCGGTGATCGTGCCCGAGGCCGACAGCCCGGCGAACGTGCCCTCGTAGACGATCTCGCCGCCGTGCGTCCCCGCCCGCGGGCCCATGTCGACGACGTGATCGGCGACGCGCATGACCTCTGGATCGTGCTCGACGACGAGCACGGTGTTGCCCTTGTCGCGCAGCCGCTGGAGGAGGCCGTTCATCTGCTGCACGTCGTGCGCGTGGAGGCCGATCGTCGGCTCGTCGAAGACGTAGGTCACATCGGTCAGGGAGGAGCCGAGATGGCGGACCATCTTCGTACGCTGTGCCTCCCCGCCGGAGAGTGTCGAGGACTCGCGGTCGAGCGAGAGGTAGCCGAGGCCGATGTGGACCATCGACTCGAGCAGGTCGACGAGCGCCTCGGTGATCGGCCGCACGCCCGCGTCGTCGATGGCGCGCAGGAACTCGACGAGGTCGCTGACCTGCATCGCGGCGCAGTCGGCGATGTTCTTTCCCGCGATCTTCGAGGAGCGCGCGGCCGCGTTCAGCCGCGTGCCCTCGCACGCCGGGCACGGCGCGAAGGTCGCGATCCGCTCGACGGCCGCGCGGACGTTCGCCTGGAGGGACTCGGCGTCCTTGACGAGGTACTGCTTGCGGATCTTGTCGACGAGGCCGGTGTAGGTGAGGTTGAGGTTGTCGAGCTTGACCTTCGTCTCCTCGCCATGGAGGAGGCGCTCCCACTCGGCATCGGTGAAGTCGCGCAGCGGCTTGTCGGGATCGAAGAAGCCCGAATCGGTGTAGATGCGGAAGTACCAGGTGCCCGGCTGGAAGCCCGGGAAGGTGATCGCGCCCTCGTTCAGGCTCTTGTCACGGTCGACGAGCGCGTCGATGTCGACGGTCGACACGCGCCCGAGGCCCTCGCAGTCGGGGCACATCCCGCCGGTGATCGCGATCTCGCGCGACTCCGTCTCCGACGTGCCCTTCTCGAGGGTGATCTCGCCGCTGATCGTGCCGGCCGGGACGTTGAAGGAGAAGGCGCTGGACGGACCGATGTACGGCTTGCCGAGCCGGCTGAAGATGACGCGCAGCATGTCGTACGCATCGGTGGCGGTGCCGACGGTCGAGCGCGCGTTCGCGCCCATCCGCTCCTGGTCGACGATGATCGCCGCGGTCACGTTCTCGAGCGAGTCGACGTCCGGCCGCGACGGCGTGCCCATGAAGCCCTGGAGGAAGGCGGAGTAGGTCTCGTTGATCAGCCGCTGCGACTCGGCGGCGATCGTCTCGAACACCAGCGAGCTCTTGCCGCTCCCCGACACGCCGGTGAACACGGTCAGCTGCCGCTTCGGGATGTCGAGGCTCACGTCGCGCAGGTTGTTCTCGCGCGCCCCGCGCACCTGGATGTCGCCCCAATCGCTCATCGATCCATCTTGCCGCATTGACCGATGGACCGCGCGACGGCCGAGATCTCATCGGTTCGGGCATCCTATGGTCACCATGACCTATCCCCCCGTGCGCTACACCGGCGAGGGCGGCGAGGTGACAGCCACCTACCGCCCGACCTCGACCGAGCCCGACCTGACGTACGCGAATGGCGGCACCGCCGACTACCTCGCCACCGGTGCGGCGACCGATGGCCTCTTCGGCCTGTACCGATGGAACATGAGCGCCGAACCCTCCGGCCCCGGCCCGCACTTCCACCGCACGATGGCCGAGTCGTTCTTCGTGCTCGTCGGCAACGTCCGCATCTACGACGGCAACGACTGGATCCAGGCCGAGCCCGGCGACTTCGTGCACGTGCCGCCCGGCGGCCTGCACGGCTTCCGCAACGAGTCGGGCGCTCCGGCCTCGATGCTCATCCACTTCGCGCCGGGTGCCCCGCGCGAGGGCTACTTCGAGGGCCTCGCCCGCTGGGCCGCCGAAGGTCGACCGCCTGCCGACGAGGCCGATGCGTTCTACCGCGAACACGACAACCTCTTCCCGTGATCCGACAGCTCCTCGCGATCGGTCTCGGGCTCGTCCTTGCCGGGTGCGCGACCGCGGAACCGATTGGGTCCGTGGCGACGTCGGCGGCATCCGTCACGGAGGTGCCATCGGCCTCGCCGTCACCGTCACTTTCGCCGTCGCCGGCGGCGACGCACGTCCCGGCCGAGGCGATCGACGAGGAGCTGCGCGCCGAGCTGCTGGCGATGATGGCCGAGGACCAGGCGGTGCGCACCGGCGTCGCGCCACCCGGCGACGACCGCACGCCGGAGGAGCTGGCCGCGGCCTGGAACTCGGTCGATCGCGCCAACGCCGACCGCATGGAGGAGATCCTCGACGAGCACGGCTGGCCCGGCTGGTCACTGGTCGGCGAGGACGGCGCGCTCGCCGCCTGGGTGCTGATCCAGCACGCCGACCTCCGGCTCGAGCTCCAGAAGCGCGGCCTGGCGCTGATGGAGGCCGCCGTCGCCGCCAACGACGCCGACCCGGGTGACCTCGCCTACCTCATCGACCGCGTGCGCGTCGCGGAGGACCTTCCGCAGGTCTACGGCACGCAGATCGGCGGTGCCGACGAGGACGGTAATCCCACCCCGCGCACGCCGATCGAGGATCCCGAGAACGTCGACGCGCGGCGCGCGGCCGTCGGGCTGGGGACGCTGGAGGAGTACTACGAGGAGTTCAAGCGCGCGATGGAAGAGGCGCCCTGAGCGGGCGCGTGACCAATGCGGCACGGTCCGACTCCTGCAATGGGACCGATGAACCCTGCAGCCAGAGGCGACCACCTGATGACGCACGACGACAAGAGCCTGATCGACCGGGCCAAGAACGCCATGGGCATGGGCCCCGACCACCACGACGCCGACCACGAGCACGAAGAGGGAATCGAGACCGAGCGGCCGATCGACGACGCGAGCCCGCACCGCAGCGAGTCCATCGGCGGCGTCAGCGGCGCGCCGGAGGCCTCCGGCTGGGCCGGCCCGAGCGGCGGGATGGGCGCATCCGGCGCGATGGGAGGCGCCGGCGCCGGCGGACCGGCGGGTGCGACCGACCCGGCCCTCGATGGCGGCGAGGCGACCGCCGGCGCCGATCCCAGCGCGATCAAGACCGAGTACGAGATGGGCCACGAGGTCGACCCGGTGCTCGAGCCGATCGCCGAGAGCGGGCCACGCGGCGCGTCAGACCCGGAGGAGCATCCCTCGGTCGTCGACGAAGAGGACGCCTGAGTCTCCCGACCTTGTCATCGCCAACCTACGGGCGTACGGTGATGGCACCCGATGGGAGCGCATGCCCGCCGGTGGGCGCTCGGAGGTGATCCTCATGACTCGCGCACTCTTGATCGTCGCGATGGTCGGGGCGGTCGTACTGGCGAGCCCCGCCACGCCAGCCGGACCGGTGGCAGCCGGGGAGATCTGCGATCTCAAGATCAGCCTGAATGACGGCCCGCCCGTGGATGGCGGCTTCGAGTTCTATCGTCGCGAAGAGCTGTTCCTGAGCGGGGCCGGCTGGCCGCTGGCGACGATGCTCGACCTTCGGGTCCTCGCCAATGACGTGGAGGTCCACCAGGAAGAGCTGCCCGTGCAGTCCGATGGCACGGTCGCGCGGGTGATGGACTTCATCGGCTTCCTCGTGGACGACGCGGATGCGCCGGCAGATATGCGCATCACGGTGAGCAACCCCGCCGATCCCGGTGGCTGCAGCGACGTCGTCGACCTCGTGCGTCTTCCGGATCCACCGTTCGACGACATCGTGTTCGACCCCTTCCGGGAGTCGATCATCTGGCTGCACGACCAGGGTCTCGTCGCCGGCTGCCAGGCCGGCGGATCTTCTGCGGGAGCAACCCGATCACCCGGGCGCAGATGGCGGTGCTTCTCGTGCGAGCGCTCGACCTTCCGGCGACGACCGTCGACTTCTTCACCGATGACGATGGGAAGCCGTGGGAGTACGCGATCAACCGATTGGCCGCCGCCGACATTGCCATCGGCTGCGCTCCTGGCTTGTACTGCCCGTACGGCATCGTCTCGCGTGCTCAGATGGCTTCGTTCCTCGTCGCGGCATTCGAGCTGGAGCCGAGTGACACAGACGCCTTCACCGATGACGACGGCAGCTCGCACGAGTCGGCCATCAACGCCCTTGCGGCGGCCGAGATCACGACGGGCTGCTCGAGCATCCAGCCGGAACGGTTCTGCCCGGACAAGTTCGTGAGCCGCGGCCAGATGGCCGCCTTCCTGTTCCGCGCCCTGCAGATGCCCTAGCTCAACCGCCTGAGTCGGTCCGCGGCCGCGCGCAACGTTTCGTGGCGCTTCGGGAACGCGAAGCGCACCTTCGATCGACCGAGCTCCGGACGCGAGTAGAACGACGACCCGGGCACGACCGCGACCCCTGGCGACTCGACCAGCGAGCGGGCGAAGCTGACGTCGTCGGCTTCGGTCAATGAGCCGATGTCGGTCATCACGTAGTAGGCGCCGTCCGGTCGCCAGGCGCGAAAGCCGGCAGCCTCGAGGGCGTCCATCAGCAGGTCGCGACGGGCGCGGTAGCCATCGGCCAGGGCGGAGTAGTAGGAATCCGGCAGCGACAGCGCGACGACGCCAGCAGCCTGGAGGGGCGCGGCGGCGCCGACGGTCAGGAAGTCGTGGACCTTGCGAATGCCCGTGGTCAGCGACGGCGGCGCGATCACCCAGCCGACCCGCCAGCCGGTCACCGAGTACGTCTTCGACAGCGAGTTGATCGCGACGGTGCGCTCGCGCATGCCGGGCAGGGTCGCCAGCGGCCGATGCGAACCGGCGTAGACGATGTGCTCGTAGATGTCATCGGTGAAGGCGACGACGTCGTGCTCGACGCACAGCTCGGCGATCAGCGCGAGCTCGGAATCCGAGAACACCTTGCCGGTCGGGTTGTGGGGCGAGTTCAGGACCAGCCCGCGAGTGCGCGGCGTGAAGGCTGCCCGAAGCTCGGCCTCGTCGATCGACCAGTCCGGCTCGTGGAGGGTGACGTAGCGCGGGACGGCGCCGGAGAGGATGGCATCGGGGCCGTAGTTCTCGTAGTACGGCTCGAAGACGACGACCTCGTCGCCGGGATCGAGTACGGCCATCATCGCCGCGATCATCCCCTCGGTCGCGCCGCAGACCACGGTCACATCGGTCTCGGGATCCACCGGCCAGTCCGGGTAGAAGTGCCGGGTCTTCGCCGCGATCGCCTGGCGGAAGTCGCGGGCGCCCCAGGTGATCGCGTACTGGTTGATGTCGGCGTCGATCGCCGCCTTGGCCGCCTCCTTCAGCTCGGGCGGACAGGCGAAGTCGGGGAAGCCCTGCGCCAGGTTGACGGCGTCGTGCGCCATCGCCAGGCGCGTCATCTCGCGGATGACCGATTCGGTGAAGCTGGCCGCCTTGCGCGAGATCTCCGTCATGCTCACGAGCATAGACCGATGCCGATGAGCGACCCCGGGGCGCTACGCTTCGGCCGATGATCCTCGCAGCCATCCTCGCCGTCATCCTGCTTGGCGTGATCGTCGTCTTCCAGCTTGCGCTGGCGTTCGGCGCGCCGTGGGGTGCCGCCGCCTGGGGCGGCCAGCATCCCGGCGTCCTGCCGACCCGGCTCCGGATCGCCAGCGCGGTGGTCGCGGTCCTCGTCTACCCGATTGTGATCGCGCTGGTGCTCGCGGCGGCCGGGATCATCGACGATGCCTGGCTGCCGGTCGACGGCACGCTGGCGATGTGGGTGCTTGCCGGCCTGCTCGGGGTCGGCGCCGTCCTGAATTTCCTGTCGCGCTCGCGGGCAGAACGGCTGTGGGGACCGGTCGCGCTGACCATCGCGATGTGCTGCGCCCTCATTGCGCTCGGCATCTAGGCGGGCGTCGATGCGGGACATCTCGTACGCGTTCCTTCTCAGCATCGCCGAGGGGGCCGCGACGTCGGGGCCCACGTGACCGACTCAGCATCCGTCGATGCAGCGCCGTGACCCTGTGGGTGGTGAAGGGCGGACGTGGCGGCATCCGGGAGGAGCGGTTTCTGGCCCGATCCGTCATCGGTATCGGGTGGGGCGAGGTCGGCGATCTGTCGCGGTACCCTGATCGTGCCGCGCTGCGGGCCGCGTACCGCGGGTCGCATCCGGAACGCACGGAGGGTCACGTCAACACCCAGGCGGCCCAGCTGTGGGCCTTCGGCCATCGGATGCAGATCGGAGACCCGGTGGTCGTGCCGTTTCTGGGACAGCCGGTGATCGCGATCGGTGAGATCACCGGTCCATACCGATGGGCCCCCGATGGCGACCCGGATATGCCGCACGTCCGCGAGGTGACGTGGCACGTGACCGATCTGCCGCGCGTCGCCTTCGACCCAGACCTGCGCTACTCGTTCGGCGGCTCGGTGACGGTCTGCTCCGTCACGCGCAACCACGCCGAGCCACGGGTCCGCGCGATGATCGACGACCTGTAGAGTCTCGCCCCTAGCCATCAATCGTCGATGGGCGCAAGATGGCGCCCCGAGCAGGAGCTTCAGACCGATGACCGCCAAGCCCGAGGCGCAGCCGCCTGCCGTGGCCGAGGACCTCGCCACGGTATCCCCGGACCCCCGACGCGGTCTCGTGTCGGTCGCGGTGTTCATCGGCGTCTCCCTGCTGCTGGCCGCGATCGCGTTCCTGCCGGCGGTGCCGACCGAGATCGCGCCGTTCATGCTCGCCCTCGGCCCGCTCGTCATCGCGGTCGCCCTCGCCTGGGGGGAGGGCAACGACGCACTCGGCCGGCTGTGGCGAATGCTCACCAAGATCCCGGACAACGTGCTCTGGTTCCTCGCCATTGCCGTACCCGCCGCGTGGGCTCTGACCGTGCTGATCGTCGCGGTCGTCGCGGGAGCGCCGGCCGAGGGGCTCTTCGACGGCGTGGGCCTCTCGAGCCTGCTCGTCCTGCTGGTCGTCCTCATCCCCGCCTTCGCCGAGGAGCTGGCCTGGCGCGGGTTTGCGGTCCCCCGCCTGCTGCCATTCATGTCGCCGCTGGCGGCCGCACTGCTGCTGGCGGTGCCCTGGACGATCCTCCACCTGCCCCTGATGCTCGTGCCCGGCTCGATCAACGAGGGGTTGCCGATCTTCCCCGCCGTCCTGGCCCTGTTCAGCTACTCCGTGATCCTGACCTGGATCTTCGTCGGCTCCGGTGGCAGCGTGCTGCTGACCGGCCTCGTGCACGCCGGCCTCAACGGCGTCGTGCCGATCTTCCAGAACCTGGACGCCGAGCAGGCCTGGCTGCTGCGAGGGATCGTCGCGGCAGTGATCGCGGTCCTGGTCGCGCTGCTCGGCGGCATGCACCGGCGCACGTCCGGAGCATCCGATGGCCTGCCGGAGGTTGACAGGGCCGGCTGACCGTCAGCGGGTCGGGGCGGTCGGCTCGGGCAGCGCGCTCATGATGATGTCGAGGCCGGCCTCGAACTCGTCGCCGTAGTCGAAGCCCGCGCCGACGAGCTCGCGCTGGACAGCGGCCAGGTTCGGGTACGCATCGGCGACGGCGGCCAGCATCTGCTCTGACATCGTTGCCATCTCCTCGGGCGTGGCAAAGGGGAGCGTCGCCTCCTGGAGCGCAAAGCCGTAAACGTAGCTGTCGAGCAGGTTGTAGCAGCGGGTTGCGCCGCGGCCGTCGAAGCCGGCACGGAGCAGGATGCCGACCATGGCGTCGTGGTGACCGAGCGTTGCCGGACCGGGCTGCGAGCGCGACTCCATGAGCCCGATCGCCCACGGGTGACGCCGCAGCGCCTCGTGGGCCGAGACGGCGCGCCGGCGCAGGGCCTCCTTCCAGTCCCGCGCATCGGCCGGCACTTCGATCTCGGCAAAGACGCTGTCGACGAGCCCGTCGAGCATCTCCTCCTTGTTGCCGATGTGCCGGTAGAGGGACATCGCCTCGACGCCCAGGCGGGCGCCGACATTCGCCATCGTCACCGCCGCCAGCCCACCCTCGTCGGCGATCGCCAGCGCGGCGACCAGCACCTGCTCGCGGCTCACCCGCGGCCTGCGTCCTGCCCTGCGCCCTGTCACCTGCTCCATCTTGACACGCAAATCCTTATGATATAAGTTTATGCCATCAGTTTATTGCGTAAGCATACCACGCCAAGGCAGGAGCAGGACCGATGCAGGCCATCACCCATGACCAATACGGGTCGCCCGACACGCTCGAGCTGCGCAAGCTCCCAACGCCCGCGATCGGCGACGACGAGGTGCTCATTCGCGCCCGCGCGGCGAGCGTGCATCCCGGCGACCTGTTCAGCGTGCTCGGCACGCCGTTTCCGGTCCGCTTCATGACGGGCCTCCGGCGCCCTCGGTACGGGGTTCCCGGCCTCGACGTTTCCGGCACGGTCGAGGCGGTCGGCTCGGGAGTCACCCATCTCCGGTCGGGCGACGAGGTGTTCGGGGTCGGAATCGGGAGCTGCGCCGAGCTCGTTCGCGCGACCGGCGACTTCGTGGTCGCCAAGCCTGCCTCCATCGGCTTCGAGGCGGCGGCCGCCATCCCGACCTCCGCCCTGGCCGCACTCCACGGCCTGCGCGACGCAGGCGGCCTCCAGCCGGGACAGCGCGTCCTCATCAACGGCGCGTCGGGCGGGGTCGGCAGCTTCGGCGTGCAGATCGCGAAGATCCTCGGGGCCGAGGTGACCGGGGTGTGCTCGACCGCAAACGTCGAGATGGTGCGCATGCTCGGCGCCGACCGCGTGATCGACTACACCCGCGACGACTTCACCGCCGGCGGGCGCCAGTACGACCTCATCGTCGACAACATCGAGAACCTGCCGGTATCGGCGGTCCGGCGGGTGCTGACGCCGCGGGGCACGCTCGTGCTGAATTCCGGGACCGGCGCCACCGGGCTGCGGATGCTGGCCCGCCTGGCCTGGCCGCTCGTCCAATCCCCCTTCATCAGCCACCGCCTGCGCCGCTACCTGTCGAACCCGAAGCGGGCCGATCTCGAGTGGCTCGCCGAGCGCGCAGCCGAAGGCTCACTGCGGCCGGTCATCGGGTCGACCTTCTCCCTGTCCGAGACGGCCGCCGCCCTGCGAGTGATCGCGAGCGGGCACGCACGCGGCAAGGTCGTGATCTCGGTCGTCCCCACCGCGACGCCGGCATCGTCAGTCATGGTCCGCGAGGAGGACGCGCGGCGAGCGGCTCCGGAACTCCGACCGGTTGCGGGCGTCCGGTAGACCGTTCCCTGCATGGGTTGACCAGACCAACCCCCTTGCGCGGAGGGCGCAGACTCTTGGTGCGTGCCCGATCGTTGCGAAGGAGTGGGGAGATGACTTCACGATCCACGGCCCGAATCGCTGCGGCGTTCATCGCCGCGACCGCGATCACGGCCCTCACCGCCGTCACCGCACTGGCGCATCCCGAGTCCGAGGGCGATCATCCCGGCGGCTGCATCGTCACCGCCGAACCGGGAACGATCTCGGTGGGTGGCGAATTCACGGTCGAGGGGAACTTCGGCGGCGCCTCGATCTTCGTGCTGCCGGGAGCCGATGCGGTGCCCGACTTCGACCAGGAACCCGACGCGACGACGCCGCCTGGCGACTCGTTCAGCGTCACGTTCACCCATACCGGCGATCCGGGCGACCTCACGATCGTCGCATTCATCGACGCCACGGAATGCGGCGACACCGACCACATCACCGTCACCGCCACGCTGCCGAACACGGCGACCGACGCACGGACCGATCTGCTGGCGCCGCTTGCCGGCCTCGTCCTGCTTGCTTCGGCTGTCGTGCTCGGACGCCGGTACGCACGCGCGCGATCGGGTTAGGACAGCCGATCAGCGCATGGTCGGCGGAGGCAGGTCGGGGTGCTCGAGCAGGTCAAGGAAGATGGCCGACCACAGCATGCTCTCGTCGCTCCGGGTCAGGAACGTGGAGCTGTATCGCTCACCGGTCTCGTCGTCGATGACCTCCCAGAACGTGCGGTCGCGCTCGATCCAGGCGACGTAGCGGTCCGCCTCCGCGCGAGCCTGGTCCGGATCGATCGTGCGCAACAACTGGAGGTACATCGCGCCAAGCGAGGTCCAGACGGTCGCACCCTGGTAGTCGGGCATGAAGATGCGTACGAAGAATGGCTCGATCTCCGGCTTGCGGATCGGCTCGTACTTCAGCGGGTATGGATCGGCGTATCCGCGCTCCTCCAGGGTGGTCAGCGCCTGGCGCAGGATCGATGGATCGGTGATCACACCGGTCCAGAAGGGCCAGATGTTGCCCTCCCCGGACGGTGACGTGTCGCCGGGGGCGTCGCGGAAGAAGCCGCGCGGGTCCCAGAACTGATCGAGCAGGATGCTCTGCGGTGCGAGGGCCAGGGGCGCCATCGCGTCCGGCATGTCCCAGCCGAGGTCGACGAGTGTCATCGCCAGCAGCGCGATCATGCTGTTCCCGAACGCGTTGCAGCGATTGACGATCGTGTCGCGGTGTGCGCTGTACTTGCGGTCGCTCCGCACCATGCCGGTCGCCGGGTCGACCACCTCGTCCATGAAGCGCACCACCTGCTTCTCCAGCCAGGGCCGATGCTCCGTGAGCACCTGCTCCGCACCGATACGGCGCAGCGCCGCTACCAGGAGCGGCAGGCAGTCGACGCCATAGTCGAAGACATCGGCGGGCTGGTCGAAGAAGTGGATCGTCGTGGTCACGTGGCTGTTGCGCCGCTCCCACGTGTGCAATGCCCAGTCGAACGACGCGATGACGCGGTCGCGGTGTGCGGGCGAGATGCGGACCAGAGCCGGGGCGCTGAAGGAAAGGTCGCGCGTCCAGAATTGACGGAAGTACCCAGGGCTGGCTCGATAGTGCGTGCCGTCCCAGCAGTCGTCGATGCACGCACGGACGATCTCTCGCGCCGATCCAGGGTGCCGTTTCCGCCCGAACATGCCGCGGCGGATCCGCACCCCGAGATTGACGCCATACGCTGCAGCGATCAGCGGTCGCTTCAGTAGCTGCCAGTCCATCGGCGACGCCTATGGCAAGCGGCGGGCCCGGCCCCGAGCGTCTCGGCACCGACGTCTCCTCCGTCCGATAACCCGCCGGTACACGTCCGGCTGCTACCGTCGCGGCAATGGATCCCGAGGCCATCCTGGCCGGCCTGAACGACGAGCAGCGCGAGGCCGCGACCGCCACGAGCGGCCCCGTCGTGATCCTGGCCGGCGCCGGCACGGGCAAGACGCGGGTCATCAGCCACCGCGTGGCCTACGCAGCGGCGACGAACGTCGTCGACCCGAAGCAGGTGCTGGTCGTGACCTTCACCGAGAAGGCGGCGACCGAGATGAAGCATCGGCTCAGGCAGCTGCACCTGCCGCAGGTGGCCGCGTCGACCTTCCATGCCGCCGCGCGCCGGCAGCTCGCCTACTACTGGCCGCTCATCCACGACCGGCCGCTGCCCGAGGTGCTCGACTCGAAGCTGCGGATCATCGCGCCGCTCGCGCGCAGCCTGCCGGGTGGCTATCGGTTCACGCCGGCGAAGGACCTGGCCGACGAGATCGAGTGGGCCAAGGTCCGCCGCCAGCGGCCGGAGACCTACGAGCCGGAGCGCGAGCCTCCGGTGCCGAAGGACGTCCTGGCTCGTCTGTGGCGGAGCTACGAGGGCGCCAAGCAACGGGCGAACCGGATCGACTTCGAGGACATGCTCACGTTCGCGGTCGAGCTGTACGAGACCGATGCGGACGCGCTGGCGCTCGTTCATCGGCGCTACAGCTGGTTCAGCGTCGACGAGTACCAGGACACGAACCGGCTCCAGGAGGACCTGCTGCGCCTGTGGCTGGGCGAGCGGCGCGACCTCTGCGTCGTCGGCGACCCCGACCAGACGATTTACACCTTCACCGGCGCGAGCGCCGCCTACCTGACCACCTTCGCGGACCGATACCCCGGTGCGCGCGTCGTGCGCCTCAGCTCCAACTACCGGAGCACGCCGCAGGTGATCGCGCTGGCCAACCGGCTGATTCCCGGTCGCGAGCTTCGATCGACGGCCTCGGATGGACCGATGCCGGAGCTGCTCCCGTTCGCCGATGGCGACTCGGAGGTGGCCGCCCTTGTCGCGCGGATCCGCGCGCTGATGGCCGGCGGCGTGCCGGTCACGGAGGTCGCGGTGCTGGTCCGAACGAACGCGCAGCTCGTGCCGTTCGAGGCCGCGCTGACCGCTGCCGAGATCCCGTTCACCGTGCGCGGCGTCCGCTTCTTCGCCCGTCCCGAGGTCCGGTCCGCGCGCGCCGCGTTGAAGCGGGGTGGCTCCGAGTCGCTGGTGCGCACGATGGTCGACACGCTGAAGAAGGACCTCGGCTTCGACGAAGGTGACCCGCCGGGCGCCGCTTCCGGTGCAGAAGCGCGAGACCGCCACGCGGCGCTCACGACGCTGCTCGGGATGGCGCGATCGCTCGAGGCGGAGCAGCCGGGCGCCACGGTCGAGGACTTCCTGGCCGAGCTCGCCCGTCGCGACGCCACCGAGGCCGATGCCGGTGGCGACGGCGTCACCCTCTCGACGCTGCATCGGGCCAAAGGCCTCGAGTGGGACGCCGTCTTCCTGCCGGGGCTGGAGGACGGGACGCTGCCGATCCGCCAGTCCTTCTCCGACCCCGATGCGCTCGCCGAGGAGCGCCGCCTCCTGTACGTCGGCATCACCCGGGCGCGGAAGCACCTCGTCCTGTCGTGGGCGGGGTCACGCCAGGGTGGCAAGGGCCCGGCCCGGGCGCGCCCGTCGAGGTTCATCGCCGAGCTGTGGCCGAACGCGGTCGCGCGTCCGGCACCATCGAAACGTGGCGCCTCGCCGGCCGCCACCTTCGAGCTGTCCGCGGCCGATGAGCCGCTGCTCGAGCGCCTGATCGAGTGGCGCCGACAGCGTGCGCGGGCCGACGGCGTGCCCGCCTACGTCGTTGCCGACAACAAGACACTGGCGGCGATCGCGGTTCGGCGGCCGTCGGATGCCGCGGGCCTCCTCGGCGTGCCGGGCATCGGTCAGCGAAAGGTGGCCACGTATGGCGAGGAGGTCCTGGCGATCGTCAAGACGTCCCCCGCTTCCTACTGACGCGGAAAGCGCGTAGGATGCGCGCCACGCCTGTGCCGTCGTGCCCGCGGTTGGCCAACTGGCGGCAACGGAGGAATCCTGCCTTGCTGCCGGCAGCCCGAGTCAATCGGCGCGCGTTTTCACGCGCAACCAGCCTCATCGTATCGCTCAGCCTGGTGGGGGTCGCGGCCATCGCGCCGCCTATCGTGAGCGCGGACGGCGAGACGATCGAGGTCGCGACGGCCTTCACCGACGAGACCTTCACGACGATCGAGTACGTCGGAACCGGCACGCCGGACACGACGTACCCGGTCCGCATCCGCGTCGCCGATAGCTGCGCCGCCGCCGTCGAGCCCGAGGCCGAGCTGCCGTTCGCGCCGCTGCTCGAGATCGACTCGGGTGGCAGCGGCTTCGGCTCGATCGTCCCGGACGACCCGATCCAGCCCGGCTGGTTCGTGGTGGCCGTAATGCTCAGCACCGATGAGACGACGACGCTGGCAACCTCCGCGTGCTTCGAGGTGACCGGCACCCTCGTGCCGCCGGTTCCCGGCCTCTATCCGCCGGTGCTTCAGCGGGTGACGATCGTGGAGCCGGCCCGCACGACCATCGTGCTCGACTACTCGCGCTCCGAGGAGGACGCTACCTGCGACTCGGCGCTCGACCCGGCTTCGACTCCGGATGTCACCGACTTCGTGGTCGAGTCGTCCGGGTTCGTGGCCACGGTTGACCTGGTCGATCTCTCCTCGGGCGACGGTTGCCCCGCCACCGCGCGCCTGCAGCTGGCCGATCCGCTGCCGAGCGGCGAGACGTTCGTCAGCTACACGCCGGGCACGACGCCGCTCCAGAACCAGGGCGACCAGCCGGCCGACGCGTTCGAGATCGGCCAGGGCGAGGTGCTCGAGACCGCATCCGCCGTCGTGGCGCCGGGTACCTTCCTCAGTACCGACGGCGAGGACGATGGCGCTCAGCCCTGGGACCCGATCGAGACGATCGTCAACGTGCACAACAGCGGCCTTGCCGGCAACGTCAGCATCGGTGAAAGCCACACCGGCGGCTTGGCCGGCAGCATTCCCGGACTGCACATGCTGTCGCTCCAGTCGTCCATCAGCGCCGATACCGGCACGGTCACCCATCCGCTGGAGATCGAGTTCATCGTCGACCCGGGTCAGCTGATCGATCAGTTCAACGGCCAGCCGTTCCCGGCCTCCGAGCTCGAGGTGCTCGCGCACGGCGTCCCCATCGAGCCGTGCACGTCGCCCGCGAACGCGGACCCCGAGCCGTGCGAGGTGCTGCGCACCGAGCAGCCAGACGGCATCCACATCAACGTCCGCGCGACCGCGTCCGAGCGGATCTGGACCTTCGGCTACGACCTCGCGCCAACGATGTTCGCGCTCGAGTCGCAGTACCTGGCCAGCTACGACCACGCGATCCTCACCTTCCTCGAGGAGCTGGACGTGGCGTCGCTGCCGTCTGAGGACGACTTCACCGTCCTCGTCGACGGCGTCCCGCACGACACGACCCATGTGACGCTCCTCGCGACCGGGCTCAATGCCTTCGCTTCGGGCCTCGGCGTCGTCGATGGCCTGACGTTCCTGGAGCTGGGCTGGGACGGCGCGGTGAGCGGCTTCGGCGAGGTGACGATCACCTACACGCCCGGCGCCGACCCCCTCCGTGACCTGCGCGGGAACCAGGTCCCGGCCACCACGACGTCCCTCGGCCTCCTGGGCGAGGACTTCGTGGCCGGGCTCATGGAGGACGCGACGGGACCGGAGCACCTGCTCCTGTTCCTCCCCGGACCTCTCGGATCGCTCCCGGGAGCGAGCGACTTCGAGGTCAACGTCGACGGCGACATCCAGACCCCGACGAACCTCGTGCGTCGCTTCCCCCACCTCGGCGTGACGCTGCTCGACCTCACGCTGCCGACGCCTGTGCAGGCCTACGCCGGTGTCTCGGTCACCTACATCGGCGCCGCGCCGCTGACCTTCACCGATGGCACCGCGTCACCGCAGGTCTTCGACCTCTTCGTCGACACCTCCGGACTGGGGATGGTCTCCGGATCCACGGAGCCAGGGGAGGTTGGCGAACCGGTGGTGGTCACCCCGCGCGACGCGTCCACCCTGGCCGCGACGACCACGATCACCTTCCCCGAGGTTCTGTCCGGCGGCGTGACCACGGTGGCCAGCGACATCGAGACCTCGGCGCCGGAGCCGATCCCCTCGAACTTCTCGCTCGGCGATCCACCGACCTACTACGAGATCAGCACGACGGCGACGTTCGTCGCTCCGGCGGAGGTCTGCATCGCCTACAACGCCGGGTCCTTCACCGATGAATCCCAGGTGCGCCTGCTCCACTTCACCGATGACGACTGGATCGACGTGACCAGCTCGCTGGATCAGCCGGGCAACATCGTCTGCGGCCTGGTCGATGCGTTCTCGCCGTTCGCGATCGTCGAGACCGCGACCGGCGTCACGTACGACTTCACCGGATTCTTCTCGCCGGTCGACAACCTCCCGACCGTGAACACGGTGAGCTCCGGACGCGCCATCCCGGTCAAGTTCAGCCTGGGCGGCGACCGGGGACTCGACATCCTCGAGGCCGGCTCCCCCGCCTCGGTCCGCGTCGCCTGTCCCAGCAATCCACCTCTGGATGGGATCGAGATGACGGTGCCGACCGACTCGAACTCGCTGAGCTATCACGCCGGGAGCGATCAGTACACGTACGTCTGGAAGACATCGAAGGCGTGGGCCGGCACGTGCCGGATGCTCACCGTGACCTTCAATGACGGCACGGTCGCGGAGGCGCTGTTCAAGTTCGCCAAGTAGCGTCAGATGTCGCGGTTGGCTTCTCGCTCGTCGGCGGTCTGCAGCTCGTCGGACGATCGAGGCTGCTTCGACCACCCGGTGGAGTCGACCTCGCCCTGGGCAACGTTGAGGTAGACCGTCTCGTTCTCCACGTTGGCGATCGCCGAGGACGGGATGTAGAGCGCGCTCGAGAAGAAGCCGCCGGACACCTCGACGAAATGCTGGCCGACTTCTTTGACCGTGCCGAGCCGGTGGCCATCGTTCGTGACCACGTGCCATCCGGGCTGAAGATCGGCGATTCGCATGCTCGGAGCGTATCACTGAGGCTCGACGGGCGATTGACGCTCCTCCGAAGGGCTGCGGCGAAACTGTCAACGACTATCACGTTAGTGATATATCCGATGACAGCGGCGATGCCCCGCCGACGAGGAGGTCTCGCCCGTACCCACGCGACCCGTTGAGCCGGTCGCGCCACTCGAGCCACGGCGCCCCGCGGTCCACCGACCACGACGGCCCGCCAAAGCCCAAGGTGAACTGGGTGAAACCCATCTCGACGTAGGTCGGGGCGTCATCGGCGAGGAAGCGCTCGAGGTCCTCGGGGTCGACGCCGACGCCCCACTCGATCTCGGCGGGGTCGCGATCGATCTCGTCGCAGTAGCGCAGCAGGGCCGCTACGGCGGGCTCGACCTCAGCGGGCTCGTCGGGAAAGAACGCATGCCACGAGTCGGCGTATCGGGCGACGATCGGCAGGGTCAGGGTGAGCCCGACGCCGGCGATGAGGATCGGCATGCGGCGCATCGGCTGCGGATTGAGGGTCTCGAGGCGGCCGACGATCTCCGGCACGGCCCGCCCGAGCGCCCGGATGCGAGACGCTCGCGTGCCGAAGTCATAGCCGTATCGGTCGTAGTCGCGCTGGAACCAGCCGGCGCCGAGTCCCAAAACCACCCGGCCGCCGCTGATGTGGTCGACGGTGCGGGCCATGTCGGCCAGCAGGTGCGGATTGCGGTACGAGATCGGGCTGACCAGCGGCCCGAGCTCCGCCCGGGTCGTGCTCTCCGCCCACGAGGCGAGCAGCGACCAGCACTCGAAGTGCGGGCCGTCCGGCTCGCCGGACAGCGGCGAGAAGTGATCCCAGGTGTAGATGAGGTCGTAGCCGAGCTCATCGGCGCGGATGGCGCCGGCCCGGATGGCGGCGTGGGTGCCGTGCTGCGGATGCAGCTGGGCGGCGATGCGTATCGGTCTTGTGGTCTGCATGTCGCAGATGCTGTACCTTCCCCCAAAGGGAAGGTCAAGCCATGTTTCGCATCGGTGCATTCGCGCGGTTGGCCGGGGTGTCGGCGAAGCAGCTGCGTGCCTACCACGAGCTCGCGCTGTTCCGGCCGGTGTGGATCGACCCGGAGAACGGGTACCGCTACTACTCGCCGGCGCAGCTGCTCGAGCTGCGGCGCATCCTGGCGCTGCGGCAGCTGGGCATGCCGCTCGACGAGATCGCGTCGCTGGCCGCCGGCGGGGACCTTCGGGGAGCGCTCGAACGGAGAAGGACCGAGCTCGAGCGCGAGCGTCGGGCGGTCGAGGCGCGGCTCCAGGCGCTCGACATCACCGTCGCCGATGACGGCGGCCCCGACGTCGTGGTCCGGCCGGTCGGCGTCGAGCGCGTGGCCGTCATGCAGGTCGCCGGCGACGTCAGCGAGGCCTTCTACGCGCTGGAGTCGCACGTGCGCGACGTCGGTCGCCGGGCGCATCGGCCGCCGGGCGCGCTGCCGGACAGCCGCGAGATCTTCGTCCCGGTCACGGGACCGTTTCCCGAGACGGATCAGATCGAATACCGGCGCCTGGCGGCCTGCCGGGCCGCATCGGTCATCCATGCCGGGCCGTATGGCGGGCTCCGCCGAACGGCCGATGCATTGGCGCACTGGGTGACCCAGTCGGGCCTGCACGCGGATGGACCGATGCGGGTCCTCTACCTCCAGTTCGGGGCGGAGCGCGAGCTTCGGGTGCCGCACGGCTACGTCGTTGAACGCGACGCCGACCTGATCACGGAGCTGCAGCTGCCCGTCGCGTAGGCCCTGCCGCCGCGGGACGCGAACGTGGCCCGACCGAAGCCGGCCGGGCCACGCAGAGACCGCGATCAGACGCGTCGCAGCTTCAGGTAGACGTCGTAGATGCCGTCACCATCCCCGCCGTCGAAGTGGAACGGCGGGAAGAAGTGCGGGTTCACCGACGCCGTGCGGGCGTCGGCATCGGCCTGGGTGAGGCTCATGGCCAGGCTGCCGCCGATCTGGTCGTCGGCGCCGATGAGGTCCACGAGATAGCTCACGCCGATCCCCAGGATCGCCACACCGGCGACGATCCAGCCGACGTAGCCGCCGGCGGCCGCGGCCTTCGTGGCCACCGCGGTGAGCGCGGCGCGGACGGCGTTGGTGGTCTCGGTCACGTTGCCGAGGTCATGCTCGAAACAGGTGGCGGTCACGAGCACCGAGCTCGCGATCGGTCGCGGCCCGGTGAAGCCGAACAGCCGCAGGTTCTGGTCGCCGCTGCTCGGCCGGGTGTCGCCGTCGTCGACGTCCTCGTAGACGGGCGATGCGAAGGCCTGCGCCGATGTGCCGGACTCGGCCATCTCCTCGGTGATGACGCCGAACACGGCATACGGCTCGTCGCTCCCCCACCACTCGGGGTTGCTCTCGTCGACGCAGTAGAGCTTCGCGAAGGTCAGCTCGTGCTGGTTCGGCGGCGGCTTCGGCGGATCGGGCGGGCGCTGCGGCCCGTCGTCGGGACAGCAGCACTTGCCGCGACCCTTCGGATCGGCCTCGAGCTTGCCGGGCGTGAGCGCGTCGACGTTGATGTTCACCAGGGTGGCGGCCCGCCGCACGATGGTGGCGGTCTCCTCCTCGGTGATCGGCTCGTCCAGCGGCCGCGTCAGCAGCTTGGGTGAGAACGCCCGCCGCTTGATCTCGAGCGGGATCTCGTTGTGGACGCTCACCGCGCGCTTGACGAGGTCGAGCGCATTGGCTTCCTTCAGCGCCTGGGCCATGAGCCGGTCCTCGGGAGTCTCGGTTCCCTTCGGTGGCCCCTCGACGACGCGCTGGAGCGAGTGCATGAGCGCCGGGATGAACTCGTAGCCCTCGGCGTGCGACTCGTATCGGCGGAGCTTCTCCTCGAGCGTCCGCCGCGGGCGCTTCTGGCTCTTCTGCTTCGGGCCCCGATCCCAGGACTGGGTGACCTGGCGGCGGTCCTTGTCGGCTCGTGCCTTCGAGCCCTTCTGCCCTTCGTTGGCCATGGTGCTTCCTCCCGCGGATGCGGGGCACGACGACGCCATCCGCTGTTCCCTGGCTCGGATTTCAGCGAGGCGTTAGGCCATCGGCATCGCCTCCTCCCCGATGGGCATGCGCTCGGGCGAGCGATCACCTCAACGCTAGTGCTGGGACGCAATAGGACCGGCATGGCCCTTCCGGCAGACGTCGAGGGGCGGTCCTAGGTCGCCGTGCGACGCGCGACCCAGATCTCCTCGGCCGGCCACTTCCACGCCCACTCCGGGGTGACGTAGTCGTAGAACTCGTGCTTCTTCGCGTCCGGCGGCGCCGCGAGCTCGATGAGCCGATCGATCTCGAACCCGTTCGCCCGTAGCAGGTCGATCCAGTCGCCGTGGGCGAGGTGGTACTCGATCCCCGTCTCGTTCGGCCACTGCATCCGATACGCCCCGAACTGCGGTCGCTGGAGCGTCTCCGACTCCCCGCCCTCGGCCGGCGCGGTGAGGAACGAGATGAACGAGTTCGTCAGGAAGACGAGCCGGCCGCCGGGGCGCAGGAGCCGCGCCGCCTCAGGGATCCACAGCGCCGGATCGGCCCAGAGCGATGCCCCGAACTCGCTGACGGCAAGGTCGAACGAGGCGTCCGGCAACGGCACGCGCTCGCCAGGTGCCTCGATGAGCGGGAACTCGACGCCGGAGCGCTCCATCATCCGCCGGGCGGTGGCGAGCTGCGCCGGGGTCGGATCGACCCCGACCGGCTTCGCGCCGCGGTACGCCAGCTGCGCGGAGAAGTACGCCGTCCCGCAGCCGAGCTCGACGACGTCGAGGCCGGCCAAGTCCCCCAGCGGCGAACCGATCTCGTCCTCCCGAACGTTGAACACGCCCCACGTCAGGTCCTGCGGCTGCCAGGCGCGCTCGGCCTGCTCGTCGGTGAACTGGGCGTTCGTCTCCGTCCACTCGGCGACGTTGGCGGCGATCGAGTCGGGAAGCTCGGGATCGGTCATCGGTGCGAACTGTACGCGGTGGCATGCCATGCTTGGCGCATGCCCGGGTCGATCTTCGAGGCAGCCGGCGGGATGGACGGTATGCGCCGCCTGGCCGAGGCATGGCACGCCCGGGTGATGGCCGACGAGATCGTGAGCCACGCGTTCAGCCACGGCTTCCATCCGCACCACACCGATCGGCTCGCCGCGTACTGGGCTGAGGCGCTCGGCGGCCCTCCCGCGTCCACCGATGCGTTCGGCGACGAGACCTCGGTCGTGCGGATGCACTCCGGCAACGGCGTGCACACCGAGATGGATGAGCGCGCCATCGCGTGCTTCGACCAGGCATTGACCGATACCGGCCTGGCGGCCGACGACCGGCTGCGCCGGGCGCTCCACGACTACTTCGCGTGGGCGACCAGGGTCGCGATGGCGCGCTACCCCGAGTCCGCAGATGACGTCCCCGACGGCCTGCCCATCCCACGCTGGTCGTGGGATGGGCTCGTCGTGCGGGACGAATGACCGTCAGCCGATCTCGATCGGCGCGAAGCGTGAGCTCCGTCCGCGTATAGGTGTAGATGCGCCGCCTCGCTGGCAGGCGCTCCGCAAACTGTCAGCTGATATAGCGTTAGTGATATATCCGTTGACAGCGTCGCCGAGCCCTCAGAGGGGAGAGTGCCGCCGACGCAACAAGCCCTACCTCGCAGCGGCGATGGTGCGCCGAGCCTGCTCGACCCGGTCCAGCCCGGCGAACGCCTGGTCGACGACCGCCTCACGCACCGCAAGCTCGGTGCGCGACGCAAGGCCGGCGGCGACGCGACGGCCGACCCATCCGGCATGGAGCCCGACGATCCAGCCGAGCGCCGCGCTGACGAGAACCGATGCGGTCAGCAGCGCCAACGGCATCGGGACCGGACCGAGGAATGGGGCGTCGAACGTGCCGACCGGCACGCCGCCACCCGATATGAAGAGGACGACGATCCAGGCCAGCGCGAAGATCGTCACCGCGCCGATGAGCGCCTGGATGACGCCGATGACCGGCCAGATCGGTGACCGCGGGATCTCGAGGTCGGCGCCGGCAGTGGCGACCGCGCGGTCGAGGACCCGCGCGACGTCGGCCTCGGCGCTCGCGCTACCAAACGCATCCAGGAGGCGGCCACGCGAGGCCGCCGGCAGCGCCGACGCCGCTTCCTGGAGACCGGCACGCAGCGGGTTCAGCACTCGTCCCAGCGCGCCGCGCGAGCGCCACGCCCGCAGGTAGGCCGCGGGATCGGCGCGCCGGTGGCGCCGGCCGGTGAGCGTCGCGGTCAACGCGACGAGCCGGCTGAGCAACGAGCCGCCACCCACGCGCGCGCGATGGAGGACGGCCGCGCGCACCTGCTGCGCCAGTCCGTCGACGTCGACGAGCGCCAGCGCACCGTCCACCGCGGAGCGCTCGACCATCCCGCGCCGCTCGTCAGCGAGGAGCGGCCGGTACTCCGTGCCGGCGTCCAGGCCAACGGCGCGAGCCAGCCGGTCGGCCGCCTCGGCGACGTCCGTCTGGAGCTTGGCAGCGACGATCGACTTCGCCTCGCCCGCATCGGCCAATGCAGTTCGCAATGGTTCGACTCCCGCGCCACTCAGCGCAGAAACGAGGTGGATGGGGGCGTCGAGGATCCCATCGGCCGAGAGGCGCGCGCGGAGGTCATCGGTGACGAGCCGCGCGTCCGCATCGGTCAGGCGGTCGGCCTTGTTGAGGACGAACTGGAGGCGCTCCGCGTGGGGCGCGAGGCTGCGCCAGTAGGCGTGCTCGCTGGCGTCGTCGTACTTCTCCGGGTCGACGACCCAGGTGACCGCGTCGATGCGGGGCAGGAGCTCGTCCACGGTCGCTCGATGCTCCCGTCGCACCGAGTCCATGTCCGGCAGGTCGAGGATGGCGACGTCCTCGAGCCCTTCGCCGTCGTGCGTCACGACCTTCTCGACCTTCAGCCAATCGAGGAGCGGGGCGAGCTCGGCGAGGTGCGCTGCCGGCACCCATGCGACCGGCGCGTCCGTCGTCGGCCGGACCGCCCGCGCCGGGCTCACAAGGCGCCCGGCCAGTGCGTTGAGGATCGAGGACTTCCCCACCCCGGTGCCGCCGGCCAGCGCCATGACGTACACCGGCCCGACGAACCCCAATCGCCGCGCGATCCGCTCCGCCACCTCATCGGCGGCATCCGCCTCTTCCTCCAGGCCGATCGACCGCGCCGCCTCGGCAGCCTCACGAAGGCGGCCCAGGCGCTCCTCGAGCGGGCTGCGGCCGTCGCTCACGAGGCCGGCAGCAGTCGGGCGACGTCACCGGCGGCGCCGCGCAGCTCTCCAGCCACGGCAGGGTCACCGCTCTCGCCGAGCGCCTCCGACCAACGGGCACCTTCGTCGGCGAAGGCACGATCGAGCAGCCCATCCAGGTCCTCGCGCGCGCGGAAGACGAACGCCGCGACGTTCGCCTCGCCGAACAGCGCCTCGAGCAGCTTCTGGTTCACCACGGCGGTCGCCGCGGTGATCCCGACCTCGGCCCCGGTCAGGCCGCCGGTATGGACGAAGACCGCCAGCACCGCGCTCGTACCGACGACGTTGACGCCCAGGCTTGCCGCCTGCGCCATCCCCTTGCGGCGCGTCCCGAGCTCGCGGATCTGGTCGCCGATGCGCGACGCCCACTCCTCGAGGTCGTCGGTCAGGCGCTGGGGCAGCTCGGGCGAGGCCCTCCAGAGCCGCTCGTCGGCAGCGAGCGCCGCCTCTCCGTACCGATCGCCGGACCATGCGGACGCCGTCCGCCCTGCCGCCGCGTCGGCGTGCTGCACGGTCAGCGCGGTCAGGTCGGCAAACGCGGCCTCGCGCACCTCGGTGGCCGGCGCCGGCGGACCGGGCTGGATCACGCTGCGGATCGTGGCGAGCACCTTGCCGATCCCCTCGGCGAGGAAGCGCGCCACCTGCCCGGCACCGATGAACTCCTGCCACTGCCGGAGCACCTCGGCACGCATGAAGGTCCCGCGTCGGAGCTCCTCGGCCAGAGCTGTTCGCGCCGATGCGTACGCGCGTTCGGCCGATGCCCGCAGCTCGGAGATGGCCCGCTGCTCCTCATCCGCCTCGGCCGCGATGGCCTCGACCGCCTCCGGGATCCCGCGCAGCGCGCCGGCGAGCGCCCGTTGCGCGACCTCCCTGCGCTCCTCGTGCGAGGCAACGAGCCGATCGAGCGCGTCGCGAGTCGGCCTGATCGCGTCCGCGCCGAGGGCATCGCGGGTGGGGTCGAGGTCGCCCTCCGCAACCGCGACGAGCTCGAGTTCGCCGGCGACGGCCTGGTCGACGAGGCCCTCGCTCTCGAGGAGCGCGCGGTAGTCGGCGAGAACCGCATCGGCATCGGCGCCATCGGCCGGCAGGCGGTTGACGACGGCGAGCAGCGGCACCCCGCGGGCGCGCGCACGCGCCAGGACGTCCCACGGCACCTGGTCGGCATAGCGGCTGGCGGTCGTCACGAAGATGACGAGATCGGCGAGCTCGAGCAGCTCCATCGCCCGCTCGCGATTCTCGGCCTCGACGCTGTCGAAGTCCGGCGCATCGACGATCACCAGGCCCAGCCGCGCACCGTCGCCGGTCCGCAGGTCGATCCCGGTCCGCTCGGCCAGTGCGGTGAGGCGATCGCCGAGGTCGTCCCGGTGGGCGATCGCGACCGGTCTGCGGGTCGTCGGGCGCAGGACGCCGGACGGGCTGAGCGCTCGGCCGACGAGGGCGTTCAGCAGGCTCGACTTGCCGCTGCCGGTGGATCCCATGATGACGACGAGCAGCGGCGCATCCAGGTCGGCCGCGCGAGGCAGGAGGTAGTCGGCCACGTGGTGGCGAAGTGTCTCGGCGCCTGCCTTTCGCGCTTCCGTCGGCGCGCTGGATGCTCGTCGGCCGAGCGCCGCCGCCAGGCGGCCGAGCGCCTCCGCCGATCCGGACCGTCCCTGCTCACGCTCCATGGCCCCTCACCTGTGCACGACGCACGCCGGGCCGGCTGGCGAGTGCTCCAGCTGCCGGTTGCCTGGGCCGAAGGTGCCGGCGCCTTGAGCTTGCCGACCGCTTCCCGGCGCTGTCACGGAATATGTCGTTAGTGATATACCACCATGCCCATGACATCGATCGAGCTGCGCGAGATCACCGATGCCAACCGCGATGCCGTCCTCGCACTGCACGCCGGGCCGGCCGAGGGACGGTTCGTGTCATCGGTCGCCGATTCGATCACCGAGGCAGCGGAATCCCCCGAGGGCAACCCGTGGTACCGCGCGGTCTACCTGGCCGAGCGAGCCGGTCGGGTTCGTGATGCTCAGCTGGAACGTGACGCCGCAGCCGCCCGACATCATCGGTCCGTGGTTCCTGTGGAAGCTGCTCGTGGACGAGCGGCATCAGGGGCGAGGCATCGGTCGCGCGATCGTCGAGCGCGTGGTCGAGCTCATCCGCGCCGAGGGCGCGACGGAGCTGCTCACGAGCCACGGCGTGGGCGAGGGCAGTCCCGCCGGCTTCTACGAGCGCCTCGGGTTCGTCCCCACCGGCGCGTTCGATCCGCAGGGCGAGCGGATCCTCCGCCTCGATCTCACCCGGCTCGGCTGATCACGGCCTGGGAACAATCTCGCGGATCTTGGCGATGCTCTCCGGACGGCCGACGTATCCCTCACAGGCCTCGCATGGTCTGTTGGGAGCGAGCGTTCCACGGCATGTGCAGCCGATCTCGTGCGGGTCTGAGCAGTCTCCACCGCTTCGTCCCCACGGATGGTTGTGGCAGTCCAGCTCTCCTTCCCGCAGGAAGCCACGGGTCGCGACGAAGACGCAGACCGAGCAATCGCAGGGGACGTGGGTCGAGAATCCGGTCGTTGTGCTTCGTACGAAAACGACGGACTTCGGTACAGGTAAGTCCCCGTCGACCGGGCGAAGCTGAATCCTGAGATCTCGCGTGTAGATGACGCCGCCGTCATCCAGCGTCTTCCGAGCGATGGCGACGGGCATTCCCGTCCGGAGCTCGATCTGGGCGAAGGACGCTGTCCGAATAGGGCCAGGTCTGCCGATCGATGACGCTCTCCGGGTGGGAGTAGCCCTCCGACACCTGAACGTCAAGAACGACACCCGGTCGCTCGTCCGCCGGCATCTCTCTCGCAAGCTGCCCACGCTTCCGTGGGGCAATCGACAGCGGCGTACCTGTCTTGTTGACGACGGTGAACCCACGGCTCCCAAGCGCCTCCGCGAGTGCAGCCTCGCCGTCCAGCGCCTCGTCTTGGGTTGCGTAGGTCGGCCATTCGGCTGAGAGATCAGGCCTCGGACGTTTCCAGTAGGGCACCCACTTGCGGTCCGCGGCGTACCGGCCGACGCGGTGCTCCTCGAGACGCTCCGCCGCCGGCTTCGAGGTGTACCCCACGTAGAGATACGGCTTCGAGGTCTTTCGAGCAGGGATGCGCGGCTTACGAGCAACCGAGGCGCGGAGCTGAAAGACGTACAGCACGTACCTGCTCATGCCGGCCAATCGGACACCATGCGCCCCATGCAGTGCAACCCGGACGAACGGAAAGTACGGTGGTGGGGATGCGAGAATCGGCGCGATGGAGCTCGAGGAGGTCGGCCGAGGCGAGTTCGACGCTGCGACGCTGGTGCGCGACCACCCGCCACGTTACACGCTCGAGCACAAACGACGGCTGTACGAAGCCATCGATGTGCCGATCGGCGGGACGCTGACGGTGAGCCGATGGAGCGGCGAACTGCCGACCACCGTCGACACCACGGCGCGCGACCGAGGTCGAGGTCGTTCACAGCCACTTCACGTACCCGCCGGACGCGGAGGACATGACGCGCTGGCACGTGAACTTCGCGGACCGGCACCTCTTCGTCGCCTACGGCTCGCCGCTGATGGCCCAAGACGAAATCCAGTGCATGGAGCATCCGGTGCTCGGGCTCGCTCCGCGAGGCGCTCGTGGCCGGAGCGACCGACAGCCCCAGGCCTGACGCCGTTCACCCGGGACCATGGCCGGCCGACACCGGTGCTCGTGCGCGGGGCGCAGCGCTCGATGGCGATCGACACCGGCCACGGCCTGTACGGCAACGCGTTCGCTCCGAGCGCCGTATCGATGCCGTCATGGCGGCGACGACCTTCATCGACCCGCCGACGTTCAGCAACATCGTCGCGATGGAGGCTCCGCCGGGCGGGCACGGACCGTACACGCGTGACGAGATCGAGGACATCCTGGCCACCGCCTTCATCGGCTTCAGCGCCTGCCGCTTGGAGTCAGGTTCGGTCGGAGCGATCGTCCACACGGGCAACTGGGGCACTGGTGCCTATGGCGGTGATCGGGTGCTGATGGCTCTGCTTCAGCTGATCGCGGCCAGGCTAGCGGGCCTGGACCCGACTCGTATTCCACAGCAGGGGCGGTGCGCGAGCACGTCGACGAGGCCATGCTGACTGCTCGACAGCTGCCGCTCGCCAATGGATCGCGCGTCGACGACCTCATCGACGCGATACATGCTCACGGCTTCAACTGGGGGTTGTCGAACGGCAACTAGGAGCGGACAGACGTGCGCGTCAGGTCAGCTGGCTCTGAGCGCGTCCGCGCACACGACGACCAGGTGGGCCCGAGCCCGGGTGGCGCCGACGTAGAGCAGCGACGCCAGCTCGTCTGCGGCGATCGCGCTCGTCGATCTCGGCCAGCACGACGACCGGCGACTCGAGGCCCTTGTACCGATGGATCGTCGCGACCCGCACCTCGTTGCCCTTCGTCGGCGGCGGCAGCACCGAGCCCTCCGGGCCGTACTCGGGCATGAGCCGATACGGCCACGCCTCGACCGGCGCGCCATCCTCGCGCATCAGCCACGAGGAGCGCGCTGAACGCGGCGTCAGCACCACGACGTCCGAGGCCGGCACACGCCCGGCGTCGATGATCCGGCGCAGGACGGTGCCGAGGACCTTGCGGCAGCCATCGGCGTCGCCATCGGTGTAGGTGAAGACCTCCACGGGCTGGCCTTCCGGGCCGATGGCCACCGATGGCGGCACGTCCGCATCGGTCTTGGCGAAGCGGACGGCGAAGTCGTGGATGGCCTTCGTGCTGCGCCGGTTCTCGGTCAGGTAGAAGACCGGCGGCGACTCGGGCATGACGACGCCGAGCTCGGCGGGCTCGCGGGCGTGGTAGAGGTCCTGGTTCGCGTCGCCGAAGACGTAGACGATCCCCCGCTCGCGGTCGCGCAGCAGGTCGAGCAGCGGCAGCCACCACTCCTGGTCGAGGTCCTGGCCCTCGTCGACCACGATCGCGTCGAAGCGCGGCTCGGGCAGCTGGCGCAGGGCGCGGTCGAGCACGTCCGGCAGGCCGTCGAAGTACGCCTGGTCGTGGGCGGGATCGGGACCGATGAGCCCCGCCGCCTGCCCGAACGTCTCGCTCAGCCGATGGAAGGTGCTGACCGTGACGCGCTCCCTCTGACCGATGGTGGCCGCGAGGAACTCGGCCAGCGGCCGGTTGAAGCAGGTGAGGAGCACCTCGAAGCCCTCGGCCGCCAGGCGCCGCGCCTTCTCGGCGGCGATGAGCGTCTTGCCCGACCCGGCCACGCCCAGGATCACCGCCCGCCGATGCCCGTGCAGCGTGTCGAGGATCGCGAACTGGCGCTCGGTCAGGGTGACGATGCGGTCCTCGGCGGCCGCCACGCCCGCTGCCAGCGGCGACTCGATCTCGAGGTCGCGGCCAAGCAGCTCGTCGAGCGCCTTCATGCCGATGTCGCCCGGCGCGCCACCGTCGGCGGCGGCATCGCCCGATCGGCTCCACCAGTCGAAGATCTCGCGCACCCGCTCGCCGGCGCGGGCAAGGTCGTCGTGGTCGATGACGATCTCGCGCGGCCCGTCCGGCGTCATCGATCGGTCGTAGGCCGAGTCCGGCAGGCAGACCGCGCGGGCGAAGCGCACCCGATGCGCCGGCCAGGCCGGCAGCTCCTCGCACTTGCGCCGCAGGCCGTGCATCTCGCGCGTGACCTGCGCGAACGGGTTCTTGATCGCGTGGCGGTTGCCGTTGCGGTCGACGGACTCCCATGGCCGCCGATGCGCCCGACGCGCCCGCCCTTGACCTCGATCACCATCACGCCGAGGTCGGGTGGGCCACCACGAGGTCCGCCTCGCCATCGGCCGGCTCGTCACCCGGCCGCTTCTCGAGCCAGGCGACGTTGCGGTAGATCGCCCACGGCGGCTTCAGCGCTCTGCTCCAGCGCCGATGCCAGCCGATCCTCTCCCACCGCTCATGGCACGCAGCGTACAGACGGGCGCAACCGAGCGGTCGACCACGCTTACGATGCATGCATTGTCGGAGTCGACAAGAGCTCGCGGGTGAGGTCGCATATGGGACGGCCAAAGTCACGTCAGGTCGCAGACGAGCGCGACTTGCTACCAGCGGCGCTCATGTTGCCCGTTGACGACGAAGTCCGCCGCCCGCGGCAGGAGGCAAGCGCCGCACGCTGCTAACGCTCTCAGGCTCCTGGAGCGCCGGGCTTCGCCAAGTGGCCACCCCGGCCGAGAAGAGATCGATTGTGGTTGATTCGCCCAACACGGGATCGCCGGTTTGGTTGGACAGGCCTATTGACGCCATCCGGGGACCGGAGGAGCTGGACATCGACGCGACCCACTCCCGGTGGTGACCATGACGCTCGTCGAGGTGAAAGCAACGCACTGCGAAGAAACCGAAAGCTTCGTTCGGCGGTCACTTCTTCAGTCTGACAACGGCCGAATTGCTTGTCGCGCAGAAACTCAAGGAGCGGTACATCTTCGCGTTCGTCAACGTGACGACCGAGGAAGTCATGCTCCTCACGCTGCGCAGGATGCTGGCGAGGGCTCGGTCGATCTACCCAAGCTGGAGCATTCGACTCGATTCAGGATTCCTGAGGGCTTACCACTCGCCATCGAGTCCGGCACGGCTCGAGCCAAGCACCACAATCTGGCTGTCATTGACTCGATGGTCGATCGCGGCGCAGCGGGGCCGATCTTCGCCTCGTCGAGCTCGGCGATCGACCACACATCGGTCAGCGGCGCGGAGCCCTCGAGGTAACGCCTGGTCGGCGTCGTACAGGTCGAACCAGGGCAGGCCAGCGCGCGAGTAGTCCTGCGCCGTGATCGGGCTCGGCGGAGGCGCCATGCCTGTGATCTGCGTGAAGAGCTCGGCGTTGGCGATGTGCACGAAGGCCCGTCCCGCGCGGTCCTGCTGCCACACCCCGAACGGGTTCTCATCCTCGTAGATGTGCTGGCGCATGAGACCGCCGGCACCCATCCCCATGGCCGACGCCTCCTGGAGCATCGGCGCGAAGGCCATTCGGTACGCCATCCGCGGTCGCGGGTTGGGCTTCCCAGGCACGACAAGCAGCTGGATGCCGCCCCACGTCTCCTCGCCCGTGACCTGGCCCTCCGACCGTGTAGCCCGAGCCGAGCGGCACGGCCACGAACTGGCGGATCCGCCCGTCGCCGACATTGATGCCGTCGAGCCAGGGCTGATCGGGCAGGACGACGTAGTCCTGCTTCCGACCGTTGCGGGCCGCCTGAAGTCTGTCGGTCCAGGGGTCCCCGGTCACCGCGTTCACCTTGCCGATGCCGACCTTCACCGCGGCGCGCGACTCCCAGTCGGTCAGCGAAAAGCGGATCCAGAGCGCCTCGCGCTGGTGCATCGGGATGAAGACGCCGCCACGGCGGCGCCACTCATCGGGAACGCGATCGGCGAATCGGCTCACCGGCAGCACCGGGAACGTGCCAAGGCCCGGGGGCAGCGGGTACTCGCGGCCGTCGTCCGGAATGCGCAACGTGCGCTGGAACTCGATGCAGACGTCGCCGAACGCAAGCTGGTTGTGGCGAAGGCTCGGCTCGATCGGCGGTGCGGTGCGAGTGCTCATGGTCGTTCCCTTCTGGTCGGGTGCTCGGGGTGGATGCGCATCTTGACACTTGACACTGGCGACTGTCAAGATACAACGATGACGGACAAGATCTTCAAGCTCCAGGAGCTGGCCGATGCCGCCGGCGTGACGCCTCGGACCGTGCGCTACTACATCGCCCAGGGGCTCCTGCCCTCGCCTGGCCGGCTCGGGGCGAACACCCGATACGGCCGCGAGCACCTGGAGCGCCTGCGGCTGATCCGCCGCCTCCAGGACGAGGGGCTTCCCCTAGCGGAGATTCGCGACCGCGTTAACGATCAGCCGGCCCTGATGTCAGCACCGATGCTGGCAGAGGCTTCTCCACGCTTGGCTCGCATCGATGTTCCGCCGATGTCGCGCATGACCAGTTGGCGCCAGAGCCGCCGAGTGCAGCTGCCGGGCGGACCAGCTGGGAGCGCATCGTTCTCGCGCCGGGCATCGAGCTCCACGTCCAGCGCCCGGCGAGTCCGGACACGCTGCGAATGGTCGACACCATCCTGGCGCTGGCCGGTCATCGCGCCTGATGGGGTCTGCCGCCCATCAGCTCTTCAAGACAGCGTGTTCGTAGGCGTCTCCAAGGATCAGCTTCTCCTCCGGCGTCCACGGTCGGCGCCGACAGGCGAGGCAGGGGCGGTAGCCGGCGCGGATGGCATTAGCGGACGGCCACCAGTCCTTTAGGGCTGGCACCCACTCGTAGACGTCCTGCCCGGGCAGAGCCCACGGCGCGCCGACCCAGTCGGTGTCGGGCTTGCCGCCGGTGGCCACCGGGCGGGTGTCGTCGGGGGCATCGGTGCGGTTGAGGACCGTGTCGCCCTCGCTGGGGAAGATGCCGGCCGAGATCCAGTAGCGGAAGCCTCCGGGGCCATGCCAGTACCGGGTCGGCGTTGGGTACCCGCGCCAGTAGGCGGGCACCACCTTGCTGCTGTCGCGGATCATCGTGAGGATCGCGGTCAGGGCGACCGGGTCGCAGTCGCTCAACGAGCTCACCACGTACTGGTGCGGCATGGTCGGGCAGTAGGCCGTCACCCACGGCAGGCGGTCGATCGCGTCGCTGATGGAAAGGACGGCGCCGTCAGCGAGCTCGACGGACGACTCGTCGCGGAACACGGCGCGAGTCTCGGCTGGAAGTCACTCACCGCGCCGGCTCCGACGCCCGCGGACTTAGGTGCCGCTGGCAGCCGCGGCAGGGCTCGTAGCCGGCGATCGAAGGAGCTCCGGCTCGGCAACCACATGCCATCGGCGTCCTGCTCATAGAGGTTCGAGCCGTTGGGCGCATGAGGTGGCCCGACCCGACGGGGATCGGCTGGGTGCCTTCGTCGACGCGAGAGGGCGGCTCGACGCTGTCGAGGGTGCATCGGTTGAGTTCGAAGCGGGTACGCCGAAGTAGCGGCAGGCCGTCGGGTCCGCTCCCAGTAGCAGATTCGGACGCTGGTAGCCGCGGAAGGTAGGCCGAGATAGCTGTCCGGGCTGTCGCGGATCGTCGCGTCGAGCGTGTGCCATGCCCAATAGGGCGACCTCCGCAAGCACCCGCGCGTACTGGTGCCGCATGAGCGGGCAGAGCTGGTCGACCCACGGAAGCGCATTGATCGCGTCGTGGACGTCAAGCTCGGCACGACCTCGATCGCGTTCGTGAGTGCGTCGACAGGGGATGGCACATCGTGATCTTCGGTGGGCAACGTGACAGCTCAACGGTCGCAACCAGACGCCGCCATTCGGCAGCGATCGAGCGACAGACGGTCACGCCTCGCAAGGCTCGCCCGAGAGCGATAAGTGGCCGTTCCGGGGCTGGGCGCTCTGAGGCGAAGCGTCGCGGGCGGCACGCTGGTGCTCCACAATCTCTACATTCATCGAGTGGGTTGGCCCTCATGCGCATCATCAGCTGGGCCATCAGCCACAGCCGGCGCTCGTGGGACTACCTCGAGGAGCTCGATCCCGATATCGCTCTCCTGCAAGAGGCGAACCCGGATGTGGCGCCAGAACGGGTCGGCGAACGGTGGCCCGATCGGGTGGGATGGCCCGTTCGATCGTGGGGATGGGGTTCATGGATCCTGGCCAAGCCGGCGCTCCGACTCACCAAGTATCCCGGCGCGCAAGGCATGGAGCTGAATGGCTGGCTTGGACCGGAGCGTAGCCTTCCCGACGGCGAGAGCGCAATTGTTGGCAGCATTCACGCACCGCCGTTCAAGGTCACCTCCGAGTTCCTCGCCGGACGCGATCCAGGCCCGATGCGTCTGCCGAAGTACAGAGTGCCGCGCTCGTTCGACGTCGCCTACGTGACCTACCGCGAACTCGGGCGAGGGCGCCGCTTCATCGTGGGCGGCGACTGGAACATCTCTCGCGACCTGTGGCGCATCTACCACCCGAGGTCGCACGACGCCGACTTCTTCGCAAGGGCGGCCGACGATGGTTGGGTCGACTGCTATCGGCGCCTCCACAAGCACGAGGGGCAAACATGGTTCCGCGTTGGCAACCTGCCGTACCAGTTCGATCACGTCTTCTGCGACGGAACTACGGCGGCGCTGATGAAGTCTTGCGAGATCGACCCGCACCGGCGTCGTGCCTTCGACTAAGCGATCACGCACCGCTGAAGGTCGACTTCGCCTGACGCTTGCTGCTGAGTGGCGCAACCAGCCCGACCATGCGTCCCACTCCAACGGCCACCACAGGGCATATCCTCTTGATGTGACACACTCGGAGATCACTGAGGAGTGGCCCGGCGCCTACGCGCGGATGCTGGCGGAGTGGGACGACGTCCCTCAAGCTCATGTCGCTTCCATCGACTTGGCACTCTGGGATCAGCGGTTTGCCGCGATGGTCGGCCAAGAGCAGCTTTTGCGGGCCGCAGGAGAATGGGTTTCCGGGCCTTCCGATCTGCTCCACATCCTCGGGTTGGCCGCTCTTGAACTCCGCCACTCGCGAATCGTGGCTTCGGCTCCTCGATCCTCTGCCCAACACCGTCTCGGTGCGTGCTCACTGCAATCTTCCAGGCTGGTCGCCACGCTCGACGTACCGCCTGTCAGACGTGTATTCGCGAGGAGGTGGTCATCGGGCATCGGCGTGCGGACATCGTGGTTCGAGCTGGAGGGACAACATTGGTGATCGAGAACAAGATCTGGGCAGCTGAGAGCACCAACCAGGCGGAGGATCTGTACCAGCTGTGGTCAGGC
>CAWIXR010000002.1:0-390125 GCA_963840145.1 uncultured Chloroflexia bacterium
CGCGCAGCTCGTGACCGATCACGTCCTCCAGACCAAGGCCGTCGTCGACGCCCAGGCGGCCGGCGACTGGGAGGCCGCGTACGACGCCATTCGCACCGCCTACGCCCACATGTCGATGATCGGCGACGCGCTGGCACCGGCGATCGCCGAAGGAAACGACATCGAGGGCGACGCCATGACGGCGGCGGTCGACTTCCGAACCGCCCTCAACCAGCTGCTCCAGGAGCACCTGTTCCTGGCGTCGTTCGCCACCGATGCCGCGCTCGGCGCGCGTGACGACGAGTTCGGCGCCGCCGGCGCCGCGCTCAACACGAACGGCACCGATCTCGGTGCGGCCATCGGCGGACTCTTCGGCCAGGAGGCCGAGGACGAGTGGAACCGCATCTGGAGCGCCCACAACGGGTTCTTCGTCGACTACACCACTGGCGTGGCGACCGACGAGATGGCGATGCAGGACCAGGCGGTCACCGACCTGACCGAGACCTACGTTCCGGAGTTCAGCGCGTTCCTCGCCGGGGCCACGGGCCTGCCGGAGGAGGCATTGGCGGACCTGATCACCGAGCACGTGCTCACGACCAAGGCGGTCGTCGATGCCCAGGGCTCCGGGGACGCGGCGGCGGCGGCCGAGGCCGACCGCACCGCGGGCATGCACATGCGGATGCTCGGCGACCCGCTGGCGGAGGCCATCGTGGCCGCCCAGCCAGAGAGCTTCCAGTAGGCCCTGCCAGATCGGGGCGGCTCGGGACATCCCGGGCCGCCCCGTTTCATCACAACGAGGTTTGACCGATGCGGACCACTCCCCTGTTCCTCATGCTTCTGCTGGCGCTTGCGGCATGCTCCTCCCCGGCGGGCGACGAGGCTGATCCGATCGTCGTGAACCTCGCCGACTTCATGATCGAGCCCACCGACGTCGAGGTCGCCGGGCCGACCGTCACGATCGAGGTTGCCAGCGACGGACCGACACCCCACAACCTCTCGGTGCGCGACGCGAGCGGCGAGGTCGTCATGGCGACCGAGGACCTCGGTCGGGGCGACAGCGAGACGATCACCGCCGAGCTCGAGCCCGGCGAGTACGTCATCTTCTGCTCGCTGGCAGGCCACGAAAGCCTCGGAATGAGCGGCAGGCTGGTGGTCACCGCACCCTGAGGTCAGCCCGAGGCGGACACGTACGGAGCCTCGCGCACCCACGCGTCGTCCTCGGCGAGCTCGACCATCGCGGCCCCGACGTCACCGCTCGAAATCCGGAACCCGGAGAGCGTTGCGCCGACCACGTGGCCGGTCGGCTCACCATCGACGACGTTCGGCGGCCGCACCATGGTCCAGTCGAGATCGCTGCCGCGAACCACGTCGAACTCACGCTGCTTCGCCTCGACGACGTTGCGGGCGAAGAGCTTCACAAGGGCCGTCGTGATTCGTCCGCTCACCGGCTTCCGCTCGCCGGGCACGTCCACGGCGCCGCCGGAGAGGCCGACCAGGCGCCGCACGCCGGCGGCCTTCATCCCGGCGATCACGTTCCGCATCGCACCGGCCGGCAGGTCGAGCTGCGAGGCATCCGGGCTGGAGCCGAGCGCGCTGATGACGGCGTCCTGGCCGACGACGCCCGATGCGACGGCACCCGCATCGGTCAAGTCACCTTCGAGCACCCGAACGCGATCCGCCAGCTCCCCGAGCTTCTCGGGCGATCTGACGAAAACGGTGACCGTGTGGCCTCGCTCCAGCGCTGCCCGGACAACCGCCGAACCGATGCTGCCCGTGGCACCGACGACAAGTACGTTCATCGTCGCGATCTTGCCAGCGTCGGGCTCGAGCTGCGCGCGGATCAGGCGGGAGCCGCGTTCTCCCAGAGAACGAGGTCGTTGCCCTCGGCGTCGGTGACGAGCGCCCACGAGCCGATGCCCGGAGCGGTCCGGACCTCCGACATGACGGACCCGCCGAGGCTCGCGATCAGGCGCATCGCGGCGTCCAGGCTGGGGACGGATCGCGACGTCGGGACGCTTGTGGGTTCGAGGTGCGTCGTGCTGAACATCGGTGGTGGCCTCGGCGAGTGGTTGTCGCTCAATGAGACCGCGGAGGCCCTTGGAATTCATCGGTCTGATGGCGCGACGATGGTCGGCCAATTGACGGAGTACGCTGGACCGATGAACGAGCAGACCTCGAGAACCCAGGAGTTCACCATCAGCGGCGACGAGGTGGTCGCCAAGGTCAAGGAGCTGATCCGAGAGGGCACCGTCCGCCGAATCATCATCAAGAACGAGGACGGCCGCACGATGCTCGAGGTGCCGCTGACGATCGGGCTGATCGGCGCGGCCTTCATGCCGGTGCTCGCCGCGATCGGCGCGGCCGCCGCGCTGGCGACGCGCTGCACGATCGTCGTCGAGCGCGAGGCCGATGCGCCGCGCGTCGGCGACGAGGAGCCGCCGGCCGAGGCCTAGCCCGGCAGCGCGTAGGCGGTGCGCCATACCCGCCACAGCGCCTCGGGGTCGCTGAGCGGATCGCCGTGCACGCAGAAGAAGTCGGGGGGTCCGCCCTCGCGGATGACCCCGGCCTCCTCCTCGTTGAGCAGCTCGCCGCCGCGCCATGTGGCGGCCGACAGCGCGTCGACGGGCTCGAGGCCCGCGGCGACGAGGCTCGTCACCTCCCACGCCAGCTGGTTCGCCCGCAGCGAGCCGCCGCCGAAGTCGCTGCCGGTCGCGATCCGCACGCCCGCGTCGCGCGCGGCCCGCACCGATGCCTCGCCCTGCTCGAGGCGGGCCTCCACCGCCGCTCGGCCGGCGACGCTCGCGAAGCGATCCATCGTCGTCGTGCTGCCGAACGACAGCCACGAGCGCATTACCGCCAGCGTCGAGACCAGGGTCGTGCCGCGTGAGGCCATCTCGGCCGCCACACCCGCGTCGAGGTCGAAGCCGTGCTCGATCGAGTCGACCCCGCCGAGAACCGCCTCGCGCGCTCCGTTCAGGCGCCCGGAGTGCGCGGCGACGCGGGCGTCGCGCTCGTGGGCGGCGTCGACGACCCGTGCGACCTCGTTCGCGGTCCACGGTGAGACGTTGATGTCCGGACCGTCCATGTAGAGCTTCACCAGGTCGGCGCCGTCATCGAGCTGACCGATGGCCGCGGCGACGAGCTGATCGGCGGTCTGGACCTCCACGGCCGAGCGCATCGGGTTCGTGCCGGCCTTGAACAGCCACGATCCGGCGGCGCGCAGGTACGGGCGGTCGCGGCGACCGCTCCATCGGTCCCGGACGGCCAGCGCCAAGGCCCGCGTGCGCCCGTCGTCCGGGCTCACGCCGATCGGCGAGCCGACGTCGCGCATCCAGCGCACCCCGGCCGCGAGGCCGATCCGCGCGTTCTCCTCCGCCACCGCCAGCAGGGTCGCGGGCGGGTCGTTGAAGCGCTCGATCCAGTTTGCGCCGCCCGGCCCGGTGACGTGGCTGTGGCAGTCGACCATGCCCGGCACGAAGGTCGAGCCGGCGCAGTCGACGACCGTGGCGCTCGAGGCGTCCTCCTCGCCGTCCGCCGGCCGGATCCATGCTATCCGTCCATCCTCGACGAGGATGCTGACGTGGAGGCGCAGGGACGGCTCGCGGCCATCGGCAAGGGCGCCGTCGCGGTAGAGGACGCGCCCGGTCACCGGACGCGGCGTGGGTGATGGAGTCGGTGACGGTGTCGAGGTCGCGCTCGGGCTCGGTGCGGCGCTTCCCGAGAGCAGCGGCGTCAGCGTGGGCAATGGCGCGGCGCAGGCGGCCAGGCCCGCGGCCGATGCCGTCGCCCCGAGCTGGAGCAGGCGACGCCGGCTGATCGGTGCCGGGTGCTCGTGCATCGCCGCATTATCGGCCGATCCGAGCGCTTACTCCCAGCGGAAGAGGCGCACGGCGATGACGAAGCTGATCACCACCCAGACGGCCATGCCCAGCAGCTCCGGCCCGAGCGCCATCATGTTCGCGCCCTCGTTGACATTCGCCCGCAGCGCCTCGATGACGTAGGTGAGCGGCAGGAAGGCAGTGATGGCGGCGAGGAACTCGGGCATCGCGTCGCGCGGGAAGAAGACGCCGGAGAGGAACATCATCGGCAGGCTGACGAGGTTCGCCACCGGTGCGGCCTGGTCCTCGTTCTTCGCCCAGCCGGCGATCCCGAAGCCGAGCGCCAGGAAGATCGCGGAGCCGATGATCACGAGGAGGAACAGCGTCATGTAATCGCCGAACATCTGGAGCCCGAACCAGATCCCGACCCCGAACAGAATCGCGACCTGCACGAGGCCGATGATCAGGCGTGACAGCACCTGGGCCGAGAGGAAGTAGCTCGGCGAGGTCGGCGTCGCGAAGAGGCGACGCAGCGCGCCGGTGCGCTTCAGCTGCACGAACCCGAAGGCCACGCCGAAGATGCCGAGCTGCATGATCGTCATACCGACGATCCCCGGGACGAGGAAGTCGATGTAGCCGAGGTCGCGCGACTCGACCGACTCGAACGCGACCGGCGGTGCGAACGCGACCGGCGCGTCTCCGCCATCGTCCGGGGCGTACAGCGCCTGCGCCACCGACTGCTGGAGGAGCCCCTGGGCGACCTGCGCCTGGGCCGGATCGGCGTTGCCGGCGTAGGCGACCAGGCCGGACTCGACGCCGGGCGGCGGAACGGTCCAGCCGCCGGGAATGACGAGCACGAAGTCGCGGTCGCCCTCTGCAAGCTCGGCCATCTCGGCCTCGCGCTCGCCCTCGCTGATGATCAGGTAGTCGTAGGCGCCGAGGCTCGCGATCAGGGCGGCGCTGGCGTCGTTATCGGCCTCGTCGGCGACGCCGAGCTGGATCTCGGTGGCGCCCTCGAAGTTCAGGACGCCGAAGATCAGCATGATGATCAGCGGCAGGAAGAGGCTGAAGAAGACGGCCGCGCGGTTGCGGATGAACATCTTGCCGCTGGCGACGAAAAGGGCCCAGAGCACGCCGAGCTGCATCGGTCAGTCGCCCTCCCGCAGCTCGTGGCCGGTCAGGTCGATGAAGACGTCCTCGAGGTTCGCCAGGCGCTCGACGCGTGCCTTCGTGAAGCCGCGTCCGACGAGCGCGTCGACGAGTCGCTGCGGCGTATCGAGCGCGATGATCCGGCCGCGATCCATGATCGCGACCCGGTCGCACAGCTCCTCCGCCTCCTCCATGTAGTGCGTCGTGAGCACCACGGTGTGGCCGCTCTCGCGGATCGTGCGCACCAGGCCCCACAGGTGGCGCCGCGCCTGCGGGTCGAGGCCGGTCGTCGGCTCGTCGAGGAAGAGGACGCGCGGGTCGTTGACGAGTGCCGAGGCGATGCTGAAGCGCTGCTTCTGCCCGCCGGACAGCGTCCGCACCTGGCTCTTCGCCTTCTCGGTCAGGTCGACGAGCGCCAGGAGCGCCATCGGGTCGACCTCGCGCTCGTAGAGCCGGCCGAAGAGGTCGAGGATCTCGACCAGGGTCAGCTCGTCGAAGAATGCCGACGCCTGGAGCTGGATGCCGATGCGCCGCTTCACCTCGCGGGGGTCGGCCTTCACATCGACGCCATCGATGACCGCCTCGCCCGAGTCGATCGGCCGCATCCCCTCGATCATCTCCAGAGTCGTCGTCTTGCCCGCCCCGTTCGGCCCGAGGATGCCGAACACCTCGCCCTCACCGACCTCGAAGCTCACGCCGTCGACAGCGGTGAGCGTCCCGTAGGCCTTGCGCAGCTCGGTGACGGCGATGATCGGTGCGCCGATCGCCGGCGCCGGTGCGGTTGCTGAACGGGGCTCGGTCACGGAGCGCATCCTAGAGGGGATCGGCCTGCGCGTTGCGCGGACTCTATCGGCGCGGTGGCGGATTGATCGGTAGGTCGGTGGCTCGGCGTCCGGCCAGGCTGCGGTAGAGGGTGACGGTCTGGCGCGCGATCGAATCCCAGCTGAACTGCCTCAGCGCGCGGCGCCGCGCCGCGCGGCCCATCACCGCCCGGGCGCGCGGATCGGCCATCAGCGCGTTGATCGCCCCGGCGAGGTTGCGCTCGAACCGATCTGGGTCGATCGGGACCATCGGATCCTCCGCCGACAGCTCGACCGGGACGAGCAGGCCGGTCTCGCCGTCGACGACGACCTCCGGGATGCCGCCGACCGCCGAGGCCACGACCGGCGTCTCGCAGGCGGCTGCCTCCAGGTTGATGATGCCGAATGGCTCGTAGACCGATGGGCAGCAGAAGACCGCGGCGTGCGAGTAGAGCTGTCGGACCTCCTCGCGGCTCACCATCTCGCCGATCCAGGTCACGTTCGGGCGCTCGGCCTGCGCGGCCCGGACGCCGGCGGCCATCTCGCGCGCGATCTCCGGCGTGTCCGGCTGGCCGGCGCAGAGGACGACACCGATCCCGGGGTTGAGGTGGTGGATGGCGCGGACGAGATGCACGATCCCCTTCTGGCGCGTGACGCGCCCGACGAAGAGGACGTACGGCACAGCCGGGTCGATGCCGCGCTGCTCGAGGAAGTTGGTCCCCGGATCGGGGCGGTAGAACTCGGCGTCAATGCCGTTGTGGATGACGTGGACCCGCTCCTCGGGCACGTCGAAGAGGCGCAGCACGTCCTCGCGCGTGCCACGGCTGACGGCGACGATCGCGCGGGCCGACTCGATCGCGGTTCGCTCCACCCACGAGCTGACGTCGTAGCCGCCGGCGAGCTGCTCGCGCTTCCAGGGCCGCAGCGGCTCGAGCGAGTGGACGGTCAGCACGAGCGGGATGCCGTAGGCCATCTGCACGAGGATGCCGGCGAGGTGCGCGTACCAGGTGTGGACGTGGACGAGGTCGGCGCGGACCGGATCGGCCAGCATGCTGAGGTCGCGCGACAGCGCCTCCAGCATCGGTCGCAGGCGAGGGTCGAGCGCCGATGCGTCGTGCGCGGAGGCGTAGCCGTGCACCCGCCAGCCATCCTCCTCCTCCGAACGCGTCCCGAAGCTGCGGATGTCGAGGTCGATCAGGGAGCGCAGGTGGCGGGTGAGCTCGTCGACGTGGATCCCGGCCCCGCCGTAGACCTCAGGCGGGAACTCGTTCGTCAGGATGAGCGCGCGCACGCGCTCAGACTACCCGGCCGCCCGATGGACCTCCAGACCGCGGCGTCGCGCGGCCGCCTGAAGGATGCGGTCGATCTGGCCGAGGTCGAACGGCTTGTTCACCACCGGAACCCACGCGCCGATCTCGGCCCGACGCAGCGGCGGCGCCGCCGTGCACACGAGCACCGGTACGTCCCGCAGGCGCCGATCGTCGCGCAGCTCGCGGGCTCGGTCCCCGCCGCGGCCGTCGGGCAGGTCGTCGTCGAGGATCACGAGATCCGGCACCGCCTCGGCCATCGCCCGCTCGAACTCCGCCAGCCGCGCAAAGCCGCGCGCCTCCCACCCGGCGTCGTAGGCCACGTCGCGAAGCAGCGCCAGCGTCGAGGGATCGTCTTCGACGGCGAACATGACGGGCCGCAGGTCGTGGCCGCTTCCGCGCGGCCGACCGCCGCCGTTCTGCATCGCCCCGTGCTTCGTGTGCTGCACGATGAATTCGAACCCCCGGGTTTCTGTGAGGCGATTGCACGCTGCACGGTCCGTGCCGGGACCACGGAGATGTTCGCGGAAACGGTGACGCAGGGCCCCTGGCGATCACGAATTCGCGTCTGTGGCGAGCATCGCCGCGAAAGCGGTGACTCGCCGACCGATCAAGCCCTCGCCGTTCGTGCCGGTCCGATACTCCCCTGTAGTATCCTAGGCAGACCGATGAACGCCTCCACGTCCCCTTCAGCGGTGCCTGCCGAGCTCAGTGTGCCGGTGGTTGGCATGACCTGCGCCAGCTGCGTCAACCGCATCGAGCGCTACCTCTCGCGCGCCGACGGCGTCGCCGAGGCGAACGTCAACCTCGCCACCGAGCGCGCCACCGTGCGCTTCGATCCGGCCGTCATCGACCGCACCGGGATCGTGGCCGCCATCGAGGCGGCCGGCTACGAGGTCGGCCGCGATGCCGCCGCTGCCGATGACGTCGACGCCGCCGAGATCGAGCGGGAGGCCGAGCGCCGCGAGCTGCTGTTCCAGGCGCTGGCATCGCTGGCCATCGGCGGCGCAATGATGGCGATCATGTTCTGGCCGGGCGGCACGCCGTGGCCGATGATGGACGTCAACCGCTGGTTCCTCATCCCGGCCACGATCGTCCAGTTCGTCTTCGGCCGGCGCTTCCTCGTCGCCGCCGCGCGTGGCGCGCGACACGGCGAGGCGAACATGAACACGCTCGTCGCGATCGGCACCCTGGCGGCGTACTCGTACTCGGTCTTCGTCACGCTACTGCCCGAGACGGTGATGGCCGCCGGCCTGGGCCACGAGACGTACTTCGACTCGGCGGCCGTGATCATCGGCCTCGTGCTGCTGGGCCGATGGCTCGAGGCGCGCGCCAAGGGCCAGGCCGCCGGCGCCGTGCGGAGCCTCCTCGAGCTGCGCCCGCCCACCGCACGCGTGCTGCGCCCCGGCGGCGATCGCGAGGTCCCGGTCGCGCAGATCGTTCCGGGCGATCTGCTGCGGGTGCGGCCCGGCGAGCGCATCCCGGTCGACGGGCTGCTGATCGACGGCGCGTCGGCGGTCGACGAGTCGATGCTCACCGGCGAGCCGATCCCGGTCGAGAAGTCGGCCGGCGACGGGGTCATCGGCGCGACGCTGAACACGAGCGGCTCGTTCGTCATGCGCGCGGAGCGCGTCGGCCCGGACACCACGCTGGCCCAGATCATCAGCCTCGTCGAGCGGGCGCAGGGCTCGAAGGCGCCGATCCAGCGCCTTGCGGACCGCGTCACCGGCTGGTTCGTGCCGGCCGTCATCGGTATCGCGGCGCTCACGTTCGGGGTCTGGCTCGTCTTCGGGCCCGAGCCGAGCCTGCCGTTCGCGCTGTCGACCGCGATCGCCGTCCTCATCATCGCCTGCCCGTGCGCGATGGGCCTGGCGACGCCGACCGCGATCATGGTCGGCACCGGCAAGGGCGCCGAGCACGGGATCCTCATCCGCGACGGCGCCGCGCTGGAAGACGCGCAGCGCGTCACGACCGTCGTCCTCGACAAGACCGGCACGATCACCCACGGCAAGCCGGCCGTGACCGTCGTCCACCCGCTTCCTGGCGTGACCGATGACGAGCTCCTGCGCCTCGCGGCGTCCGCCGAGCGCGGCAGCGAGCATCCGCTGGCCGAGGCGATCGTGCGCCACGCCGCCGATCGCGGCATCGCGCTCGCCGACCCCACTGCCTTCGAGGCGACCGCCGGCCGTGGAGTGATCGCCACCGTCGACGGGGCGATCGTGCTCGTCGGCACGCCCGCCTTCCTCGGGGCGGCAGGCGTCGACACCTCCGCGCTCGAGTCCGTCGACCTCGGCACCGCCACCGGCGCCTGGATCGCCCGCGACGGCCGGCCGATCGGCGTCATCGGCCTCGCCGACACCGTCAAGCCCGGCGCCGCCGAGGCGGTCTCACGGCTGCAGCGGGCGGGCATCGAGGTCTGGATGTTGACCGGCGACCGTCGCGCGACCGCCGAGGCGATCGGTGCGCAGGCCGGCATCGGTCCGGAGCGAATCGTGGCCGACGTGCTGCCGGCGGACAAGGCCGCGGCTGTCGAGCGGCTGCAGGACGAGGGCGCGATCGTCGCGATGGTCGGCGACGGCATCAACGACGCACCCGCGCTGGCCCAGGCAGACCTGGGCATCGCCATCGGGACCGGCGCCGACGTGGCAGTGCAGGCCTCGGACGTCACGCTCGTCCGCGACGACCTCGGCGCCGTCCCCGCCGCCATGCGGCTGTCGCGCGCGACGATGCGCACGATCCGCCAGAACCTCGGCTGGGCGTTCGGCTACAACGTGCTGCTCATCCCCGTTGCGGCGGGCCTGCTCTACCCCGTGGCAGGCCTCCTGCTGACTCCCGCCCTGGCGGCCGGCGCGATGGCGCTCTCGAGCGTCAGCGTCGTCCTCAACTCCCTGCGGCTGCGGGCCTTCCGAGCCGCCTGACTCCGAAGCTCGAGATGGAGACTGATGCACCGATGACGAACATTGCCGTCGACCCGGTCTGCGGGATGCAGGTCAACCCCGAGGTCGCCACCGCGCAGGGGCTGAGCAGCGACCACGCGGGACAGACGTACTTCTTCTGCGGCAAGGGCTGCAAGCTCGACTTCGACGATGACCCTTCGAAGTACTTCGATCCGGACTACGTTCCGAGCATGTAGGGCCCGTGGCCGGGCCCTGAGGCGAAGGGGCCAGCGGCCCGGGTAGACTGAGGGCGATGCCCCTCATCAGCACCCGGGCGCTCACGAAGCGCTATCCCGGCGGCGTCACCGCGCTCGACGGGCTGAGCGTCGAGATCGGCGAGGGCGTCATCGGCCTCGTCGGCGCCAACGGCGCCGGCAAGAGCACGCTGATCAAGATCCTGCTCGGGCTGCTCGAGCCAACCGATGGCGAGGCCACCGTGCTCGACCTCGACACGCGAACCGATGGCGCGCGGATCCGCGAGCTCGTCGGCTACATGCCCGAGCACGACAGCCTGCCGCCGGACGTGAGCGCCACCGAGTTCGTGAGCCACATGGCGCGCGTCTCCGGGCTGCCCGCCGGCGCGGCGCGGGAGCGAACCGCCGACGTCCTGCGCCACGTCGGTTTGTACGAGGAGCGCTATCGGCCGATCGGCGGCTACTCGACCGGCATGAAACAGCGCGTGAAGCTCGCGCAGTCGCTCGTCCACGACCCGCGGCTGCTGTTCCTGGACGAGCCGACGAACGGCCTCGACCCGGCCGGGCGCGACGAGATGCTCGGGCTCATCGAGCGCATCGGCCGCGACTTCGGGATCACCGTCGTCGTCGCCAGCCACCTGCTCGGCGAAATCGAGCGGGTCGCCGGCTGGCTGGTGGCGATCGACGCCGGCCGGCTGCTGCGCACCGCGCCGCTTACCAGCTTCACCGAGCGCACCGGCCAGCTGGTGGTGGAGACCGAGGACGAGGCCGATGCCCTCGCGGATCGGCTCGTGGCGCGCGGCCTCGAGGCCACCGCCACCGGGCGGATGCTGCTCGTGGAGATCGCCTCGGCCGGCGGCGGGGACTACGCCGTCTACGACGCCGTCCGCGACGACGCCGTCGCGCTCGGGCTGCCGATTGTGCGGATCGAGCATCGCCGCCACCAGCTCGAGGATCTCTTCCGCGACGAGGGCGCCGCATGACTGCCCGGACGGAGACGACCGGCACGATCTACGACATCGGCTACCGCCGCTACGACGGCCCGCGCCTCGGCCGCGGCGGAGCGATCGGCGCCGTCGTCGAGGCGGGCGTGCGGGCCGTCTTCGGGCTCGGGCGCTCGGGACGGGCGAAGATCATCCCGTGGGGTGCCGTCATCCTCGCCGTCATGCCCGCCGTGGTGGCGGTCGCGATCCGCGTGCTGGCCGGCGAGATCGTCCCTGATATCTACAGCTACGAGAACTACCTCTGGCAGATCGGTGGGCTCTTCGGAATCTTCCTCGCCGCCCAGGCGCCGGAGCTCGTCGTCAACGACATCCGCTACCGCGTGCTGCCGCTCTACTTCAGCCGACCGATGAGCCGCGTCGACTACGTCGCCGCCAAGCTGGTGGCCCTCGCGCTCGGCCTCCTCTCGATCACCCTGGTGCCGGTCCTCATCCTCTTCCTCGGACGCGTGCTCGCCACCGACGACCTCCTGGCGGCGCTCGGCGACGAGATCGGCTTCCTGCCCGGCATCATCGGCAGCGGCGTGCTGCACGCCGTCGTGCTCGCCAGCGTCGGCCTCGCGATCTGCTCGCTGGCCTCCCGCCGGGCCTTCGCCGCCGGCGCGGTCCTGGCCGTCTTCCTGATCGGCGGCGTGATCAGCGCGGTGCTGACCGAGGCCGGCGGCGCGTTCGACGACTGGGCGCCGTTCCTCAACCCGTTGAGCATCATCGACGGCGCTCGCCAGTGGCTGTTCGGCGGCGAGGTCGCCGAGTCGCCGGTCGGCGCCAGCGGCGTGCCGCTGCCGATCTACGGGCTCGCGGCCGCGGTCCTCACCTTCGGCTCGTGGCTCGTCCTCGCGATGCGCTATCGGCGGATCACCGTATGAGCGTCATTCGGCTCGCGGCCGCCTCGCGCTGGTACGGCAACGTCGTCGCAGTCAACGACGTGACCTTCGACGTCGCCGCCGGCATCACCGGCCTGCTCGGGCCGAACGGCGCCGGCAAGACGACCCTGCTGCACATGATGGCCGGCTTCCTGCGCCCGAGCGCCGGCAGCGTCCAGCTCGACGACACGCCGACCTGGCGGCACCCGGAGCTGTACCGGCGCGTCGGCTTCGTCCCCGAGCGCGAGGCGGTCTACAACTTCCTGACCGGCACGCAGTTCGTGACCGCCGCAGCGCAGCTCCAGGAGCTCGAGGACCCGGCGGCGGCGGCCGATCGCGCCATCGGCCTCGTGGACCTGCGCGACGTCGCCGGCCGCGCGATCGGCGGCTACTCGAAGGGGATGCGCCAGCGCGTGAAGGTCGCCGCGGCGCTCGTCCATGACCCGGCGGTGCTGATCCTCGACGAGCCATTCAACGGGATGGACCCGCGCCAGCGGCTGCACATGATGGATCTCCTGCGCGGAATGTCGGCCGAGGGTCGCACGATCCTGTTCAGCAGCCACATCCTCGAGGAGGTCGAGCGGCTCAGCGACCGCGTGCTCGTCGTGGTGGCGGGCCGGCTCGCCGCCTCCGGCGACTTCCGGCGCATCCGCCGCCTGATGACCGATCGGCCGCACAGCTTCACGCTGCGCTCGAGCGACGATCGGCGCCTGGCGCGGGAGCTGCTGGCGACGCCGGAGGTCGATGCCGTCGACCTGCACGACGGCATCCTCACCGTCAGCACCCGCGACTACGGCGCGCTGACGCGGAACGTCGGGCCTGCGGCGCAGCGCGCGGGCGTATCGCTGCTCGAGCTGCGTCCGGCCGACGAGTCGCTCGAATCGGTCTTCAGCTACCTGGTGCGCCGATGACCCTGGCGCTGGTCACGATCACCCTGCGCGCGCTCCTGAACCGGCGCCGGACCCTGCTGCTGGGGCTGCTCGGGGTGCTGATGATCGGCATCGTCGGGCTCTTCCTTCTCAGCGACCCGACGCCGGAGCAGTCGCTCGAGGTGACGCGCACGCTGCTCAGCGACCTCGCCCTCGGCGTGCTCCTGCCGCTCGTGGCGGTCATCGTCGGCACCGCGGCCATCGGCTCCGAGCTCGACGACGGGACGATCGTCTACCTCCTGGCGCGCCCGGTGCCGCGCTGGCGGATCGTGACCGTCAAGCTCCTCGTCGCGTGGGTGGTGGTGACGCTCCTCGTGGCGCCGGCGACGCTCGTGGCCGGGCTGATCGGGCAGGACGATCCGGCGCTGGCGATCGGCTTCGCGGTCGGGGCCGTCGTCGGCGCACTCGAGTACACCGCGATCTTCGTGGCGCTCTCGTTGATCACGTCGCGCGCGCTGATCATCGGCCTTGCCTACGTCGTGATCTGGGAGGGCGTGGTGGCCGGCCTCTTCGCCGGGACCCGCGCGATCAGCGTGCGACAGCACGCGCTCGCGGTGGTCGAGTGGCTCGGCGGCGGCGATGCCGCGGGGATCGCCGAGGTCGCGCTCGAGGTCGCCATCGCGGCGGTCCTGATCATCACCGTTGGCGCCGCCATCCTCGCCGTGCGGCGGCTCGAGACGGTCGAGCTGCGAGGAGAGACCGCGTGACCGACCTTCCTCCGCCGTGGGGCCGACGTTGGGCCGGGCGCGTCGACGAGCTCGCGTTCGACTCCGAGGCGCTGACCGCCAACCCGCTCGGCGACCCGCACCGCCGTCCGCTCTACGTCTACATGCCGCCCGGCTACGACGACGAGCCGGATCGGCGCTTTCCATCGGTCTATCTGATCCAGGGCATGACCGGCCAGCTCGACATGTGGCGCAATCGCAGGGCGTTCTCGCCGACGGTAATCGAGGCGATCGATGTCTGGTTCGCCGAGCACCCCGAGACGCGGGCGATCGTCGCCTTCGTCGACGCCTGGACCAGCTACGGGGGCTCGCAGTTCCTCGACTCACCCGGGACCGGCCGCTACCACACCTACCTGTGTGACGAGGTCGTGCCCTTCGTCGACGCCCGCTATCGGACCCTGCCCGATGCGGCGCACCGCGGCATCGCCGGCAAGAGCTCCGGCGGCTATGGCGCGATGGTCACGCCGATGCTCCGGCCGGACCTGTTCGGCGGGCTCGTCACGCACGCCGGCGACGCGCTCTTCGAGGCGTGCTACCAGCCCGAGTTCCCCGAGGCGGCACGGGCGCTGCGCGATCACTACGGCGGCTCGTTCGACGCGTTCTGGACCGACTTCCGGTCGCGCCCCGGGCGATCGCGGCCGGGCGATCCGGCCCTCGTCAACGAATGGGCGATGGCCGCCTGCTACTCGACCGATCCGGACGGGACCGTCCGCCTCCCCTTCGACGTCGCCACCGGCCGGCTGATCCCCGAGGTCTGGGAGCGCTGGCTGGCGTGGGACCCGGTGCGCATGGCCGCCGGCCACGCCGACGCCCTGCGCGGCCTCCGCGCGGTCTGGGTCGACGCCGGCAAGAGCGACGAGTACTACCTCGACCTCGGCGCGCAGGCGTTCGTCGCCGAGCTCACCGCGCTTGGGATCGGCGAGCCGGTGCTGCACTTCGAGCTCTTCGACGGCACGCACGGCGGGATCGAGTGGCGCTACCCGACCGCCGTTGGCTGGCTCGCGGGGCGGCTCGTGCCGGGGGCGTAGTAGTCCCAAGACCGATTCGCGCGGGTGGCGTGCGACTGTCAGGACCTCTGCGTGACAACGTGCAATCGTGCCGTCGGTGCAGCACGTTCTCACGCAGGACCGCTGACAGCGGCGCCGCTGGGTCTCCGCGACGCGGTGAACCGCTGGCACGCCACTCGCTATCGTGTGGTCCGCGGCCGCTCGGCGGCCGAGCAGGCAAGACCCACGCGGAGTTGCTCACGAATGACCTTCAGACCTGACGTCGATCTCGATCCGGGGCGCGTTCGCGACGTTCGCGGACGCCGGCTGCGCGGCGGCGGGCTTGCCGTCGGCGGCGGTGGGGTGGTCACGCTCATCGTCGTCGCCCTGGTCCTGCTGACCGGTGGCGACCTCGGCGACATCCTCGGCGGGGGCTTGGGCGCTGCGCCGGCCGAAGGCCCGGTCGGCAGCCAGCTGATCAACGAATGCGAGACGGGCGAGGACGCCAACCAGCGGCAGGACTGCCGGCTGGTCGGCGCCGTCCAGAGCCTGGACGCCTTCTGGGGGGAGGTCTTCTCCGCGTCCGGCGAGGAACTCGCGCAGCCGGGCGTCGTGCTCTTCAGCGAAGCGGTGAGCACCCAGTGCGGATCGGCGACGAGCGCGGTCGGCCCGTTCTACTGCCCGGTCGACCAGACGATCTACCTCGACCTCGGCTTCTACAGCGACCTCGAGACGCGTTTCGGCGCGGAGGGCGGCCCGTTCGCCGAGATGTACGTCGTGGCCCACGAGTACGGGCACCACATCCAGAACCTGCTCGGCTTCCTGGAGCAGGGACGCGACGCCGGCGCCGAGGGCGGCGCGGTGCGGACCGAGCTCCAGGCCGATTGCTTCGCGGGGCTGTGGGGCGGAGACGCGGTCGACACCGGCTTCCTCGAGCCGCTGACCCGGGACCAGATCGCCCAGGCGCTCGACGCGGCATCCGTCATCGGCGACGACCGCATCCAGGAGCAGACGCAGGGGCAGGTGAACCCCGAGACCTGGACGCACGGCTCCGCGGAGCAGCGCCAGGAGTGGTTCGCGAACGGCCTGGAGGCGGGCTCGATCGACGCTTGCGACACGTTCAACGCCGACATCTGAGGGCTTGGCGCGAGCCGGCGGACGTGTGAGACTGTCGCCCCCGTAAGCGGGATGGCGAAGATGAGCACGAACGGACGGCCGCAGTCACCCGGGCCGAACGCGCACGATCGGCCGTTCGGCAGCTCGCCATTCGCACCGATCGGCGAGTACGCCTTCCTCTCCGACTGCGAGACGACCGCGCTGATCGCGCCATCGGGCAACGTCGAGTGGCTGTGCCTGCCCCGCCTCGACTCGCCGAGCGTCTTCGGCGCGATCCTCGACCGCGACGCCGGCGGCTTCCGCTTCGGCCCGTCGGACATCTCCGTCCCGGCGGCACGGCGCTACCTGCCCGGCACGATGGTCCTCGAGACGAGCTGGGGAACGCCCACCGGCTGGGTCATCGTCCGCGACGTGCTGCTCATCGGTCCGTGGCGGCACCTCGAAGAGCGATCCGGCATCCAGCGCCGGCCGCCGACCGACTACGACGCCAGCCACGTCCTGCTGCGGATGGTGCGCTGCGTGAACGGCGAGATGCAGCTGACCCTCGACTGCGAGCCGGTCTTCGACTACGGCCGCGCGCGCGGCACCTGGAGCTACGCCGAGGACGGCTACCGCCAGGGCCGATGCGTGAGCGACCGATCGGACGTCGAGCTGGTCCTGACGAGCGACATGAACATCGGCTTCGAGGGATCGCGGGCGGTCGCGCGAACGCTGATGAAGGAGGGCGAGAAGCGGTTCGCCGCGCTGGCCTGGAACGGGGCCGAGGCCCCGCGCAGCGTCGAGGACGCGTACAAGCGGCTCGTCTGGACGGCGCATCACTGGCAACACTGGCTGGCGCGCGGCACGTTCCCCGACCATCCGTGGAGAATCCACCTCGAGCGCTCCGCGCTGACGCTCAAGGGCATGACCTACGCCCCGAGCGGCGCGGTCGTCGCGGCGCCGACGACGTCCCTGCCCGAAACGCCGGGTGGAGAGCGCAACTGGGACTACCGCTACAGCTGGATCCGCGACTCGACCTTCGCGCTGTGGGGCCTATTCACGCTCGGGTTCGAGTGGGAGGCGAGCGACTACCTCGCCTTCATCGCCGACGTGGCCGAGCGTGACGAGGTGCTGCAGATCATGTACGGCGTCGACGGCGAGCGCGCCCTCCCGGAGCAGACCCTCGACCACCTGACCGGGTACGAGGGCGCGCGTCCGGTGCGCATCGGCAACGATGCCTACGACCAGCGCCAGCACGACGTGTGGGGCGCGGTCCTCGACTCGGTCTACCTGCACGTGAAGTCGCGCGACCATCTCGACGAGCGCGTCTGGCCGATCATCGTGCGCCAGGTGGAGGCGGCACTGGGCAACTGGCGCGAGCCGGACCGCGGCATCTGGGAGGTCCGCGGCGAGCCGCGGCACTTCACCAGCTCGAAGGTCATGTGCTGGGTCGCCGCGGATCGCGGCGCGCGCCTCGCCCGCCTGCGCGACGAGACCGAGCGCGCCGAGGAGTGGCAGGCCGCCGCGGACGAGATGCACGCTGACATCTGCGCGAACGCCCTCGACCGGCGCGGCGTCTTCACACAGCACTACGAGACCGACACGCTCGACGCATCGGTCCTGCTCATGCCGCTCGTCCGGTTCCTGCCGCCGACGGACGAGCGCATCCGGCGCACGGTGCTCGCGGTCGCCGACGAGCTGACCGACGGTGGCCTCGTGCTGCGCTACCGCACCGAGACGACGGACGACGGGCTCTCCGGCGCGGAGGGTACCTTCACGATCTGCTCGTTCTGGCTCGTCTCCGCGCTGGTCGAGATCGGCGAGGTCCAGCGGGCGCATCGGCTGTGCGAGAAGCTCCTGAGCTACGCGAGCTCGCTCGGCCTGTACGGCGAGGAGCTCGACCCCGGCACCGGCCGCCACCTCGGCAACTTCCCGCAGGCGTTCACCCACCTCGCGCTCATCAACGCGGTGATGCACGTCATCGGTGCGGAGCGTGAAGCCACACCGATGCGGGCCGCCCCGCTCTCGCCGCTGGTGCCGGCCGATGCCGATTCGAAGGGCGGCTTCGTCCCCCAGCCGGCACGCGCCGAGCCGAGCGAGGACGGCCACTAGGCAGCGCGCCGTCCGCCACAATGGGGCCATGCCAAGGCCATTCCGCTTCATGGCCGATGCGCGCGAGGTCGCGACGATCCGCGAGCTGACCGAGACGGCGCGCCGCGCCGAGGCGATCGGCATCGACTCGCTCGTCGTGCCCGATCACCTGATCGCGCAGATGGCGCCGGTCGCGACGATGGCGGCGATCGCCGCGGTCTCGGACCGGCTCCGGATCGCGGCCTTCGTGCTCAATAACGACCTTCGCCACCCCGCGGTCCTGGCCCAGGAGCTCGCCAGCCTCGACGTGCTCTCCGAGGGCCGGCTGGACGTGGCGATCGGCGCCGGCTGGAATCGCGCCGAGTACGAGGCCATCGGCATCCCCTTCGACCCGACCCCCGTTCGCCAGGCGCGGCTCGAGGAGGCGGTGGCGGTGCTGAAGGGATGCTTCGCCGACGGCCCGTTCAGCTTTTCCGGCGAGCACTACACGATCACCGATTACGACGCCCAGCCGAAGCCGGCGCAGCGGCCACACCCGCCGTTCCTGATCGGTGGCGGCGGCCGGCGGACGCTGACGCTGGCCGGGCGGGAGGCGCAGATCGTCGGCCTCGCGCCGCGCATCCTGCCCAGCCGCGCCCCCGATCCGCGATCCGTCACGTTCGAGGGCACGCGGGAGAAGATCGGCTGGGTGCGCGAGGCCGCCGGCGAACGCTTCGACGAGCTGGAGCTGAACGTCTACCCGTCGATGACCGCCGTCAGCGTCACGTCGGAGCCGCTGCGGGAGGCCGGCGAGGTCGCGGAGGCTCTCAGGGAGCGGAGCGGGATCGAGGTCTCGGCCGAGGAGCTGCTCGACTCGCCGCAGATCTTCGTCAACAGCGTCGACGGCTTCGTCGAGAAGCTGCTACGGCATCGTGACGAGCTCGGGATCAGCTCGATCATGGTCGGCGCGCTCGGGGAGCTGGATCCGGTCGTCGAGCGGCTGGCCGGCACCTAGCCGGGCTCGGCCCGCTTCGTGCAATGACGGCGCGGAAAGGAGGACACCATGGATCTGCTCTGGATCATCATCATCGTGCTGGTCGTGCTCGCACTGCTCGGGTTCTTCGGCTTCCGCCGTCGCGGTCCGTAGCCTCGCGAGACCTTCGAACTCCATGCCTCGGGGTGTGACCGTGGCCTCGTCGGCGCAGTCGCACGCCGCATGTCACGCTATCCCAGTCGTGATTAACCGATGACCGCGCCAGCCGCGGCCGAACGCGGCCGACTGCGCGCAAGCCCCTCCGCGGCGGGCCGTAGAATCACCGAACCCCGCAGCGGAGCCAGTCGCTGGTGAGTGCCCGCATCCTCGTGTACACCGGCAAGGGCGGCGTCGGCAAGACGAGCGTTGCCGCGGCCACGGCGGTGGCCTGCGCCGATCGCGGCTACCGCACGATCATCATCTCGACCGATATCGCCCACTCCCTGGGTGACGCGTTCGCGCGTGAGCTCGGTCCTGAGCCGCTGGAGATCAGCCCGAACCTGTGGGCGCAGGAGTCGGACGTCTTCTTCAACGTCAACCGCTACTGGGGTCGGATCCAGGAGTACGCCGCATCGGTGCTGCGCTGGCGTGGCCTCGATGACGTGATGGCCGAGGAGATGACCGTCCTGCCCGGCATGGACGAGGTCGGGTCGCTGCTGTGGATCGCCGATCACCATGACTCGGGCAAGTACGACGTCGTCGTCGTAGACGCCGCTCCGACCGGCGAGACGCTGCGCCTCCTCTCGCTTCCGGAGGCGGGGCGCTGGTGGATGGAGCGCGTCGAGCCGATCGGGCGCCGGATCAGCAAGCTCACCGGGCCGATCGTCCAACGCGTCGTCGGCATGCCGATGCCCGGCGACGACGTCTTCAACGCGGGAGAGGCGCTGTTCGCCCGCCTCGAGGACCTCCACAAGCTGCTGACCGATCCGGACATCACCTCGATCCGCGTCGTGCTCACCCTCGAGCAGGTCGTGATCGCCGAGGCGCAGCGCTCGTTCACGTACTTCCATCTCTACGGCTACCCGACCGACCTCGTGATCGCCAACCGCGTCCTCCCCGACGAGGTCGGCGAGTACTTCCGCGGCTGGTACGAGGCGCAGCAGCGCTACGGGCCGCTCGTCGACAACACGTTCCACCCGATCCCAGTGCGCAAGGCGCCGTTCTTCGACCGCGAGATGGTCGGGATCGACCTGCTGCGGCAGCTGGCCGCCGCCCTCTACGGCGAGGACGACCCGGCCAGCTTCTTCTACCGCGGCCGCCCGTACGAGGTCACCCGCGACAACGGTGCCTTCCTGCTATCGGTCGACCTGCCGTTCACCGAGAAGCGCCAGATCAACCTCTCGCGACGCGCCGACGAGCTGGTCATCGACCTCGGCACGTGGCGTCGCACGCTCGTCCTGCCCCGGATCCTCGTCGACGCGCCCACGGAGGGCGCTCGCTTCGAGGACGGCACCCTCAAGGTCCGCTTTGGAACCCCGGTACGCGAAGGAGCCCGAACATGACCGATCCGACCAGTCCCGAGAACGGCGATCGCACCGCCGACCTCGAGCGACGCCTCGCGGCCCTCGAGCGCCGCACGCCGCGCGCGATGATGGAGCAGAGCCGATCCGGCCTCGAGGAGGCGTTCTGGGCCGTCACGCACTCGGTCTTCCCCGACGAGGCGCGCCGCCATCTCCGCGCCGCCACGAAGGAGCAGCTGATGGCCGCCCGCGTCTACCTCGACCGATGGATCGCCGGCCTCGACGAGCCGGCGGCCGCACCCGGCGAGCCCGCCGAGCCGCCCCGGCAGCCGCACGAGAAGATCGAGGTCGAGTAGACGGAGTCCGGTGACCATTCGCCGATGAATCGGCGGCCGAGCACGTTCTGGTAGGCTCGAGGGCGCGCGGGAGTAGCTCAGTTGGCAGAGCGGCAGCCTTCCAAGCTGCATGTCGCGGGTTCGATCCCCGTCTCCCGCTCCAACCCTTCATTCGAGCTCGCGAAGCACCTCGTCGGTGTGCTCACCGAGGCGCGGCGGCGGCCGTCGCAGCGGTGTGAGCGCCCCTTCGACACGCAGCGGTCCGGGCGCCAGGCGCACGCCATCGAGCTCCTCGACCCATCCGTCGCCCATCGATGCGACCGCCTCGGGGACGCTGTTGATCGGACCGGCCGGTACGTCGGCCACGGCCAGTGCATCCACCAGCGAGGCGCGCTCCCACGGACCGATTGCCGCCCCGAGCCACGCCGCCAGCTCGTCACGCGCCGCAACCCGAAGCGAGTTCGTCGCAAAGCGGCCGTCAGGATCGGTCATTCCGAGCACGCGGAGCAGCCGATCGAACTGGGCGTCGTTGCCCACCGCAACGACGAGAAACCCGTCGCGCGCCGCGAACGCCTGGTACGGCGCGATGTTCGGATGAGCGTTGCCGTGCCGCCTCGGCTCGACGCCGGTGGCGAGCAACCCGCCGAGGACGTTGATCAGCGATGTCACGCCCGCCTCTACGAGATTGACGCTGACCGATGAGCCGCCCGACCCCCGTCCGACGAGCGCCGCCAGCGCCCCTACTGCGCACTCGAGGCCCGCGATGAGGTCGAGCAACGCGACGCCGACCTTCAGCGGCGGCCCCGAGGGCTCCCCGGTGACGGACATCAGGCCGGAGACGGCCTGGGCCAGCAGGTCGTAGGCGGGCCGATCGGCATCGGCGCCGGCGAAGCCGCCCACCGAAGCGACGACGAGGCGCGGATGGCGCTCGCGCAGCGCATCGGTCCCGAGGCCAAGCCGCGACGCCGTGCCGGGACGATAGTTGTGGATGAGCAGGTCGGCCCCGGCCAGCAGGCGGTCGCAGGTGGCGCGGCCGTCATCGGTCCGCAGGTCGAGCACGACCGAACGCTTGTTGCGGTTGACCGATGCGAAGTAGGCGCTGCGCCGATCCGCGGGATCGCCCCACCACGGCGGACCCCAGGAGCGGGTCTCGTCGCCGGCGGGCGGCTCGACCTTGACGACGTCGGCACCGAGGTCGGCGAGGAGCATCGTCGCGAACGGCCCCGCCACCACGCGGCTGAGGTCGATCACCCGGATCCCGTCGAGCGGCAGCGCGGTCACCTCGGGAGGGTAGACGGCCGGCTGGCATGCACGCCGCTAGGATTGAGCACATGAAGATCGGACTGATGCTCCCGCTCGGCGCGGGCGAGACCCGCGGATTCGACGAGCTGCGCGAGATGGCGCTGATGGCCGAGCTCGGCGGCCTCGACTCCGTGTGGGGCGCCGACCACCTCATCTTCCGCGACGACGGCACGACCACCGGCATCCACGAGTCGTGGACGGTGCTCACCGCGGTGGCCGCGATCACCGCACGCGTCGAGATCGGGCCGCTCGTGCTGGCGCTCCCGTTCCGCAACCCCGCGCTCACGGCCAAGATGGCGGCCCAGCTGGACGAGGTCAGCGGCGGCCGCCTGATCCTCGGCATCGGCTGCGGCTGGCATCAGCCCGAGTTCGACACCTTCGGCTACCCGTTCGACCACCGCGTCGGGCGGTTCGAAGAGGGCCTCGAGATCCTCGCGCCGCTCCTGCGCGGCGAGCGCGTGAGCTTCGAGGGCCGATACCACCGCGCCGAGGACGCCGAGCTCCTGCCGAAGCCGATCCGCTCGGGTGGCCCGCCGATCCTCATCGCCGGCAAGCAGCCACGGATGCTCGGGCTGGTCGCGAAGCACGCCCAGCAGTGGAACGGCGCCTGGTACGGCTTCCCGGATCAGGCCGACGAGCTCGGCACCCGCCTCGTGAACGTCCGTCGCGCGCTCGACGCCGCCGGCCGCGACCCGGCGACGCTGACCCTCACCACTGGCATCTCGGTCGTCTTCGACGGCGCGGGCTCGAACGCCCCCGAGCGCGCGATCCGCGGGACCCCCGACGAGATGGCCGATGCCCTCGCCGGCTACGACGAGCTGGGCATCGCCCACCTCATCGCCCACGTCTACCCGCGCAGCGCCGACAGCGTGCGGCGGCTGGCGGAAGCGGCCGCGCTCGCGCGGGAGCGGCTCGGAGCAGCCGCCGCGGTCTGAGGGCCTACGAGGCCGCCATCAGGACATGGCGTACGGGGCGCCGCGCGTGCCTGACCCGCCGCAGGTTCGGCCCGACCACGCGCTGACGGCACACCGCGCAGACAGACCAGCGCCCGTCGCGCTCGAGCGCGATCGCGTGCTCCGGGACGAGCACCCGCCAGCGACGGCGCGGCCGCGCGCGCAGGCGCGACCGATGCTCCGAGAGGGCGACCGCCGCACCCGGCACCCCCAGCGCCGCGGCGTGGCCGAGCGCGGACCGATAGCGTGCCGATTCGAGCCGCAGGGCGTCGGCATCGGCCACTCCGTGGCGGCGGTACAGCTCGAACGCGATCGCGTAGAAGGCGCGCCCGTGATGCACGGCCCGGCGAGCGCGCCGGCGTCCGGCGGGGGCGATCCAGTGCGCCAGCTCGTGGAGCAGGGTGAGCCGCTGGTCGAGCGGATCACTGCCGGCACGGACCGAGATGGTCCCCTCCGAGCGGCGCGCGACGCCGGTCGACGGTTCGCCCTGGCGGGAACGCCAGAGCAGTCGGGGCGGCTGAACGCCGGCCTCCGCACATACCGCAGTGACCAGCTCGGAGGCCCAGGCCGGCGCGCTCATCGGCGCTCGCGGAGCAGCCGGCCAACCTCGAGCAGCCAGGCGTCGAGGTCCGGATCGGCGTAGCGGGCTTCGTCGTAGGTGAAGCCGACCATGTCGGCGCCGTGCTCGGCGACGTACTCCGCCGGCGACGACTCACGGAACGGGAAGGCGCGTCGCGCGAGGGCTTCGCGGTCAGGATCAGCCGGGCGGCGCTCGGCGGAAGTGCGCGCGTCGTGGCGCGCGCGCCATCGGTCCGTCAAGTCGTCAAGGCGTTGCCGCTCCACGAGCGCAGCCTAGACGAAGCGATCAGGCGACCGCCGGCTCCGGGGTCGTGGCCGGTTCGGGGCCACCCTCGTACAGGCCGAATCGCGCGATGCTGCGCTGCATCCAGCGCGGTGCCCACCAGTTCAGCGAGCCCATGACGCGCATGAAGGCGGGCACGAGGATGCCGCGCACGACGGTCGCGTCGATGAGCACGGCGAGCGCCATCGCGAAGCCGAGCGACTTGATGACCATGACCGACGAGAGCGCGAACGCGCCGAAGACGGCGACCATGATCAGCGCCGCGCCGGTAATGATCCCGCCGGTCACGCCGATCCCCTCCGCCACTGCTCGGGTGTTGTCGCCGTGCACGAGGTAGCGCTCGCGGATGCGGGAGAGGAGCAGGACCTCGTAGTCCATCGACAGCCCGAAGAGGATCGCGAACATGAGGATCGGCGTCGAGGCGACGACCGTTCCCGACGGATCGAAGTCGAGCAGCCAGGAGAGGTTGCCCTCCTGGAAGATCCAGATCAGCGCGCCGAAGCTGGCGGTGATCGACAGCAGGCTCATCAGCACGGCCTTAATCGGCAGGAAGACCGATCCGAACGTCAGGAACAGGACGATGGCGGTCACGCCGACGACGATCGCGATGGCCCACGGCACCGACTCCGTGAAGCTGGCCATGAAATCGTGCGAGCGCGACGAGAGGCCACCGGTCAGCACGTCGGTGCTGCCTTCCGGCGCGGGCGTGGCGCGGACCTCGTCGACGACGGCTCGCCCCTCGCTCGAGTCGGGCAGCGCCGAGCTGAAGACCTCGAGCCGCGTGACGTCGTCGGCGACCCACTGCTCGGTCCAGGCGGCAAGGCCGGCGGCCTCGGCCGGTCGCTCCGACTCGGGCATCGCGATCAGCTGGCGGTAGACCGTCGCGTCCATCCCGGCCGGCGGGTCGAGGACGCTCGAGATCTCGGTGACGTGCTCGACTCCGGCGAGATCGGCCTCGTACACCTCGAGATCGGAGAGCCACGCCTCATCGAGGGCGCCGTCGGGCGCGATCGGCTCGTCGTAGCGAACGGCGACCTCGATCGGGTCGGAGCCACCGCCGGGGAACTCGTCCTCGAGCACCTGGAAGCCGGTCACGCTCGCCGACGGGGGGAGGTCGTCGAGGTTGCCGCCTGTCGAAAGCTGGATCCCGAAGAACGGCAGCCCGGCGACGATGAGGACGATCAGCACGGGCGTGGCGATCGCGACCGGATGGCGCATGACGACACGGGCGATCCGGGCCCAGTAGCCGTGGCCCTGGCGCGCACCGGCCAGCTCCGGGTCGTCCTCCACCAGCCGCAGCGCACTCGGCAGCGGCACGCGCAGGCGGTTGACGCGCGGCCCGAGCATGCCGAGCAGCGCCGGCAGGACGGTCAGGCCGAAGACGAGCGTCGACAGGACGGTCACGACGCCACCGATGCCCATGCTGCGCAGGGCGGCGGACTCGAAGACGATGAGGCTGGAGAGGCCGATGGCGACCGCGATCCCGCTGACCGCCACCGCCTTGCCGACGGTGGCCATCGTATGCTCGACCGCATCGGCAACGGACCGATGCCGGAGCTCCTCGCGGAAGCGACTGACCGTGAACAGGGAGTAGTCGATCGAGAGCGCCAGGCCGATCATCGTCGCCACGTTCGTGACGAAGATGCTCATCTCGGTCACGCCCGCCAGCAGGCCGATGACCGCCATCGCGGTCGGCAGGGCCAGGATGGCGATGATCACCGGCAGCACTGCACCGACGAGCGTGCCGAACACGGCGAGCAGGATCAGCAGCGCGATCGGCAGGCTGATGATCTCGGCGCGGAAGAGGTCCTCCTCAATCGCCTCGTTGAACTCGTGCTGGACGAGCGGGATGCCGGTGACAGTCGTCTCCACCCCGGCGGGCGCATCGACGAGGCTCGCCAGGTGCTCGGCGTCATCCACGGCCGCCTCGACCTCCTCGTCGAGGCGCACGAGCGCGAACGTCTTCGCGCCGTCGCGGCTGATGAAGGACGGGTCGCCGACGTCGGCATAGGTCAGGATCTCGCTGACCACCGGCTCCTCCCCGAGAGCCGCGACCGACTCGGAGAGGGTCGCCTGGAACTCGGGTGAGGCCGCGTCGCCGTCCGGGTCGGTCGCGATCACGATCAGGGCGGTGGCCTGCTCGCCGAACCGATCGGCGATCAGCGCCTCGGCACGCGCGGCGTCCGAGCCGTCGATCTGCCAGCCGCCCTGGCTCAGCGCGGACCCCGCCGTGGCGGCCCAGACGTTGAGGCCGATGACGAGCGCGAGCCCGGCGACCGGCAGCCAGCGACGGTGCCGGTAGGTGGCGCGACCGAGCGCGGCGAAGATGCCGTTGTGGCCGATGCGGTCGTCGGGCGGTGGTGGGGGCGGCGGCGGCTCGGCCGCGGCCGCGACCTCCGGCTCGGGGATGGGTGGCTCGGGGAAGCCCGGCGGCGGGTCGAGCGGCTCGCGGATGCCGCGAATCGCGAGGAAGACGGCGGCGACTCCCGCCAGGATGGCTCCGAGGATGAGGGGACGGCGCATTGGATCGATGAATGCTCGTTCAGATCAGGCTCACCACATTAGGCCTTGCGCAGCCACCTCGTCAAGTGCAAAATGAATAAGAGTTCATTACCGCGAGGTCGCTCCGAGTGCCACGAACCAGTGCCGCCCACGCCACCGAGATGCGGCAGCGCATCCTCGACGGCGCCTATCGGGCCATGCTGGCCGGCGGATACCGCGGCACGACGATGCCGGCAATCGCCGCCGAGGCCGACGTGAGCGTAGGCCTGCTGTACCGGTACTTCGACAGCAAGGAGGAGCTGTACCTCGCGATGTGCGAGGGGGTGACGCAGGCGCAGCTCGACGAGCTCGCCGGGCACCTCGGCACGATCGCCGACCCGCGTGCGCGAGTCGCGGCCGCCGTCGCCCATTTCGTCGAGAGCCTCGAGGCCGAGGGCTGGGGCGCGATCGTCACCACCGGCTGGGCGGAGGCCGACGTGCGCCCCGCGCTGCGCGACATCCTTCGGCGCCGATGCGACCAGATCCGCGCCTTCTCGGCGATGTTCCTGCGCGAGGCGATGTCCCGCGGGGAGATCGCGGCCGACGCCGACGTCGAGGAGCTCAGCCTGGCGACGGCGATGCTGATGGACGGCGTGATCGCGCACCACGCCGAGAACGGCGACCGCTTCGACGCGGACCTCGTCCAGCGCTCGGTCAACGCGCTCCTCGACCCGGTGATGCGCCGCGTATGATCGGCCGCAAATGACGCGCCGAGCACTCGATCCGTGACCGTCCTGGCGCCGGCCACGTGGTGGCGTGGCCTCGGCGGCATGACCCGGTCGGGCAGCGCGGTCGAGGGCCTCGCCTGGGCCCTCTACGACTTCGCGAACACGATCTTCAGCTTCGCAATCGTCAGCTTCGCGATGAGCCTATGGGCGACGAGCTTCCTCGGCGAGACCGAGGGGCAGCGCTGGTTCGGCATCGCCGTGAGCGTCTCGGTGCTCGTCAACGCCATCGTCTCGCCGATCCTCGGCGCGATGAGCGACCGGACCGGCCGCCGCAAGCCGTTCCTCCTCTTCTTCACGGTCCTCACGATCGTGCCGACGGCCGTCATCGGCTTCGTCGACATCGGCCTTGGCCTCCTGGCCTTCGCGCTCGCGAACTTCGCGTACCAGGCCGCGCTCATCTACTACGACGCGCTCCTGCCGGAGGTCGCGCGTGCCAGCACCCGCGGGAAGCTGTCCGGCATCGGTGTCGGCCTCGGCTACCTGGGGACGATCGTCTCCGGCCTCCTCTTCCGTTTCACGACCGATGCGGACGGCAGCAGCACCGCCGCCAGCTTCGTGCTCATCGCGTCGCTCTTCGCGATCTTCGCCGTGCCGCTCTTCCTGATCGTCCGCGAGCGCGGGCCGGCGGGCGAGCCGTTTCGGGCGATTGACGCCGTCCGCAGCTGGTCGCAGCTCGGCACGAGCATCCGCCACGCGCGCGAGACGCCCGGGCTGTTGCGGTTCCTGGTCGGACGATTCTTCTACACCGATCCGGTGAACACCGCGATCGTGGTGATGAGCGCGTTCGCCGTCTTCGCCGTCGGCTTCACGCAGGCCGAGGCACTGAATATCCTCCTGCTGCTGACCGTCGTCGCGGTCTTCGCCTCGTTCGGATGGGGATGGCTGAATGACCGCATCGGCCCGAAGCGGACGCTGCTGATCGTGCTCGCGACGTGGGCGGTCGGGCTGCTCGTGCTGACGGTGACGCTCGAGCCGATCCCGTTCCTGGTCGCCGGAGCGCTCCTCGGCGCCGGGCTCGGCGGCGTCGGAGTGACCGATCGGCTGCTCCTGCTGCGGCTCACGCCGCCGGGACGGATCGGCGAGACCCTCGGCGTCTACGGCCTGGTCGGCAAGCTCAGCGCCGTGATCGGCCCGGTGCTCTACACGAGCATCGTCGCCGGCCTCGAGCCGAGCCTCGGCGACGGCGCGTACCAGATCGCGATCGCCAGCCTCTTCGTGCTCCTCGCCGTCGGCGTGGCGTTCGTGATCGGTGTGCCTCCGGGGCAGGCGCCCACCGACGATCTCGAGGTGGCGGCGCCGATCGAGCCGGCGATCGTGCCGCCCGGCGAGGCGATCCGATGACGATCATCGTCGCCCACCGCGGCGCATCGGCCCAGGCGCCGGAGAACACGATGGAGGCCTTCCGGCTTGGCGTCGAGGCCGGTGCCGATGCCGTCGAGCTCGACGTCCACCTCACCGCCGACGGGCAGCTGGCGGTGATCCACGACGAGACGCTCGACCGCACAACCGACCGCTCGGGATCGGTCGCGAGCCTGACGATGGACGAGATTCGCGAGGCCGATGCGGGCGGGCGCTTCGCGCGTCCCGGCGACTCGGGCACACCGTTCGCCGGGCAGGGCCTGCGCGTGCCGACGCTCCACGAGGTGCTCGAGTGGCTCCCCGACGCGACCGGGCTCGTGATCGAGATCAAGGCCCCGGCCGCCGCCGACGCGGTGGTAGAGGCGGTGGCCGGTCACGCCGCCCGAACCGATGGCCGCCTCTCGGCGATCAGCTTCGACGAGGTCGCCATCGATCGCGTTCGCGAGCTCGATCCGGGCCTGCGGACCGGCTACCTCGTCGCGCCCGGGCAGCCGATCGAGCAGGCCTTCGACTGGGCGTCCGGACGCGGGCACGCCGGTGTCCACCCGTGGGAAGGCGACCTCGGGGACGACCCGCTGCCGCTGATCGCGCAGGCCAAGGCACTCGGGCTCGAGGTCGGCTGCTACGTCGTCAACGACCCGGCGCGGATGCGCTTCCTCGCCGACACTGGGCTGTGGGGCTTCGTCACCGACGTCCCCGATGTCGCTGTGGAGACGCTGGGGCGAAGCTAGATCGGCTGACTGCCCGTCGCCGCCAGCTCGCCGAGCGCCTCGCGGGCTCCGGCCGGGTCGTCGACGCCGATCGCGACCGTGATCTTCGACCCCTGCACGCCGGTGGTCATGACCAGCTCGACGTTCACCCCGCGGTCCGCGAGCCGCCGCGTGGCCGCGCCGAGCGTTCCAGGCTTGTCCTCGAGGCTCGCCGAGACGATCTCGCAGTCGCGGTAGGCGAGGCTGCGGTCCTCCAGCACGGCTCGGGCACCGGCATCGTCGTTCGTGATCACGGCGAGCGCCCCCTCGCCGTCCCACGTCGTGCCGGACAACCCTGTGATGTTGATTCCCCGCTCCCCCAGCGCCTCGCCGAGAGCGGCCAGCGTTCCGGGCCGGTTCTCGAGCTTCACGATGAACGCGCGCACGCCACCACCTCCGTTCCGATTCCAGGAGGAGAGTGTAATCCGCCTGTCAGCCCCCTCAGCCTGGGTCAACGGCCCTTGAGGACCCCGAGGATGCTGCGCAGGATCGTGTTGAACGTCCCCGAGCGCGCGATGCGCGCGCCCTCCTGAGCCACGTCGCCCCAGTCGACGCCGCGCTCCGGGGCGCGGGTCGGACGCATCTTGCGCTCGCCCGGTGACTCCGGGTCCTCGACGCCCTCCATCGGCTCCTTCGCGGCCTCCGTGGCGCGGGCCAGCCGGGCGGCCAGCAGCTCCTTGGCCGACTCGGGGTCGGAATCGGTGGCGTAGGTCGCGGCGATCGCCGAGCCGGCCACGACGGAGTCGAAGACGTCGGGCGAGACCTGGGCCATCAGCGAGGCCGGCGGGCGCATCATCGTGCGCACGGTCGGCAGCGGCCGGCCCTTGAGGTCGAGGGCGGTGATCATCGCCTCACCGGTGCCAAGGGCGGTCAGCTCCTCCTCGACGTCGTAGAGCTCCGTGGTCGGGAACGTCTCGGCGGTGGCGCGAACGACCTCCAGGTCGTCGGGCGTGAACGCGCGCAGCGCGTGCTGGACGCGGTTGCCGAGCTGGCCGAGGACCTCGGCCGGGACGTCGGACGGTGAGTGGGTGACGAAGAAGACGCCGACGCCCTTGGAGCGGATGAGGCGTGCCACCAGCTCGATCTGCTGCATGAACGTCTTGTTCGCGTCGCGGAAGAGCAGATGCGCCTCGTCGAAGAAGAAGACGAGCTTCGGCTTCTCCGGGTCGCCGATCTCCGGCAACGACTCGTAGAGGCTGGCGAGCAGCCACATCATGAACGTGCTGAACAGCGCGGGCCGATCCTGCATGTCGGCAAGCTCGAGTACGCTGACGATGCCCCGTCCGTCATCGGCCAGGCGCAGGAAGTGCTCGACCTCGAACTCCGGCGCGCCGAAGAACGCATCGGCCTCCTGCTGCTCGAGCTCGACGATCTTGCGAATGATCACGCCGGCGGTTGCGGTCGCGATCCCGCCGTACTCGGCCATCTCGGACTTGCCCTCGTCCGAGTTCAGGTGGTTGAGCAGCGCGCGCAGGTCCTCCAGGTTGACGAGCGGCAGCTGCTTGTCGTCGGCGTACTTGAAGGTCAGCGCCAGGACCGATTGCTGGGTGTCGTTCAGGTCGAGGACCTTCGCCAGCAGGATCGGCCCGAAGCTCGAGACCGATGCCCGCAGGCGGACCCCCTTTCCCTGCCGATCCAGCGTCAGGAACTCGACCGGGAACGCCTTCGGCGCGTAGTCGGCGAAGCCGATCGCGGCCGCGCGGCTCGTGAGCTTGTCGTTGAGCTCCGCCGGCGCGGAGAGGCCGCTGATGTCGCCCTTGATGTCGCTGATGAAGACCGGCACCCCGGCGTCGCTCAGCTGTTCGGCGAGCACCTGGAGCGTCTTCGTCTTGCCGGTACCGGTCGCGCCGGCCACGAGGCCGTGGCGGTTCATCATGGCCAGCGGCACGCGAACCTGGACCGCGGGTACGGCCTCGTCGCCGCGCATCCCGGCTCCGAAGGTCACGCCCGGCGCGTCGAAGCCGTAGGCCGCGCGGAGGGCCGCCTCGAGGTCGGAGCTCATCGGCGCAAGTCTACCTACCCTGTGCCATCGTATATATGTATATACGCCACGGCCTACCCGCGGTTCGGGTCGATCCTCGGCATCCGCGTCTTGCCCTCGACCAGGAAGTGGCGGAACCACTCGTCGATGAGCCGCAGGTTGTCGACGCGCCGGAACGGCGTGCCGGAGCGCGTCAGCTCGTGACTCTCGTCGGGGGTGCGCATCAGCCGCACCGTCTTGCGCAGCGAGCGCAGGACGGCGAAGAGCTCCTCGGCCTGGGTGATCGTGCAGCGCAGATCCCGCTCGGCGTGCTGGATGAGCAGCGGGGTTGTGACGTCGGTCGCGTAGGTCAGCGGCGAATGGCGGTGGTAGAGGTCCCAGTCGTCCCACGGATGGACGCCGTAGACGAAGAGGCCGAAGACCGGGCCGCCGATGTCACCGGACAGCATCTGGCTGATCAGGTCGTTGACCGATCGACAGGTGACAGCGGCCTTGAACCGATCGGTGTGGCCGACGATCCAGGACGTGAGGTAGCCACCGTACGAGCCGCCGGTGACACCCATCCGATCGCCGTCGACGAGGCCGTCCTCGATCAGCGAGTCGAGGCCGGCCATGACGTCGCGCATCGGCCCGTCGCCCCAGTCCTTGACGTTCGCGTTCAGGAAGTCGAAGCCGTAGCCCTGCGACCCGCGCGGGTTGCAGGCGTAGACGCTGATCCCGTTGGCGGCCAGCTGCTGCCACTCCCACATCAGCGACCAGCCGTAGAGCGTGGCCGGCCCGCCGTGGATCTCGAGCACGACCGGCGCGGGGTTGCGCTTCGTGTTCGACGGGGCGGAGATGAACCAGCCCTGGATGCGGCGGCCATCGACCTCGTGCCAGCGCTCGACCGGCGCGACGAGCTTGACGTCCGACCAGGCGCGCATCAGGTCGCTGACCTGGCGCAGCTCGACCCGATCGGTGCCGCTCAGCCGTCCGGCGGGGACGTCGCCGACCGCCACCTCCGGCGCGCTCGTCGCGGTCGTCCGCACCACGGCCGCGCGGGCGCCGCCGCGTGGCAGCCCGACGAGCGCCGGCCGCGCGAGGTAGTGCCGGTCGCGGGTCAGCCGCTCGAGCCGCCCGCCGTCGATCTCGACGCGCCAGAGCTCGAAGGACCCGTCGACGGGCGCAGAGAAGACGACCCAGCGGCCGTCGGTCATCCACAAGGGCCGCGCCGGCAGGCCGCCCATGAGGTCGCTGTTCATGCCCGCGGCCGCCTCGAGATCCGCCTCCGGAATCAGGTTCTCGGCCGTCCCGTCGCGCGCGCGGAAGCGCCAGACCGATGCCTGCAGCAGATCGCCGCGCCGCCAGTCGCGCGTGCCGACCGCGGCCACCCATCGACCGTCCGGCGACCATGACGGCGCGCCCCAGCCCTGCCGCCCGCGGCCGGGGGACAGCTGGCGCACCGCGCCGCCGCGGACCTCGACGAGGTAGATGTCGCTGCGCCAGCCCAGATCCGGGTTCGGGTGGCGGTCGGAGACGAACGCGATCTGGCGCCCGTCGGGCGACCACTGCGGATCGCCGTCGTGGTGGTTGCCGCGGGTCAGCAGCTCGGGCGCGCCAGTTTCAGCATCGACGAGCCAGAGGCGGGTGAAGCGCTCGTGGACGAAGCCCGCGCCGTTGAACTGGTAGCCGAGCGTGTCGATCAGCCGCGTGTCCGGCGCCGGGCCATCCTCCGGCTTCCGATCGGCCTTCTTCTGCGGCTCGGTCGAGTCGGCGGTGCTGACCACTGCCAACCGTCCCCCGTCCGGAGACCAGTCCATGCCCTCGACGTCCTTGGGCAGGTCGGTGAGCTGGCGCGCCTCGCCGCCATCGGCGAACGGGAGGATCCAGACCTGGGTGCCGCCCTCTTTCGGGGCCTCCGGCTTGCCCGCCTTCGCGCCACCGCCGCCGGCCTGGAGGACCGCGCCGCGGTCGGACAGGAACGCGAGGCGCGACCCGTCGGGCGACCAGCGCGGCGTCGTGTCGTTCTTGCTGCCGACGGTCAGCTGTCGGGCGGGCGCGCTCCCATCGGTGGTGGCAAGCCATAGCGAGCTGCGGTAGCCGTCCTTGCCGGGTGACACGCTCTTGACGCTGAAGGCGACGAATCGCCCGTCGGGCGAGAGGTCGAGATCGGTCGGGATGCGCAGGTCGTAGAGGTCCTCGGGACGGGGCGCACGGGCCATCGGTCGATCGGTCTCCTGTTCTCAGGCTGGATCGTTAGTGTAGTCAACGATCCCTTGACGACCTACCAGTTCGTGGCGGTCGAGGCCTCGATCTCGCCGACCGACGCGAGCCAGCGCTCGGCGTCGATGGCCGCCTTGCAGCCATCGCCTGCGGCGGTCACCGCCTGGCGGTAGTGATGGTCGTGGACGTCGCCGGCGATGAAGACGCCCTCGACCTTCGAGCCGGTCTCTCCGACCACGTCGAGATAGCCACCCTCACCGATGTCGAGCTGACCAGCGAAGAGATCGGTGTTCGGCTTGTAGCCGATGGCGACGAACATCCCCTGCACGTCGAGGTCGCTCTCCTCGCCGGTCGCCGTGTCGCGCAGTCCCAGCGAGCTGACCGTCATCTCGCCGCGAACCTCGGTGACCTCCTTGTTGAAGAGGATCTCGATCTTCGGGTCGCGGCTGGCGCGGTCCTGCATGATCCTGCTGCCGCGGAACTCGTCGCGGCGGACGAGCATCGTCACCTTGTCCGCGAAGCGCGTCAGGAAGGTCGCCTCCTCGAGCGCCGTGTCGCCGCCACCGACCACGGCCACCTCGCGTCCGCGGAAGAAGAACCCGTCGCACGTCGCGCAGGCGCTGACGCCGCGACCGCGGAACTCCTCTTCCGACGGCAGGCCAAGCCACAGGGCCGATGCGCCCGTTGCCACGATGACGGCATCGGCGCGGTACTCGTCGTCGCCGACCCAGATCCCGAACGGACGCGACGAGAAGTCGACGCGCGTCGCGTCGCGATCGAGGACGGTGGCGCCGAAGCGCGTCGCCTGGTCGCGGAACTTCTGCATCAGCTCCGGACCCTGGATGCCGTCGGGGAAGCCGGGGTAGTTCTCGACGTCCGAGGTGATCATCAGCTGGCCCATCGGCACGTTGCCGGCGATCACGAGGGGCTCGAGGTTCGCGCGCGCGGCGTAGATGGCGGCGGTGAGGCCAGCCGGCCCGGAGCCGATGATCACCACCGTGCGGTGGCGTTGGTCCGTCTGCTCGTGCTCGGGGCTGTCCGTTCCGGGCGGTGCGGTCGCGGTCATCGGCGCTCAGTGTACGTCAGCATCCGGGGCCAGGCCGTGCCCCGCGTTGCGGATTCCTCGTGCGGCGCCGAAGATGAGCGCCCCGCCACGAGGTGCTCCGGAGAAGATGGCCATCGGCATGCGTCGCCTGCTGGCGCTCGGCGCCCGGACCGATGCGGCCGAGCTGCTCGAATCGGGCGGGCTGTCGAGGTCCGAGGTCGAGGCAAACCTCGCCGACCTGGCGCGGATGAACCGGCTGCCGGGCGGGACCGATGCGAGCATCCGCGCGATCGAGCGGCTGATGGGAAGCGACCGCTCCGCTCGTATCCTCGACGTGGGAACCGGAGCCGGTGACATGCCGATCGCGTTCGCCCGGCGCGGCTGGAAGACGGTCGCCGCCGACGTCAACCCCGACGTGCTGGCGGTGGCCCGGGCGCGGCTGGCGCGCGTGGCGAGCGTGGAGGTGCTCGATGCCGACGTCCTCGCCCTGCCGCTCGAGGACGGAGCCGTCGACGTCGCCCACTGCTCGCTGCTGATCCACCACCTTGCCCCCGACGAGGCCGTCCTGGCACTGCGCGAGATGCGGCGCGTGGCGCGTCGCGGAGTGGTCGTGAACGACCTCCGACGCGGGCCGTTTCCCCTGGCCGCGACCTGGCTGACGGTCATGGCATTCGGCCGCAGCCACGTCACCCATGCCGACGGCATGGCCTCGGCGCGCCGGTCCTACACGATGCCCGAGCTCGACGCGATGCTCGCCGCCGCCGGCCTGACGCCGCGCTGGCGCTCGCCCACGTGGCTGCCGCGCGTCGTCACCGCGGCGTCCGCATGACCCGCTGCGACGTCCTGGTCGCCGGTGCCGGCCCGGCCGGCTCGGCGCTCGCCGCCGCCCTCGCTCGCTCCGGCGCGCGCGTGGTCCTGCTCGAGGCCGCCCACCACCCGCGCTCGAAGGCCTGCGCCGAGTACGCCAGCCCGCGAATCGTCGAGGAGCTCGCGCGCATCGGCCTCGCGCCGGAAGCGTGGCAGGGCGAGGCGATCGCGTTGCGCGGGATGCGGATGGTGCGCGGCCAGCGCAGCGCGATGATCACGTACGCCGACCGCCGAGGACCGCGAACGGCCTGGGGCCTCGACCGCACCCGCTTCGACGCCCGGCTTGCCGCGCACGCCGCGGACAGCGGCGCCGTGCTCGTCGAGGGCACGCGCCTCGTCGGGTTGGACGTGGCCGGCGGGCGCGTGCGGGGCGCCACGGCGCGCGCGGGCGACGGCACCCGTCGCCGGATCGACGCGGACCTCGTCGTCGGCGCGGACGGCGTCCGCTCCACCGTCGCCCGGCTGGCCGGCGTCGAGCGGCCGGTCCGCTTCCCGCGTCGCCTCGGGCTCGTCGCGCACTACGACGGCGACCCCGAGCTCGCCGACCACGGCGAGATGCATGTCGGCCGCGGCTACTACGTCGGGCTGGCACCGCTGCCCGGCGGCCAGCTCAACGTCGGCATGGCCCTGCCGATGGACGGACGGGGCCCCGCCGCCGACCGCTTCGCGGCGGCGATCGCCGGGCTCCCGGCGGTCGCGTCACGGCTGGTCGGACGGGAGCGCCTGACGCCGATCCGCGGTGCGTCGCCGATCGGCCATCGCGTCGCCGACGTGGCCGGGCCGGGCTGGATGCTGGTCGGCGATGCCGCCGGCTTCGTCGACCCGTTCACCGGCGAGGGGATCCATCGCGCCCTGCGTTCTGCGCGGGCCGCGGCCGCCGCGATCGCGACCGAGGACCCGGCGTCCGCCTACCGGCGCGAGCGCCGCGCCGCCTTCGCCGCCAAGTCGGCGCTCAGCTGGCTCGTCCAGGGCTTCCTGGCCGTTCCGCCGCTGCTCGAGCACGCGCTGGCGCGCCTCGACGAGCGCCCGCGCGCCGCCATCCGCCTCGGTTCGGCGCTCGGCGACTGCCGGCCGGCAACCGACGCCCTCGCGCCACGGGCGCTGCTCGAGGTCATCAGCCCGTGAAGAGCCGCATCCACCAGCTGATGGACGCGCCGTACGAGCGGGTCTTCGACCTCGCCGCCGACGTCGAACGCTGGCCGGAGCGACTCCCCCACTACCGATACGTGCGCCGCGTGCCGGACCCCGCGGAGCGCCACTTCGAGATGGGCGCGCGGCGCGGCCCGATCCCCGTCAGCTGGCGCGCGATCCAGCGGCCGCTCCCCGCGCAGCGGCGCATCGAGTTCGTGCACACCGGCGGCGTCACCCGCGGGATGGTCGTGGCCTGGCACTTCGAGGAGCGCGACGGGGCCCTCGACGTGAGCATCGAGCACGAGCTCGAGCTGGACTGGCCGCTGATCGGCCGATTCGCGACCGAGCACGTCGTCGGTCCGCAGTTCATCGAGGCCATCGCCGGGCGCACGCTGCGCCGCGTGAAGGAGCTGGCGGAGGCCGGCCGATGACCAGGCGCGTCGTCATCACCGGCATCGGCGCCGTCACGCCCATCGGCACCGGCGTCGAGGGCCTGTGGAACGGCGTCCTCGCCAACCGGTCCGCGGTGCGCGCGATCGACCGCTTCGACGCGTCTGAGTTCCCGTCGCGCATCGCGGCCCAGATCGACGATTTCGACCCGGCCAGCCACCTCGACGCGCGGCGCGCGCGGCGGCTGGATCGGTTCAGCGCGCTCAGCGTGACCGCCGCCCGGCTGGCGGTCGAGCACGCCGGCCTGCCGTTCGACAACGGGGTCGCGTCGAGGACCGGCGTCTGGATCGGCTCCGCGCTCGGCGGCGTCGCCTACGGCGAGGAGCAGCACGCCGGCTATGTCGCGAAGGGCACGCGTGGCGTCTCGCCGACGCTGGCGCTGGCCGTCTTCGGCGGTGCCGGGGCGAGCAACGTGGCGCTCGACCTCGGCCTGACCGGGCCGTCGGTCGGCAACGCCAACTCGTGCGCCTCGGGAGCGGTGGCCATCGGCCAGGCCTTCCATGCGATCCGTGACGGCACGGTTGACCTCGCCCTCGCCGGCGGCGCCGAGGCCCCGCTGGCGCCGCTGACATTCGGGGCGTTCGCGCTCATCCGCGTCCTGTCGAGCCGCAACGAGGATCCCGAGAGCGCCTCGCGGCCGTTCGACCGCGACCGCGATGGCTTCGTGATGGGCGAGGCGGCCGCGATCCTCGTCCTCGAGGAGCTGGAGGCGGCCCGCAGCCGCGGCGCGACCGCGATCGCCGAGGTGCTCGGCTTCGGCGCCAGCAACGACGCGTACCACATGACCGCCCCGCGGCCGGACGGCCGTGACGCCGCCCGCGCGATCCACGAGGCCCTCGCCGACGCCAACCTGGCTCCCGGGCAGGTCGGCTACGTCAATGCCCACGGCTCGAGCACGCAACTGAACGAGCCGGCGGAGGCCCGCGCGATCCACGCCGCGTTCGGCGACGCGGCCGACGGGCTGGCGGTCTCGGGCACGAAGGGCCTCTACGGCCACGCCCTCGGCGCGTCCGGGGCGGTGGAGGCCGCGATCACCGCCCTCGCCCTCCAGCGCGGGATCCTGCCCGGCACCTGCAACCTGAGCACCCTCGACCCCGAGATCGACCTCGAGGTGCTGACCGATGCACGCTCGGCCAGGGTCGACGCCGCGGTCACGAACTCGTTCGGGTTCGGCGGCATGAACGCCGTCCTGGCACTCGGTCGCGCCTAGCGCGCGGGCTCCTCGCTCTCGACGCGGCTGGCCCAGTCGAGCGCGCGCTCGAATGGCTCCGTGCCATCGGCCTTGTCGACGACCATGGTGAGGGCGTCGTCGGTGATCATCGACGGCAGCGTATCGGCCGCGTGCCCGGTCCAGTAGATGACCGGCAGGCTCGGGTACCGATGCCGCGTCGCCAGGAACAGCGCGGCGCTCAGCTCGTGCTCGAGCCGCCAGTCGAGGACGACCGCGGTCGGCTCGGACCGATCGCGGAGCGCGCTGAGGAACGGGAGCGCCGCTCGAAAGACCGAAACCTGGGCGCCCCAGCCCTCGACCAGCTCGGCGGCCAGGGTCGCCGACGCCGGCTCGTCCTCCACGATCCAGATGTGCCGGCCACGGCCCGCTCTGGTCCCCGCGCGCTCGGTCACGTCGCGGGCCCTGCAGGTGCTGTGCCGGTCGGAAAGGCTGGCTCTACCATGGTCACTGATGAGCGTACCTCGACGGCGATCGACGCAAACCGTGCTGGTCGGTGGCGTGCCCGTCGGATCGGCCCATCCGGTCGTCGTGCAGTCGATGACGAACACCGACACCGCCGATGCCGACGGCACCGCCATCCAGGTCGCGCAGCTCGCGCACGCCGGCTCCGAGCTCGTGCGGATCACGGTCAACAACGATGCCGCGGCGCAGGCGGTGCCCGTCATTCGTGCCAAGCTCGACGCGCTCGGGGTGGGCGTGCCGCTGATCGGCGACTTCCACTACAACGGGCACCTGCTGCTCACGAAGTACCCCGAGATGGCCGCGGCGCTGGCCAAGTACCGGATCAACCCGGGAAACGTCGGCACGAAACGGCGTGACGAGCAGTTCGCACAGATCATCGAGGTCGCCGTCGCCAACGGGGTGCCGGTCCGCATCGGCGTCAACTGGGGCTCGCTCGACCAACAGCTGCTGACCGAGATGATGGATGCCAACGCCGCCTCGCCCGAGCCACGGGACAGCCGCGAGGTGATGATCGAAGCGATGATCGAGTCGGCGCTGCGCTCGGCGCGGCTCGCCGAGGAGGGCGGGCTGGGACACGACCGGATCATCATCAGCGCCAAGGTCTCCGGTGTGCCGGACCTCGTCGAGGTCTACACCCGCCTCGCGGATCGGTGCGACTACCCGCTCCACCTCGGGCTGACCGAGGCGGGCATGGGCGCCAAGGGCATCATCGCCTCGACCGCCGGCCTGGCGGTGATGCTCCAGCGCGGGATCGGCGACACGATCCGGGTCAGCCTCACGCCCGAGCCGGGCGGCGACCGGACGCAGGAGGTGCAGGTCGCGCAGCAGGTGCTCCAGTCGATGGGGCTGCGCTCGTTCCTGCCCCAGGTTTCGGCATGCCCGGGCTGCGGGCGCACGACGAGCACCTTCTTCCAGGAAATGGCCCGGGACATCCAGGCCTACCTCGTCGAGCAGATGCCGCGCTGGCGCGAGGCGCATCCGGGCGTCGAGGAGCTGCGTGTCGCCGTCATGGGCTGCGTCGTCAACGGGCCGGGCGAGTCGAAGCACGCCGACATCGGGATCAGCCTGCCCGGCACGTTCGAGGAGCCGGTCGCGCCGGTGTTCGTAGACGGCGAGAAGACCGAGACGCTGCGCGGCGACGACATCGTCCCGCGCTTCCTGGCGATCCTCGACGCGTACGTCGAGCGCCGCTATCCGACGCCCGGCAGCGCCTCGCCGTCCTGACGCGCGGATCTCCCGGACCGATCCCGGCCGACCCGGGACATTCATTCCTTGTGCGGTCACTCCAAAATCGCTATACTTGCTCACATCAAGTAGCACATATCGGGAGACCGAATCGATGACTGCCATGACCCACAGCACCCGAGCCGGCACGGCGCTGGCAGTGGGCCTCACCGTCGCGATCGTCGACCTGGCGCTCATCACCGCCTACATCCACCTCACGCTTGGCGGGACGCTGTTCACGCTCAACGCGCTCGGCTACGCCGCCCTGGCGGCGGCGCTGGTGGCCTCCGCCATTCCCCATCCGTTCGTCCGGCGTTTCGCCTGGCTGCCGCGCGTCGGACTCGCGGGCTACACCGCGGTGACGATCGTCGCGTACCTCGTGATGGGCCCGTACTTCAGCCTCGGCTGGGTGGCGAAGGGCATCGAGGTGGCGATCATCGCCCTTCTCGCGGCCGACCTCGTCCGCCTTTACGGCTCGCCAGCCGGGCTCGCCCGCGCGGCGCTGAGCTCGCTCCGGCCCGGGTCGCAGCGCGTCGCCGAGGCCTAGACCTTCGGCCAATCAGGTTGGCCTGCTGACCGATGGGGAGCGGTTCCTCGGTCACCCGGCTGATCCGATTGGCGCGACGACCGAGGAGCGGCCGGTTTGGGAAGCTCCTCGGTCGATCGGCCGCCCTCAGCTGCCTGCCGCGAGGAACGTCCAGGTGGCGATGATGAAGGCCAGGATGATGAACGTGATGAGCGCCAGCGGCAGGAACGCGACGCTGATCGGCTGGCGCCGAGGCACGGGCTCGGCGGGGGCATCCTCGCGGAGCGCAAGCGGTGTATCGGGCCGGGTGGCGGGAAGGTTCGAGTCCATGCTCACTCCTCGTCCATGATCGCTGCCACCTTGTCCTCCAGCGAGTCGGCCGTGAACTGGCCGATGTGGCGCGCGACGATCGTCCCGTCGCGACCGATGAAGTACGTCTCCGGCGGCGCGAAGATGTTATACGCCTGCGCGACGCGTTCGTCCGGATCCATCAGCGCCCTCCACGTGGCGCCCTGGCTCTGCATGAAGGCACGCGCCGCCTCCGATCGGTCCTGGTAGACGATCCCGAGCACGACCAGGCCGTCGTCGGCGTGCTGCTCGGCCGCGGCGCGCAGGAGCGGGAACTCCTCGACGCACGGCCCGCACCACGATGCCCAGAAGTTGACGATCACCGGGCTCCCGCGGAGGTCGGCCAGGTGGACGTCATTGCCGTCGAGGTCGGTGAGGTCGAAGTCGGGCGCCGCGCTGCCGATCGTGGTCGGCGATGCGATGCCGCCCCGCAGGTAGAGGGCAAACGCCGCCGCGCCGAGCACGACGAACGGCAGCAGCGCCGCGTAGACGAGGAACCGGCGCGGGAGGCGCCGCAGATCGACGCCGCGGCCGCCGATGGTCATCGAGGGTCAGTGGGCGGCTTGGTCGTCGTGCGGGGCATGCGAGCCGTGGCCGCCGTGCTCGACCTCGCGCCACTCCCGGTTCGCCGCCCGCACCCACCACAGCACGCCGAGCACGAAGATCACGAGCCCGGGGATCGCCAGGAACGGGTTGGCCAGCTGGCCCTCGGCGCGGAACGCGAGCCCGGCGCCGATCAGCGCGGCACCGATCGAGACGATCACCGGCAGGTAGCTCGGGGGCGGCAGGTGCACGCCGTCCGGTGGCGGCTGGCCTTCGACGGCGGGGCGCTGACGCGAGGAGAGGGCGAAGACGAGCCCGAGCACGACGAGCATCGCGATGCCGACGATGAGGAAGCCGATGGCGGTATCGGTCATCGGTCCATCCCTACGCGAGCAGGTAGATCGTGCTGAACACCGCGATCCAGACGACGTCGACGAAGTGCCAGTAGACGCTGACCGCCTCGACCGCGACGTGGTTGCGGGCGCTGAACTGGCCGCGCAGCGTCCGGGCCAGGATGATCGTCAGGCCGACCGCGCCGCCGAATACGTGCGCGCCGTGGAAGCCGGTGAGCGTGTAGAAGACGGTGCCGAACGAGCTGTCACTGATCCCGAAGCCGAGCTGGCTGTAGTCGTAGAGCTGTCCGGCCAGGAAGAGAACGCCGAGCCCGAGCGTGATCGCGGTCCACAGGCGCAGCTTGCCGGTGTCCCCGCGCCGGATGGCCCACACGCCGAACTGCATCGTGAAGCTCGAGGCCACGAGGATGACGGTCAGCACCGCCGCCAGCGGAAGGTCGAGGTGGCCGCCCTCGGGCGGATGCCAGTTGCCCTGGCCGGCCATCGCCCGCGCGTTGAAGTAGGTGGCGAAGAGGCCGCCGAAGAACATCACCTCGCTGGCGATGAAGAGGAGCATCCCGACCATCGGGGTCGGCATGCCGGAGGCGCCGTGCGCCAGCGCGGCGGCGGCCTGGTCCTCGCCGCTGGGTTGGGCCTGCATCGTGCGCGTGCTCACACCAGTCCCTCGCGATGCTCGACGTCGTCGGCAGGGTCCTCTTCGAGGTCAGCGGGCCGTTCCGCGGCGTGCCCGTGGCCGTGTGTCAGGAAGAAGAGCGGCCGCTCGGAGTGGATCGGCGGCAGGCGGTCGAAGTTGTACGGCGGCGGTGGGCTGGTCGTCGCCCACTCGAGCGTGTTGCCCTCCCACGGGTCGTCGCCGGCCTCCTCGCCGTTGATGAGGCTGGAGATCACGTTGATGAGGAACGGGATGATGCTCACCGCGATCATGAACGCGCCGACCGTCGAGATCGAGTTGAGGATCGTCCATCCCGCGTTCGGGTCGTAGTCGCTGACGCGCCGCGGCATGCCCGAAAGGCCAAGCTGGTGCATCGGGAAGAAGGCGAGGTTGAAGCCGATGAAGTGGATCCAGAAATGGACCTTGCCGAGGCGGTCGTTCAGCATCCGGCCGGTCATCTTCGGGAACCAGTAGTAGGCGGCCGCGAAGACGCCGAACACCGCTCCGCCGAAGAAGACGTAGTGCAGGTGCGCGACGACGAAGTACGTGTCCTGCACGTGGAAGTCGATCGGCGGCGAGGCGAGCATCACGCCGCTGATGCCGCCGATGAGGAACATGCTGATGAAGCCGAGCGCGAACAGCATCGGCGTCGCCAGGGTCAGCTTGCCCCGCCACAGCGTGGCCAGCCAGTTGAACATCTTGATCCCGGTCGGGATGGCGATGAGTGCGGTCATGAAGCTGAAGAACGGCAGGAACACCGATCCGGTCGTGAACATATGGTGGGCCCACACGGTCCAGCTCAGGAAGCCGATACCGATCGTGGCGAAGACGAAGGCCTTGTACCCGAACAGCGGCTTGCGGCTGAAGACCGGCAGCACCTCACTGACCACGCCCATCGCCGGCAGGATGACGATGTAGACCTCCGGGTGGCCGAAGAACCAGAAGATGTGCTGCCACAGGATCGGGCTGCCGCCGAGGGTCGGGTCGAAGAACGAGCCGCCGTAGTTGCGGTCGATGAACAGCGCGATCAGGCCGGCGGTCAGCACCGGCGTCGCGAGCAGGATCAACACGGCGGTGACGAGCACCGTCCAGACGAAGATCGGCATCCGGAAGAGCGTCATTCCCGGCGCGCGCATCTTGAACACGGTGGTGATGAAGTTGACCGCGCCGAGGATCGACGCCGTGCCAACCAGCGTGAGGCCGATGATCCAGAGGTCGGTCCCCGGCGTCGAGCCGTACGCCTCGCTGGTGAGCGGTGCGTAGGCGGTCCAGCCCTCGGCGGCCGCACCGCCGAACAGGTAGCCGCTGAAGATCAGCGCGCCGCCGAGCGGAAGGAGCCAGAAGCTGAGGGCGTTGATGCGCGGGAAGGCCATGTCCGGCGCCCCGAGCTGGAGCGGCACGATGTAGTTCGCGAAGCCGCTCAGCGCGGGGATCACGAACAGGAACAGCATGATCGTCCCGTGCATCGTGAACGCCTGGTTAAAGGTGTCCGCGTCGACCAGCTGGAGTCCCGGAACCGCGAGCTCGCTGCGCACCACGAGGGCCAGGATCCCGGCCGCGAAGAAGAAGATGAAGCTGTTCACGATGTACAGGATCCCGATCTTCTTGTGGTCGACCGTCGTCAGCCAATCGATCACCCACGAGCGCCGATAGGCGGAGGCGCCGGTCTGCGGTTCGAGAGTCGTGGTCGCCATCGGTTACTCCCCGACCGTCAGGTCACCGATCATCGCCTGCGGATGAAGGGTGCAGAAGAAGGTGTAGTCACCGGCCTCCATGGCCGGGATGACGTAGACGATCGACTCGCCCGGCTGCACGTCATCTCCGTTGAAGTCGGTCTCGACGATGCCGACGTCGTGCGGGACGGTGTCGTTGTTCGTGAACTCGATGCAGAAGTCCTCGCCGGCTGGCGCCTCGATCGCATCGGTGTCGAACTGGAGGGTCTCGACCGCCGCGAGCTGGATCGTCGTGCCGCAATCCCCGCCGCCTCCGTCCGGCGGCGGCTCGCCGGAGGCCAGCGCCTCGATGTAGGCCTCGTACTCAGCGCGCGGTTTCGCGTCTACGACGAAGACCATGTCGGCGTGCTCGGTGCCGCAGAACTCGGCGCACTGGCCGGCGTACGTGCCCGCCTCGGTGATCGTGAACGTGAGCTCGTTCGGGTCCTGGTTCTCGCCGAAGTTGATCACGTCGCGCTTGATGAGGAACTCGGGGACGTAGAACGCGTGGTTGACGTCGAGCGAGTGGAGGACGAGGCGCACCGGCTCGTTCACGGGAAGCACGAGCGTCGGCGCCTGCTCCGCGCTGCCGGTCTCGGACGCGCCGTTCTCGTAGGTGAAGGTCCATTGCCACTGGAAGCCGGTGACCTCGACGGTCGTGGCACTCTCGACGTCCGAGCTGGCCTCCACCTCGCCGAGGGTAAGCATGCTGAAGAAGAAGAGGACGAAGACGATGACCGTCGGGATGATCGTCCAGATGACCTCGATCGTGTTGTTGCCGTGCAGCTGCTCCGGCAGCACCTCGTCACCCGGCTTGCGCCGGTAGCGCACGACGGCATACAGGATGAAGCCCTCGACGCCGATGAAGACGATCGCCGCCAGCCCGAGCACGATCAGGTACAGGTTGAAGACGTCCTGGCCCGCATCGGTCTTCGGCGCCGGGGGCAGCAGGCAGCCGGCGAGCAGGATGAAGAGGGTGAGCGGCGCCAGCCGGCGCGCGATTCGTCGCAGCCGGGTGCCGGGCGCCGTGGGGTGTATCGGCTCGATCTCGAAGGCTCCTCAGGTCAGCATTCCGAAGGGGCGTCGGCCTCGCGCGTCAGGCACGCACGCACCGGTGGGCTGACGGCGACACGAACCGCATTGTAGCGAAGGGCGCCGGATCGGCGCCATCGGTGCGCGCGTAACGCTAGCCGGAGACGAGCTCCTCCGGGCAGGCGCTCTCCTCGCCGGGCAGCAGCGGGCGCGGCGCGACGGTGAATCGGTTCTCGCCGTCGGAGGTCCAGAGCGTGTTCTGGTTGGCGGCGCTGAGGTCCTCGAACCAGGCGGCGGCCGCGTCGCCCTCGACCACGCCGCAACGCGTGCCGTCGCCGAAGACCGGGATCTCCGCGCCGAACGTGGTGGGATCGTCGTCGGTCGGCCATTCGCGGACCATGCCTGGCAGCTCACCGCCCTCGATCGGCTCGCCGGTCACGTCGCGGACGTAGAGGCGCAACGCGGTCGGGGTGTACGGCTGCCAGCCCTCGGCCTCCCAGGCGTCGTTCGGGACGGAGGTGTCGATCGTCAGCAGCGCGTCGCGCAGCTGGCTCAAGGTCGCGTGCGCGTCGATCTCCGCGGGGTCGATGCCCTCGAGGTTGCCGCCGAACTCGGGGTCCAGCATGCCGAGGCCGAACACGGTGATCGTGATCTCCTCGCCGTTGACGTTGGCGCGGAAGACGGTGTCGGTGCAGTCGGCGCAGACGTTCATCGCGCCGCGCAGCTCGAGGTCGCCGGTGAACAGGTTCGTCTCCTCGATCGCCTCGAGCACGGCCTGGATGCCGTCCTCGTTCATCGTGCGCTCGATCAGCGCGGGCAGCGCCGGCCCGGGAAACTCGAGCGTCTGCATGCCCTGCATGATCACGCGCCCGTCGCCGTAGAGGGCGAACGTCGGCACGCGCGTCGCGATCATCTGCGGCGTCGCGAAGCCGCCTTCCTCGGTGACGATCAGGATCGGCTCGTCGGCGCCGGTCGGATGCTCGATGCCGCCGGTGCCTCCGCCGCCGTCGGACGCGCTCGGCGGCGGCTCGGAGCCGCTGCCGCCATCGGTCTCTGAGGCTCCCGGCGAGCCACCGGGGGTGGCGCACGCCGCGAGAAGGACGAGGAGCACGATGACGAGGCCCGGGGCAGTTCGATTCATGGCCGCGTAGACGCCACGCTCGACAGGTCGGTTCCAACGAATTCGCGCGACAATGTGACGATGCGCCGCACGGCCCTTCCGCTCGCCCTCCTGCTGCTCGCGCTCGCACCGGCCACTGTGCTGGCGCATGGCGCCGATGCGCCGCCTCCGACGTTTCCGGCGGTGCTGCTGCTGTGGCGCTTCGACCCGCTGGTCATCGTGCCGCTGGTGGCGACCGCGGCCGCCTACCTGTGGGCGGTCCGCACCGTCAACCGCGCCCACCCGCGCAACCTCCACCCGCGGATCCGGACGTGGTGCTTCATGGGCGGCCTGTTCGCGATCGGCCTGGCGCTGGCCTCACCGGTCGAGGCCTACGAGGGCGTGCTCTTCAGCGTCCACATGGTTCAGCACCTCCTGCTGATGCTCGTCGCCGCACCACTGCTGCTGGCGGGCGGGCCGATCACGCTCACCCTGCGGGTGAGCTCGCCGCCGGTGCGGCGGCGTCTGCTGTGGGTGCTGCACAGCCCGGTCGTGAAGGCGATCTCCTTCCCGGTCGTCGCGTGGGTCCTGTTCGCGGCGGTGAACTGGGGCTGGCACTTCAGCACCCTGTACAACGAGGCGCTCGAGAACACCGCGCTGCACTACCTGCAGCACGCGACGTTCCTGGGCGCGGCGCTGCTGTTCTGGTGGCCGATCACCGGCGTCGACCCTTCGCCGTGGCGGATGCCGTACCCGGTGCGACTCTTCTACCTCTTCCTGGCGCTGCCGCAGAACTCGTTCCTCGGCGTCGCGCTGCTGAACACCGGCACGGTGCTCTATCCGCACTACGTCACGAACGTCCGCAACTGGGGCCCCTCGCCCCTCGACGACCAGCACCTCGGTGGCGTGCTGATGTGGGCGGCTGGCGACATCGCCTTCGTGGTCGGGATGGTGGTCGTGATCCTCGCCTGGATGGGCGCCGAGGAGCGGAAGACCGCGCGCCTGGACGAACGGCTTGCGGCCGAGCGCGCGGCCAGCGGCGAGGAGCCCTGGAGCCCGCGTGTGCCCCGCGGTCAGACCGGCAGGTAGACGAGGGCGTCCACGGCGACGGCGGCGAACAGCAGGGTCAGGTAGCTGATCGAGTAGCGGAAGAGGCCGATGGCGGCGCGGCCGTTGGCCGCATCCGCACGCAGGATCAGCGCGCGCCACAGGAACAGCGCGCCGAGCACGACGGCCGCCGCGAGGTAGATCCAGCCCATCCCGGCCGCCGGGAAGAGGAGCAGGCTGACCGCGACGAGCGCGATCGTGTAGAGCACGATCTGGCGCGCCGTCTCGGCCTCACCGCGCACGACGGGCAGCATCGGGACGCGGGCGGCCGCGTAATCGCCGCGATAGCGCAGCGCCAGCGCCCAGAAGTGCGGCGGCGTCCAGTAGAAGACGATCGCGAACAGCACGAGCGCGGGCAGGCCGACCTCGCCGGTGACGGCCGCCCACGCCACGAGCACCGGTACGCACCCCGCGGCCCCGCCGATGACGATGTTCTGGGGCGTGCTCCGCTTCAGCCACAGCGTGTAGACGAAGATGTAGAAGGCCGTGGCGGACAGCGCCAGCACCGCGCTCAGCAGGTTGACGGTCAGCGCCAGCCAGGCGAAGGCCACCACGCTGAGGCCGATCCCGAACGCGAGCGCGGCGCGCGGCTCGACCGCGTTGCGCGGCAGCGGCCGGTGCCGGGTCCGGCGCATGAGGTCGTCGATGTCGCGGTCGACGTACATGTTGATCGCGTTGGCCCCGCCGGCCGCCATCGTGCCGCCGAAGATGACGGCGGCCATCAGCCACGGCGAGGGCAGGCCGCCGGCGGCGAGCACCATCGTCGGGATCGTCGTCACCAGCAGCAGCTCGATGATCCGCGGCTTCGTGAGTGCGATGTAGGCGCGCACGGTGTCGATCGGTCCGGGCTCCGCCGGCTGTGCGGCCCGCACCCGCATCTCGGCCGGGCGCAGGCGACGGGTGGTCAGCAGAAGCCATACCGATGCGCCCCACAGGGCGGCGCCAGTTGCCAGGTGCGGCACGACGAAGAAGGCGGACAGTCGCGACGCGACGTTCAGCAGCCCGAGGACGATCTGCACCGCCACGAGGACGGCCAGCGCGATGGCGATGCCGCGGGGCAGCGGCGCATCGGTCGATCGGTGGATGGCGATCGCCGTCCACGCGACGAGCGCGGCAACGACCACGCTCAGCGCTCGGTGGGTCGCGTGGATCGCCTGGGTCTCCGTCGAGATCTGCGGGACCAGCGCGCCGTCCATCAGGGGCACGTCGCCGAAGGCCAGGCCCGCGTGCTGGCCGGTGACCCATGAGCCGAGCAGCATCTGCGCGAAGATCGCGACGGCGGTCACGGCGACGAGGCGCGTGAGGCCCGGGCGCGCGTGCGCGGCCGGCATCGGTCCGTGGCTGGCGCGCTCGGCGATGAAGATGACAGCCGCCAGGACGGTGAGCGCCATCGCCAGGTGCGCGGTGACGAGCTCGGCGGTGAGGCCCTCGAGCACGACCGCGGCGCCGAGCAGTGACTGCACGATGACGAGGATGCCTGCCACGACCGCGGCCGCGAGGAGCGGGCGGTCGCGACGGCGTGAGCTGAAGACCGTGATCAGGCCCACCGCGGCGACGAGCGGACCGACGAAGATGGCCGCGATCAGGCGATGGCTGTGCTCGATCCAGGCGTGGAGGTCGGCCGGCGGCAGCCAGCCGCCGAAGCAGAGCGGCCAATCCGGGCAGCCGAGGCCCGAGTCAGTGGCGCGCACGAGGCCGCCTACGGCGATCAGGACGAAGGTCGCGACGGCAGCCGCAACCGCGAGCTTGGCGAATCGGGTCAACGTCGGAACATCCCTCGAGGCCGCTGCGGCTGGGCCGATGCCGAGCGGGCGCTGCCCATCATAGCCGCGAGCTCCCTGCGACCTATCGGCGGCCGGTGGCGAGGCGCACCCGACGCTCGGCGGACCGGGCCTGGGGCACGAAGCGCAGCGGCGGCGGAACGAGCGGCAGCGCACGCCGGGTCACGGCCGCCAGTCGCTCGACGCCGCGCTCCCGCCCGGCGGACCACGAGATGCCGTACTGGCGGCGCAGCGGATCGGGCAGGGTCGCGAGCGAGACCAGGTGCGCGGCGTCCCACGCGACCCGCGGGACGAGGCGGCCGGGATAGAGGACGGTCGTTGCGACCTGACGGGCGGCCGGCGTGACGCGAACGCGGCCGCTGCAGATCATCCCCGACATCCAGGCGCGCAGCGCCGGCACCTCGGACGGCAGGTCGGCCGGGAGAATGCCAAGCCGCTCGGCCACCTCCGCCGCCTCCCGCAGGTACTCGCGCTCCTCGTCGGGCGAGAGCGGGCGGACGAAGCGCGAGTAGATCCGCAGCGCGGTGTCGATGAGCGTGGCGTGCACCCAGAGCAACGCCTCGGGGTCGCCGGCCGTGTACGAAGCGCCGTCTGGAAGGCGGCCGCGAACCGAGGCGTGGATGGCGTTTACGCGGCGGATGGCGGCATCGGCGCGGGATCGGGTGCCGAAGACGACGTCGAAGCTGCTGGTCAGCGTGCGCCGGAGCCGGCCGAACGGATCGGTCGCGTAGGTCGAGTGCTCGACGACGCCCGCGGCGACGACCGGGTGCGCCGCCTGCATGAGCAGCGCGCACGAGCCGCCGGCCAGGACGATCACCTCGCGATCGACCCGCCACGCCACGCTGCGCGGACCGAACAGCCCGGCCGCCTCGCGGACGGCGGCGCTCATCGGTACGCCGAGGCGGGCATGCCCCGCGGCCGGCGCGGCTCGTTGAAGATGACGCGGAAGAGGAGCCCGGCCGCCACGCCCGCCAGGAAGCCGCCGATGTGCGCCAAGTACGCCACGCCGCCGGCCTCGCCGGCGCCCGAACCGAAGACGCCGGCGATGATCTGGAGCGCCGCCCACATCCCGATCGCCACGATCGCCGGAACGGGGAACACGCCGCGGAACAGGAAAACGTTGACGCGGTTGGTCGGGAACATCACGAAGTACGCGCCGAGGACGCCGGAGATGGCTCCGGAGGCGCCGAGGACCGGGATCACCGAGTCGACGTTGGTGAGGATCTGCGCGACGCTCGCGATCAGCCCCGCGAGCAGGTAGAAGCCCAGGAACAGCACGTGGCCGATGCGGTGCTCGACGTTGTCGCCGAAGACCCACAGGAACAGCATATTGCCGGCGAGGTGCAGCCAGCCGCCATGCATGAACATGCTCGTGAAGAGCGTCAGCCAGATCGGGCTCGGCCCCGGCTCATGAGGCACGATCACGGTCTCGCCGCCGACCGGGATCGGCTGCGGCTCGACCAGGTCGACCTGGTTCACGATCTCGAACGGGACCGCGCTGAAGCCGTACGTGAACTCGGCGCCCGCCTCGGTGCCACCGGCCCCCTGGAGCAGCAGGAAGACGGCCACGTTGAGGCCGATGAGGGCCAGGCTGACGAAGGCCGGCCCGTGGCCGCGCTCGTTCTCGTCGCCGATCGGGAACATCGGGCGAAGGATAGAGCAGGCCCCGCGCCATAATCGGTGGATGGAAATCGACGTCCGCCCGTTCAGCGGCGATCCGAAGGACTTCTTCCTGGCCGGCGAGCTCGCGTTCAGCGAGCAGGCTCGCGACGAGGATCGGGAACGATGGGCGACCGCCTTCGAGGCCGATCGCGCCATCGCCGCCTACGACGGCGACCGCGTCGTCGGAACGGCCGGCATCTTCAGCTTCGAGCTCACGATCCCCGGCGGCGTGCTGCCGGCCGCGGGCGTGACGATCGTCGGCGTGCAGCCGACCCATCGGCGGCGAGGGATCCTGCGCCGGATGATGCGGCTCCAGCTCGATGCGATCCACGAGCGCGGCGAGCCGCTCGCGATCCTGTGGGCGTCGGAGGGCAGCATCTACCAGCGCTTCGGGTATGGCCTCGGCACGCTGCGGATGGGCATCAACCTCGAGCGGGAGCGCGGCGCGTTCCGCCAGCCGCATACGCCAGCCGGGACGATCCGGTTCCTCGAGCTCGACGAGGCCAAGCGCGTGATTCCGCCGGTCTACGACGCGCTGCGCCCGCATCGGCCCGGCTTCTTCACCCGCTCGCCGGCGTTCTGGGAGTCCGAGTTCTTCGCGGACCCGTCGCACTGGCGCCGCGGGGCGAGCCCGGCCTTCCACGTCATCCACGAGGTCGCCGGCGTCGCCGACGGCTACGCTCGCTACCGCGTCCGCGAGGACTGGGACAGCGCCGGCTCGAAGTCGGCGGTCGTCGTCGTCGAGGTGATGGCGACCAACCCGGCGGCGCACCTCGACGTGTGGCGCTTCCTCATCGACATCGACCTGATGGCCCGGATCGAGACCTGGAACCTGGCCGTCGACGACCCGCTGCTCCTGAACCTGGCCGAGCCGCGCCGCCTGCGAGCGGACATCGGTGACGCGCTGTGGACCCGCGTCGTGGACGTGGCACCGGCCCTCGCCGGCCGCCGCTACGCGTCCGACGGTCGCCTGGTCCTCGAGATCGCCGACGCCTTCTGCGAGTGGAACGACGGCACCTGGGAGCTCGCCGTCGAGGACGGGGTGCCCGTCGTCCAGCCGGCCACCGGCGCGGCGGACCTGGCGTGCGACATCACCGACCTCGGCGCGGCCTACCTCGGCGCCTTCGGCTTCCGCCAGCTCGCCGACGCCGGCCGCGTGCGCGAGCTTCAGCCCGGCGCTGTCGAACGGGCCGATGCGCTCTTCCGCACCGATCGCCCGCCCTGGTGCCCGAAGGTCTTCTGATCAGCCGGAGGCTGCAGGGATCTCGGCGGCCGCCTCCATCTCGGGCCGTGAGGGATTGCGGATGCCGAACGCGTTGATCGTCGCGCCGGCGACCAGCAGCCCGGCCGAGACGATCATCGCCAGGCGGAACGCATCGGTGCTTGCCTGCTGGGCGGCCTCGGCGATCTCGGGATCGACCTCTTCCGGCACGCTGGTGAGCGGCTGGACCTGCTCGCGGAACGCGGGATCGTCGACGTCGACGCCGGACACGAGGCCAGCCAGCGACGGATAGAAGGTCGCGGTGATCGCGATGAACAGCAGCGCGCTGACGAGCGGCGAGCCGGCGCGGCTGACCGCGTTGTTGATCGCCGAGCCGAGCCCGGCGTTGCGGACCGGAACCGAGCTCATCAGCGCGGTCGTCAGCGGCGCCACCAGCAATGCGATGCCGATGCCGAACACGATCAGCGGCAGGATGATGTCGACGAACGTCGCGACCGGCGGCACGAGCGTCGAGGGATCCCCGAGGTCCGCCACCCACGGCGTCGAATCCGGCGGGACCCGCGACAGCCACACCAGCCCGGCAGCCATCGCCAGCGGTCCGACGGTCATGAAGACGCGCGGGCCGATGCGTGCCGACAGCTGCCCCGCCGGCGTCGACAGGAACGTCAGCAGCAGCGCGATCGGCAGGCCCACGGCGCCGGCCGCGAGGGGGCTGAAGCCGAGCGTCCCCTGGAAGAAGAGGCCCTGGAAGGCGAACGACACGTACAGCGCGCCGTAGATAAGGAACGTCGAGATGTTCACGATCGTGAAGTTGCGCGACTTGAACAGCCCCGGCGGGATCAGCGGGCGCGGCCGGGTCAGCATGAGGATGGGCACGGCGACGATCGCCACGAAGCCGACGATGAGCGCCACCCACGCGATCGGATCCTGCCAGTTCTGCTCCTGGCCGCGCGTCGCGCCGAAGGCGAGGCCGCCGACGCCGATGGCGATCACCGCCGCCCCGAGCCAGTCGAAGTCGCCGCGCGACTCGGTGTCGCGGCTCTCGGGCACACGGGTCGTGGCCCACAGCGCCAGCAGCACGAGCGGCACGTTGATGAGGAACGCGAGGCGCCATGACAGGCCCTGGACGAGCACGCCGCCGAGCAGCGGGCCGATGATCGACGTCGCCGAGGTGCCTGCCGCCCACAGCCCGATCGCCCTCCCGCGCTCCTCGCCCTCGAAGGCCGCAGTGATGATCGAGAGGCTGCCCGGGACGAGGATCGCGCCGAACGCGCCCTGGAGGATGCGCGCCCCGATCAGGACCTCCATCGTCGGCGCCAGGCCACAGGCCACCGACGCGGCCCCGAAGCCGATGAGCCCGATGCGGAACGTCCGGCGCCGCCCGTAGTAGTCGCTGATCGCGCCGGCGAGGATGAGGAGCGCGGCGAGCACCGCGAAGTAGGCGCTGTTGACGTAGGTGAGCCCTTCGAGACGGCCGACGAAGGTGGCCGGCAGCTCGCGGCCGATCGTCTCGAGCGCGACGTTCACGATCGTCGCGTCGAGGAAGACGATCGCCGACCCGAGGATGGCGGCGACGAGGATCGCCGTGCGCTGGCTCACCCGACCATGCTACGCGCCGCCGGTCGGTACGCCGCGGCACACCAGCAGCCACGCGGTGCGGCATGAGACATGCAGATGGCTCATGACGATGAAAGCGCTTACAGGGCGCGGACGCGCGCCGACCATCTACGAGGTGGCGGAGAGCGCCGGAGTCTCGATCGCCACCGTGTCGCGCGTGCAGCGGGGCCACGCACCCGTGTCGACGCCGACCCGCGACCGGGTCCGTGCGGCCATTCACGAACTGGCATATCGGCCCAGCCACCTCGCCCGCTCGCTGGCCAGGGGTGGCCACGAGTCCATCGGCATCGTGTTCCCCGACCTCTCGGGGCCGTATTACTCCGCGGTGATCCAGGGCTTCGAGGAGGCGTCGGCGGTCGACGGGCGAAGCGCGCTCATTCTCGGGACACACCGCCGCGCCAACGTCGACACGCAGGTCCTCGCCCTCGCCGACCGCGTCGACGGCATCGTCGTCATGGGCCGGACGGTCGATGACGAGGTGGTCGCCGAGCTGGTCAGGCAGGGTGTGCCAACGGTCCTCCTCGCCCGGCCTCCGGCTGGTGATGCCGACAGCGTTCGCACGGAGAGCCGGAACACTGCCCGCGCGCTGGTCAGCCACGTCATCCAACACGGCCGCCGCGACATCGCGTTCCTGGGCGATCCGGAGATCTCGTCTGACGCCGCCGAGCGCTGGGCCGGGTTCCGCGACGCGCACGAAGCGGCCGGCATGGCGATCGGGCGCGCCGCCGTGGCCTGCGGCTTTCGCGAGGCCGATGGTCGTGACGCCGCCGACCGACTCCTCGCCGAGGCTGATTCCCCCGACGCAATCGTAGCGGCCAACGACGAGATTGCGATGGGAGTGCTCGGCAGCGCGCGTGATGCCGGCATCTGCGTCCCCGACGACCTGGTGGTGACCGGTTGGGATGACATCCCGGTCGCCGGCCACCTGGCGCCAACCCTCACGACGGTGCGCCAACCGATGGTGGAGCTCGGTCGGCGCGCGGCCACGCTGCTCCACGAACGACTCACGGGAATGCGAACTATCCCGCGTCACGAAGTCCTGCCAACCGAGCTGGTGGTGCGTTCGAGCTGCGGCTGTCACAGCTCCAGATCGGAAGGAGAGAGCAAACGATGACTACCAAGCAACGATGGTGGGTGCCAATCACGGTCCTCGCCCTGGTCCTGTCCCTCGCCGCGTGCGGACGGGGCGAGGAGGAGGGCGGCGAGGATGCCGACGATGCGGCGACCGCGTCGCAGGCGCCTGAGGTCGACACCTCTGCCGCCTCCGGCGAGATCGATGTCTGGGCCATGGGGGCCGAGGGCGAGGCACTCGGGGCGTTCGCCGAGGCGTTCATGGACGAGTTCCCGGATGTCACGGTCAACGTCACACCGGTCCCATGGGACGCGGCGCACGACCGGATCGTCAGCGCGATCGCGGGCGGTGAAGTCCCCGACGTGACGATGGTCGGCACGACCTGGATGGGCGAGTTTGCCACGCTGGGCGGCCTTGATCCGACACCGTCGAATATCGACGGGTCGCAGTTCTTCGAGGGCGCCTGGAACACCACCGTCGTCGATGGCACGAGCTACGCGGTCCCCTGGTACGTGGAGACGCGACTCGTCTACTACCGCACCGACCTCGCCGAAGAGGGCGGAGCTCCTGAGCCCGGGAACTGGGACGATCTGAAGGCAATGGCCTCGAGCATGCAGGAGGCTGGTGCGGAGTTCGGGATCAGCCTGCAGCCAGGCGGCACCGGCTCGTGGCAGACCTGGATGCCGTTCTTCTGGCAGGCCGGCGGCGAGATCATGGGCGAGGATGGCACGTTCACGCTCGACGGCGAGCCGTGTGTCGAGGCGCTGACGTACTACGACTCGTACTTCGAAGAGGGCCTCACGCCACCGGCGGCGGAGGACGTGCCCGTCGAGGGCCGCTTCGCCAACGGCGAGATCGCGGCGTTCATCAGCGGTCCGTGGATGATGAGCATCGTCGAGGATGCCGGGACCGATCCCGCGACCTACGCGGTCGCGCATCAGCCGACCGAGGACGCCGGCACGTCGTTCGTCGGCGGCAGCAACATGGCCGTCCTCGCCGACGCGGACAACAAGGAAGCGGGTTGGGCCTTCCTCGAGTACCTGTCGCGACCTGAGGTCCAGGTGGCGTGGTACGAGGAAGTCAGCGCGCTCCCCGCCGTCCAGTCGGCGTGGGACGACGAGGCGCTGTCAGGCGACGAGAAGCTGGCCGCCTTTGGCGAGCAGCTCGCGGACGCGAAGGCTCCGCCGTCCATCGCAACGTGGGAGCAGATCGCGGCCGAGATCGACGGCATCATCGAGCAGGTCACCGTCGGCGACATGACGCCGGAGGAAGGCTGCCCGGCGATGCAGGAGGCCGCCTCGAGCATCGGCACCGGTCAGTAGACCGATGACGGCGCAGAGTCAGACGGTGGGCGCGGGCCAACCCGCGCCCACCACCCCCCGATCTCACTGGCGCGAGCACCTGGTGGCCTGGAGCTTCGCGCTCCCCTATCTCCTGCTTTTCCTCGTGTTCATGGCAGGCCCGATCCTGGTCGCCCTGTTCACGAGCTTCACCGACCTGCGGGTGACGGACATCCGCAACCCACTCAACATCGAGATCGTCGGCATCGAGAACTACGTGGCCGTCCTGACCGACGCTCGGTTCCACAAGGCCGCCGCCAACACGGCGGTGTTCGTGCTGGTTGGCGTGCCGCTGACAATCGCCCTTGGGCTGGCGGCGGCGGTCGGGCTGAACCAGGCCGTCGTGAAGTTCCGCACGCTCTTCCGCGTCGGGTTCTACCTGCCGGTGGTCACCAGCATCGTTGCGATCGCGGTCGTCTGGCGGCTCCTTCTCGGCACGGAAGTCGGTCTCGTCAACGCCATCCTCGCCACCTTCGGCATCGACGGCCCGGGCTGGCTCAGCGACGAGCGATACGCCCTGTGGTCGATCATCGGCGTCGCGGCGTGGCGGAATCTCGGGTTCATGATGGTCATCTTCCTGGCCGGCCTGCAGACGATCCCCAAGGACCTGTACGAGGCGGCCGAGGTCGACGGAGCCAACGCGTGGCAGCGCTTCAAGAGCATCACGCTCCCCCTGCTCCGACCGACGCTGCTGTTCGCATTTGTCATCACCGGCATCGGGTACGTGCAGTTCTTCGAGGAGCCGTATGTCATGACCTCGGGCGGCCCGCTCAACTCGACGCTGTCGATGGCGCTGTACACGTACAACCAGTTCGGCTTCGGCAACTACGGCTACACGGCGGCGGCGGCCTTCGTGCTGTTCATCGCCATCGCCACGCTGACACTCGTGCAGTTCCGGGTCCTCCGGGAGCAGACGTGAGGAAACAGCCATGAGCATCCATGCACCCGGACGTGAGACTACGGCGGCGATCCCGGTGGAGCGAGCCGGCCGAACGCGACCCACCGGCGGTCGCGGAGCGTGGTGGATCTACGTCCTGCTCGGCATCGGCCTGCTGCTGCTGGTCGGGCCGTTCATCTGGATGATTCTGGGGTCGTTCAAGACGACCGGTGAGCTTCGACAGGTCCCCCCGACCTGGCTCCCCGAGCAATGGACGCTGCAGAACTACCAGGATCTGTTCAGCCGGCAGAACTTCCTTGGCTTCTTCTTCAACTCGACCGTCGTGGCGTTCTTCGTGACGGCCGGCAACGTCGTGTTCTGCTCGATGCTTGGCTATGCGCTGGCCAAGTTGAGCTTCCCAGGCAAGCAAGTCCTGTTCGTCGTCGTGCTCGCCACGCTGATGGTCCCCGTGGTCGTAACCTTCATGCCGCTGTTCGTCCTCGTCGCCAACCTCGGACTGGTGAACACCCACGCCGGGATGATCCTTCCCTTCTTGGTTGGGGCGTTCGGCGTGTTCCTGATGCGCCAGTTCATCCAGGGCATCCCGGATGAGCTGCTCGATGCGGCGCGCGTCGACGGCGCGGGCGAGCACTACATCTTCTGGCGCATCGTCATGCCGCTCTGCGGTCCCGCGCTTGCCACGCTCACGATCCTGACCTTCCTCGCCAGCTGGAACGCCTTCCTGTGGCCGTTGGTGGTGGCCACGGGCGAGAGCATGTTCACCCTGCCGGTGGCCGTCGCATTCCTCGCCACGGGTCAGCAGGAGACGAACGTCGCGCTGCTCATGGCCGGATCCGTCGTGGTGATCGCACCGATCCTCGTCGTCTTCATCGTGCTCCAGCGCTACTTCACGCAGGGCATCGCCATGACCGGCATCAAGTAGGCCGATTCCGGCGGTCCCGGACCAGCCACATGCACGCGGCACCCGAGCGCCGCTCCCCGGGGGCATCGACATGACCCGATCCCGATCCATCCTCTCCGTCCTGTTGTCCGCGCTCCTGACGCTCGGAGTGAGCGGCGCGACAGCGGCAGCCGAACCCGACGAGCGGACCCTCGAGCGCTATGCGAGCGACACGTGGCGCTCGTTCGAGAAGCTCGTCGAGCCAAGCACCGGCCTGCCGGCCGACAACATCGACGGCAAGCTCCGGCCGAGCAGCCGCTCGGCGTATACCTCACCGACCAACATCGGCATGTACCTGTGGGCAACGCTCTCGGCACGTGACATCGGCCTGATCTCCGCGAAAGAGGCGACGAAGCGGATGGATCGGACCATCCGCAGTATCGAGCGACTCGAGCGTCACGAGCCATCGGGCCAGTTCTGGAACTGGTACTCCCCGAAGACCGGCGCGGTGCTGACCACGTGGCCCGAGAATGGGAATCCGGTCTATCCATTCGCCTCGAGCGTCGACAACGGCTGGCTGGCGTCCGCACTGATCATGGTTGCGAACGCCGACCCCGCGCTCAGCGGTCGCGCGTGGGCGCTGGCCGAGAGCATGAACTTCGGCTGCTACTACGATCCCAACGCCAAGCCCGACGTCGGGCTCATCCGCGGCGGTTTCTGGCTGGAGGGCGCGACCCCGCCCGGCAGCGACGGGTTCCCGCGCGGCGACTATTGCGCCATGGGCGAGGACGTCGTCTACACCGGCCACCATTACGGCGCGTTCAACACCGAGCCGCGCATCGCGAGCTACATCGGGATCGCGATGGGCGACATCCCGGCGAAGCACTACTACGGCGGCTGGCGGACGTTCCCCGACACGTGCGACTGGAACTGGCCGGAGACGAAGCCGATCGGTGAGTGGCGGGAGTACATGGGCGTCGATGTGTTCGAGGGCGCCTATCCCTACGACGATCAACTCGTCGTCCCGACCTGGGGCGGGAGCATGTTCGAGGCGCTGATGGTCCCGCTGGTGGTGCCCGAAGAGGAGTGGGGACCGATGAGCTGGGCGGTGACCCACCCGCTGTACGTCGAGTCGCAGGCGGAGTTCGGCCTCGAAGAAGCCGGCTATGGCTATTGGGGCTTCTCGCCCTCGAGCGACCCGGCAGGCGGATACCGCGAGTACGGCGTCGACCACATCGGCATGGAGCCGAACGGTTACGCCGCAGACGTGGAGAAGAAGACGCTCGTCACGCCGCCGTGGCCGGAGTGCCGCACGGGCTCTTCGGAGATCACCGACTACGGCCAGGGCGTCGTGACCCCACACGCCGCGTTCCTCGCCCTCGACTTCGCCCCCGAGGCGACGATGGAGAACCTCGCCAACCTGGAGAGCGACTTCTCCGGCCTCTACGGGCGCGGTGGGTTCAAGGACGCCGTGAACGTGGCCAGCGGGCAGGTCGCCGACCGGTACCTTGCGCTCGACCAGGGCATGATCCTGGCGGCGATCGCCAACGAGCTCACCGACAATCGGCTCCAGGACTACCTGGCGGTCACGCTCCAGCCGACGATCGCGCCGCTGATGGCGGTCGAGGAGTTCGGCGCGGGCCGGATTGCCCGATGACGAACGGCCGCCGAGCGCAATGACCAGGACACGCGACGCGCGCGCGGACTGGGAGGCACGCATCGGGCTGCGCAGCGACGCCGAGGCCGGGTTGCAGCTTCCGCGGCTGGGCGAGCCCAAAGGCCTCACCGCGGCAGCCGGTCGGGCCCAGGTCACGCTCGATTGGCGGCCCGTCCACGGGGCGGCCGGGTACGTCATCGAGCGCTCGGAAGACGGCGCCGAGTGGGAGCTGCTCCAGATCGGGGAGCCCGAGGTCCGGCCGGTGCCGCATCCTCCCTTCACCGACACCTCCGGCATCCCCGGTAGCCGGGCGCGGTACCGCGTGGCGGCGGCGGCATCGGTCAAGGACTTCGACCAGCCTCGCTCCGCGGTCGTGGAGGCGACGTCCGGGACGGACGGGCCTGCGGAGGTGCGGATCGCCGTCCGCGCGGATCGCGGAACGGGCCCGATCGAGCGCCCATGGCGGCCGATCATCGGCACCGAGCACCTCAGCCAGCTCGAGTCGAGCGATACGACCGGCGGGCGGCCCATCGGTCTCGAGTTTGAGGCCGCCCTGCGGATGGCGCACGACGAGCTGGGCGTCGAGATGGTCCGGGCGCACGCAATCCTCGATGACGACCTTGGCACGTATCGAGAGGTGAACGGCCGGCCGGAGCTGGACTTCTCCGGGATCGATCGCATCTATGACCGCGTCCTGTCGCTGGGCCTTCGGCCGGTCGTCGAGCTGAGCTTCATGCCGCGCGATCTCGCAGCCGATCCGACAAAGACGGTCTTCGACTATGGGGCCATCGTCAGCCCGCCGCGGGACTGGGATCGATGGGGGCTCCTGGTGCGCGAGCTCGTCGCCCACCTCGTGGATCGCCATGGCCGCGACGAGGTGCGCAGCTGGGCGTTCGAGGTCTGGAACGAGGCGAACCTCGAAGTCTTCTGGTCAGGGACCAGGGACGAGTACTTCCGCCTGTACGAGATCTCGGCCCGCGCCGTCAAGGACGTGGACGCCGGACTGATCGTCGGCGGACCGGCATCCGCGGCTGGGAAGTGGATCGACGAAACGCTCGCGTTCGCTCGCCGTTCAGGCGCGCCGATCGACTTCATCAGCACCCACACCTACGGCAACGCGCCGCTCGACCTGCGGCCGATCGCGGAGCGCCATGGGTTCGCCGGATTGCCGCAGTGGTGGACTGAGTGGGGCGCACACGCGTCGCACTTCCATCATGTTCACGATTCGCCGTGGAGCGCGGCCTACCTCGTTCGCGGCATGGCTTCGGCCATGGGCCGAACCGAGGCGCTCGCGTACTGGACCGTTTCCGATCACTTCGAGGAGCTCGGCCGCCCACCGAGGCTGCTCCATGGCGGCTTCGGCCTCCTGGCGGTCGGGAATCTTCGCAAGCCCCGGTGGTGGGGGCTGTGGATGCTCGAGCAGCTGCTCGACGAACGACTCGACGTGACGGTCGATGGCGATGGCGCCGGTGACATGGTGCAGGCCATCGGGTCCCGCGACGGGGACGGCCGCATCACGGTGGTGGCATGGAACGGGACGGTGGACGTGTCGAAGGCCGGCGGCGATCCGCTGCTCGATCGGCAGGTCAGGCTGCACCTCGAGGGCCTCGCGGCGCCCGACTACCAACTCCGTCACCGGCGCCTCGACGAGGCGCACTCGAACCTCCTGCGGGCATGGTCGGAGCTCGGGGACGGCGCGGATTGGCCATCCGCCGGGCAGTGGGAGTCCCTGTCGTCCCGCGATCGCCTTGAGGACCTCGAACCACGGCGCGACGTGAGGCCGTCCGGCGGGACCCTGTCGCTCGACATGGTGCTCCCGATGCCGTCGATCTCGCTGGTTGAGCTCGAACCCACCTAGCGAACGTCGTCCGCTCCGTCGATTGGCGGGACGTTTGACGGGGGCGTACCGTTGGCCGATGAGCAGCGCCGCGCTCGATCGGCTGCTGGCGATCCTGCTCGTCGCTCAGCTGGCGAGCGGCCTCCTCACGCTCCGCTCCGGCGTCCCCGCGACCGCGCCGCTGTTCTGGTTCCACGGCCTCGTCGGCGGCGCGCTGCTGATCGCGGCGGGGATGAAGCTGCACCGCAGCGTCGGGCCCGCGGTGCGCCGGCGCCGATGGGGACGGCTCGCCCTCGGCGCGCTCCTGGCGCTCCTCGTCGCGGCGGCGCTGGCCGGCGGCTTCGCGTGGGTCGCGAGCGGGCGGATCCTGTCGATCGGTCCGTGGACGATCCTCACCCTCCACATCTGGGCCGCGCTGGCGCTGATCCCGGTCGCGCTCGTGCACCTGCTGCCACGCCGATTCCGCCTCCTCCGGCCACCGGCCCGGGCGCCGCGCATGAGCCGCCGGACGTTCCTGGCGACCGGTGGGCTCGTGCTGGTCGGCGCGCTCGCCTGGGGCACGGCGAACGTGCTGGACGTCGTGATGGGCGGCACCCGCCGCTTCACCGGCTCGCGCTGGCTGGCGGCCGGCGGCATCCCGCCGCCGACGACCTTCTACGGCGAGGGGACGCCCGCGATCGACCTCGCCGCGTGGCGGCTGCGCGTCGGCGGGCGGGTCGAACGGCCGATGGAGCTCGACCTCGCCGGCCTCGCGGCGGTCGCCACGACCGAGCGCGACGCGACCCTGGACTGCACCTCGGGCTGGGCGATGAGACGACGTGGCGCGGCACGCCGCTGCGAGCCGTCCTCGACGCCGCCGGGGCCGATCCATCGGCACCGTTCGTCCGCGTTCGATCGGTGACCGGCTGGAACGTGAGCCTTGATCGCGGCGAGATCGACGGCGCGCTGCTCGCGACCCACGTCGCGGACGGTCCGCTGCCGGCCGCCAACGGTGCGCCGCTCCGCCTCGTCGCGCCACGGCGCCGGGGCCTCGACTGGATCAAGTGGGTCGAGACGATCGAGGTCGCGTGACCTACTGAATCGGCTCGAAGCGGGCGGTGAAGTGCCGTAGCGCCGATGGCTGCTCGACGATCCGCATCCCGCGCAGCTCGCCGGCGCGCTCGGCGACCCAGCGGATGACCTCGATGACGTAGTCGATGTGGGACTGGGTGTAGACCCGGCGCGGGATCGCCAGCCGCACCAGCTCCATGGCCGCGGGCGACTCGGTGCCGTCCGGGTGGCGGCCGAACATCACCGTGCCGATCTCGCAGCCGCGGATGCCGCCCTCGCGGTAGAGGGCGCAGGCCAGTGCCTGGCCGGGATACTCGAGCGACGGGATGTGCGGCAGCAGGGCCGCGGCGTCGAGGTAGACCGCGTGCCCGCCGATCGGCTGCACGCACGGCACGCCGGCCTCGACCAGCGCCTCGCCGAGGTAGGCGGTCGAGCGGACCCGGTAGCGCAGGTAGTCGTCCTGGACGACCTCGCGCAGCCCGGCCGCCATCGCCTCGAGGTCACGGCCCGCCAGGCCGCCGTAGGTCGGAAAGCCCTCGGTCAGGATCAGCATGTTGCGGCAGGCCTCGGCCCAGCGATCGTCGTTCATCGCCAGCCAGCCACCGATGTTGGCGAGGGCGTCCTTCTTGCCCGACATCGTCATCCCATCGGCCAGCGAGGCCATCTCGCGCACGATGTCCGGGACAGGGACTTGAGCGTAGCCGTCCTCGCGCTGCTTGATGAACCACGCGTTCTCCGCGAAGCGGCAGGCGTCGAGGAAGAGCGGCAGTCCGTATCGGTCACAGATGGCGCGCACCGCGCGCAGGTTGGCCATGCTCACCGGCTGCCCGCCGCCGGAGTTGTTCGTGACGGTGACGAACACGACCGGGACGTTCTCGGCACCGCGCTCGGCGATGAGCGCGTCGAGCGCATCGGTATCCATGTTGCCCTTGAACGGATGGATGGCCGATGGTGACCGCCCCTCGGCGATGACGAGGTCGATCGCCTCGGCACCGGTGAACTCGACATTCGCGCGGGTCGTGTCGAAGTGCGTGTTCGATGGCACGACCTTGCCTGGGCCGGCGACGACGCTGAAGAGGATCTTCTCCGCGGCCCGCCCCTGGTGGGTCGGGATGACGTGGCGGAACGGGAAGAGCTCGGTCACCGCGTCGAGGAAGCGGAACCACGAGGGGGACCCGGCGTACGACTCGTCGCCGCGCTGAATGCCCGCCCACTGCTCCGCGCTCATCGCGCCGGTGCCCGAATCGGTGAGCAGGTCGATCAGCACGTCGGCGGCGTGCAGGTTGAACAGGTTGTGGCCGGCCTCGCGCAGGCATGCCTCGCGGTCGGCCACGGTCGTCATCCGGATCGGCTCGACGCTCTTGATCCGGAACGGCTCGATGATCGTGTGCCAGCGCTCCATCGGCCGATGGTACCGGCGCGGACGATGCGGTTGCGTGCATCATGCGTCCATGCTCGGGCGCTTGCTCGCCGTTTGCGGGTGGCTGGCGTGGATGGTGCGCCGGCCGTTCGGCCGACGCGGGCGACCGCGCCGCGCGGCTCCGTACGTCATCGCCACGCTGCTCGTCGTGCTCTCCGCGGTCCCACTCGTGGTCCCGGTGCTCGACGCGCAGCCACAGGACGCCACGATCCAGGACATCATCGACCGCGCGATCTCCGAGCCGACCGGCTGGGTGCGGCTGCGCGGCGAGGTCGTGCCCCTGACCGGCGAGCCGGTCGAGGAGCCCGGCGACTACGCGCTGTTCGTCGACGCGGCCGATACCCTAAAGGCGATCGTCCTGCGCGCCGCGGACGAGCCCGAGGCGGCCGTCTCGACGATGATCAGCGGCCACGTCGTGCCGGCGATCGCGCTGGTCGAGGAGGTGCCCTTCGAGGCCACGGTCTTCGGGACGCCGCCGGTCGTCGTCGTCGACCAGATCATCGAGCTCGACCCGGCGGCGAAGCCGGCGCGCGTCACCTGGTGGCCGATCTCGATCCTGCCGATCGTCCTGGCGATCCTGCTGGTGATCGGCGCCCGCGCCGGCTACCCGATCTTCCGGCCCACCACCGAGATCGACGTCCTCTCCACGCCGCTCCGCCCCGGCGAGCGGCTGCCGGCGGCTTGGGGCGGCCGCCTCGGCCCGAACGAGCGAGACCTCGGCGACCCCGGCGGGGCGCTCCTCGTCGTGCGCCCCGGCCCGAAGGGCAACGTGCTCACCGCGCAGCCGCTGCCCGACGACGACCGCCCGGCTCCCCCGCCGGTCGCGATCGGCGGCGGCTGGACGAGCGGGCGCGTCGGGTACGTCTACACCGCCTCGGAGACCGTGCCGGCGCTGGTCATCCAGGCCGAGGACGTCGACGCGACCCTGCTCTTCGCGAAGACCGGCGAGCGCGACCGAATCGCATCACTGGTCGCCGTCGAGCGCGGCTGAGGATCGCCGCAGGCGCTAGGCCAGTGGCGTCAGGATCGTGACCAGGTAGGCGAGCAGCAGCAGCCCGCCGACGACGAGGTTGAGGTTCACGTTCAGGCCCATCGTCGCCATCAGCGCGTACGGGCTGTCGTAGCTCGCTCGCAGTCCGGCGTGGACGCGGAAGACGATCGGCACCGCCGCCAGCGCGACGAGCGTGGGCCACGGCAGGAGTCCGGCGACGACGCCGGCGACGATGATGCCGAACGCCGCCAGCCCGGCGACGAGGTACGCACCGAGAATGACCGATGGCCCGAAGCGCGTCGGCAGCGTGCGCTTCCCGGCGACCGCGTCGCTGACGCGATCGGGAATCTCGTTCACGAACAGGATCAGCGCGATGAGGATCCCCGGCACGAACGACAGCAGCACCGCCTCCGGATCGATCCGCCCGGTCTGCACGACGTACGCGCCGAGCAGCATGATCGGGCCGAAGCCGATGGCCACCGCCACCTCGCCGAGACCGCGGTAGACAAGCTTGAGCGGCGGCGCGGTGTAGGCGATCCCGAGCGCGATGCCCGCAATCCCGATCCACAGGAGCGTCGTCGACCCGGTCACGGCCACCAGCGCCAGGCCGATGACGCCCGCGGCGGCAAACAGGGCTGCGGCAAGGACGGCGAGCCCGCGGACGGAAACGAGGTCGTAGATCGCCACGCGCGAGCCGCCCGAGAACTGGGTCGGGGTCGGGTTGGCGTCGTCGGCGCCGGAGAGCGTGTCGAAGATGTCGTTGGTGACGTTGATCGCCAGGTGCGCGAACGATGCCCCGAGCACCGTCAGCAGCGCCGTCCACCACGTGAATGCGCCGTGGCTGGCGGCGACCGCGATGCCGAGCAGCACCGGGACGGCGGTCGCGGACAGGAACGGCAGGCGCGTCGTGCGCAGCGCGAGCCAGAACGGGCTCAGCCGCGGCCGGATCGTCCGGCCCTTCTCCGCGGAGAGCGCGGTCAGGTAGCGCCGAGACTGCGGCACCGAGCGCTCCGAGTACTCGAAGAACGGCATCTGGGTCTCGTCCCAGCCCCACGCCCGGGTGGGCGTGAAGCGCACGCCATCGGTCACCGGCCCCCACAGCTGGAGGTAGCGGCGCTCGTCGTATCCGCCGGTCGTCGGGTGGATGTGGCTGCCGACGACGCTCACCTCGCGGTCGTCGGGGATCGGCATCCCGGCCGGGGCAACGAGGCGTGCAAGCCGAGCCCCGGGATCGGTATCGAGGCTGGTCGCGACGCTGGTCGGGAAGCCCTCGTCGTCGACCCAGCTGACGACGACGTGCGGGTACTCGGCCAGGGCGCGCAGATCGTCGGCGGTCGGCGCGTGCGCGGAGCCGGTGCCGGATCGCGTGAGCGCGGGTGCCGCGGCCGTCATCAGGCGGCCTCCTCAGCGGGCGCCCGGATGACCACCGGTGGCGCATCGGTCCGTCCTCCGGCCCAGTAGAGGCAGCGGGTCGGGGTGATCTCGATCACCGAGCGCTCGAAGAACAGCGGCAGCGCGACGCGGACCTTGAGGAAGTCGTCGATCTGCGGCTCCTTGCGCCGCCAGAGGTCGAGGATCAGCCGCTCCCAGTCGGAGTGCGGGTCGTCCTCGATGAGCCGCGCGGTGCCCTGGATCGTGGCGCGATCCGGGTTGCCCTTCGTGGCGATCGGGTCGGTGATGGCGAGCGACACGCGCGGGTCGCGCTTGATGTGCTCGAGCTTCTTGCTGAACAGGGTCGACGAGTGCAGGTAGATGCGCCCGTTGTGAGGGAGCGGAATGAGCGGATGGGTGATCGGCCGTCCGTTGCGCCCGACAACGGTCAGCTCGCCCACGAGCGCCACCTCGAGCAGCTGCTCGACCGGGGCCGGTAGCCATCCCATGAAGGTCTCCATCTGCATCGATAACGTGTTACCGCAGTATAGCGCATTTCCACCATGCCACCGTTTCGGGCCTCGACGGCGGATTACACTCCGCACGCCATGACCGATGCCGACGGCTCGCTCCATATCCTCGCCCGTCACCCCGACGGGCAGGTCGAGGAGGTCACTGTCGAGCGCATCGACGAGATCGACCGCCTGATCGCGCGGCCGGGGACGCTCGTCTGGGTCAGCGTCGCGAACCCGAGCGACGAGCTGATCACCGACCTCGCGCGCGAGTTCGGGATCCACCCACTGGCCGTGGAAGACCTGCGCAAGCAGAACCAGCGCCCGAAGCTCGACAGCTACGAGGGTCAGCACGTCCTCGTCGCCTACGAGGCCATCGCCGAGCACGACACGACGAGCCTCTCCGAGCTGCACCTCTTCTTCGCCAAGCAGTGGGTGCTGAGCGTCCAGTTCGGACCGATGCCGATGGTCGACGCGGCCCTGCGCCGGTTCGCCGGCGGCGGCCCCGCATTCGCCGACTCGGTCGATGCGCTGGTCTACCTCGTCCTCGACGCCGCCGTCGACAGCTACTTCCCGGAGCTCGACCGGCTCTCCGACCGGATCGACGCGCTCGAGGACCGGGTCCTCTCCGGTGATGCCGACCGGCGTGGGTTGATCGAGCTGATCGAGCTGAAGCGCCGCCTGCTCGAGCTGCGCCGGGTGCTGGCGCCGATGCGCGACACGGCCAACGCTTTGCTGCGGCGGGACATCGACATCGTCAGCGAGAAGGCGATGCCCTATTTCCAGGATCTGTACGACCACCTCGTGCGCGTGCTCGACCAGCTGGACCTCTACCGCGACCTGCTCGCCTCGGTTGTCGACGCGCGGATGACGATGGCGAGCAACAGCCTCGGCGCGATCATGAAGCGGCTCACCGCATTCACCGTGGTGCTGATGGTGCCGACCCTGATCGCCGGCATCTACGGCATGAACTTCGAGTACATGCCCGAGCTCGAGTGGCCGCTCGGCTATTTCTACGCCCTGGGCATCATGGGCACCGCGGTGATCGTTGCCGTCACCTGGTTCCGCCGAAACGGCTGGTTCTGAGCCGCGGGCACGGCCAATGCATCGGCTGAGCCCCATGAGCATCCAGACGCCACCCAACGACGACCCGCCCACGCCGCTGCCGGACACCGATCCGACACCGATGCCGGAGCCGACCCCGATCGATACCCCCGCGGATCCGGATCCGGAGCAGCGAGCCCCCGGAGCCGATCAGCCGCCGCTCGGTGCTCCGCGCGACGAGCCCGACCTCGCGGGCTGACGTGCTACGTCCCGTCCGACGTGTCGCCGTCGGCCGGGGTGAAGTCCGCGTCCGTGTCGGAGCCCGGGCCGCCGCTGAAGGGTTAGGGTGGAACCCATCCTGCATCGACGCGCGTCTACCGGACCGATGAGACGAACCCTTGCACCACTTCTGGTCGCCGCCATGGCGCTCGCGCTGGCCGCATGCGCCGGCGGCTCCGGCGCGCCCGATTCACCCTCGCCCTCGGCCGAGCCGTCGCGACCCGTCGCGAGCGCCCCGGATCTCGAGACCCCTCCGCCCTCCGATGAGCCGGTGACCGGCGAGATCCCGGCCGCGATCATGGCCGACATCCTCGCCGACGCCGCCTCGCGCAGCGGCGAGGAGCCCGACGCGATCGACGTCATCCAGGCGGCATCGGTCACCTGGAACGACGGCTCGCTCGGCTGCCCGGAGCCCGGGATGAGCTACACGATGGCCCTCGTCGACGGCTACCACGTCATCCTCGACGCGGCCGGCGAGGAGCTCGACTACCGGGTCACGGCGCAGGGCGGCTTCATGCTCTGCGAGAACGGCGGGCGTCCCGGCGGCTGATCCTCAGCCCAGCCCGGCGATCAGCCGGATCAGCAGCCGCGCCGCCACCAGCGCCGATGCGCCCGACTCGTCGAGTGCGGGCACGTACTCGGTGACGGCCGCGCCCGCCAGCCGCGGACCGATCCCGCCCAGCAGCGCGAACGCCTCGGCGTAGCTCAGCCCGCCGGGCGCGAGCGCGGACACCGCGGGGAAGACCGAGGGATCGAGGCCGTCGCAGTCGAACGACACGAAGACCGATGCGTCCGCCGGCAGCCTTTCGAGCACTGCTGACACGCCGCGCTCCCGGAGCGCCGCGGCGGTGACGAGCAGGTTCCCCGCCGAGCGCGCGTCATCGACGTCCGACGCCCGCGCCGAGCCGACCCCGCGCAGCCCGACCTGCACGATGCGCGACACGTGCTCCATCTCCGACGCGCGGCGCATCGGTGAGGAGTAGCCCTCGGACACGCCGAGGACCTCGTCGCGGAAGTCGAGGTGCGCGTCGACCTGGAGGACGGTGAGCGGGCCGCGGCCGGCGTAGGCGCGCAGGATCGGGATCGGGACCGAGTCGTCGCCGCCGATGCACACCGGAACCGCCCCGCGCTCGAGGATGGCGGCAACCGCCTCGGTGGTGGCCGCCGCGTTGCCCGCGCCGTCAGCGGGGTCGCCGGGGACGTCGCCGGCATCGACGAGTCGGGGCGCACTGCCGGTGGGCAGCATCGGTCCATCCAGGTCGAAGTCCCAGTGGCCGCGGAAGCCGGCGAGGCGCTCGGCGCGTTGGCGGACCGCGGTCGGAGCCTCGGCGCAGCCGGCCGTGCTGCCCGCGCGCGGATACGGCCAGCCGAACGGCACGCCGAGGATGGCGACATCGGCCTCGATGCGTGCCGGGTCGGTCTCGACCGGGGCGCCCAGGAAGCCGGAGGCCGGAGCGTTCAGTCGCACGCGCTGCAGGCTAGCAGCGCTCAGCCCGGCGCAGCGGTTGCGCAGCGCCGGCATCGGCCGACGAGCGTGACATGGCCGATGTCGAGTTCGAAGCCGTCACCCGCCCGCAGTGCCGCCGCGACCGCCTCGCCGCGGTCCGCGTCGATCTCCCAGGTCGCGCCGCACCCCGAGCAATGGAGATGGCCGTGCTGCCCTGCCGGCAGGACGTGGAACTCCTCCCGCCCGTCGGCGCCGTGGCCGTGCCGGACGAGCCCGATCTCCTCGAGCACGTCGAGCGTGCGGTAGACGGTCGATGGCGTCGTCCCGGGGTCGAGGACGCGACAGCGCTCGACCAGCTCTGCGCCGGTGATGTGCCCGTCCGAGGCGGCCAGCACCGCGATGACGGTCTGGCGCTGCGGCGTCCAGCGCAGCCCGCGGCGCCGAAGCACGTCTCCGACGGTCTCCCACGATGCGCGCTCGTTCATGGCCGTAGTGTATGGTGGCGTCCACTAATTGCAACGTGTTGCAATAATAGCCATCGGAGTTCGCTCGTGACCCAGTTCCTGGCCCTCGCAGGATTCGGCTTCCTGCTCGGCATGCGCCACGCGACCGATGCCGACCATGTCATCGCCGTGACCACGATCCTCAACCGCAGCCGCCGCTTCGCGCACATGACGCTGATCGGCGCGCTGTGGGGCCTGGGTCACACGATCACCGTCGTCCTCGTCGGCATCGCGATCATCGTCTTCAATGTCGTGATCCCGCCGCCGGTCGGCCTGGCGATGGAGTTCGCCGTGGCGCTGATGCTCATCGCGCTGGGGATCCTCAACCTGACCGGCGGACTGCGCCAGCTCACCGAGCGGCTCACGCCGCCGGCGCCGATGCACGGCCATCCACACGCGCATCTCCACGCTCACGAAGCCGAAGACGAGCATGGACACCGCCACGCCCACCTCCACGGGCACGGGACCGATGCCGCGCTCAACATCGTCGAGACGTTCGGCTGGTACCAGCTCATTCGCCCGGTTGTCGTCGGGCTGGTTCACGGCCTCGCGGGATCGGCCGCCGTCGCGCTCCTCGTCCTGGCCACGATCGAGGACACCGGCGCGGCGCTCGGGTACCTCCTCATCTTCTGCGCCGGCGTGGCCGTCGGGATGGCCGTGCTGACGACGGTCATCGGCCTGCCGTTCTGGGTTGCGAGCTCACGATCGGCCCAGATCAACCGCTGGCTGACGATCGGCTCGGGACTGCTGTCGCTGGCCTTCGGCCTCTACCTGGCCTACCAGATCGGGTTCGTCGACGGACTGTTCACCGGCGACTTCCACTGGGAGCCCGCGTAGGCCCGCGGTCCGGCACATGAAGAGGGGCCCGCCTGGCGGCGGGCCCCTCTCGGTGAGTCAGCGTCGGGTGATCGGCGTCAGTCGCCCATCGCCCGATGCAGGAAGGCAGCCATCTGGCCGCGGGTCACCGGGTTCTTCGGGCAGAACTTCGTCGCCGTGCAGCCCGTCGTGATCCCGGCCTCCGCCACCCGGTTGATGGCGTTCTCGTGCGTGCTGGTCTCGTCATCGGTGAAGAAGTCGCTCGCCGTATTCGCCGGATCGAACGCTCGATCGAGGAAGCTGGCCATCTGCTCTCGCAGCACCGGTGCGTTCGGGCAGTACGTGGTGGCGGTGCACCCGAAGGCGATTCCCGCCTCGCGAACTCGGTTGATCGAGTCCTCGTGCGTGCTGCCGGTGTCATCGGTGAAGTAGTCCGCGGTCGCGTCCGGGAGGTCCAGCGCGCGATCGAGGAAGGTGGCCATCTGTCCTCTCGTCACCGTGTCGTTCGGGCAGAACAGCGGCGGATCCGCTGAGCAGCCGCTGGCGATGCCCTGCTCGTACGCCCAGACGATGTCATCCGCGAACGTGTGGCCGAGGATGTCATCGAACGGAAGATCCGAGCTGACGCGGACCACCAGGGCCTCGTTGGCCTGTGGCGACCCGGTCTTGGCGGCACCAACCGTGCCATCGGTGAAGAGGAGCAAGCCGGTCTCGCTGGGGTTGGTGCCGTCGACACCGAAGTCGAGGGCGGTCAGCTCGACCGATTCGCCGGCGGGCACCACTCCGGCACCGAAGCCGCCGTCGATCACCGGGAAGAAGCGCTCGCCCAGCGGCGAGAACTCGATGTCCAGGATCAGGTCGGTGACTCGGCCCATGAAGTAGGTATCCACGGCCAGGAGATCGGCGGTCAGCGGGTGGAACAGATCGTCCCCGGTGAGACCGATATCCTCAGCGCACAGGAGCAGCGTCGTGTTGGCGCTGTTCGTGGCGTGATCGGTGAAGAACAGCGGGGTGACGGTGCTCGATCCGGCTGCCTGCACCCAACTCACGTTCCGCCCGTCACTCAGGTTCAGGGCGAGATCGGCGTTGAAGATGAAGAAGTCGGCCTCACCGTCTCCGTCGGTGTCGATTTGCCACTCGAACGACGCGGGCGCGTTCGCGTGGGTCTGGCGGTCCCAGGTGTTCGTGGCAAGAGCCAGGACGAACGAGTCGTTCGCCGAGCAGAAGCCGGCCGGGACCAGGAAGGTCTGGACGCCTGCGTAGCGCAGGTCGATGGTCGGAAGGTTCGCACCCTCGGCGCCACTCGGCAGCTGCGTACTCTCGCCGATGAGCGAGTAGCCCTCGATCGCCGAGTCGCCAACGCCGACGTTGCTGAGCGTCGTCTCGCCCGACGGGATCCCGTCGGTCTCGCCGGTGAGCTCAATCGTGTCGTCGGCCGAGGAGGTCTCGCCCGACAGGCGCGGCAGCACGTGCCATGGCAGGTGCAGTGACTCCGGCACTTCGCCGCCCACCACGACGGCGGGCTCGATGGTGATGAAGCCATCGAATTCGAGCAGGTTCAGCGGCAGCGGGCTCGCACCGCCCGCGCCGGAGTTGGCGGTCCAATCATCCAGCAGCGCCCCGTCGATCGTGATCTCGACGTCGAAGTTGGCCGACGCGCCGGCCGCCACCGTCAGTTCGATCGGATGATCGACATCGATGGCCTCGCTCGCCTCATCGTCCTCGAAGCGGAACGAATGCGAGATATTCACGTCGGTCGACGACGCGCCGTAGTTGTGCACAGTCACGGTCTTCGTGAGCGTGACGGACGCCTCGCTGACGTCGACGAACCCGAACGACAGCGCTGCCGTCGGTGCGTCGGCGTCCCAGGCGGCGAGATCGGCCTGGTTGTACGAGTTGTCGACTCGCACCTCACCGGCGCCGATGCGCTGGATCGCCGCGAGCGCCGAGTTGATCGGAGCCTGTGGCGCGCCGTTGAAGATCGTGGTCTCCGCATAGTTCATGAGGAGCGCCTTGATCTCCGCGGCGGACCGATCCCCGAACGCCTCCATCAGAAGCGCTGCGGAGCCGGTCACCATCGGTGCCGCACCCGACGTCCCGCCGAATGGCGTGGTCTCGTCTGCAGTACCGGCCTCGGCCGAGACCGATGCACCCGGTGCGCCGATCTCAGGCTTGATGATGTTCGTGAGCATCGTCGGCCCACGGGACGACGATCCGACCATGGTTCCTTCGAGGTCCAGGCCGTCCGCCGGATCGATGTTGACGATCGTGCCCGTCGAGGCCTCGCCCGCTTTGATCCGGTTGGAAATTGCCTGGCTGACCATGAAGCCGGGGATCGTGTGGCAGGCGTCATCCGGGCATGCCGCGAGGCCTCCCTCGAATGGCTCACCCGGGGCAATCAGGCCGATGATCCCGGCATCGGCGCCACCGGCGGCGATGTTCGCGATCTTCAGGCTGAAGTCGCACGCTCCGCGATCGACGAGGACGACGAGCCCCGTCAGCGAAGCGGGCGCGAACGCAGCGCAACCATTGAGGTTGCCACCGGCCCCGTTGCCGTACTGCACCGGAGCGTCGAGGATGGCGCCGTCGACTTCGAGCGGCTCCGACCACGGCTGGAAGACCGCCGGGAAGATGCCGGCCTGGGCCGCCGGTGCCGTGATCTCGAGGAGCGGCAATGTCGCGCTCGGGACCGCGGTCTGGGCGACCGACAGCGCGCTGGGCGCCGCGGCCGGCGTGCCGGTCACGTACGGCTTGTCGGAGCTGTTGCCGGCCGAGGCGACGGTCAGCACACCGATGTCGGTGGCGTTATCGACAGCCTGGCTCAGGTCATCGTCGAAGGCCTGGCCGTACGGCGAACCCAGTGACATGTTGACGACGTCGACGTGGTCATCGGTGACACCGTCGGCGTTCGGGTCGAGGGCGAAGTCCATGCCGAGCAGCAGCGCGACACCGCTGCAGGAAGTGGACACGGCCGAGCAGACCTTGACGGCGTACAGATCGACGCCGGGGGCCACGCCGTTGATGCCGCCGATGATGTCGGCGACGTGGGTGCCGTGGCCGCCCTCACAGAGCGCCTCGGGATCCGGCGGCGGGCCGGGATCGGGGTTGACGTCCTTGCCGCCGCAGTCGATCGGGTCGGGATCGGGCTGGACGTCGACGTCGTCGTTGTTCGGCCAAACCTCACCGACGAAGTCGAAGCCGCCGACGATGTTCGTGTGGGTGCTGATGAGCTCCCAATCGGGCTGGGTCTTGTTGGCCGGATCGGCGGTATCGGCGCCGTAGGCGGCGTCGTAATCGTGGACCGTGGCGAGGTCGCCGAATGCCGCATGGGTGTAGTCGATGCCGCTGTCCAGGACGGCGACCGTGACGCCCTCACCGGTGATCTCCGGGCCCTCGTGGAGGGCGGTCGCACCGATGTAGGGAACGGTCTCCTCGAGCGCGAGCTCGTAGTCGATGACCGGAGAAATGGACTCGACATTCGGATTGGCGGCCAGCGCGGCCAGCTGCGAGGCGTCGACCTGCAGCACGACGGCGTTGACGGCGATCTCGGTGCGCGCGAGGACGGTGCCACCAGCGGAGCCGACGAAGCGGTCCTGCTGGGCCTTGACCTCGTTGAACGCGCGACGCTGCGCATTGGCGTTGGCGCCATCGGCGGCGACTTCGCTGACCGGCTCCTCGGTCAGACGCACGACCACCTGGCGGACGCCTCGGGCGGAGAGGAGGGAGGCGTCAAGCACGGACGGCCGGCTTCCCTGGACCTCACTTCCGGGCTGGGCAACGCGCTGGCCCTCGAGCTGATCGGCGATCACTCGACGGCCTGAGATGTCGGGGTCGGCGGCCAGCGTTACGGCCGCGCCTCCGAACAGGGAGAGGAGTAATACGAGTACTAACGCTAAACCTGGGGCTCGGCGCACGGGTTCCCTCCAGCAGGTCACAGCACGGCTCGGACTCGGGATCTAGGAACGTCCCGAGGGTTCGTGGGACGGCGCCATGCTAGACCAGTTGGTTAGCGTTGTACAACGTCTTCGGTAAGGTTTCGAAACCTTGGACCGAGCGCTTGATCGGTCAACGAACGCCCTCTTGCACCGGGTAGCTGATCTGGAGCGGCTGCCCCGTCTCGAGCAGCGTCTTCAGGCCGGAGAGGACCGGCACCCAGCCGTGCTCGACCGACCGGAACGTGTCCGTCTGGCCGTCGAACTCGTCGTGAGTGAGGATCAGCAGGGTCGCCGCGCCGCGCGGTTCGATCGTCCAGGTGCAGCGCGACGGCGACTCTTCGGTGCCGGGGAAGAAGAAGGTGTGGACCAGGCGCCGGGGCGCATCGGCCTCGACGATCTCGCACTGGATAGCCTCCGTGCCGTCCGGGTTGCGGTAGACCAGCGACGAGCCCGGCGTCCATTCCGACTCGACGGTGTTGCCGTAGTAGTACTGCTTCGTCAGCTCCGGATCGGTGAGCGCGCGCCAGACCTCGTCGGGCGTCGCCCGGATGTAGACCTCGTAGACGTGCTTCGGTGACTCGGCCATCGCTCTCTTCTCCACCGTGTGCTTGACGTCCGCCATCGCGTCGACGAGTGGGGCCGCGTAGCGGCTGATCCATCGGTCGGCGATCAGGCGGATCGGGACGGGGTTGAGGAAGTGGAGCTTGCGGCGGCCGTCGCGGCGGGTCGTGACCAGGTGCGCGTCCTCGAGCACGCCGAGGTGCTTCATCACGCCGAACCGCGTCATCTGCGGCAGCGCGGTGACCAGCTCCCCCAATGCCTGGCCGTCTCGCTCACGCAGGCGGTCCAGCAGGATGCGCCGATGCGGATCCGCCAACGCCCTGAATGCCGGCTCCAGCTCCTCCATTGGTCTGCGCAGCATATGTGACCGATTGGTCACGTGTCAAGACCACGTTGCGTGGTTCGGCACAATGGAGAACCTGAGAGACGCGTGACCGATGTCCACGACCCGCGCAGCCGAGTCCCCGCGCACACCGCTGGCCTGGCTGGCGCTCCTCGCCCTGCCGATCGTCGGGCTGGCGGTGCTGATCGCCCGCCCGCAGCTCGACCTGGAGTGGCGTCACCAGCCGAGCCACTTCTGGCTGGTGCTGATCGTTGCGCTGGTCAACGTTGCGCTCGCCTTCCTCACCAACGAGGCCGCCATGCGTCGGCGCGACGCGCGGCTCGTCCTGATCTCGCTCGCCTTCGCCGCGAGCGCGGGGTTCCTCGGACTGCATGCCCTCGCCACGCCTGGCGTGCTGCTGCCAGGTCCGAACCTCGGCTTCGTCATCGCCACGCCTGTGGGCTTGACGATCGCCGCGGTGCTGGCGGCGATCGCGGCGCTGCCGCTCGGCGGGCCTCGCGGCGAGCTCGTCATCCGTCACGCCGGACTGCTGCGCGGTGTCCTCGTGGCGGTCGTCGTTGCGTGGGGCGCCGCGTCGATCATCGGCGTTCCGGGGTTCATGGCGGAGGCCGCACCGGACGAGGTCGCGCCGCCGCTCCGGCTTGGCGCGATCGTGGCGGTCGCCCTGTACGCGTTCGCGGCGTGGCACTTTCTCCGCCTTCTCGCGCGGCGCGGCCGGCCGCTCCTGTTCGCCATCGTCGTCGCGCTCGTCCTCCTCGCCGAGGCGATGGTGGCGGTCGTCTTCAGCCGTGACTGGCACCTCTCGTGGTGGGAGTGGCATCTCCTCATGGCGCTCGCCTTCGGTGCGGTCGCGTTCGGGGCGCGGGTCGAGTATCGGCGAGAGGGCTCGCTCACCGGCGCGTTCGGCGGCCTCTACCTGTCCGGCACGCTCGAGCGGCTGCATCGATGGCACGCCGAGGCCCTCGCGGACCTCGCCTCGGCGCAGGCGGAGGGCCGATCGATCGACCCCGTCCTCGACCGCCTGCGCCTGGACGGCGCGACCACCGAAGAGCTCGCCCTCCTCGAGCAAGCCGGCGCGGAGCTGCGCCGCGTCGACGAGCTCTTCCGGCCGTACGTCCCGCAACAGTTCGCCGACCGCGCGCGGACCGATCCGGGTCAGGCGCGCCTCGGCAGCGGCGAGGAGCGCGATGTGACCGTCCTCTTCGCGGATCTCTCCGGATTCACCTCGTACAGCGAGCGTCACGAACCGACCGAGGTGGTCGAGCTGCTCAACGCGGTCTGGACGGCCGCCGTGCCGATCGTCGCCGCCGAGGACGGGCTCATCGAGAACTTCACCGGCGACGGATTGCTCGTCATCTTCAACGCGGTCGGTGACCAGGCCGATCATCCGCAGCGGGCGGCACGCGTGGCGATCGGGCTCCTCGACGCGATCGAGGAGCTCGGCGCCCAACGACCCGAGGCAATGCCGCACTTCCACATCGGCATCAACACCGGGCCGGCCTTCGTCGGCAGCGTCGGCGCCGTGGGCCGGCGCAGCTTCACCGCGATCGGCGACACCACGAACCTCGGCTCCCGGCTGCTCGGCGTCGCCGGTCCGGGCGAGATCGTCGTCAGTGAGGCGACCTGGGAGCGGCTCGGCGGCCTCGTGGGCGGTGTGCCGCTCGAGCCGGTGCGGCTCAAGGGCAAGCGCGAGCCGGTCCGCGCCTGGCGCCTCGAGCGCTAGGGCGCGCGGCTGCTGGGGCGCCGGGGTGGGACCGGAGCCGTGCCGGCGCTGGACAGGTCGAGGCGGAAGGTCCCCGTTCCGTCGTCATTCAGCCGGGGCCGCCCGATCGGCTCGGCGTCCGGCGGAGCCTCGCCGACGTCCTCGATCGGGCCGGACCACGCTCCACGAGTGCGGCGCATGGCACGCCACGCGTAAATCATCAGGGCCGCCACCGTGAGCAGCGTGAGGTCCATGCCCGGAGTTTGGCTGCCGACCGCGGACTGAGCAAGCGTCGTTGCCGAACGCATGAGTCGGCCAGGATGTGGCCGCTTCAGTCACCCGGGGGATGGCCGGCTAGACGAAGCGAAGGGCGTCGGTCTCGGGCTCGTCGAGGGAGCGGGCGCAGGTCGGGCACCAAAGGCGGGCCTCGACCGGCGTGCCGCACAGGCCGTGACGCATCGGCTCGGCGTTGGCGGAGCCGCGCGAGCCCCAGTCGGCCAGCAGGCGCAGAACGCCGGCCAGCTCGTGGCCCTCATCGGTCAGGGCGTAGGTGAAGCGGGGCGGGCGCTCCGAGTAGGGCGTGGCGCGGACGATGCGCTCCCCCTCGAGGCGGCGCAGGCGATCGGAGAGAATGTTCGGCGCGATCCCCGACACGGCCTCGGAGAGCTCGCCGAAGCGCCGCGGACCCTCCAGCAGCGCCTCGATGAGGAGCAGGCTCCATCGGTCACCGACGCGCTCGAGGGCTGCCGCGAGGGGTGAGGTGGCTGCCACGGAGCGATCGTAGGGCATCGGTCTTGACAGGTGCTGTCGAAGGAGTAACTTGCGCATTGCAAGTCACACCTTACCAGCGGAGAGCAAGCAACCCATGGCAACCCTGGCTGATGTGGGTCGGGAGATCGGCGAGATCGCGGAGCGCGTCGGACCGTCGGTGGTCGGAATCGGCAACCGATGGCGCGGCGGCTCGGGCGTGGTGATCGCCGAGAACCGGATCCTGACCAATGCCCACAACCTTCATGGCGACGAGGTGAAGATCACCTTCGCCGATGGACGAACCGCCGATGCGACCGTCGCCGGCGTCGACGGTGACGGCGACCTGGCCGTCCTGGAGGCCGATACCGGCGGCGCCACCGCGCTGGCACTCGGCACCGATGCGCCCGGCGTCGGCACGCCGGTCGTTGCGCTCGGCAACCCGAACGGGCACGGCCCACGCGTCACCTTCGGCTTCGTGAGCGGCACGGGCCGATCGTTCCGAGGACCCCGCGGACGTCGCGTGGCCGGAGCGGTCGAGCACACCGCGCCTCTGATGCCGGGATCGTCGGGCGGTCCGGTCGTCGACCTCGAGGGCAACCTCCTCGGGATCAACACGAACCGGCTCGGCAACGGCTTCTACCTCGCGATCGCCACAGATGCCACCTTGCGCGATCGGGTCAATGCCCTCGGCCGCGGCGAGTCGCCGAAGCGCCGCCGGCTCGGCGTCGGTCTGGCGCCGTCGCACGTCGCGAAGCAGCTGCGCCGCGCGGTCGGCCTGCCGGAGCGCGAAGGGTTGCTCGTGCGCGAGGTGGAGGACGACTCCCCCGCCGCGAAGGCCGGCATCGCCGAGGGCGACCTGCTGGTCGCCATCGGCGGCAAGGAGATCACCGGAGCGGACGAACTGTTCGACGCTCTGGCCGGGACCGATCCGCTCGACCTGACGCTCGTGCGCGGCACGGAGGAGCGGACGGTGACGGTCACCCCGTGACGACTGCCGTCGACGATACGGTGCGCCGCGCGCTGGAGCGCGGCCACCGGATCGACATCACCACCACGGGGCGCAGGAGCGGACGGCCGAGGCGAATCGAGCTCGTCTTCCACAACATCGACGGGCGCATCTTCATCAGCGGCCGTCCGGGCTGGCCACGCGGCTGGATCGCGAACCTGCGCGCGAACCCGGAGATGACCTTTCACCTGAAAGGACCAATTGCCACCGCCGACCTGCCCGCCCATGGACGCGTCATCCTCGAGCGCGAGGAGCGCTCGAGAGCGCTGGCGCCGATCGCCGCGAGCTGGGGCTACGAGCTCGAGCGGATGGTCGAATCGGCGCCGCTCATCGAGGTCACCTTCGACGACTGACATGGGCCGTCAGCGAGCCGTACGGTCGGCATGCGTACCATGCTCGTATGGCCGAAACGACGTCGAGGAGCTTCGAGCTGGTCGTCATCGGTGGCGGACCGGCGGGGGTGACCGCGGCCCTGCGCGGCGCCGAGCTTGGCGCACGGGTGGCACTCCTTGCGAGCAACCAGCCCGGCGGCACCTGCACCGATGACGGCTGCGCCCCGACCCGGGTGCTGGCCAAGGCCGCCCGGCTCGTGCGCGACGCCGAGCAGCTCGCCGACTACGGGCTGAGCGCCCCGCCGCCGGCGCTCGACCTGGCGGAGCTGATGTCCGCCACCCAGCGCACCGTGTACGAGCTGCACGAGAAGAAGCAGCTCGTCGGCCACCTCGAGCGTGCCGGCGTGCACGTCATCCACGGCGAAGGCCCGGCGCGGTTCACCGATCCGCACCGGCTGCAGGCCGGCGGGGCGGCGGTCCGCGCGGAGCGGGTGATCATCGCCTGCGGAGGGCACGCGCGCCGGCTCCGATTCCCCGGCAGCGAGCTGGCACTGACCCACAGCGACGTCTGGGGCCTTCGCGAGGTGCCAGCCCGGCTGTGCATCGTCGGCGGGGCGGCGACCGGGCTGCAGCTGGCGTCGATCTTCGCCGCCTTCGGCTCGGGTGTGACCGTGCTCGAGATGGCGCCGCGGATCGTGCCCGGCGAGGATGCCGACATCTCGGCCACGCTGGCCGAGGCGTTCGCGGCGAACGGGATCTCGTTGACGACCGGAATCGGTGGCGTGGACGGGATCCGCCGGACCGATCGCGGCCTGATGGTTCGGTACGGGGCCGCCGGAGAGACCCGCGAGACCGAGGCCGACGCGGTCGTCATGGCGGTCGGCTGGCCTGGCAACCTCGACGGGCTGGGGCTGGAGGCGGCGGGCGTCGAGACCGCGCGCGGCTACGTGACCGTCGACGACACGCTCCGCACCTCGGCGCCGCACGTCTGGGCCGCCGGCGACGTGACCGGGCGGATGATGCTGGTCCAGAGCGCGACCTACGAGGGCCGGATCGCCGCCGAGAACGCCCTCGGCACGTCCGGCCGCGCGCTGCACCACGCGATCGTCGCCCATGGCGGATTCACGGATCCGGAGTACGGCAGCGTCGGCGTGACCGAGGCCGATGCGCCCGACGACGCGGTGATCGGCCGTGTGGCGTACGCCGACCTCGACCGTGCGGTGATCGATCGGCGCACCGAGGGCTTCTGCAAGCTCGTCGTGGATCGGTCCAGCCGGCGCATCGTCGGCGCGCACGTCGTCGGCGAGCAGGCGGTCGAGGTCGTCCAGATCGCCGCGGCCGCGATGGCCGCCGAGATGCCGATCGAACGCCTCGCCGAGATCGAGTTCGCGTACCCGACCTTCACCTCGATCGTGGGTCTCGCGGCGCGCCAGGTCGTCCACGGGCTGCGGCTCGGACGGGAAGCCGAGGCCTGGGAGGCGATGGGCCGCCCACGTCAGGCCGAGTGGGAGCGTCGCGAGCCGTAGACTGCGGCGCATGTTCGAGCGTGTGCACGTCATCGGCACCGGGCGTGCCGGCGGCGCGATCCGCGGCCGGCTGCTGGAGCGCGGGCTGACGGTCACCGACGGGCGCGAGGTGGAGGCGGGCGCCGAGCTCGTTCTGCTGTGCGTGCCGGATCACGTGATTCCCGAGGTGGCGGCCGGCGTCGGCATCGACCCATGGGTGGCCCACGTCAGCGGCGCGACCCACCTCTCGGCACTGGACCCGCACGAGCGGCGCTTCAGCGTGCACCCATTGCAGACGCTGACCCGCGAGCGCGGGCCTGAGCAGCTCGACGGCGCGTGGGCCGCGATCAGCGCCGAGTCCGATGACGCCCTCGCATGGGCTCGCTGGCTGGCCGAGACGCTCGGCCTTCGCCCGTTCGAGGTGGCCGATGCGGACCGCACCCTTTACCACGCCGCGGCGGTCATCGGCGGCAACTACCTCGTCACGCTGTGGCGGGTGGCGACGAGTCTGCTCGAGCAGGTCGGGGCGCCGCCGGAGGCGATCGTGCCGTTGATGACCCGGACGATCGAGAACGGCTTCGACCTGACCGGGCCGATCGCCCGCGGCGACTGGACGACGGTCGAGGCGCACCTGGCGGCGCTCGAGGAGCGGGATCCGGACCTCGTGCCGCTCTACCGGGCGCTGGCGGAGGCGACGCGACCGTGAAGATCGTGCGCACCGTCGCCGAGGTGCGCGAGGCGCTTCGCGACCCGCGAGGGCGCGGCGAGCGCATCGGTCTGGTGCCGACGATGGGCGCCTTCCATGCCGGCCACATCGCCTTGATGCGCGCGGCGCGGGAAGCGTCCGACACGGTGGTCGTCAGCCTCTTCGTCAACCCGTCTCAGTTCAACGCGGCGGAGGATCTGGCGCGCTACCCGCGCGACGAGGTGGCGGACGCTTCGATGGCCGAGGGTGAGGGCGTCGACGTGCTGTTCGCGCCGGCCGGTGATGAGCTCTATCCGGAGGGCTTCGACACCTGGGTCGAGCCCGGTTCGCTGGCTGACGCGCTCGAGGGAGCGGTGCGGCCGGGGCACTTCCGGGGCGTGGCGACGGTGTGCGCGAAGCTGTTCGGGATCGTCGCGCCGGACGCGGCCTGGTTCGGGCAGAAGGACGCGCAGCAGGTGGCGGTCGTGCGGCGCATGGTGGCGGATCTCAACCTGCCGGTGGGGATTCAGGTGCTGCCGACGGTCCGCGACCCGGACGGACTGGCGCTCTCGTCGCGGAACGTGTTCCTGTCGCCGGCCGAGCGGGCGGTTGCGCTGGCGCTGCCCCGTGCGTTGGAGGCGGGGGCTTCCGCAGAGGACCCCGTGGCGGCGGCACGGTCGATCCTCGACGCGGAGCGAGGGCTGTCGGTCGATTACGTGGCGGTGGCCGACTTCGGGGCGCCGACCCTCGCGGCGGCGGTGCGCGTCGGCGGGACGCGGCTCATCGACAACGTCGTCCTGGGCTGACGCCGCCCGTTCCTGACCTGGCCTCCGCACCCGCGACTCGGCCACGTTGACAACCCGCTCGTGCCGGTGGACGCTTCGCCGATGACCGAGCTGCGCGCCCGAGAGCCACTGACCCTGCCGGAGATCCTCGCCATGAAGCCGGCGGGGACGAAGATCGTGATGGTCACCGCGTACGACCATCCTTCGGCGCGGCTCGCCTCCGAGGCCGGGGTCGACCTGATCCTCGTCGGCGACTCTGCGGGCAACAACGTCCTCGGCTACGACTCGACCGTACCGGTCACGATGGAGGAGGCCGTGATGCTGACCGCGGCCGTGGCACGCGCGCGACCGCGCGCGCTGGTCATCGGCGACATGCCGTTCGGGTCCTTCCAGGCCTCGGACGCCGAGGCGGTCTCCAATGCCGTGCGCTTCGTCAAGGCCGGGGCCGATGCGGTGAAGCTCGAAGGGGCCGGACCGATGGTCTCGCGCGTCCGCGCGATCGTCGGCGCCGGGATCCCGGTCATGGGCCACCTCGGCCTGACGCCGCAGTCCGCGACCCAGCTCGGCGGGATGAAGGCCCAGGGCCAGACGGCCGATGCGGCCCGTCGGCTGCTCACCGACGCGCGCGAGCTCGAGGCCGCCGGCGTCTTCTCGCTCGTGCTCGAGTCGGTGCCGGCGCGGATCGGCGCGCACGTGAGCCAGGCGCTGGCGATCCCGACGATCGGGATCGGCGCGGGGCCGGGATGCGACGGCCAGGTGCTGGTCTGGCATGACCTGCTCGGCATCAACGAGGGCGTCGCGCCCCGATTCGTGAAGCGATATGCCGACATCGCCGGCGAGACCCGCCGCGGCCTCGAGGCCTTCGCCGCCGAGGTTCGCTCCGGCGCCTACCCCGCCGACGAGCACGTCTACAAGATCCACGCCGACGAGCTGCGCGCCTTCGAGGCCGATCTCGACCGCTAGCCGGCGACACTCCGTTCGATCGCCTCGCCCACCACGTCGACGGCCGCCAACCCGAGCGCCATGAAGGTCTCGAGCGCCAGGCGTGACCCGTCGCCCGTGCTCATCATGAAGACGACGTCGCCGTCGAACAGCGTGTGGGTCGGGCGAATGCCGATGGCCAGCGCGTCGTGCCCGAGCTCGGCGAGCTTGCGGCACTGGGCCCGGTCGAGCGAGGCATTGGTGCCGATGACGACCAGCGTCGTGTTGCCGACCGGCGGTTCCGCGGCGCCGGCGGCGACCGCCAGCGGCGTACCGTCGCGGCCGTGGACGTTGCCGAGCGCGTTGTTCACCACCAGCGCTCCGACCGTCGACCCGTCCGGAAGCCGGCGCGCCGCACTGCCGATGCCACCCGGGCGAGCGCCCTGCGGCCCCGCCATCTTGGCGACTGTCGCCCCCATGCCCGCACCGATCCGGCCCTCGAGCTGGCCCTCGTTGGCCTCCGCGGCGAGGGTCGCGGCGTGGCCGGCATCGGCGGAGGGAAAGGCGAGCGGGTCGCCGACACCGAGGTCGAAGAGGATCGCGGCCGGCACGATCGGCACGGGTCGGACGCCGGTCGCGTGGCCGATCCCCCGTTCCGCCAGGCGGCGCATGACGCCATCGGCGGCGCCAAGCCCGAAGGCCGAGCCACCGGCGAGGCAGATCGCGTTGATTCGCTCGACGAGGGCGGTCGGGCGGAGGAGATCGGTCTCGCGCGTGCCCGGCGCCGAGCCGCGGACGTCGACGCCGGCGACCGCGCCGTCATCGGCCGCGAGCACGACCGTGCAGCCGGTCATCCCGACCGGATCGGTCCAGTGACCGACTCGGAGGCCGGGAACGTCGCGCAGGGTGAGGTGCTCGGCGGTCATCAGGACGTCGGCACGATGACCTTGAAGCCCTCCCGACGGGCCGCGTCGGCGAGCTGCACGTCCAGGGTGACGAACTCGACCGAGGCGGAGAGCCCGATCGCGCGCGCCGCGGCAAGCTGCAGTGCATCGGCCGCCCGAAGGGGCTGGACCCGCAGGATGCGGACGGCCTCCCGTCGGATCGCCTCGATCGGCAGGATCTCCTGCCATGCTCGTGCGAGGTCATCGAGGTTGTCGAACGCTCCCTCGACCTCGCTCGCGGAGAGCCGCGCTTCGCGCTCGGACCGCGCGATTGCCGAGGCGCACTCCACCGGCGTCCCCCACCAGACGACCATGCCGGGATCGTTCCGATAGGCAGACGACACCCCACGGCTGGCCTGCTCGGACATCAGCAGAGGAACGATCGCCGACGAATCCCAGAACCTCACCGGCCGGACCGACGCTCTTCGATCAGCCCATCGGCCGCGCTCAGGTCCGCCGGCAACCGCGGCGCGCGACGCTGAAGCTGCTCTGGGCTCGGTGGCGACCCGCGGCCACTCCGAACGATGCCAGCCCGCTCGAGGCCTCGCATCCAGCCGGCCGGATCGTCGCCTGACTCCACCGGCGCCAGGCGCGCAACCGGGACGCCGCGGTCCAGGATCAGCACGCTCTCGCCGGCACGGACTCGGTCCAGCAACGCGCTCAGCCCATTCTTCGCTTCCGTCACGCTCGCGGTCTTCATCTGGCCTTTCTAGCCAGATTCATGTGTCCTGTCAAGCGCTCGTCCTTGTTCTGCAATGATGGCGGAGAATGCGCCGAATCCTTCCGAGCCGATGAGCCGCCGCCGCGGGTTCCGACCGCAGCGCCAGCGAGCCGCCAAAGCGCGACCGTCGACCGACGCGGTCCAGGCTGGCCGCACGCAGGGCGAGCTCGCCGCCGACACCCGGCACGAGGGCCTGGCAGTCACCCATCGGTTCGACCCCGGCGACACAGGCCAGCCGTACGCGGCGACCGTCCGGTTCCGCGGGCGGCGTGAGGGCATCGCTGGCAAACCGCGGCCGGGCGACACGTTCAGCGTCGACGAGAAGGTCGAGCGCGTCGTCCCCGGCAGCGGACCGGTCTCCGTGACGACCAAGGCATACGGCCTCAACCCCGGTGAGTGGACCGTCACCGCCGAGCTGATCCGTGCGCCGGCGCTCGGGCCCACGCGCGCGACCGCGGCGAAGGGCGGCCAGACGCTCCCCCGTGCGACGTGGTCGTGGCTGCGATGGCGCCTGACCGATGCGCCGTTCGGCCCGGTCCGCACGCGCTGGAGCCCGTTCGTGCGCCTGACGCCGATGCCGGCTGTCATCCACGGCAGCTGGACGGCGCTGTGCGCGGTCGGGATCGTCGTCGGCATCGCCGCGCTGCTCTGGTTCCTCTCGTTCGAGGGCATCGCCGCCGGTCCGGCGCTGATCGTCGCGGTGGTCGGCGTGCTCGGTGGGATCGTGGGGGCGAAGCTGTGGTACATCGTCCTGCGGCCGAGGCAGTGGCGGAGGTCGCTCGGCGAGGGCTGGTCGATCGACGGTTCGATCGGTGCGGCGCCGATTGCGGCGGTCGTGGCCATGCTCGTCCTCGGACTGCCGGTGCTGCCGTTCCTCGACGCCGCGGCGCCAGCGTTCTTCGTGGGCGTCGGCATCGGCCGGCTGGGGTGCTTCTTCACCGGCTGCTGCGCGGGCCGGTGCACGACCTCGCGGTGGGGCATCTGGTCGTCCGACAGACGGGTCGGCGCAAGGCGGATTCCGACCCAGCTGATGGAGTCCGGGCTGGGCATCGGCCTGGCGATCATCTTCGGCGCGCTCGACATCATCGGCATCGTGCCCATCGACGGCATCGTCTTCGCGGTCGGCATCGGTTCGTATCTGGCCGGTCGGCAGCTGCTGCTGCGTCTGCGGGCCGACGCGCGAAGCTCGTCACTGGGGATGGAAGGGCGAAGGCGGGCCACCGCCGTCTGAGCGATCATTGGCGGGTATGGCCGACCTTCGCCAGAGCGAGCGGGCCAAGCTCCCCGACAGCGCCTTCGCCTACATCGATTCGGCCGGCAAGCGCCGCCTGCCGATCCACGACGAGGCCCACGTCCGCAATGCCCTCGCGCGCTTCAACCGCGTCCTGTTCGACGACGACGCCGCCCGAGACCGTGCCCGCACGCGACTGCTGAAGGCGGCGAAGCGCCACGGCATCCTGCCCGTTGGGTTCATCGACGGCCAGATCCGCCCGAAGCTGCCGGCCGGGCAGCTCACCCTCCTTTTCGCGGACATCGAGGACTCCAGCCAGCACCTGTCCGTGCTCGAGGACCGATACGGACCGATGCTCAACGCGGTGCGTCGGATCGAGCGCGCGTCCGTCCGCGCGGGCGGCGGCTTCGAGGTCGATGCCCGCGCCGACGAGTTCTTCGGGGTCTTCCGCTCCGCGCCCGCCGCCGTCGATGCCGCGGTTGAGATCCAGCGCGCGATGGCCGCCCATGCCTGGCCGGATGGTCGGGCGGTGCGCGTCCGGATCGGCCTGCACACCGGCCGTCCGACTCGCACGGCCACCGGGTATCAGGGGATCAGCGTGAACGCGGCCTCGCGCATCTGCGCCTGCGGCCATGGCGGCCAGGTGCTGCTGTCGCGCGCCGTGCGTGCCGCCCTGACCGATACGTCCGCCTACGAGCTTCGGAACCTCGGCACGCATCGACTACGCGGCATCCCCGACGAGCACGACATCTACCAGCTGGTCGCCCCGGACCTCGCCGACGGGTTCCCACCGCTGCGCCTGGACGAGGCGGCCGGCGCCGGCTACCGGATCCCCCACTGAGGCGACGGCCTCAGGAACCGGGCCAGCGCTCGAGGATGACCTCCGCATCGGCGGGGTCCATGCGATAGCCGCGCGCATCCGCATCCCAGACGATGAGGTCCCGGCGCGCCACCCGTCGCATCACCTTGTTCGGGCCGGCCACGATGCCGGCGAAGGCCGTGCCGGTGCGCTTGCCGTACCGCTGGGTCAGTTCGGCGTCCAGCACCAGGGCCGCGTTGCGCGTCGAGTGCTCCGCCACCTCGCGCAGCAGACGGCGGCTGTCGATGCCGCGGATGGCATTGAGCACCTCGCCAAGCTGGCGTCGCCGGAGGTCCACCTGGTCGGCCGTCTGGCCGCTGCCGGCGGCGCTCGGCTGACGCTGGGGTCCCATCACCCAGCGCCACGCCAGGTCGAGAAGCTCGTCCTCGGTTTCCGCTTGGAACTCGATCCTTGGCACGCTGTACCGTCCTGTACATCTATGTAACGAATTCGGCACGAATATATCACAGGCCGATATGTGCTAGACTGCGTCCAACGGCTGCAAGGCTGCGAAAGATTCCTCTGGCCCCTCGGTCGACGGAGAGCCATCGCGTATCCGCTTCGTGTCGACTTGGCCGCAAAGGGGGCAGAGGAGTACATATGCGTTACACACGAATCACGACCTACGACCTGACCAACGGCACCTTCGACGAGCTCACCAACATGGTCGAGAAGGGCATCCTTCCGACCTTCGAGCGTGAGCCCGGCTTCGTGAACTTCGGAGTCGTCGACATCGGTGACCACAAGGTCGTCTCGATCAGCATCTGGGACACCCGTGAGGCGGCTGAGAAGTCTTCCCTCATCGCCGCGAGCTGGGTCAAGGAGAACATCTCCGACCGCGTTCGCCTGGTGACCAACTACGTTGGCAGCCTGGCGCTGTTCCACGGCGCGCCGGTCGCCGCCTAGATCCCGTTCCTGGCGGTCCTCGCGGCCGGTCGGCCTACCCGCCGGCCCCAGGGACCGCCCACATCGATCGCCCCGGCTCGCTGCCGGGGCGTTCTTTGCGTCTGGAGACGGTCAGTGGCTCCGGGCCACCTGTGCCGTGCAATCCGAGCAGACCTGGTCCAGGCCCTCGAGATCGTGCTGCTCGACCGTCGCGGGGTAGTTGCGCCCGCAGTACGTTCGATGACCGATGAGCCCGCCGTCGCTCCAGCGCTCCGCCCGGGCGATGTGCCAGATGTTCTCGTAGGCACCCTGCAGCCCGAACGGTTCTTCCGGGCGCATCTCTTCGGCCATGCGGACGAGTCTACGCGCGAACGGGGCAGGTGAGGGGGGATGGTCGGGGCGAGAGGATTTGAACCTCCGACTTCGTCGTCCCGAACGACGCGCGCTACCAGGCTGCGCCACGCCCCGACCGAGCGGCCATCCTAACAGGCGACCGAACGAGGGTCCAACGCCCGGACGTCCGCCCTTGTCAGGACCTCCGCGTGACAACCTGCGGACGTTGGCACGCTGGACCGACGACACCGCCAGGGCATTGCCGACAGCGGTGCCAGCCCTCTCGCCCGTATCGTACGCGCGATGTTTTCGCGCTTCCTCGACGAGACCGATGCGAAGCTGCTGGCCTGGACGCTCCTCGCGAAGCTGGGCGTGCTGGCGATCGGCTACGCGGCGCTGTGGGTGGCAACGGGAGCACAGCCGGGGCTGCTGGAGCCATGGGACCGATGGGACGCGCCGCACTACACCGACATCGCGGTCTTCGGCTACATGGCCGACGACCCGGGCACCCTGAGCGCGCCGGGCTACCAGCAGGTCTATCCCGGCGACCTCGACCTGTACATCGTCTTCTTCCCGCTCTTCCCGTGGCTGATCGCGGCGGTGAACGCGGCCGTCCGCGATCCGGTCGTCTCCGCCTTCGTCGTGGCGACGGTGGCGTCGCTGTTCGTGGCGCCCGTCCTGTATCGGCTCGTGAAGGCGGACCTCGGGCACCGCATCGGCCTCTGGTCGGCCGGGCTGCTGCTGGTCTTTCCAACCGCGTTCTTCCTGCACATCGGCTACACCGAGAGCCTCTTCCTGGCGCTCGCCTTCGGCTCGCTGTGGCTGGCGCGGACGAACCGATGGTGGCTTGCCGGCCTCGTCGCACTCCTGGCCGCGCTGACGCGCGTGAACGGGCTGATCCTGGTCCCGGCGCTGTTGGTCGAGGCGTGGCTGCAATGGCGCGCTGCGCCGGCCGACGACCGGCGGCTGCGGGTCGAGTGGCTGGCGATCGCCGGCGCCGGCATCGGCTTCGGCATCTACCTGGCGATCAACCACGTCGTATACGGCGACCTGCTGGCGTTCACCGACATCCAGCGCGGGCACTGGGACAAGGAGCTGACGTGGCCGTGGGTGGGAATCGCGAACACGCTGGGGTGGTTCCGCAGCGAGAACCCGGACTCCGTGCTGATGTACGGCGGGATGGAGCTGCTGTTCGCCGCGATCGGGCTGGGGGCGACGGTGGCGACCGCGATCTGGCTGCGACCGACGTGGGCGGTCTGGATGGCCGGCAACTGGCTCCTGAGCGTGAGCACCGGGTTCCTGCTCAGCACGCCGCGCTACAGCCTGGCGCTGTTCGGGATCATGGTGTGGGGCGCGATCATCGGCGAGCGGTGGCGGGTCGCCGGCTGGGTGATCGCGGCGGTCTCGGCGGTCGCGACGGGGTACTTCGCCTGGCGCTTCGGCTCCGGCCAGTGGGCCTTTTAGATCGCCGGGCAACGAAGTGTCCCGAAGGAACCGCGGCGATCGTTGAGGTGATCTCGGATCAGCCAGCTGCCCCTTCGGGACACGAAAATCATGGCCGATGGCTGCGCGCGAAGGCAAGCCCCGTTGTCCACGAGTTGGCTAGGATCTGACCGAGTTATCCACATCCCGTCCCGAGCGAGGTGACCTGACCGATGGCCGCATCGACTGCCCGACGTGGCGCGCTGGCTCTGCTGCTGGCGGCGTTGATCCTGTTCGTGCTCGGGTCGATCGAGCTGGCGCGGGCGGCGACGCACGCGGTGACGATCGCCGACTTCGCGTTTTCGCCGCCGACGCTGACGATCACGGCCGGCGACACGGTGACGTGGACGAACGAGGACCAGGTGGTGCACACCGCGACGAGCACGACCGGCGCCTTCGACTCCGGCGACCTGGCGCAGGGCGCGTCGTTCAGCTTCACGTTCACGACGCCGGGCACGTACACGTACCTGTGCACGCCGCACCCGAGCATGACCGGGCAGATCGTGGTGGTCGCCGCGGCGCCGGCTCCGACTGCCTCCACGGGAGGCGGAGGGGCGCTTCCCGACGTCGCGATGCCGGCCGAGTGGCCGGCCAGCGCTGTCCTCGCCACCGGGCTCCTGCTGCTGGGCGGTGCCGGGCTTGCGGTGATCGCCAGACGCCCGCGGGAGTAGCGGCGCGCCACCGCGTTGCTGGGCGCGCGGTCGCGACCACCTGAAACCTTCGGCGCACCGATCGACTCGTTACGGGAACAACCACCTTTCGCAGAAGGAGTTCCCATGCCCGCCGTTCGTCGCAGCCTCGCGTCGCTCGTCCTCATCGGCGCATTCGCGTCCCTTGCCACGCTCGCCGCTCCCCTGCCCAGCAGGGCCGCGGAGCACGACGTCCAGATCACCGACTCGACGTTCTCGCCGGCAACGCTGACGATCGCGGTCGGCGACACCGTGACATGGAGGAATGCCGATGACCGGCCGCACACGGTGACCTCGAGCGACGGCGTCTTCGACTCGGGCAACCTCGACGAGGGTGTCGGCTTCTCGTTCACGTTCACCGAACCCGGCACGTACGCGTACCTGTGCGCGTACCACCCGGAGATGCAGGCGACGATCGTGGTCGAGGCGGCTTCCAGCGCCGCACCGGCGGCGGTCGGCTCCACCTCCGGCGAGACCGATGCGGGCACAGGCGGCACGACGGCCGCCGCCACCCATGCAGCGGGAACGCACGAAGGGACTCAGCCCGACACTGCGCTCGGGGCGCCGATCTCGCTCGTCTGGCTGGCGCCGCTGCTCATCGGCCTGGGCCTGGTGGCCTTCGCCTTCGGCCTCGTTCCACCGCGGCAGCCGGCGGTCCGGGAGGAGCGAGTCTCCGCGGGCTGGCGCCGCTAGCGGACGGACGCGGCGACGAGCTCGTCCAGCGCCGCGGGCGTCGCCTCGCCCATTGACACGCTGGCGGCGAGGTGGCCGTCCGGGCGGACGAGCCAGGCGCGACCGGCGCCGTACGGCGTCGACGCCTCGATTGCGACGACCTCGACTCGGTCGGTCGTGTCCATCCCGCCCGGCACGACGGCGACGAAGGATCGCCCGAGGCGATCCCGCAGCCGTCCGCCGCCGGGGAGCGGCACGTCGGGGGCCACCGACCCGAGGCGCAGCGCGCCGGAGGGCTGGCCCTCCACGGCATAGGTCGCCGGCTCCGCAAGCCGACCGGAGTTGACGCGGCGCCGGAACCACGAGCTGCGCGGCGCCATCCGCAGGACGAGGTTGCGCCACGCCCGGCGGAGAGCGCCGTGGGGCGCCATGAAGCGCATCGTCGCGTCGGTGACGCGCAGGTTCTCGGCAGCGACAGGCCGGCGCTCGGCCTCGTAGGAGTCGAGCAGGGACGGCGCGGCATCACCACGCAGTACCCAAGCGAGCTTCCAGGCGAGGTTCTCGGCGTCGGCGACGCCCGAGTTCAGGCCGCGCGCGCCAAACGGCGACATCACGTGCGCGGCGTCACCGGCGAGGAAGCACCGACCGGCGCGGAACGCATCGGCCAGGCGCTGGCTGAAGCGGTACGCGGTCATCCAGACGAGCTCGTACGGCGCATCAGGACCGATGACGGCGCGGACGCGCCGATCGAGGTCCGTATCGGTCTCCGGCGGAACCTGCCAGTCGATCCGCCACACCCCGTCGGGCTGGGGATGGATGAGGACCTGGCGGCCGGGGTTCCATGGCGGGTCGAAGTGGAAGTGGCGCTCGTTTGTGAAGGGCAGCTCGGCGCGGACATCGGCGATGAGGAAGCGGTCGTCGAACGTGTAGCCATCGAAGCCGATGCCGAGGGCGTGCCGAACCGTCGAATGGGCGCCATCGGTGCCGGCGAGGTAGCCGGACCGATGCGTGAGGGGGCCGGCATCGGTGTCGAAGGTGGCGACCACACCGTCGGCGTCCTGGGTCAGCCCGGCGAGCGCGTGCCCGCGATGAATGCGCACGCCGAGCTCGAGCGCGCGGGTCTCGAGCAGGTCCTCGACCTCGGACTGGCTGATGTTGACGAACGGCGGGAAATGCTCGCCGTCGCCGGGCAGGTGGGTCCCGAACAGCTGGCGGCCGCGGAAGTAGGTCCGCCCGACGCGCCACTGGATCCCGCGGTCGGCCACCGCCTGCCCGACACCGAGACGAGCCCAGATCTCGAGCGTCTCGCGCTGCATGCAGATCGCCTTCGAGCCGATGCGCTCGTGTCGCGGCGCGGCCTCGAACAGGTCGACGCTGGCGCCGTGCTGGGCCATCCGCCCGGCCAGCGTCAGGCCGACCGCGCCGGCTCCGACGACCGTCACGTCCGACATCGGCGTGCATGATAGGCACCGCCGTGGCGGTAACCGCCGGCGTAGAGAGTGGCGATCCTTCCGTTGATACGAGGACTGAGCCAGACATGCAACGCGCTACCAGGACCATGACCCTCGCCGCGGCCGTGGTGCTGCTCGCCGGCTGCGCGCCCCAGGGCGGCGGAGCGAGCGGAGATGCCGACGACGGCGACGGCCTGCAGACGCTCGGCATCGCCGTTGCCGAGACGGACGCCGGCCCGTCGCTGGTTGGCCCCGACGGGATGACGCTCTACATCTTCACGCAGGACACCGACGGCACGAGCACCTGCACTGGCGACTGCGCGGCCGCCTGGCCGCCGTTGACCGTCGAGGCCGGAGCCGAGATCGAAGGTGGCGACGGCGTCACCGGCGAGCTCGCCATCATCGAGCGCGACGACGGCACCTCGCAGGTGACCTACGACGGCATGCCGCTGTACTTCTACGCCGACGACGCGGAGCCCGGCGACGCGACCGGCGAGGGCGTCGGCGGCGTCTGGTTCATCGCCTCGCCCGATGGCCAGGCGGGGGCGGAGCCCACCGACGACGCGGGCGCGACCGACGCCGAGGGGACCGACGACGCGGAGCCAACGCCGGACTACGGCTACTGATAGCCGGCGCTAGTCCTGGAGCGCGGCCCACACCTCGCGGTCGCGCTCCGCGGTCCAGATCCTCGGGTGGTCGATGCCGTCCAGCTCGTCCCACGTGCGCTGGACGTTGAACGGCATGCAGTGCTCGAAGATCGGGAAGCCCGCATAGCGCGGCGCGAGCTGCGCGTGGACCGACTCGAAGGCCTCCTTCAGGGTGCCTCCGGCGTCCTTCGTCGCGCGCGTGCCTTCGAGGGTGGTCCGTAGGAACGCCCTGGTGTCCGCGATGGCGGTGCTGACCTCTTCGTCACGTACGACCGGGCCGCGACCGCCGACGAGCTGGCGTGGCTGAAGGGCGGCGACTTCGTCGAGGGTCATCGTGGACCAGTCGGCGACGTGGGCATCGCCCATGTACGGCGCGGCCTGGGCCTCGACGAGGTCGCCTGCGAAGCAGATGCGCTCGTCGGGGAGCCAAACAACGAGGTCGCCCGAGGTGTGGCCGCGGCCGAGGTAGCGGAGTTCGACCGTGCGGTTACCGAGGTCCAGGGCCAGCCGATCGTCGAAGGTGTGCGTCGGGCGCGTGAGGCCGGGAATGGAGTCTGCGCCCAGGAAGAGCCGCGGCATCCGGCCCTGCTCGCTGGCCCAGTCCTCGCTTCCCCGTTCCTGGATCAGCGCCTTCGTGTTCGCATGCGCGACGATCCGCCTTGCACCGAAGGCCGACGCGCCGAGCGTGCGGACGGCGTGGTAGTGGGTCAGCACCAGGTCGCCGAAGGGAAGCTCGCTGACCTCGGCGCGGATGACGTCGATCCATCGCTGGGCCATGACCGGCGTCGCGCGCGCCTCGATGGCGAGGATCGCATCGGTCCCGACGATGCAGCCGACGTTCGGGTCGCCTTGCGCGGTGTAGGCGAAGACCCCTTCGGCGAGCTGCTCGACGGTGGCCTCCTTCTCGGCCAGGTCCGCGGAGCTGGCGAACGGCTTCGGCATGGGCTGATGGTAAGCGAGCAGTAAGCGTGAAGTAATCGGCGCCGTGGCTTCATTTGTGAATGGAGCAGCAGGTTGGAGGCGGCCGCGAACTTTCAGAGGGTCTGCGTGACAACGCGCAGGAGCCGACGGCAGGCAGCCTCGAACTGTCAGAGGGTCTGCGTGACAACGTGCACCGCGACGAAGGGATTTCGGAGAGTCTGCGCGTTCCGACGAGAGCGCCCGGATGCCACGCGGCACAGAGGCCGACCGCTGGGATCGCCGCACGAGCGCGGCCGCCTGGCCGGCGCCGCCTCGGTCCCAGCTCAACCTGGAAGTAGCACGACCCGCGCGTCGACGATCCCGTCGGCGGCGCCGACGCGCTCGAGCACCTCGGGCGGGACCGGGTCGTCGACCGATACGAACATCATCGCCTCGCCGTGCTCCGAGAGGCGCGACAGCTCGAGCGACGAGATGTTGATGCCGGCATCGGCGAGGATCGTGCCGACCTTGCCGACGATGCCGGGGCGGTCCTCGTGGCGCGTGACGAGGATGATCCCCGCCAGCTCGGCGTCGATCGCGAAGCCGTCCAGCCCGGCGAGGTGCGGGCGGCCGTGGGCGGTCGAGCCGGCCAGGGTCAGCAGCGGCTCCCCATCGGCGGGGCCGACCGACAGCTCCACGAGCGATGCCCACGGCTCGGACGACGCGGTTCGCGTCTCGCGCACCGTGAGCCCGCGCTCGTGGGCGACGATGTCGGCGTTCACCGCGTTGACGCGCTGGTCGGTGACGGCCTCGAGAATGCCGGCGATGGCGGCGGTGCGGATCGGCGCGCACTCCCCCGCCGCGATCTCGCCGGCGTAGGTCAGCGAGAGCGCGTCGAACGCGCCGGGCGCCAGCTGGCGCGCCAGGATCGCCAGGCGGCGGCCGAGCTCGACGTACGGCCGCAGGCGCGGCTGCGTCTCGGGCGCCACCGACGGCGCATTGACCGCGTACGGCGGCGTGACCCCGGCCAGCGCCATCAGCACCTGCTCGGCCATCTCGAGGCCGACCCGGTCCTGCGCCTCGGAAGTCGACGCGCCGAGGTGCGGCGTCAGCACGAGGTTGGGGGCGCGTCGCAGCGGGTTGTCGGCGGCCATCGGCTCGGTCGAGAAGACGTCGACCGCGGCGCCGCCGAGCTGGCCGGAGGCCAGCGCATCGGCCAGTGCCGACTCGTCCACGATGCCACCGCGGGCCACGTTGAGCACGAAGGCACCCGGCTTCGTGGCCTCCAGCTGACCCCGGCCCAGCAGATGGCGCGTCTGGGCGGTCAGCGGCGTATGGACGGTGATCACGTCGGACCGATGCAGGAGCTCCGCCAGCCCGACCAGCTTCGCGCCGGCCTCTGCGGCCTGGTCCTCGGTCAGGTACGGGTCGGAGGCGAGGACGCGCATCTCGAAGCCGATCGCGCGTCGCGCGACAGTCCGCCCGATCTTGCCGAGGCCGATGATCCCCAGCGTCTTGCCGCGCAGCTCGCTGCCGGTGTAGCGGCTGCGTTCCCACTCGCCGGCACGGACCGATGCGTCCGCATCGGGCACCCGGCGGAGGAGCGCGAGCATCAGGGCCATCGTGTGCTCGGCGGCGGCGATCGTGTTGCCGGTCGGAGCGTTGACGATCATCACGCCCGCGCGAGTCGCCGCCTCGACGTCGATGCGGTCGATCCCGACGCTGGCCACGCCCACCACGCTGAGCCGGGGGGCCGCGGCGGCCAGCAGCTCCGCATCCACGCGGGTCTGGGAGCGGACGATCAGCGCGTCCCAGCCGGTGCTGTCGGTCAGGGCCGTCAGCAGGTCGGCGCGTGGCAGTCCGAGGTGGACCTCGCTGTCGTGGGCGGCAGAGAGTGCGTCGAGCCCGGGCTGGGCCACGGGCTCGACGACGAGGATGCGGGCCATGGTCGGCCCGAGTCTAGCGGCCGGTCAGGCGGACGGACGTCGAGCCCGGGCTGGGCCACGGGCTCGACGACGGTGGATCTGGGCCATGGTTGGCCCGAGTCTCAGGAACGCGATCGGCGATGCGCCGAGACCCTACGGCCGGTTCGGATCCGCACCGTCGAGCGTGGCCGGTTCCGGCGCGCCGAGGACGGTGGGTCCACCGGCGTCGAACGGCACGGTCGTCGCGGAGAGGCTCACGAAGTCGACGTTCAAGGCTGTCGACGTGTCCGTCGAAATGTTGAAGTAGTACGTGTGGGAACCGGGTGACGCGGCGAAGACCCACGACGTCGCGAACGTCCGCTGCGCGTTACCGTTGATGGTGATCTGGTCGAACTGGCGGTTCGGCCCGAATGCCTCCACGGTCTCGGCGACCGCGTACCCGAAGTTGCACGGACATCCGGCTGAGGTGCCGAACACGGAGACGGACCCCTCCACGTGCACGAACTGCGTACCCGACACGCTGGGAACGTCGATCGTCACCGAAGCGACGTCCGTGATGTTGTCGGCGAGGACGATCGTTTCTGCAAGCTCCACGTTGCTGTGACCGATGGAGCTCAACCCGCGGACCAGGAACTGCGCCATCGAGCCGCGGGTCACGGCACTGGTCGGACAGTAGTCGCTTCCCCCGCAGCCGGCGGTGATGCCCGCACCGACGAGATCCTCCACCTCGTCGTGGTAGCTGGCACCTGTCGGAACGTCGTTGAATTGATGGTTGGCCAGGACGCCCAACGGGAAGGCGAGCGCGGCCACGGCCACGACAATGAGGAACGTGGAACGCCGCACGCGCGGCAAGCTGGAACGGGAAACCATGTGTGCTCCTTGTATCCCAGGGCTCGGACGGATTGGAGCGCAGCCGGGAATGCCCGGGAAGAACCCGCGGCTGCGGCGCATGGATCACCGTGCTACAGAGGCGGCTCCCTTCCTCCGGTTCGGGCGGATGGCGTCCGGTGGGGACGCGGCAGCAGTCGCCCGATGCGGTCACCCCATTATTGGCGACCGTCAACCCCCCGTGGCGGAACATCCGCACGATCAGCGGGGTACCATCGGCGAGCATGATTCGGCGCCATCTCATGACTCTCCGGGCTGGGCTCATGCTGCTCGACGGCGTGATCGCGGTCGGTGTGTTCGTCGCCGTCGCGACCGTCCGGTTCCGCGACGGCGGGATGGGAACCCTCCTCGATGCACTCGGGCTGGACCTGCTCCAGGCGGCCCTCCTTTGGGCCGTCATCTGGGTCACGGCGCTGTGGCTGGCCGGGTTGTACCGGCTCGACGTCCGCTGGCGGATCTGGACCGAGGTGCGCGACATCGCTCGGGCGACGCTCGTGGTCGTGGCCTTCATCCTGTCCACGCTGTTCGTGGTGAAGGGGACCGACGTCAGCCGCCTCTTCCTCGTCTTCCTGTTCATCGCGCAGCCCGCGGTCACCCTGGCCGGGCGGCTGATCCTGCGACGGATCTTCGAGCGCAATCGCAGTCGGGGGCGGGATCCGCGTTTCATGCTCGTGGCCGGGACGGGCACCCTCGCGCAGAGCTTCGCCGATCGAGTCGAGAGCCACCCGGGTCTAGGCCTCCGCATCATCGGCCACCTCACCGCTCCGGGTGAGACCGAGAGCGTCGTCACGCGGCCGATCCTGGGCACGATCAGCGACATCGAGGACATCTTCCACTCACAGGTCGTCGACGAGGTCGCCGTCTGCCTGCCGCCGACCGCGGTCCACTACCTCGAGCCGATCACCGGCGTGGCGGCGGGCGAGGGCAAGACGGTGCGCGTGCCGGTTGACCCGGTCGAGGAGGTCCTTCCCGGCGCGGTGCAGGAGGAGTTCGACGGCTTCCTCGTGCGCTCGCTCGTCCACGACGGCCAGCGCGAGGTCGGCCTCTTCCTCAAGCGGGTCATGGACATCATCGGTTCGGCGGTCGGCCTGATCCTGTTCAGCCCACTCCTCATCGGTGCCGCGATCGCGATCTACGCGACCGATGGCAGGCCGATCCTCTTCCGCCAGGAGCGCGTCGGGCTCCATGGGCGGCCGTTCACGATGCTGAAGTTCCGCACGATGGTCCGCGACGCGGAGGAGCAGCTCGACGAGCTGATGGAGTTCAACGAGCGGAGCGGCGCCGCGTTCAAGATGGAGGACGATCCGCGCATCACCGGCGTCGGCCGCTTCCTGCGCCGCACGTCACTCGACGAGCTGCCGCAGTTCTGGAACGTGCTGACCGGGGCGATGAGCCTGGTCGGCCCGCGGCCGCCCCTGCCGCGCGAGGTGGCCGAGTACGACATCTGGCACCGCCGTCGCCTGTCGATGAAGCCGGGCATCACCGGCCTCTGGCAGATCGAGGCCCGACACGAGCCCGATTTCGACCGATGGGTCGAGCACGACCTCATCTACATCGACGGCTGGTCGATCTGGCTCGACGTGAAGATCCTGCTCCGCACGGTCCCCGCGCTGCTGACCCAGGGCGGGCACTAGGCCGCCCGGGCCGGGTAGAGTACGGCCCGATGTCACCCCAGCGCCCGATCGGCGTGCTCTTCGGCACGCGACCCGAGGCCATCAAGCTCGCGCCGGTCATCGCCGAGCTCCGCGCCCGCGAGGTGCCGGTGCTGGTGATCGCGACCGGGCAGCACCGTGACATCGTCGGTCCGGTGCTCGACCTGTTCGACATCCGCGCCGATCACGACCTCGCCCTCATGCGCGAGCGCCAGACGCTCGACTACGTCCTCAGCGGCGTCGTCGCCGGGGTCGGCGCCATCCTGGCCGATGCGCGCCCCGCCGCGCTCGTCGTGCAGGGCGACACCTCGAGCACGCTGGGCGGGGCGCTTGCCGCGTTCCACCACCGCGTGCCGCTGGCGCACGTCGAGGCTGGCCTGCGCTCCGGCAGCCTCGAGCTGCCGTTCCCCGAGGAGATGAACCGGCGTGCGACGAGCATCGTGACGCGCTGGCACTTCGCCCCGACCGAGGGCGCGGCCGCAAACCTGCGCCGCGAGGGGATCACCGACGGCGTTTTCGTCACCGGCAACACCGTCGTCGACGCGCTGCGGCACATCGCCGAGCGCGCGCCAGGCGCGGACACCCCGCTCGGCGCCTTCGCGGCCGAGGGCCCGCTGATCCTCGCCACCGCGCACCGCCGCGAGTCGTGGAACGGCGGGATCGAGCGGATCGCCGGCGCCCTGCGAGCGGTGCTCGACGAGCTGCCGGACCATCGCCTCGTCTTCGCGACGCACCCCAACCCGGTCGCCCACGGGCCGGTGCACGCCGCGCTCGGCGACGAGCCGCGGGCTCGGGTCGTCACCGCGCTCGAATATCCCGAGTTCATCGGCCTGCTGACCCGCGCGCGGCTGGCCGTCACCGACTCCGGCGGTGTGCAGGAGGAGGGCCCGACGCTCGGGGTACCGGTCCTCGTGACCCGCCAGGTCACCGAGCGCCCCGAGGGCATCGAGGCCGGCGCCGTGGCGCTGGTCGGGACCGACCCAGAGCGGATCCGGAGCCTCGCCGTCGAGCTGCTCACGATCCCGGAGCGCCACGACGCGATGGCGAGCGCCGGCCGCGGGATCTATGGCGACGGCTCCGCGGCGCGGCAGATCGTCGACCGCCTGGTGGCCGATCTCGTGGAAGCGCGGTGACGGCCGCCGGCGGCGAGGGCGGACGGTTCGGCGCGCAGGTGATCGCCCTGGCCGCCGCGCGCCTCTCGACGGTGGCCGCCTTCTTCTTCATCACCGTGGTCGGCGCGCGGCTGCTCACTCCCGAGCAACTCGGGTCGGCCGCGGTCGGCCAGACGGTCGGGATGATCGCCGCACTCGTCGCCAACGCGGGCATCAACATCTCGACGATCTACTTCCTCCAGCAGCGGCCGGCGGAGCGCGCGGCGCTCGTCCAGCGGCTGACGGCGATTGCCATCGGCGCGGTCTCCCTGGCGGTCATCCTCGTGCTGATACTGGCGCCGCTCGTCTTTGGGCTCGTGCTGCACGAGACCGATTGGCCGCTGCTCGTCGCGGCGGCGGCGATGGGCGCGACGATGATCGCCTTCGAGTTCTCCGGCGCGCTCCAGCTCGGGCTCGACCAGCCGGGACGGTTCAGCATCCTGGAGCTCGTCCGAGGCTGGGGCTCGCTGCTCGCGGTCGGCCTGCTGCTCATCGGTCCATTGCGCACGGATGCCGGCTTCGTGGTGGGCATGGCGCTGGGGTATGCTGCCGCGGCTGTGATGGGGCTGGGCTGGACGCGGCGCTCCGGGTTCTCGCTGGCTCCCCGACTCGACACGAGCTTCAGCCGAACGGCTCTCGGGTTCGGGCTGAGGGGCCAGGTCGGCAATGTCTTCCAGTTCCTCGGCGTCAGGCTCGACCTGCTGCTGGTGCCCGCACTCCTCGACCTGCGCACGGCCGGCATCTACTACGTCGCCGTACGGGTCTCCGACGTCGTCGGCCAGGTCGCGACCGCAGCGGCCTCGCTCGTGTTTCCCCGTGTCGCGGCCCTCGCCGACCGGCGCTCGACGGCTCTCACCGAGCGCGTGACGCGGATGACCCTCTGGCTGGTGGCCGCGGCGGCGATCGTCCTCGCGTTGGCCGGCGAGCTCGTCCTGCGCGTCTTTTTCGGGGCGGCGTACGTCGGCGGGACGGTCGTGCTGCCGATCCTGCTGATCGCGATCCTGCCGCTGTCGACCGGCCGCATCCTTGCCGCCGACCTGAAGGGCCGGGGCCGCCCGGAGCTCGTCTCGATCGCCGCGCTCGTCGCTGTGGCGGGGACGTTCGCCTTCCAACTGCTCCTCATCCCCCAGCTGGGGCTCACCGGCGCGGGCATCGCGGCCGTGCTGGCCCACACGAGCAGCGCGGTGATCCTGCTGCTTGCCTACCGCGCGGTTACCGGCGGGCACCTGACCGCACTCATCCCGCGCCCGGCGGATATCGGCGTGATGGTCGAGACCGTCCGCTCCGCCCGCCGCGCGAGCACCGATGCGGCGTGAGCGCTGAACCCGGTCGCGTCCGTTTCCTCGGTCTGCCCCTCGACCCGCTCGACATGGACGACACGGTCCGAGCGATCGAGGAGCGCGTCGAGGCCGGCACGCCCGGCGTGCATGTCGGTGTCAATGCCGCCAACCTGGTTGCGGCGCATGACGATCCCGCCTACCGCGCCGACCTCGAGGCCGCCGACCTGTGCAGCGCCGACGGCCAGTCGGTGGTGTGGGGCGCGCGCCAGTTCGGCATCCCGGTGCCTGAGCGCGTCACGGGCATCGACCTCATGGAGCGGATGCTCGACGCGGCGCGCGACCACGGCTGGGGCGTCTACCTCCTCGGCGCCAGGTCGGAGACGGTCGTGCGCCTGGCGGTCAAGCTGCGCGATGCCGGCGTCCGCGTCGACGGCTACCGCGACGGCTACTTCGCCGCCGAGGCGTCGCGCGCCGTCGCCGGCGAGGTGCGCCGCAGCGGCGCGACGCTGCTGTTCGTGGCCCTGCCGAGCCCGGCGAAGGAGCGATTCATGATCGGGTACGCCAGGCCGGCGGGCGTGCCGTTCTCGATCGGCGTCGGCGGCGCCTTCGACGTGCTGGCCGGCGACCTCCATCGCGCGCCGCGGGTCATGCAGCGCACCGGCATGGAGTGGGTCTTCCGCCTGGTCCAGGAACCGAAGCGGCTCTTCGGCCGATATGCCTCGACGAATACGCGCTACCTGCTCCTGCTGGCGCAGGCCGCATCCCGACGGCGGTTGAAGGTGGGCCGATGAACCGCTTCCGGCGGGGGTCGGTCTGGCCGTGGATCGCCGTCGCGCTCGGGCTCCTGGCGATGACGCCCGCCCTCCTGGCCCGCGCCGCCGTCGAGCAGTCCAACACCACCTTCGAGCACTCGATGCCCGACGAGGAGCTCACGGCGCTGGTCCAGTCCGGGCTCGACCCCGAAGTCGTCTACGGCGAGCTGACCGAAGCCGGCCTCGGCTCGGTGGCGCTCGAGATGCTGACCCTCGAGGAGCTTGCCAACGACGGCCGCCTGATCATGCTCACCCCGTCCGAGATGCAGGCGCTGCTCCTGCTGACCGACGACCCGGCGACCGTGCCGCTGGGGAACGGCACGTTCCTGTCGATCCCGAACGGCGACACCTGGATCCTCGACCGCATCCGCGCCGCGCTCCCGAGCCAGGACATCCAGACGGTGACGGTCGCCGGCGACGAGTTCCATTTCGTCAGCGGCACCGACGAGCTCGAGCAACTGTCGATCGGCTACGACGACGAGCTGATCGAGGAGCTGGAGGGCCGTGGGCTGGCGGTCATCGCCCGCATCCCGGAGGTGACGAGCCCGGAGTTCCTGCGCGGCGAGCTCGAGCGGGTGAACGCAACCTTCGGCATCGATCGGGTCATGTTCGCCGGTACCGCCACGCCGTTCGTGGCCACGCCGTCGGAGGACGCCGCCCTCGCAACGTGGCTCGACGAGAACGGCTTCACGCTCCTGCTCATCGAGCTCGTCGAGCAGGTCGGCATCCAGGTCTACGCCGAGCACATGAGCAACGTCATCCGCCTCCACGGCCTGAGTTTCATCACGGAGGTCGACCCGCAGGCCCGCATCGATCGGGCCGTCCGCGGGCTGAAGGAGCGGAACATCCGCGTGCTCTTCTACCGCGTCACGCCGGGGCTCAGCGCCGAGGAGCGCATGGCCGAGCTGGTTGACGTCATGGCCGGCACGAACGCCGCCGCCCCCGCCGGGATGACGCCGGGCGTCGCCGAGCCGTTCGACGAGCTCGTGCCGACCCCGCTGCTGGCGGTCGGCGGGATCCTCGTCTCGGTGGGCATCGGCGCAGCGGCCGGCGGCGTGCTCGGAACGGCGTTCATGGCGCTCGGAGCGGCCGGCATGGGGCTGCTGGCGATCGGCGCCGTGGCGACCGGCAGCGGCGGCCTCGCCGACCTCCTGCGGCTCGGCGTGGCCGTGCTCTTCGCGTCGGTGGCCGTGCTGGTCGCGAACCCCGCGCGGCGGCTCGGCCGTGCGACGATCGAGTACGCCAAGGCCGGGCTGGTGACGATCGCCGGCGGCTTCGCGGTGACCGGTTTGGCATACGACACGAGCTTCCTGACCGGTGCGGAGGACTTCCTCGGCGTGAAGGCCCTGCTGCTGGCGCCGCCGGGGCTGGTGGCGATCGTCGCCGCCTACCGTGTCCTCGACCGGCCGCGCTGGTCCGACACGGTCACGATCCTCAACCTCGAGATCCGCGTCTGGCACATGGCCGCCCTGGCCGTGGCCGGCGCCGCCCTCGCCTACCTGACCCTCCGATCGGACAACACCGGCGCCGCCTTCGACATCGAGCTGATCTTCCGCCAGGAGCTCGAGAACCTGCTCTACGTCCGGCCGCGCACGAAGGAGTTCCTGATCGGCTTCCCCGCCCTGGTGCTGGCGATCGTGCTCACCACGCGGACGCGCTACGGGTGGTGGCTGTTCGCGGTGGCCGCGATCGGTACGGCATCGGCAATCGACACCTTCACCCACTTCCACGCACCGCTGCTGGCCTCGACCGTGCGCACGGTGCTCGGCCTCGTCATCGGCTTCGGGATCGGGGTGCTGCTGGTCTGGCTGTTCGGCCTCGGCGAGCGCGGAGCGCGTTGGATCGGGATCATGCCGCGCCAATGAGGCTGGTCGTCTCCGGCTACTACGGCTACGCCAACGCCGGAGACGAGGCGGTGCTGGCCGGCATGCTCGCCACCTTCCGCGAGGCCGATCCGGACCTCGAGGTCACCGTGCTCTCGGGCGACCCGGAGCACACGCTGCGGACGCACGGCGTCGCCGCCATCCCGCGGGCCGATCTGCCGGGCGCCGCCCGCGCGCTGCGCGCCAGCGATGGGCTGGTCAGCGGCGGCGGCAGCCTGCTCCAGGACCGCACCAGCCCGCGGCCGGTCGCGTACTACGCCGGGGTCATGCACCTCGCCCGCTTCAGCGGGCGCCCGTACGCCGTCCACGCCCAGGGCCTCGGACCGATCCGCCTGCTGCCGAACCGCTGGCTGGCGGCGTCCGCCCTGCGCGGCGCGGCGGCGGTCTCGCTGCGCGACGCGGCGTCGCTGGACCTGGCGCGCGCGCTCGGCGTCCGGCGTCACATCGACCTCGCGCCCGATCCGGCGCTGGCGCTCACGCCCGCCCGCGACGGCGAGCGGCGGCAGGTCGTCGTCGCCGTCCGCGACGGGCAGGTCGACGGGCTGCACGAGGCCGTGCACCGGCTGGCCGCGGACCACCCGATCCTTGCGCTCCCGATGCAGGACCCGGCCGACCGAGCCGCCTCCGAGGCCGTCGTCGATGGCCTGGCCATGGCCGCGGTCCTGCCGCCCGGCTCGAGCCTCGACGCGCAGCTGGCCGCGATCGGTGGCGCTGCGCTGGTGATCGGCATGCGGCTGCATGCCCTGATCCTCGCCGCCGCTGCGCACGTTCCGGCGCTGGCGGTCTCCTACGACCCGAAGGTCGACGCCTTCGCTGCCCAGGTCGGCCAGCCGGTCGTCGGACGGGTCGGAGAGCCGATCGACCCCGACGCGGTGGTCGCGGCCGCCCGCGACGCGCTGGCGGCGGACCCGGCGCCGTACGTGGAGCGCGTCGAGCGGCTGCGCGGCGGCCTCCGGCCGGCGGCCGTCGCGACGCTGGCGGCCATCGGCCGCTCCGATTAGGGCGTGCGGGCGGTCGAGACGCCGAAGAGGCGCTGCGCGAGGTCGCGGATCGCCTCGAAGTTCGGTTGCAGGATGTAGCCGGCGGTGGGGTCCTGGGCGACGGTGACGTAGCCGTCGTCCGGGGTCAGCACGACGCGCTGGACGGAGGCCAGGTTCGCATCGGCGATCTCCGCGGCGATGTCACCGAAGCGATCGGCGGGGATGTCGGTCGCAACGTTGCCCTTCACCGCGTCGAGCAGCCCCGGCAGCGTCACGAGCAGGCTGCCCGCGCTCAGCTTCTCGGCGATGGCGGTCAGCACCTGCTGCTGGCGCGCGGCGCGGGTGAAGTCGCTGTCGCCGGCGCCCAGCCGCGAGCGGACGTAGGCCATCGCGGTCGTGCCGTCGAGATGATGCGGGCCGGCGGCCAGGAAGAAGCCGCGCTGGCCGGTGAAGGTGTCGTGGTAGCGCGGATCGTCGATCGCGCGCTCGTTGACGATGTCGACACCGCCGATCGTGTCGACGACGTCCCGCATGCCCTCGATGTCGATAGCGGCGACGTAGTGGATCGGGACGCCCAGCAGCTCGCTGATCGCCGCCTTCAGGGTCGCGGGACCGCCGAGCGGGAAGGTGGCCCGGTCGCTGTTCGCGACCTGCATCAGCCCGTTCAGCTTCGCGTTGTAGACGCGGCCGTCGCCGAGCGGCACGCCGTACAGGTCCCGCGGGACCGAGACCATCGCGCCGCGGCCCGTGTCGGGGTCGAGGGAGGCGACGAGCATCGTGTCGGTCAGCTCGTTCTCACGGCCGGGAGCGAAGTCGACGCCGACCAACAGGACGGTGATCCGCTCTCCGAGGCCGAGCTCCGGCTCGAAGGATGGCGGCGGGATGTGCACGTCGCGGCCGCTCCGCTCGTCGAGGAGCGCGCCACCGCCCTCGAGCGCGACCGTCCCGATCGTGTCGACCGCCTTGGCCGCGTAATACGCCGGCACGGCGTGCATCGCGGCCGTCACGACGACGAGGCCGATCGTCAGCCACGTCGGCCAAGCCTTCCACCCGAGCCGCGCGCGCCGGGCATGCGCCTGGACGATGGCGACGAGCCGCCAGCCCAGGAGGGCGAGGTCGAGCACGATCAGCGCGACGAGCACCCGCGCGTCGAGCGCACCGATCAGCCGGCCCGTCGGGCCGGAGCCCATCGCCAGCGCGACGAGCACGATGACGAGGACGACCGGAGCGGCGAGCAGCGAGGCGAGCGCCCACTGGCCGTTATACGCCTGGCCGCCCCCGGGGAAGAGGAAGGACAGGAACGCGGCGGCTGAGGCGCGCGGGTCGGCGCGGCGCGCGGAACGAGATCGGCTCACGGGACTCCAGGGGCTGGCGGGCGGGAAGGGCCAGTATAGCCGGGCTTCCGGCGCCCCTCAGACGGCCGTCAAGCCCGATCGGTTGCGCGCTGTCAGTCGCCGGTGATGCGGTAGATGACCCCGTCGTCGACGTCGGCGACGTACAGCTCGCCGGCCGAATCCACGCCGAAGGTGCTCATCCGGACCTCGGTGTCGACGACCGTCCGCGGGGTCGGCCGCTCCTCGTCGATCGGCACCGTGCGCAGCTTGCCGCTGCAGAAGTCGCCGAAGACGTAGAGGCCCTGGAGGGGTGCGACCTCCGCGCCGCGGTAGACATAGCCGCCGATGATCGCGCAGTCGAGGGCCTCGAATTCGCCGCCCTCGAGGACGAGGATCGGCGGGGTCGCATCCGCCCAGTCGTTGCAGTCGAGCTCCTCGCGGATCTGATGGCGACGGCACTCGAAGCCCTCCCAGGCGCCCCAGCCGAAGTCGAGGGCGGGCGGCACGTCGCCGGGATGGCGGTCGACCTCCTCGTAGCGCTCCGAGCCGACGTCGGCGACCCACAGGTCACCGGTCTCGGCGTCGATGCTCATGCGCCACGGGTTCCGCAGGCCGTAGTCGAAGATCTCGCCGGGCCCCTCGCCTTCGGCGAAGGCGTTGCCCTCCGGGATGCCGTAGGGCAGGTCACCGGTCGTGGAGTCGACGTCGATCCGGATGATCGAGCCGCGGAAGCCATCCGTGTAGTCGGGGGTCGTTCCGCGGGGCCAGGCGTCGTCGCCGACGCTCATGTACAGCAGCCCGTCCTCCGGGCCGAAGACGAGCGCGCCGCCCTTGTGGAAGTTCGACTCCTGCGGCAGCCGCAGGAGCTCGCGAGCCGATGCGGGATCGGCATGGATCCCGTCCGGAAGCGTGTACTCCGCCAGGATCGTGGCCATGTCGGTGTGCACGTAGGTCACGTACATCCGGCCGTTCTCGGCAAAGTCGGGATGGATCGCGATGCCGAGCATGCCCTGCTCGCCGCCGAACAGCGTCGTCTCGCTCAGGTCCAGCGCCGGCTCGTCGGCCAGCTCGCCGTTCTCGATGTAGCTCACCACGCCGTCCTGCCCCGCCACGAAGATCACCTCGTCCGCGCCACCGGTGAACGCCAGGCCCAGTGGGCGGGTGAGGCCCTCGAGCCAGGGCGAGACGGCTACGCCGTTCCCCTCCGCCGTCGTCGGCGGCGCCTCGGTCGGAATGGGGGTCGGCGACTCGCTGGGCGTCGGGTCGAGCGGCATGGCGACGCCCCCGAGCTCGCTCATCGCGACGACGACGATCGCCACGATCAGCAGGCCCAGCACGACGAGCGCGGCGATCAGCGCCGGCCAGCGGCCGGCAGGCCGCGCTCCATATTCCTCCATCGGTGGCGGGAGGATAGCAGCGAGCGCCATGACGGGCCACGCGGTGCATACTCAGCGGCAGATGGACGAGAGCGCCCGCCCCCCGATCGAGGTCGTCGTCGAGATCCCGTCGGGCAGCCGCAACAAGTACGAGTATGACCACGTCCGCCATCGGTTCGTCCTCGACCGGACGCTGTACTCGAGCGTCCACTATCCGTGCGACTACGGCTTCATCGAGGGCAGCCTGGCCGAGGACGGAGACCCGCTCGACGTGCTCGTGGTGATCGCCGAGCCGACCTTCCCCGGCTGCGTCGTGCGCGCGCGACCGATCGGCGTGCTCGACATGGCCGACGAGAAGGGCCACGACTACAAGATCCTGGCGGTGGCCCACGACGATCCGCGCTGGGAGGCGACGAGCGCGCTCGAGGACCTCTCACCGCATCGGCTGCTCGAGATCGAGAACTTCTTCAAGACCTACAAGACCCTCGAGAACCGCCAGACCGATGTGAAGGGCTGGCTCGGGCTCGAAGACGCGTGGCGGATCATCGACGAGGCGCTCGTCACCGGTGCCGGCCATACCGAGGCCGAGCCCGGGACGTGGCGCTGACGCACGTCCGCCGATAGATCGCGCGATTCGGCCCGATCAATCGGGCACGAGGCCCTCAGTCCAGGGCGCGGTGGATGAAGGCGGCCATCTGGCCGCGGCTGACCGGCTTGTCCGGGCAGTAGCGCGTGGAGGTGCAGCCGGTGGCGATGCCCGCATCGGTGATCGCGTTGATGCTGTCCTCGAACATCGAGCCGTCGTCGTCCGGGTAGTGGTCCTCGCCTCCGGGGCTGAGCTCGAAGGCGCGTGCCAGGAAGGCCGCCATCTCGCCGCGGGAGATGTTGCGCTGCGGGCAGAACTCCCGGTCATCGCAGCCGCTGGTGATGCCCGCCGCCGCCAATCGGTTGATGCTGATCTCGAACGTCGAGCCGTCGTCGTCGTCGAAGAAGTCTTCCGGCGTCGCGTCCAGGTCGAGGGCGCGGTCGAGGAAGGCGGCCATCTCACCGCGGGTGACGTCGTTGTGCGTGCAGAACAGGTCCGGCGCGCAGCCGGTGCTGATCCCCGTCGTCAGCATCCACTCGATGTGCTCGCCGAACGTCGAGCCCGACCAGTCGTTGACGCAGTCGTCCGAGCCCTGCTGTCCGCGCTCGAGCACCGACACCGAGGACGATCCGGTCGTGAAGCTCACGATCGCGTAGGCGCACTGGTTCGCCTCGTCCTCCTCCTCGAAGAACCCGTACGGATCGGCCTTGGCGCGGACCGTATAGGTTCCCGAGGGCAGGCCGGTGATGTCGACCCACTGCCAGGCGAGGTACCACTCGTACTCGTCGCCCATGCCGATGCTGAGCCCCATCCGGTTGCTCGTCGCGTTCGGATTCGTGCTGCACCACGAGTAGTGGTAGTAGCCGCCGCTGTAGCCGGGGAGATCGTTGTTGTACGGGTCGCTGTCGAGGAAGCAGAAGCCGGTCTTCGCGCCGCGGAACGTGCCCTGGCCGCCCCACAGGTCGTACCGGACCATCTCCTGCACGTGCCAGTGGGCATGGCCGTCGCCGGCATACATGCCCACGGCATCGGTCCGAATCGTCCTCGACCGCATCGCCAGGGGCGCGCAGTTGCCGTTTTGCGGCGCGCGCGTCGTGTCCTGGTAGATGACCTGGAACACCGTCATCGGGTCCCCGATGCTGTCCCGGCTGCCGCACACCTCGAAGTGGCCGGCGCCGACGTTGACGAACATCCCCGTGAACCTCAGCAGGCGACGCCCGTTGACCCACTGGATCTGGAAGTCGTCGGCGCCACTCTTGCGTCCGAGCGGTGCCATCGCCAAGTCGGGCAGGACCTCGCCGCCGGCACGGGTCGGCTCCAGTCGGGGCGGAGCGCCGATGAGGGCGCCCAGCGCCACCACCGACACGAGCGCGGCGACTCGCGCCCCGCCCCAGGGAAGCCGAGCCCGCATCAATCGCCCTCGGCCCGGTGCAGGAAGGCCGCCATCTCGGCTCGCGTCGTCGAGGCCGTCGGGCAGAAGCGCGTCGTCGTGCATCCGCCGGTGATGTTCGCCTTGCGCAGACGGTTGATCGCGTTCTCGTGGGTCGAGGTCTCGTCGTCGCTGAAGTAGTCGTTGCTCGTCGGCGGCAGATCGAAGGCGCGATCGAGGAAGCTGGCCATCTCACCGCGGGTCACCGCGGCGTTCGGGCAGTACTGGTTCGTTCCGCAACCCGTGGTGATCCCGGCCGCGGCGACGCGGTTGATACTGATCTCGAGCGGGTGGTTGTCGTCATCGGCGAAGAAGTCCTCCGCGGTCGGGTCGAGGTTCAGGGCGCGGTCCAGGAACGCGGCCATCTCGGCGCGCGTGACCGAATCGTTCGGGCAGTACTTGCCGCCGCCGCAGCCGGTGCTGATGTCCTCGTAGGTGATCCACATGATGTGGTCGATGAGGCTGTGATCGGTCACATCGGTGTAGGGCGGGGCGACCACGCGGTACAGCGAGCCACCGTGGTCGGTCATGTACATCTCGCCCTTCTCCGACTCGCCGAAGGAGGTGATGTTCGCCGGGGTGTCACGGTGGAACTGCAGGGTCGGCGAGCCGGCACCGGACTGCAGGCTCCAGAGGCGCCCGCTGCAGTAGTCGCCGAGAACGTACTGGCCGACCATGTCAAGGAATACGCCGCCGCGATACACGAAGCCGCCGGTGACCGAGCAGTTGCCGCCGGAATGGCCGTACTGGGCCACCGGGGGCGTGAACGTCTCGCCTGAGCAGCCGGCGGTCTCGAAGACCGCGGTGCCCTCGCGGCAGTCCCAGCCGTAGTTGACGCCGCCCACGCTGGAGCCGGGCTCGCGATTGATCTCCTCCCAGGTCCCCTGGCCGACGTCGGCGATCCAGAGGTTGCCGTTGGCACGGTCGAACGAGGCGCGCCACGGGTTGCGAAGCCCGTAGTCCCAGATCGCGTCGTTGCCGGCAGTCGCGCCGTCGAACGGGTTGTCCGACGGCGTCGAGAAGCCGCCGCTCAGGTTCGGCTCCACGCGCAGCACCTTGCCGAGCGTCACGTTGATGTCCTGCCCGTTCTCGTCGGGGTCGTTGCTGCCGCCGCCGTCGCCGGTGAAGATGTAGAGGTACTCGTCGGGCCCGAAGAGGAGCTGGCCGCCGTTGTGGTTGCCCTGCGAGCTGTGCTCGATCTCGATCACCGTGTCGGCCGTCGACGCGCTCACCGAGGTGCCGGCCGCGTTCGCGGTGAGCTCGGCGATGATGAGGTCGCCGCCGCCATCGGTGTAGTAGGCGAACAGCTTGCGGTTCGTCTCGAAGTCGGGATGGAACGCGATGCTCAGCAGCCCGCGCTCGCCGCCGTTGCTGAAGCCGCCCGCCACGCCCCGGATGTCGAGGAAGAAGCCGCCCTGGAGCGTGCTGCCGTTGACGACGCGGACGGTCCCGCGCTGCTCGACGATGAAGAGGCGGTTCGACCCGTCGCCGGCGTTGGTTATGCCAACCGGCGAGGAGAGCCCGCTGGTGACGTGCGTGATCCGCAGCTGTCCGTTGCTGAGGGCCGTCGTCGCCTCGGGGGCTTCGGGGGCGGGCGGTGCCGGCTGGGCGAGGGCGGGACCGGCCACCTGGCCGATGACGACGAGCGCCACGAGGAGCGCAACGGGGGAACGGCGGAATCGACGCAATGGAAGGGCCTCAGCGCGTTGGGTCGGTCCATTGTGCGTCGTGGCACCGCCCTACGGCGTGGGAAATTCGCATGGTCGCCTACCCGACCTCCGGCTCAGTCCCCCATCGCGCGATGCAGGAACGCGGCCATCTGCGCGCGCGTCGTCGACGCCTGCGGGCAGTACGTCGTCGGCGTGCAGCCGCCGGTGACGTTCGCCGCGCGGAGGCGGTTGATGGCCGGCTCGTGGGTCAGGCCGGTGTCGTCGGTGAAGAAGTCCATGCCGGTGTCGGGGAAGTCGAACGCGCGGTCGAGGAAGCTCGCCATCTGTGCGCGCGTGACCGGCGCGTTCGGGCAGTAGCGGTCCGTCGCGCATCCCGTGGCGATGCCGGCCTGCGCCACGCGGTTGATGCTGACCTCCAGCGGATGGCCGTCGTCATCGGTGAAGTGGTCCTCGTTGGTCGCCGGCAAGTCCAGCGCGCGGGCAAGGAAGGCGGCCATCTGGGCGCGGGAGACCGATGCGTTCGGGCAGTACATCCCGCCGCCGCAGCCGGCGCTGATGCCCTCGTTGGTGAGCCACATGATGTGGTCGATCAGGCTGTGGTCGGCGACGTCGGAGTACGGCGGTGCCACGACACGGTAGAGACCACCGCGGCGATCGGTCACGTACAGCTCGCCGGACTCGCTCTCGCCGAACGACGTGAACCGGATCGACGTGTCGCGATGCTCCTGGAGGGCGGGCGTCACCGACGCGGCGTCGAGCGTCCACAGCTCCCCGCTGCAGAAGTCGCCCAGCACGAGCTGCCCGGCCATGTCCGGGAACACCGTGCCGCGGTAGACGTACCCCGCGACGACGGCGCAGATCTGCGGCGTGTGGGCGTACTCGAGGTGCGGATCGGTGAACGGGCCCGGGCACGGGATGCCCGGCGGGTTGTCCACGAAGGTGTCCGTGAAGTCGTGCGCGCCCTCGCGGCAGTCCCAGCCGTAGTTCTGGCCGCCCGCGCTCGCGCCCGCCTGGCGGTTGATCTCCTCGAACGCCGCGTTGCCGACGTCGCCGATCCAGAGGTCGTCGGTCTCGCGGTCGAAGGAGGCACGCCACGGGTTGCGCAGGCCGAGCGCCCAGATCTCGTCCGCGACGCCATCGGATGGGCCGATGAACGGGTTGTCGGCCGGGATCGTGTATTCGCCGGCGAGGTCCGGGGCAATGCGCAGCACCTTGCCGAGCAGGAGTTCCGGATCCTGCGAGGTCTCGCCGGGATCGCCAAGCCCGCCACCGTCGCCGGTGAAGACGTAGAGATGGCCGTCGGGCCCCCACTGCAGCTGCCCGCCGCTGTGGATGTCGCTCGGGCTGTGCTCGATCTCGAGGATCGGGTCGGCGCTGGCGACCGGGACCATCGTGCCCGCGGCGTTGGCGGTGAGCTGGGTGATCGTGACATCGCCGCCGAGGTCGAGGCCCTGGTCGCCGTCGGTGTAATAGGCGAACACGAGGCCGTTCGTCTCGAAGTCGGGGTGGAAGGCCAGGCCGAGCAGCCCTCGCTCCCCGCCGGCGCTGAAGCCGCCGGCGATCAAACGGATGTCCAGGAAGAAGCCCGGCTGCAGCTGACCGCCAGAGACGACGCGGACCGTGCCGCGCTGCTCGACGACGAAGAGGCGATCGGTCCCGTCGCCGGCGTTGACGACGCCCAGCGGCTGGTCGAGGCCGCTCGTCACGAACGTCAGCGTGAGCTGGCCATTCGTGAGGGCGGCACTGGGGTCACGGGCGGCCTGAGGCGGCCCGGCGGGTTGCGCGCTGACGGGCGTGGTCAGCAGGCCCGCCAGGACGACGAGGACGAGGACGCGGGAAAGCCGAGAGCGTGGCCGCATGAGGTCTCCGGGCAGCGTGGTGCGCGCATTGTGCCGTGCCGCGCCACCGGCGGTTCGGCCGGAACGTCACGCGTCAAGGCCGGCGTACACCTCGAGCAGCACCGCCGCCGAAACCTCCCAGTTGTAGCGGTCGATGACCGCGGCTCGTCCGCGCGCCCCCATCGCGGCAGCCTCCGCCGGGTCGGCGAGCACCTGCCGGATGCCGTTCGCGATCGCGATCGGGTTGGTCGTGTCGGCGACCACGCCGGCCCCGGAGCCCTCGACCACGGCTCGGACCTGGCGGAAGTCGCTGGCCACCACCGGGATGCCGGCGGCCATGTACTGGAACAGCTTGTTCGGCAGCGAGTAGCGATAGTTCAGGCACGACGGCAGGATCGGGCTGACCCCGACGTCCGCCGAGGCCGCGTACGCCTCCACCAGCCCGGGCGCGACCGGCGGCAGGATCAGCACCGATGCGCCCGCGGCGTCGGCGCGCGCCCGCAGCGCCCCCTCCTCGACGCCGCTGCCGAGCATCACCAGCTGCACCGCGGGCACGAGGCCGATGGCGTCCACCAGCTCCTCCAGCCCGCGCCCGGCCATCAGCCCGCCGAGATAGAGGACGACGGGCCGCTCCGGGTCGATCGCGTCGCCGCCGGGCAGGTCACGCAGCTCGCGCCGCTCGACCGGGCCAGTGACCTCGGGGTAGTTCGGCACGAGGTGGACGATCGGCAGGCGGTAGTGACGGCGCAGGTGGCCGACGATCGGCGGGCTGACGGTCAGCGTGGCGGCCGCGCGCGGCACGAGGCGCCGCTCGACGAACGAGTGGTACAGCCGGCCGAGGGCGAAGTACAGCCGGCCGCGCTCCCGCCGTGGACGCCCGAGCCAGAGGTCGTGCGCGTCGTAGACGTACGGAATGCCGAGCTTCGCCGCGGCCCGGGCGACCGGCACGAGCGCGTTCGTGTCGTGGGCGTGCAGGATCGTCGGGCGCAGCGCCGTCAGCCGCCGCGCGAGGCGCCACTCGTGGACGACGAAGCGCAGCCCGGGGATCGGCGGCCCGCGCCGCGCGACGCGGTGGATCTCGCTCCCGTCGCGGGTCTCGTGCGCGGGAAGGCCGCGCGCCGCATCGGCCACGATGCTGACCCGGTGTCCGGCCGCGACCAGCGTGCGTGCCTCCTTCTCCACCCGCGAGTCGTGGGTGTAGGCGTTGCGCACGAGCATGACGACGTGGTGCTCAGCCATCGCTCGGCGCGACCTCGTCCCAGGTGCCGGCCATCGCCGCCTGCCAGCGGTCGAGGCCGTAGTGCTCGACCGTCGGCGCGATCGCGAACGGGTCGTAGTCGGGCACGCCAGCCAGGGCGCCGGCATAGTCGCCGTCGCCGACCAGCGTGCCGTTGACGCCGTCGCGGACGATGTCGCGCAACCCGCCGACGTCGCTCGCGACGACCCACCGGCCGCTGGCGATCGCCTCGACGGCGACGAGGCCGAACGGCTCGGCGAGCGACGGAACGAGCACGACGTCATGCGCGGCGATCAGCGCCGGGACCTCGGACGGGTCGAGGTCGCGGAGCCACGGGCCGACGAGCGTGTCGGCAAGCCGCTGGGCGACCTCGTAGCCCTTGCGCGAGTTCCGGCCGCCGAGGTAGAGGACGCGCCGATCCGCCGGCCGTGGCGAGGGGGCGAAGCGCGACAGGTCCACGCCGGGCGGGATGACCTCCGGGCGGCCTCCGAGCTCGCGGAGGTGGCCGGCCGTGTCGTCCGAGTTCGTCAGCAGCCGGTCTGCGCGGCGGGCCACCCGCTGCGCGAGCCAGCGCATCGGCCCGGGAAGGTCGCGCCAGTCGCGCACGTCGCCGCCATGCGAGTAGACGACGAGGGGGACGCCGCGCATCCGGGCCACGATCAACCCGACGAAGCCGGTGGGGATCAGCATGTGCGCCTCGACGCCCCGGATCGGCCCGGCACGGAGGGCGTCGAGGAGCAGGACCGGGTAGATCAGCAGGCTCGGGAGCCGCGGCCAGCGCGGCCGCACGACCCGCAGCCGGGCGACCCCGTTCGCCCGCTCGCGGACGAAGGTGCCGACGCTCGGCCGCTCGCGCGTCGGCCAGATGCGCGTGAGGAGGAGGATCGGCCGGCCGGCGGTCATCGGCGTCGCAGCACCCGGATCACCTGGCGGAACTGCGTCGGCCGCACGATGCCGGTGCCGATGAGGATCGGCGGGTAGAGCAGGATCGTGCCGACCCGCCACAGCAGGTGGTCCGGGCCGAGAAGCGCGAGCGCGCTCAGCCCCGCGGCGAGGCCCAGGATGACGACGGCGCGTGTGAGCTGCCACGGCACCGGATAGTGCTTCTGGCTCTGCCATCCAGCGAGAACCGCCAGCAGCCCGTACCCGATCACCGTGCTGATCGCCGCACCGTACATGCCGAGCAGCGGGATGAGGACGAAGTTCAGGGCCAGCGCGGCGGCTGCCGCGACGAGCATTGTCGTCGCCACCAGCGTGCTGCGCCCGACGATGCTCAGCCCGGTGGCGAGGATCGAGTACGCGCCGTACAGCACGAACGCGAATGCGCTGAACGGCACGATGTAGCGGGCATCGTCGAACTCCGGCGCGAAGAGCAGCCGGATGACATCAGTGCCGGCCGCGCTCAGGAACAGCGCCATCGCCGAGGCGATCGCCAGGAACCAGGTGAGCGTGCGGGCGAAGGTGCGCGGCGGGTCGTCGGAGCCCGAGATGTCCCAGAACGTCGCGCTCCAGGTCAGGAGGAACGGCTGGATGACGAGCGCGTTGATCACGAGCCCTGCGGTGTAGCCGAGCGTGTAGACGCCGACGAGATCCTCGTCGCCGGTGAAGACCTGCAGCAGGGGCCGATCGGCCAGGTTGAGCGTCCAGCCGGCGACCGCGGCCGGCACGAGCGGCAATGCGAACGTCAGCATCGCTCGCGAGAGATCCTCGTCGACGACCGGTCGCCACATGCCGGAGCGCCAGAGCACCCATGCACCGATGGCGGCGCTGAGCGCCGCCGCGATCGCCGAGCCCAGCGCGACACCGACCACGCCGAACTCGAGGGCCACCACAAGGGCCAGGATCAGCACCGTCCCGGTGACCGCGCGGGTCATGCTGATGACGATGTAGTCGCGCGGGCGGCGCTCTGCGCGCAGGAACGAGAGCGGGATGCCGTTGAACGTGTCGAACATCACGATCGGCGCGGCGAGCGCGAAGACGAGCAGGTTCTCGCCGCCGTAGAAGAGCGCGGTCAGCGGCACTGCCGCCAGGAGGACGAGGGCGAAGCCTCCCAGCGAGGCGGCGATGCGGATCGCGAGCGTCGTCCGCAGCACGTGAGCGCGCTCGTCGTGATCGGCGGCCTCGCGCAGGTACCAGCGGAAGAACGCCTGGGGCAGGGCCAGCCCGACGAGCATGAGCGCCAGCGAGATGATCGAGTTCAGGACCCCGGTGATTCCGACGCCGGCCCTGCCGAGCACGCCGGCGTAGATCGGGACGAGCAGGATCGCCACCGCCTGGTTGGCAATGCCGCCGAGGCCGTAGACGAAGGCGTCGTTGGCGATGCGGCCGCCGAAGCCGCGCCCGGGCGTCGCCTCGGTCACGGTGCCGCCTCGGTGGCCAGCGCCACGAGCCGGCGCTCGAGCTCCGGCTTGTCCCCGACTCGCAGCCCGCCGACGCCGGTCGCCTCCAGCACCGATCGAATCGCGGCCGGCAGTGCTTCGGCCGGCAGGCCGGCGCCGTACGGTGCGGTCATTGCGGCCGGATCGAAGGTCCACTCGCTCGGAGCGTCGCCGCGGAGGATGCGCAGAACCCGCTCGGCCACCGCCTCGGGCGACCAGCGCTCGACCACGAACGCCCGCGCCCGCTCCCCGAGCTCGGTGCGGTGGGCGTGGTCGGTCGCGAGGCGCGTCACGGCCTCGCCGAGCTCCTCGGGGCGGCAGAGGTATGACGGCGGCAGCAGCTCGGGGGGCGTGGCCGCGCGCAGCTCGTCCCAGCCGAGGCCGCCGACGATCGCCGGGCGGCCGCGCGCCGCCGCCTCGGCCGCGAAGGCGGCCATCGGCGTGTCGCTCCAGGGCTGGTCGATGACGAAGTGGCACCGGCCGATGGCCGCGATCACCTCGGCGTTCGGCCGCCCGCTGATCACCTCGAGCTCGACCTCCGCCCCGGCCGCGCGGGCCGTCTCGACCGCCGCGCGGACGAGCTCGGTCCCCTTGCCGGCCGATCGCGACGGCGCGTGGAGCGCGCGGATCGGCCCGGCCGGCGGTGGCGTGGCATCGGCCACGGCCCGCGGGATGCCGACCGCCAGGAAGGCGATCGAGCGCCGCGCGTGGAGCTGCGCCGACATCACGTGGCAGACGATCGCGGTGGCCTCGCGCTCGGTGCGCTCGACGATCCGGCGCCGGGCGGCGGTCTCGCGCGCCATCGCCGCGCCGTCGTCATGCCGACCGACCTCCGCCCCGTTCATGTACGGAGGCCGCGAGTCGGAGCCGAAGAAGACCACGAGCACCGGCCGGCCGAGCCGGCGCAGGAGCGCCAGGTCGCGCAGGTTGAAGAACGAGTCGCCGGCGCGGAAGACGAAGGCGTCGTAGCGCGCCAGCGCGTGGACGAGGAGCCAGGCCATCCCGAGCCGGTGCAGCGCGGTCCAGGCGGCGCGTGGCCCGGGACCGTTCCGGCGACGCTCGCCGAGCCAGCGGACGGTTCGCGCACGAAGCGGGCGATCGGCCGAGTACCCGAGCGGGTCGCGACCGAGGTCGAGGTGGTCGGCGCGGACGACCGACCGCGCGGAGCCCCGCGACCAGCTGCGTGCACCAGCCCGCCGTCTCGCCCATGCCGACCAGGACGCTTCGCGGCGTGCGGCTCACGAACGTCCGTCAGTCGTAGTCGAGGGTGACGCCGCCGTCCGCGTCGACGCGCACGCGACCGATCGGCCGCGCCGGCACCCCTGCGGCGACCGTGTACGGCGGCACGTCGCGATTCACGAAGGCGCATGCGCCGATGACCGCGTGGTCGCCGACGGTGACGCCCTTGGCGACCACCGCGCCGGCACCGACATGGCAGTGGTCGCCGATCGACGTCGGCGCGTGGCTGATCTCGCGGCGGCCCTCCGAGAGCACGCGCTCGACGGTGTCGTGCGTGTAGATCTGCGCCCCCGCGCTGATGTCGCAGCCGGAGCCGATGCGCAGCCCGCCGCTGCCGTCGAGGAGGGCGTTCGGCCCGATCCAGGTGCCCGTCCCGACGGAGACGTCGCCGTACACGTACGCCGACTGGTAGATGCTCGCGCCCTCGCCGAACCCGAGCGCGCGTGCGCGCTCCCATCGGTCCGTGAGCAGGTCCTGGAGCGGCAGATCGCGTTGGAAGCGCTCGGCCATCTCCGTCCGCAGCCGGGCGTGCAGTTCGCCGAGCTCCTCGTCGAGTCCGGAGCGGGTCATGGCGCGGAGGATAGTCGCTCCGGCGCTACCATCGCGACACGCAGTGGAGACCCGCATGGCCGATCGGCCCAGCCTGGCCGGCAGGAGCGTGCTCGTCCTCGGAGGGGCCGGATTCATCGGCAGCCACCTCGTCGACCGACTCGTCGACGAGGCTCCGCGACGCGTGAGCGTCGTGGACAACCTCTTCCTCGGCCGCGAGGAGAACCTGTCGGACGCCGCGACACGACTCGGCGACTCGCTGCGTTTCCACAACCTCGACGCGACCGACGACGAGGCACTCGCTCGGGTCATCCGTGACGATGAGACCGAGGTCGTCTTCAACCTCGCGGTCGTGCCGCTGCCCGCCTCGCTCGAGCGGCCGATGTGGAGCGTCGAGCACAACGTCCGCCTCGCGCTCGTGCCGTGCGAGCTGCTTCGAACCGGCGCCTTCGAGACGTTGATCCACGTCTCGTCGTCCGAGGCCTACGGCTCGGCGGAGTACGTACCGATGGACGAGGATCATCCGCCCGTGCCGTCGACGCCGTACGCCGCCAGCAAGCTCGCCGGCGACCAGATCGTCCTCTCCTACCAGCACACGTTCGGGCTCGACGCGGCGATCATCCGGCCCTTCAACAATTTCGGGCCGCGCCAGAACGCCGGCTCGTATGCCGGGATCATCCCGATCGTCGTAAACCGTGCCACCGCCGGTGAGCCGATCGAGATCTACGGCGACGGCGAGCAGACCCGCGACTTCGTCTTCGTGCGCGACACCGCGGACGCGATCGTGCGCATCTACGAGGAGCCGGCCACGCGTGGACGCATCGTCAACATCGCCAGCGGCCGCGAGGTCAGCGTCAACGAGCTCGTCCGGCTCCTGCTCGACGCCCTCGGCTCAGACGTGCCGGTGAACCACGTCGAGCCCCGTCCCGGCGACGTCCGGCGCCACTGGGCGTCGATCGACCTCGCCCGCGAGCTGATCGGCTACCAGCCACGGACCTCGCTGCGCGACGGCCTGGCCGAGACGGTGGCCTGGTACCTCTCCATGGGCCAGACCGGTGGACGCTGAGCCGCGCATCTGGCTGACCCGGCCACAGACCGATGAGGCCGAGATCGACGAGATCCGCGAGGTCCTCGCCTCCGGCACGCTGACCCAGGGACCGAAGGTCGCGGAGCTGGAGTCGATGGTCGCCGAGCTCGTCGGCGTGCCCCACGCCTTCGCCACGACATCGGCCACGACGGCGCTGCACCTGTCGCTGGTGGCGCTGGACATCGGTCCCGGCGACGAGGTGCTGGTGCCCGACTTCACCTTCCCGGCCACCGCCAACGTCGTCGTCCAGCAGGGCGCGACGCCGGTGCTCGTCGACATCGGCCTCGACGACTTCGCGATCGATCCCGACGACCTCGAGGGGCGCATCACCCCGCGCGCGAAGGCGGTGATGCCGGTCCACCCGTTCGGCCTGCCCGCGGACATGGTTCGCGTCTCGGAGATCGCCGAACGCCACGGGCTGGCGGTCGTGGAGGACGCCGCCTGCGCGCTCGGCGCGACGCTGGACGGCCGGCAGGTCGGCGGCATCGGCGCTGCCGGCTGCTTCAGCTTCCACCCGCGTAAGTCGATCACGACCGGCGAGGGCGGCATGATCACGACCTCGTCCGATGCCCTGGCGGAGCGGATCCGGCTCCTGCGCAGCCACGGCGGGGTGCGCGAGGGCGGCCGATTCCGGTTCGAGGCGGCCGGCTTCAACTATCGGCTCAGCGACATCCTCGCCGCGGTCGGCGTGGCCCAGATGCGCAAGCTCGACGCCTTCCTCGCGGCGCGGCGACGGGTCGCGGGTTGGTACGACCGGGCGCTGGCGGGGTTGGAGGGCCTCCGCCTGCCGGTCACGCCGGAGGGGCGGACCCACACCTTCCAGTCGTACGTCGTGCTGCTCGACGAGCGGATCGATCGCGACGGCGTCATCGCCGCGCTCCGCTCCGAGGGCATCGAGACGACGATCGGCACCTATGCCCTCCACGATCAGCCGTTCTTCGCGCGGACCCTGGACCTGCGTCCCGGCGACCGGCCCGCTTCGCACCGCGCCTTCACCGGCAGCCTGGCCCTGCCGTTGCACGGCGGCATGCCCGAGGACGACGTCGCGCTCGTGGCCGATGCGCTGACGCGCGCGATTGGCGCCTAGCTGGCCGGGGCCGGCTCAACCGATTCGGAGCGACCGAGGAACAGCGGGCGCACCGGCGCGATGACCGAGGCCAGCCCGAGCACGAGCCAGGCGACGAGCACCGGCATATTCCCCTCGAAGACCATCTCGGTGACGCTGTGCAGGCTGGCGACCATCAGCATCGTCGCGGTCCCGGCGAGGATCACGAAGCGCAGACCGTCGGATCGCCATGCCTCGCGGACGAAGCGGATGAGCAGGCCGACGACCAGCGTGAGGAATACCGCCGTGCCGAGCACGCCGCTCTCGCCGAGCAGGTGCAGCCAGAAGTTGTGGACGGTGCGGTAGCCGTACCGCACGATCTCCGGGTCGAGGTAGATCTCGGACTCGGTGATCGCGGCCGCCGCCCCGCCGTATTCTCCAGGCCCGGCGCCAAGCCAGAAGTGGTCCTCGACGATTCCCAGCCCGTCGCGCAGGAATCGGGCTCGGGTGTCGTTGCGGTCCGTGATGTTGTCCAGGCGCTCGCCCGCGCTTCCGACGAACGACGGCGCAGAGGTGCCGCCGCCGCCCTCTCCCTCGGCGACCGGCACCAGCAGGCCGCGCGGCATCACCGTCGCCGCCCCCCACGCCAGCGCGGCCGCAACGACCAGCAGCGGAAGCGATCGCCAGTCCATCAGCAGCGTGCCGACCAGGGCGGCGATGCCGACCGAGAACCACGCCCCGCGCGAGAAGGTCAGCAGCAGCGCCCAGAACAGGATCACCAGCGCGATGCGGGCGGCCCAGCGCAGGCGCGCATCGGCCAGGTGCCGGCTGCCGAACAGGGCGAAGGGCAGCGCGAGGCCGAGGACCGCGGCGACCATGTTCGGGTTGCCGATGACCGAGCTGATGCGGTTCCCCTCGCCGAACTGGCCCTCTCGCGAGAAGAAGCCAAGGAGGCCCGGGTCGAGCAGCAGCTGGGCGATCCCGAAGATGGCGATCCCCACCGCCAGCGCGACCATCGCGCCGACCGCGAAGCCGCGTCCCCGATCGTCCGCCGGCACCATCCGCGCCACGAAGTAGATCGCGATCGCGTCGATCGTCATGAGCAGGCCGAAGCCGCCGCGGAAGAGCGTCGTGCCATTGAGGAGCGCGGAGACGACAGCGAGCCCCACGAACAGGCCGAGCAGCGCCGTCACCGGGTCTCGCAGCGCCCGGATGAACGTCCCGCGGCGGATCGCCTCGACCGCGATCACCGCGCCGGCGACGGCAAGCATCGGCTCGCTGATGCCGATCGGCCCGGTGTCGAAGCCGCCCGGCAGGATCCTCGGCGTGATCTCCGGGTCCGCGAGCGTCGCCAGCGCCGCGCCGACCAGCGTCGGCAGCGGCCAGCGCCACGCCGCGTAGCCGACGGCCACCAGCACGGCGGCCGCCGCGACGACGAATCCCAGCGGCGAGAACCGCGCCGCGAGGATCGCGACGCCCGCAGCCAGCGCCAGGATCGCGATCCATGCCGCCCCGCCGCTGAGATCCGGCGTCCATGCGGTGGGCCGGTGCCCGGCGCTCGGCGCGCTGGATGGAATCGAGGTGCTCACGTGCCTCCCATGATGACGTCGACGATCTGTCGGGCCCGATGCTCCCACGACGACGCCCGCGCCGCATCGGTTGCCTTCGCGGACCAACGGTCGAGCTCCTCCGGCGTGGCGGTCGCCAGCCGCCGCAGGCCATCGGCAAGGGCGTCGACCGTGTCGGCGACCACGATCCCGGCATCGGCCTCGCGCACGATGCGGGCCTGCTCGACGCAGTCGGTGGCCAGCAGCGGGCGGCCGTAGGCGAGGTACTCCATCACCTTGATCGGCACCGCGATGTCGTTGTACGGGCTCCGGTGCCGCGGCTGGATCGTGGCGAGGACGCCGGGAAGCAGCGCGCGGACCTCGTCGGCGCCACCCCGCTCCACGCGCAGCCATGCGGGCCGTGGCTCCGGCGGCTCCTCACCGGGTCGCGAGACGCAGACGACGTCCAGGTCGTGTCCCTCGGCGCGGACGCGCTCGACGGCGCCGACCAGCAGGTCCAGCCCGTGCACCGGGTAGCGCATGCCACCGACGAAGAGGATCGTGCGGGCATCGGGCGAGCGGGGGACGTCCATCGGTGGCGGGCTGCCCGGCGGCAGCAGCAGCGGCTCCGGTGACGGATCGCGCACAGCCCTCGCCAGCCCCGACGAGGGATAGCCCGTGTGGCTCGACACGGCGCGGAGCAGGCGGATCGCCGGAAGGAACAGCGCCCGCGCAACGCGCCGCTTCAGCCCGCCGGCGACGTAGTACTCGCCGAAGAGGTATTGCGCGTCGCGCACGTAGGTCAGCACCGGGACGCCCAGCATCCGGGCCAGCCCGAGGAAGGCGAGATCGGTCTCCGACGGCAGCGTCGAGCTGTTCTCGACGTAGATCCCGTCCAGGCCGCGGAGCCGGCCGGAGAACGCGTAGCGCCAGAGTCGAGGGCGCCGCGACCCGCGGTCGCCGTCGACGACGTCGAGGTCGGCTACCCGCCCGAGCTCTTCGCGGAGCGCGGTGATCCGCGCGATCGGTCCCCATCGGCCCTGGTCGAGCGGGTACATCGACACCAGCAGCAGGCGCGGGCGGGAGTCCTTCAGTGAGTCACCTCGAGGTGGCGTGGATCTCGCGCCGGAGTATATATGTATATATCTCAGGCGCCATCCGCCGCTAGAACGCCTCGAGGTACCGATCGACCTCCCAGGCCGAGACCTGCATCCGGTACTCGTCCCACTCCTCGGTCTTGGCCTCGACGAAGCGCTCGAAGATGTGGTCGCCGAGTGCCTCGCGGATGACCTCGTCCTTCGACAGCTCGTCGAGCGCCTCGCGCAGCGTGCCCGGCAGCTGCTTGATCTTCCTGGACTCGAGCTTGGCGCTGTCGAAGTGGTAGAGGTTCTCCTCGATCGGGTCCGGCGGGGTGAGCTGGCGCTCGATCCCGTCGAGCCCGGCGGCGAGCATCGCCGCGAAGGCGAGGTAGGGGTTCGACGACGGGTCCGGGCATCGCAGCTCGATCCGCACCGAGTTGTACTGGCCCTTGCTGCTCTGCGGGATGCGGATGAGCGCCGAGCGGTTGATCCGGGCCCACCCGACGTAGACCGGTGCCTCGTAGCCGGGCACGAGCCGCTTGTACGAGTTCACCAGCGGCGCGAGGACGGCGATCATCCCGCGGGCATGCTCGAGGGTGCCGGCGATGTACTGGCGTGCGATCTCCGACAGGCCGTAGTCGTCCTTCGGGTCGCTGAACGCGTTCTTGCCCTTCTTGATGTCCCATAGCGACTGGTGCGTGTGCATCCCTGAGCCGTTGATGCCGAAGAACGGCTTCGGCATGAAGGTGGCGTACAGGCCCTTCGTCGCGGCCACCGCCTTGAGCGTGGTCTTGAAGGTCACGGCGTTGTCGGCGGTGCGCAGCGCATCGGCGTACTGGAAGTCGATCTCGTGCTGGCCGGTGGCGACCTCGTGATGCGCCGTCTCGACCTTGATCCCGAAGTCCTCGAGCGCGTTCATCATCTCCTTGCGAACCTCGGTGCCGAGATCCTCGGAGAGGTCGAAGTAGCCGGCCGCATCGTGGGGCAGCGGCTCGACGACGCCGTTGTCGCGCTTCAGCAGGAAGAACTCGAGCTCCGGGCCGGTGTTGAGCACGAAGCCCTTGTCCTTCGCGCGTGCGAGCTGGCGCTTCAGGACGCCGCGCGGGTCGCCCGGGAACGGGTCGCCGTTGGGCGTGAAGACGTCGCAGATGACCCGCGCGCTGCCGGTGTGCAGCCGATCGTCGCCGTTCGTCCCGATGCCGGGCTCCCAGGGGATCTCGCTGAACGTTTCGAGGTCCGGGACCAGGAACATGTCGGACTCGGCGATGCGCGCGAAGCCCTCGATGCTGGAGCCGTCGAACCACTTGCCGTGCTCGACCGCTTCCTCCAGCTGGTGCATCGGCACCTGGACCGATTTCACCTGGCCGACGATGTCGGTGAACTGGAGGCTGACGAAGCGCAGGTTGCGTTCCTCCGCCAGCTTCAGGGCAGCGGCAAGCTTGGTTGGGGCCACAGGGAACCTCCGAAATCGGACGTGATGGATGGTCTCCTACGGTAGCCGCAGGCGCCCCTTGACGAACCGATACCGACGCCCGCGCGAGGCCGCTTTCCTTGTGCATTCCGCACAGCCGGTCGCTCAGTCGAAGTCGCCCGCGTGATCTCGCAGCAGCCGCAACGCATCCTCGGGGCGGCGCGGGTCGATCCCCAGCTCGACCGATGCCCGATGGAGCCGGTACAGCACCGTGTTGCGGTGCACGCCGAGGCTCCGCGCCGCCGGCGCGATGCGGCCGTTCGCCCGCGCCACCGCCAGCAGCGTGTCGCGCAGCGGGTCGCCCGTCGAGGGCGGCAGCCGCGGCTCGCGTTCAGGGCGGCCGAGCGTCGGCTCGGATGGGCGCCGGCGCAGGAGCGCACGAAGCGTGATCGCCAGCGCGTCCAGCGCGACAGCGTCGACGCCGGCGAACGGCAGGTCGTCGAAGAGCCACGCCGCCGCCGACGGGCCTACCGGGCGCTCGAGGGTCCAGAGCCCGTCGCGCGTCCGCCGCGCCGCCTTGCCGGGTGCGGCCCGCTCGCCGAGCAGGCGGGCATGCGCGGCCGCGAAGCTCGTCGCCAGCGCCCGCCCCGCCGGCCGCGGGTTGAGCGAGACGAGGGCCCCGTCGACGCTGACCGCCACACCGCGACGCAGCCGCGCCGCGACGACCCCGGCCGGTGCCGACGGCTGCGGGTCGGCGAGGGCGGCCTCGGCCCCGGCGAGGCGCAGGTCGGCCGCGAGGGAGGCGAGCCATTCGCGCTCGCCGTCGAGGTAGGCGACGGCCGACTCGGCACGGACCGCGGCGATCCCGCCGCCCGCCAGCACGGGCAGCGCGTCGCTGGATGGCTCGAGCGCCGGCATCGGCTCACCGATGATCCAGACCGCGGCTGGATCCAGCCCGGCCTCCCGCAGCCCGGCCAGCAGCCCGTCGACGCCCGCGGCGGGGAGCACGGCGGCATCGGCCACCAGGAGCTGTCCGTCGGCCGACCGCGGAAAGTGCGGCGGCGCCGCCCGCGTGCGGGCGATCCCGCGCACCGGGCGCGTCAGGCGATCGACCGAGCCGGAGGCGAGTCGCGCCTCGGGGTCGACCGCGCGCCAGACGTCGAGGACGGTGGTCATCGGGCGAGGCGCTCGACCAGGCGCGCGAGCTCGTCGGACGGGCGGTCGTAGCGCTCGCCGCGCAGCACGAGGCGGACGCCACCAGTCGTGACGGGGCGGATCGTCACCCGCCGGCGTGGCAGCCAGAAGGCGACGGCCAGCGTGACGACGAGCAGCGCCGCGCCCGCGAAGAGCACGACGAGCCCCGGGTCGCTCCGCGAGAGGAAGGTCACCCACGCCTCGAACTGGTCGAAGCTGACCTCGAGGTCGCCGACGCGGGCCGTTTCGCCGGGCAGCAGGCGCACGGCGTCGACGAGGCCCGACCCGTCGAGGACGCTCACCCCGAGCTCGCTGGTCGTCGGATCGGTCAGGGCCAGCGCGAGGGCGAGTCCCACGCTCGGCAGCTCCGTCGCGCCGACCGGAAGACCGTCGAGGACCCCCTCGAGCGGCACCGGGGCGTCGAGCAGGGCGCTGCCGTCGAGCGTGGTGACGCGGAGGCGCGCCGCCGGCCCGTACGTCCACGGGTGGACGAGGTAGCCCTCGAAGTCGCCGGGCTCGTTGACGCGCAGGACCTGCTCGCGCACCGGAGCCCCCTCGCGCAGGAAGGTGACGTGGGTGTCGATGCGGCGCGGGCGCGCATCGGGCCCGAACTCCGCGTCGAACGCGTCGAGCCGAACGGCGGCCGAGAAGCCGGGGCGCGGCACGTCGAGCAGCGCCTGGTCGCCTGGGAGCAGCGTGAACAGCGTCTCCGAGCCGAAGGCGGCGCCGATGGCCGCGCCGAGCACGATCGCCACCAGCGCCAGGTGGCTGAGCATGCCTGCGAACCGCGACCAGCCGCGGCGGACGCCGTGGATCGCCCAGCGACCGCCACCCGCCTCCTCGAGGCGGACGCGGTACCCGGATCGAGCCAGCGCGGCGAGCAGCAGCTCGGGCTCCGCGGACGGCAACGACGCCTCCAGCGCGCCGCTGCCCGGCTGCACCGGACCGGGGCGCTGCCACTCGCGCCAGGCAGCCGGTGCCCGGACCGCGACCGCCGCCACACCGCTCAGGGCGAGCGCGCCGAGGAGGATCGCGTACCAGAGGCCGTCGAGCAGGGCTGGGCCGGCCGGCAGGAAGGCGGCGACCGCATTGGCGACGCCGGAGGCCGCGAGCAGGGCCAGCCCCACGCGACCGTCGCCGGCCACGCGCAGGAGTCGCTCGGCGGCGCGCGACAATCGCTCCCCGGTGGGCGCCGCACCCACCTCGGCCCGGGTCGCCGCCATCAGGATGGGCTGGCGGCGGTCACGAGGTCGGCGATCAGGTCCTCGGCGTCCTCGAGGCCGATCGAGACGCGCACCATGCCGGGCGTGAGCCCGGCGCCGGCGAGGTCAGCATCGGTCAGCTGGCGGTGGGAGGAGCTGGCCGGATGGCTGACGAGGGTCTCGACGCTGCCCAGGCTGGTGGCATGGACCGCGACGCGAACCCGTGAGAGGAAGCGCTCACCGTGCTCCCGCCCGCCGGCGAGCTCGAGGGCGACCATGCCGCCGGCCATGCCGCCGCGAAGGACGCGGCAGGCGAGCTCGTGCTGCGGGTGCGACTCGAGGCCGGGATAGCGCACCCCGACGACGCCCGGGGCGCCCTCGAGCGCCCGCGAGACGGCCAGCGCGTTCGACGAGTGGCGCTCCATGCGCAGCGCGAGGGTCTTCAGGCCACGCAGCGCCAGGAACGCCTCCCACGGGGACGCGTTGCCGCCGGCATTGACCATCACGTGGCGGGCGGCATCGATCCGCTCCGCCGAACCGACCACCGCGCCGCCCATCAGGTCGGAGTGGCCGCCGACGTACTTCGTCGTCGAGTGCACGACGAAATCGGCGCCGTGGGCGAGCGGGTTGGCGAGCGCCGGCGAGGCGAAGGTGTTGTCCACGCCGACAAGGACGCCCCTCGCGTGGGCGAGTTCCGCGAGCGCCGCGACGTCGGCCATCGCGGTGGTCGGGTTGCTGATCGTCTCGAGCCACAGCAGCTTCGCGCCACCGTCGAGGGCGGCCTCGACCGCGGCGTGATCGGTGGTGTCGACGGTGCGGTGGCGGATCCCGGAGCGCTCGAGGATTGACTTCGCCAGCCCGATCGTGCCGCCGTAGACGGCGCGCGGGATCACGATCTCGTCGCCGGTCCGCAGCACCGACAGGATCACGGAATGGATGGCGGCCATGCCCGACGCGGTGACGAGCGCCGCCTCGCCGCCCTCGAGCTCGGCCAGCGTCCGCTCGAGCGCGTCGTGGGTCGGATTCGAGTAGCGCGTGTACGAGTGGCCTGGACGCGCGAACTCGAGCAGCTCGGCGAGCTCGGTGGCGTCGGACACCTCGAAGGTGCTGGTGGCGTAGATCGGGACGTTGACCGGCGGCTGCGGCGCGTCCGGCACCCGGCTGGCCGCCTTGATGGCGCGCGTCGAGAAGCCCGGCATGGTGGCTGAGTCTACCAGCGGAGTCGTACGACCCCCGGCCGACCCGCTAGGATTTCCCCCCGATGCACCTCCTCCGATCCCGCGGCGTCCTGATCGCGCTGGGCGCCCTGGTGGCGCTTGCCGTCGTCGCCGCCACCACCTTCGCCGTCGTCAACGCGGCTCCCGAGCCGACCCCCACCCCGTCCCCGACGCCGACGGCGACGCCAACGCCCACCCCGTCGCCGACGCCGTCACCGTCCCCGACCCCATCGCCGACGCCGTCCCCCACCCCGTCGCCGACGCCGGTCCCCGAGGCGCGCTGCCCGATGAACGGCACCGAGCTCGCCGACCGATCACTTCGCAATCGGACGCCGATCATCGTGCAGATCGAGAACAACCCGATCGCCCGTCCGCCGTCGGGGCTGAACCTGGCTGATCTCGTCATCGAGGCGCCGGTCGAGGGCGACACGACGCGCTTCATGGCCGTCTTCATGTGCGACGCCCAGGTCGACGCCTCGGTCGGACCGGTGCGTTCGGCGCGGTATTTCAACGTCGACCTCTTCCACCAGCTGCGCGGCGTGACGTTCCACTTCGGCGGGGCCGGCAAGGTCATGCATCGGCTGAACGAGAGCGGCGTGAAGCGAGTCAACGGCCTCACCGACGCCTGGTACTTCTTCTACCGCGCCGGACCGTGGGGCGCGCCGCACAATGTCTACCTCGACGTCGACGCGGCTCGGCTCGAGATGGAGGAGGGCGGCCTCGTCGCCCGCGCTGACATCCCGCCGCCGGACCGGCCGCCGTTCACATTCGATCCCGACGTCGACATGCCGGAAGGGCGGGCCGTGAACAGCATCGGCCTCACCACCTCGAGCTTCTGGCACTTCGGCTGGCAGTGGAGCGAGAGCGCCGGGCGCTGGCTGCGCACCGATGGCGGCGCGCCGAACTTCGACGCCGTCACCGGCGACCGGATCGGCGCGCGGACGGTCATCGTCCAGGTCGTGCGTCAGGACGTGCTGCCGGGCGAGCTCGACCCGGGCGGCTTTCCCCGCCGCTACCAGTACCTCGTCGACACCGGCGTCGGCGCGCTGTACGTCGACGGCCGCGGCTACGACGTGCGATGGGAGCGACGCGACCCGAAGGACGTGACGACCTGGACTTACGCCGACACCGGCGAGCCGGTGGTGCTGCCGCCGGGCAAGGTGTGGTGGGAGATCATCCCGCAGGGGAGCGCGATCAGCGAGGGCTGACGCCGGCCTAGTGGTCGGGGCGGTCCCGCTCGGCGACGCCGGGGGAGAGGAACGCGTCCATCGCCCGGCGGATCTGGTGGTCCGGGTCGAACGATCGGCTGGCGGCCTCGATCTGGCGACGCACGTCCTCCGCCTGTGGCTCGGAGTCGTCGTGGCGCGGCTCGTCGGCCGAGACGATCGGCCCAAGCTCGACGGCCACGGCCCGGTCCTCGCTCGGCGCCGTGACGCCGTTGCGCGCCGGCTCGGCGGCGACCACAGGCTGGACCGCCACGGCCTCGGTGACGGGCTTCGCCGCGACGACGGCCTCCTCGACGGGCGGCTCGACCTCCGGGATGCTGCGTCGCGCCAGGAGCGCCGGGCGCGGGCGGGGATTGCCGCTGATCTGGTTCTTGCCGAGCTTCTTGGCCTGGTACATCGCCCGATCGGCGGCCACGAGCAGCTCCTCGGCCCCCAGCCCGTCCTCGGGATGGCTGACGAGGCCGATGCTGACGCTGGTGATCGGGTCGCCGCCGCCGCCGGCCACGAGGCCAACCTCCTCGGCGCCGAGGCGGATCTTCTCTGCGACCACGAAGGCGCCGACGATCTCGGTCTCGGGCAGGAGCACGACGAACTCGTCGCCGCCGTATCGGTAGGCGGAGTCGACGGTGCGAATCGAGCCGTGGATGACGGTGCCGAGCGCGCGCAGCACCTCGTCGCCGCGAAGGTGGCCGGCGCCGTCGTTGATCGCCTTCAGCCCGTCGACGTCGATCATCAGCACGCAGAAGCCGCGATCGCTGCGGCGGGTGCGGCTCACCTCCTGCTCGAGGGTCACGAACAGCTGGGATCGGTTGAAGAGGCCGGTCAGCGGATCGGTCCGCGACAGGTCGATCACGCGCTGCATGGCGCGGCGCTGGTGTCCGGAGTAGGCGATGGCAACGAAGGCCAGCAGCCAGGTGGCGATCAGGCCGACCGAGAGCTGCAGGACGTCCTCCGGGCCGTAGCGGCCGAGGTTCGGATCGACGGTCAGGACCGCGGCGAAGGCCACCGTCGCCAGCGCGGCGGCGGTGATCCCGGCGCCCGGCCCGTAGGCCAGCGCGGCCGCGACGCTGACGAGCGCGAAGAGCATCCCGAATGGCGACGAGGCATATCCGGTCAGGGCCAGCAGGCCGGCGATCAGGACGATCGCGGCGAGCAGCTCGGCCAGGCGCCCGAGGCCGCCGCGCGGACCGGTGACGAGCTCGTGGAAGACGACGACCGCCAGGACCGCGGCCCCGCCGAGCACGAAGATCGGCGCCTGGTCCGCGGCGAACGAGCCGCTGATCCCGACGCCGAGCATCACGATCGTGATCGTGAGCCACCAGGCGACGCGCAGCGTCGCATCAGGCCCGGACTGGGCTTCGGGGGCAGCACGGGTGTCACCGGGCACGAACGGCGTCAGGGTGGCCGCATCCGAGCTGGGCGATGGGGCCGGGCTGCGGCGCCCGGCGAGCATGATTCCGACCAGGAGCAGGCCCGCCAGCAAGGCGGTGACGGCAATGACGGTCAGCTGGAGTGGCACATGATCCTCGTCCGGCGGTCGAGATTTGGATGCTCCGAGTGGCCCCACGGCCGGAGGGCCAGTATGGCGGTCCGGCGAGAGCTGGCGCAAACGTACTAACCCACCCGTACTACCCCACCCGTGGACAGAACGCACCACATCGGGGCATTTCCGGCGCCCTTTGCTAGAGTTGCGGCCCCATGTCGCAGGATTCGGCGGCTCCTCAGACCGGGCATCTATCGCATCGGCCCTGGCTGGCCGCAGTGCTGTCGTTCCTGATCCCCGGCATGGGCCAGGCCTATGCGGGGCGGCCCCTGCTCGGGCTGCTGCTGGCGCTGCCCCTCGTGCTCGTGATTGGCGCCTTAGTCGGCGTCGCGAACGGCGAGATCGGCGGCCTGCGCAACAGCTTTTTCGCCAGCGAGTTCCTCGTCGCGGTGCTCGTCGTCAACGGCCTCGTGCTGGCCTGGCGAGGCATCGCCATCGCCCATGCCGGACTCACGCCGTGGGCCGCGATCCGCGGACGCGACCGTCGCATCGCTGTCGCCGTCGTCGGGGCGCTGCTCGCGCTGACCGTGGCGATGCACGCGTGGATCGGCGTCGTCGTCCTCCAGTTCGACAGCGCGCTGACGCAGGTCTTCGAGCCGGAACGCCCCCCGCCGATCGTGCCGCCCGCGTCGGGCGACGAGGAGCCGCCGGATGAGCCGATCAACGAGCCCGAGTTCGAGTGGGACGGCACCGAACGGATCAACATACTACTGCTCGGGACCGATGCGGCCCCCGGTCGCGACACCGTTCTCACCGACGTCATGCTGGTCGTCAGCGTCGACCCGGTCGCCGAGACCGCGGTGATGATCTCGGTCCCGCGCGACACCGGCTACGTGCCGCTCCCCGACGAGACCCTGTTCGCCGGCGGGCTCTACCCGGACAAGGTCAACGAGCTCGCGCTCCAGGCGTCGCTCGACCCGGCGACGTGGTGCCCCGACCTCGCCGACGACGCCGAGGCGTGCGGCCTGCGCACGATCGAGCGCTCGATCGGCCTGTATCTCGGCCTCGACATCCACCATTACGCCCTCGTCGACATGGCCGGCTTCGCCGGGATGATCGACGCGATCGGCGGGGTGGAGCTGTGCCTCGCCGGCCGCCTCGTCGACCCGGAGTTCGACGGCAGCCTGACCAACGAGGAGACGAACGAGGGACTCGTCCTCGAGCCGGGCTGCCGGACGTACGACGGCATCACCGCGTTGGCCTACGCCCGCAGCCGCCAGGGCTGGATCGAGATGCCCGACGGCGAGCGCGTGCAGCAGACCGACTTCGATCGCGCCGAGCGCCAGCAGGCGGTGCTGCTGGCGATGCGGACCGAGCTGACCCAGGCCAATACGTTCCTCGAGCTTCCGCAGCTGCTCGGCGCCATCGGCCGCACGGTGAGCACCGACTTCCCGCGCGACCAGGCCGGCGACTTCGCCACGCTCCTGCCGCTGATCACCGGGCCGGATATCGAGCGCGTCGTCCTCGGCTATCCCGAGTTCGTGGACCTACCGCTCGAGCCTGAGGTCAACTACCTGCTCATCCCGAAGCGCGACGCGATCCGCGAGGAGATGGCGCGGCTCTTCGGGCTCGAGACGCTCGTCGGCTGGTACCTCGGCTCGACCTCGCCCGGCCCGACCGGCGACCCGGCCGCCGGGACGAACACCCCCTAGCGGACGTCGCCCAGCAGGACGGCGATCACCGCCAGCGCGGCCGAGACGGCGGTGAGCAGCAGCATCGCGTCGCGCTGGCTGAAGCCCGCGCGCAGGAGCTGGTGGTGGATGTGCCCGCGATCGGCCACGAAGAACGGCTCGCCGCGGGCCGTACGGCGGATGACGGCCCAGGCCGTGTCGATCAGCGGGATGGCGAGCGCCACGAGCGGCACGATCGGCGGCACCGGGTTCAGGCCGTCCTGCGTCAGCGAGATCGCCACCGCACCGACGACGAAGCCGAGGAACATCGAGCCGGTGTCGCCCATGATGATCGAGGCCGGATGGAGGTTGTAGGCCAGGAAGCCGATGGCGGCGCCGCCGGCCGCGGCGATGATCGGCAGCGTCGGATCGACCCCCGCCGATGCGGACAGCAGCGCGAAGGCGCCGAGCGCCGTCAGCACCACGCCGGTGGCGAGGCCGTCGAGCCCGTCGATCAGGTTGATCGCGTTGATGATCACGACGATCCACGCCACGGTCAGCGGCAGCGCCGCCCATCCCAGGCTGAGCGTGCCCCACGGCAGCTCGAGGTGCTCGATGCTCAGCCCCATCGCGAAGGCGACGACCGCGGCCACGACCTGCCAGAACAGCTTCACCAGCGCGCGCATGCCGCGCACGTCGTCGACGATGCCGACCACCACCAGCAGCAGGGCCCCGGCCAGGATCGCGGGCGCGCGGTTCGGGCGCAGGCTGCCGATCGCGTTGAGGTCATCGGTCACCAGTGCCGCGAAGCCGATGGCAACGGCGAAGGCGATCGCGATCGCCACGCCCCCCAGTCGCGGGACCGGGAACTGGTGGATCTTGCGCTCGGCATCGGGCTCGTCGAGCATGCCGTACCGATGCGCGAGCTGGCGCACGATCGGGGTGACCGCCAGGCTCACGACCAGGGCCACGGCGGAGGTGAGTGCGGTCAGCATCGGCCGCGATGGTAAACGTTGGTCGGGGCGGCCGGATTCGAACCGGCGGCCTCCTGCTCCCAAAGCAGGCGATCTACCAGACTGATCTACGCCCCGAACGACGCTCAGAATACCCGGCCATCCGCATGGCGCGGCCCGCCGTGCGGCCGGGCCTTAGCGGAGCGAGAACCGACGCCGGGTGAGCAGCACCAGTGACGCGACGATCAGCAGCACGCCGACCACGAGCAGGCCGCCGGCGACGAGTGGCTGCTCGAACTCGATCCCAATCAGGGCGAAGGACGGCTCCGGCGTTGGCGTCGGCGAGGGCGTGGGCGTTGGCGATGGCGTGGGGCTGGGCGTTGGCGTCGGCGTGGGCGTCGGCGTCGGCGTGGGCGTCGGCCTCGGCGTCGGCGATGGCGTGGGGGTCGGCGTCGGGAGCGGGTCGCCGGTGACCGGGTCGACCATCGTGTAGTGCTGCCACAGGTATTCGCGGATCGTCAGGCCGGACTCGTGGACCGCCGCGGCGACCTCCTTGCCAAGGTAGCGGTAGTGCCATGGCTCGTAGTGGAAGCAAGCGCGCTCATTCCACAGCGCGCCGCCCTCGCCGAGCGGGTAGCTGTTGATCCACCCGTACTTCCACGAGTTCTCGCGCATCCAGGCGCCGGCCGGTGTCGCGCCCCAGTCCCCCGGCAACGGACTCCCGCCGCCCGCGGACATGAAGTCCACGCCCAGGCCGAGCTGGTGCTCGGAGTGTCCGGGGCGCTGTGAGTAGGTGATCGCGTTCTCGAAGCCGTACGTGTCCGAGTACATGGTGAACAGCCCCACCTGCTCGTCGTAGCTGCGGTACGGGCTCCAGACGCCGATCGGCGTGCCGTTCGCCCTGGCGGCCTCGCCCATCTCGCGGGTGTCCGCGATCGCCACCTCGCGAATCATCCCGCCGCCCGGGATGCCGGCCTCGGTGACCGGGACGAGATCCGGTGGCACGTAGTCGTCCTCCACCCGAAGGAGCCGATCCACCAGGGTCGTGCTCCAGTCGTCGTAGCCACGCGGAACGGTGTAGACGTCGCCGAGGTCGCAGGACGGGATCGGTCCGACCGCCTCCGCCGATCGCGGACTGGCAAGCGGGCCGGCGACGAACGCGGCACCCAGCAGCACGGCACCGATGAGCGTCCGCCACGGAGGGGCGATGCCAGTGGGCGCGTCGTCGGAAAGATGCTCGGCCACGGGACCCGTACAGTAGCGGCATGCAGACGCGAGCGACATTCCGGAGGGCGATGGCCGTGATCGCCGTCGTGCTCCTGGCCGGGTGCGACCTCGGGGATCCCAGCCCCCAGCCCTCATCGGACGGCACGGTTGCGGCGGTTCCCTCTCCGTCGGCGACCACCGAGCCGACGGTGACGCCGTCGCCGACGCCGGCGATTCCCGAGTCCTTTCCACTCGCGGTCGTGACCGGCTTCACGAACCTGAAGCCGAACATCACGCTCGACGAGCTCAGCACGCTCGGGAACGGCGGGCAGCTGCTCGTCCCGTGCGGGATCCAGGTCACCGAGCCGGCCGTCTCGGCGCCCGCCGACTGCGTCCCCGCGACGGAGATCGTGAACGCGGTCGAGGCCGACCCGGCGGCCATCGCGGTCCTGCCGCCGGGGCTCGTGGAGCCGGCGACGAAGGTGCTCCCGATCGCGGGCGCCGGGCCCTTCGGCCTCTTCGGGCCGAACCTGTTCGGCGACCCGGAGTCGCGCGCGCTTGACTACCCGGTCAATGGCTCAGCTTCGGGCGACCCCGCGCAGCTCGACCCAAGCTGGGTGGAGCACGACCAGGCCGAGATCTGGACGCTGACGAACATCGGCAGCCTGTGCGCCGACCGGGGCGCCGCCTACCAGGCGGTCACGCTCGGCAAGGGCTGGGACTGGGCGTTCGGCGGCGGCACGGCCGAGTACGCGGCGCCCGCCGTGATCGACCCGCCCAACGACGGCCCGTACTACCCGGTCGCGCCGGTCGAGACCGGCAACGACGGCGTCACCCCGAGCATCCTGGAGCGCTCCGACGTGGCCATCGCCGACCACGAGTGCCCGATCATGCCGACCGCCAACTGGGCGCCGAACCTGGGGGCGACCCTGTTCTTCAGCGTCCCCGAGGACGTGCTGCCGTTCTGGAAGGACACGCTCGGTCTGGATGCCGTCTACCTCGCCGCGAACCACATGAGCGACCGCGGTCCGGAGGGCATCCAGTCGACCATCGACCTCCTGGACGCGTACGACCTCCCGCGGACCGGCCTGGGCATGAACCTCGACCAGGCGCTCGAGCCCGCCTACGTCGATGTCGCCGGGCTGAAGGTCGCCTTTGTCGCCTTCAACGACGTTCCCGGCGTCGCGGAAGCGACCGCGGAGGTGCCCGGTGCCGCGTGGATCAACGAGGCGAACATCAACGAGGCAGTTCAACGGGCAAAGGACGGCGGCGCCGACCTCGTGATCTGCAACCCGCAGTGGTGGGGCGGGGCCGAGTACCACGACGACCTGTGGCCGACGCAGGTGACCCAGCTGGAGTGGTTTGACGCGGGTGGCTGCGACCACGTCATCGGGTCGGGTACGCACGTCGCCGGACCGATGCTGCTGGGACCCCGCGAGGAGGGCGGCCCGCGGCTCGTGCTCGCAAGCCCGGGCAATTACATGTTTGGCCAGGACTGGTGGCAGGAGACGCAGGAAGGCGTGATCATCGAGATGGCCTTCCGCGGCACGGAGCTCGTGAACGCCAGGCTCCACCCAACCGTCCAGGTCCTGGGCGCTCGGCCCGCCCTCCTGAATCCGGAGGGCGACGGCAACTACGTCCTGAACCGCATGTGGCTCTACGCCGACCTCGACTACCGGAACTGAACCATGCGGTCCACGATCTTCAGGTAGCGCGCTTTCTGGCGCTCCCAGTCGTAGGCGATCGCCTGGCGCTGCGCCTCGAGGCCCATTGCCACGGTGCGATCCGGATCGGCGGCGAGCTCGACAACGGCGCGCGGCAGCGCGGCGGGGTCGTTGCCGGGGACGAAGCGCAGGGCCGCATCGGTGAAGTGGTGACGGAAGGTGGCAAGGTCGCTGGCGATGGCCGGCACGCCCATCGCGGCGTATTCGAGCAGCTTCGTGCTGAGCGAGTACTGCATGTACGGCTCGGGGAGCGAGGGCACCAGGCCGATGTCGGCGCCGGCGAGCAGCGCCGGCAGGTCTTCGATGAGCACGCGGCCGTGGAGCGTCACGCGGTCGGCGGTGCCCGTGTCGGCGATGGCGGCCAAGACCGGTCCGCGCCACGGGCCGTCGCCGTACACGTCGAGCCGCCAGTCGACGTCGCCGGGAAGGGTCGCGAGGCCGCGGATGGCCGGATCCAGCCCGTAGATGCGCTGCAGGTTCGAGTGATGAATCAGGCGCAGCGTGCCGTCGGCCATGAATCCGCGGCGTGGGTGGCGGGACGGGTCGAAGAGGCGGGCATCGGCCGAGTTCATGACCACGCCGATCTTGTCCGGCGGCACGCCGCGGGCGATCGACAGCTGGCGCAGCGGCTCGTGGACGGTGATCAGCTCGTCGGCGACGGCGGCCGAGGCGCGGGTGACGCCCGAGACCAGCGGCATGAGCGGCCGGAGGAGGGGCGCGCGGAACCGGTCGCGGAAGAACTCGGGCATGTCCTCGTGGAGGTCGAGCAGGAGCGGCACGCCCCCGAGCTTCTCGGGCAGCGCCGCGAATCCGAGGAAGTCGGGCACGGTCGCGACCTGGACGAGGTCGTATCGCCGCTGGCGATGCTCCCGAGCCAGCCGCCAGGTGGCCATGGCGGTGAAGGCGGCGTACTCGGCCAGGTGGCCGGCGAAGCCGGTGAAGAGCCGGTTCAGCGGGAGGCGGACGATGCGCTGGGCGCCATCGGTCTCGTCGGTCGGCTCGCCGGGCTGGCGGAGGGCGAAGACGTCGACCTCGTACCCGGCATCGGTCAGGGCGTCGCTCTGGCGGCGCACGCGTGGGTCGCCGGGGTAGATGGCGTGGACGACGATCGCCACGCGGCTCACGTGCCCTTGACCTCGTCCCAGAGCAGGTCCTTCTCAGCCAGCGACAGATCACGCAACACCACGCCGCGCTCCGCCGCCAGGGCCTCGACGCGCCGGTAGCGCGCCAGCCAGCGGTGGTTCGCGGTGCGCAGCGCCTCCTCGGGGTCGACCTTCATCCAGCGCCCGAGGTTCACGAGCGCGAAGAGCACGTCGCCGAGCTCGTGAAGCATCTCGTCGTCGGTCGTCGCGGCGCGCAGCTCCTCCAGCTCCTCGGCCACCTTCTCCCACACGCCGGAGATCGCCTCCCAGTCCCAGCCGAGGGCCGATGCGCGCTCCTGGATCTCGCGGCTGGCGGGCAGCGCCGGGAGCGCGCGGGCGATGCCGCCGAAGGCGTCGGTGCGCTCCTCGCCGCGCTCGGCGCGCTCGTCGGCCTTGATTGTCTCCCAGTTGCGGATCACCTGCTCGGGGCTGTCGGCGACCACGTCGCCGAAGACGTGCGGGTGGCGCCGGACGATCTTGCCGGCAATGGACCGATAGACATCGGTCAGGTCGAAGGCGCTTTCCTCGGCCGCGAACTGCGCATGGAGGATCACCTGGAGCAGGAGGTCGCCGAGCTCTTCGGCGAGGTCGTCGGGCGAGCCGTTCTCGATGGCGTCGAGCGTCTCGTAGGCCTCCTCCAGCAGGTACGGCCGCAGGGTCAGGTGGGTCTGCTTGCGGTCCCACGGGCAGCCGTCGGGCGCGCGGAGCCGGGCGCTGATCGCGGCCATGCCGTGCGGGCTGGCGAGGTTGTCGATCGGCGAGAGCGGCGGGACGAGCCAGTCGTCAGCGACCAGCGCGGCCTCGTCGAGCGCTTCGACGCTGACGGTCCTGTCGTCGGAGAGCCGCCGCAGCTCATGGGAAGGCGGGTAGAGGGCCACCAGCACGGCGCGGGGCCCGCGGCGGGCGTGGCGCCCAGGCAGCGACTCGGCCGCGGACGCAGCGTCGCGCAGAACGAGCAGCGGCATCGAGGGATCGAACGCGACGGCCGGCAGCCGATCGGCGGCGACGGCCTGGATTCCGTCGGCGGGATCGAGCCCGGCGCGGGCCAGCAGCTCGTCGATGCCGCGCGAGGTGCCCGCGCTCATCGGTCAGGCAGGAGTGGTGGTGGTGGTTTCGTACTGCGGATCGGTCCAGGTCTCGACGCCGTCGCGCACGACCTCGTCCAGCCACCGTTCGAAGCCGTTGGCCTGGATCTCCTCGAGCCGATCCTCCTCGATCTCCTCGCTCTCGCTGACCTCGAGGAGCCGATAGATGAAGAGGCCCTCGGCACCCGCGTCGATGACGTCGCTGACGTCGCCGACCTCGGCGAGGTTGAACACGGCGTCCTCCTGCGTCCGGGTCAGCTGGTAGCGCGCCACCCAGCCGAGCTCGCCGCCGTCGGCGGCGGTGGCGACGTCCTCGCTGTGCTCCTCCGCCAGCTCGCCGAAGGCGTCGGGGTCGGTCTCGAGCTGCGCGGCGATCTCGTCCGCCTGCGCCTGAGGGCTCTCGCGCTCGTCGGTCTTCTGAATCACGTGATAGCCGAACGACGATCGCACCGGCTCGCTGACCTCACCGACCTCGAGCTCGGCCAGGGCCGCGGTGAACTCGGGGACGTACGGCGAGTTCGCGGGGTCGGACCAGCCGAGGTCACCGCCGCGCGCGCCCGATCCGGTGTCGTCGCTGCGCTCCTCGGCGATCGTGTCCCAGTCGGCGTCCTCGGCCGAGAGGAGCTCGCGGACCTCGGTCGCCTCGGCGAGCGCTGCCTCCCACTCCTCCTCGGTGGCCTCGGACTGGTCTTCGAGATCGGGATTCGGCGAGATGAGGACGTGGCGCGCCCGCTCCTGCGGCACGGGGGTGCCCGCCGCCGGCGCGATGACGATCTGGGCGACGCGGCGCTGGGGCGCCGGCGTGACGACGACTTCGGTCTCGAAATGCTCGCGGTACGCCTCTGACAGGATGTCGCTGCGGACGTACTCGCGGTAGGCCTCGTCGCTGATGCCGTTGTCGCGCAGCAGCTCGAGGAGCGGACCCTCACCGGTCGCCTCGCGACGATCGACGAGCTCGAGCACCGCCGCGCCTCGATCGGTCTCGATCGGTCCGACCAGGTCGCCGGCGCTCGCATCGGCCAGGGCGTCGAAGTACTCGTCGTAGGCGACATCGCCGTCCTCGAACCAGCCCAGCGCGCCGCCGGTCTGGCCCGTGAAGTCGTCGCTCAGCTCGATCGCCACCGCGGCGAACTCCTCGCCGTCCTCCTCGATCCGGTCCATGGCGGCCTGCGCCTCGTCGACGGCCGCAGCACGCTGGTCGTCGGTCGGCTCGGAACCGGGCTCCGCGTCGTCCGGCAGCGCGGCGATGAGGATGAGGTTGGCGTTGACCCGCTCCCGCAGCGCGAGCCGCTGGGCGACCTCGGACTCGACGTCGTCATCGGTGACGGCGACGTCGAACTCGTCGGCACGGGAGGCGAGGACCTCGCCGTCGACGAGCGAGTCGATGGAGGTCGCGGTGATGCCCTGGGCCTGCTGGTTCAGTGCCTCGATCTGCTGATTGAGGATCTGGTCGCGCGGGCCGCCGGTGAGCTGCCCCTGCAGCTCCTGGAGCTCGGCGACGAGCTCCATCGTGATGATCGTCTGACGCTCCTGGAGGTCGGCGCGGTCGAAGCTCGTGCCCTCGACGTCGGCGACCGGGCGGGCGTGCGACTCCCAGTAGCCGTTCCAGGCCGCGGCGCCGAAGATGCCGATCGCAACCGCGATGGCGATGGCGAAACCGACGACGATCAGCTGCTGCGTGCGCAGCTCGTCCTGCCAGCGCGGTCGGTGGCGGCGGTCGAGGACCGGTCGGGAGCGGAGTGTCATGAGGCGGTGGTCATCGGCGAATTGGTCATGCGGCGGCTCGGTGTGCGGCCCTCATCGGCCGCGGGATCCAGGCGAGGCGCCATCCTAGCCGATGGCGGGGCAGGGTGCAGCGTGCCCTCATCGCCGTCGAAACCGGTCCATGACAGCACCAAGGCGCAGGCGCAGCACGAGCACCATCGCCTCGCGCACGATCCCGCCGGTCATCTTCGAGGTCCCCGCCGTCCGCTCGCGGAAGACGATCGGCACCTGCACGATGCTCGCGCCGCGACGGTGCGCCCACCAGGTCGTCTCGACCTGGAAGCCGTAGCCGGAGCCTGAGGTCTCGCGCAGGCGGATCGCCTCGAGCACCTCGCGCCGCCAGGCCTTGAAGCCGCCGGTCAGGTCGTGGTACGGCAGCAGCAGCACGGTGCGTGCGAACAGCGTGCCCCCTCGGCTGATCAGCTGGCGGTACCACGGCCAGCCGACGGTGCCGCCGCCGGCCATGTAGCGCGTGCCGAGCACGAGGTCGGCGTTGCCCATCAATGGCGCCAGGAGCCGCGGCAGGTCGGTCGGGTCGTGGCTGAAGTCGGCGTCCATCTGGACGACCGCCTTCACCTCGGGACGCGCCAGCACCCAGCGGAAGCCGTCGCGGTAGGCCACGCCCAGCCCCTCCTTCCTCGGCCGATGCAGGACCGATATGCGCGCGGCCTCGCGCGCGGCGATCGTGTCGGCGATGTCGCCGGTGCCGTCGGGCGACGAGTCGTCGACGATCAGCAGCGACGCCTCCGGCAGCGACGACAGGATGGCGGACGCGATGCGCTCGAGGTTTTCGCGCTCGTCGTAGGTGGGAAGGACGACCCACACGCCGCGTCCCGCGGCGAGGCCGACGGACGGCAGGGTGGCCGCCTCGTCAGCGCCCGATGCCAACGTACTTCACTCCCGCGCGTTCGAACGGCTCCCGCTCGAGGGCGTTGCGCCCGTCGACGAAGAGCTCGAGGCCCGGCAGCGCGGCGGGGTCGAGCGACCGATACGCTTCGTGCGCAGCCTGCAGGATCGCGACTCGTACCGGGGCGCCCGAGCCGAGCTCGTAGGGCTCGAAGCCATGCGCGCGGATGTGCTCGGGCGAGAAGAACGGGTCGTGGGCGTGGACGCGCGCGCCGGCAGCGAGCAGCTCGTCGCGAAGGCGGAAGGCGGAGGAGAAGGCGTCCTCGTTGACGTCGCCGCGATACGCGATCCCCAGCACGAGCACCGACTGGCCGTCGAGCGAGCCGATGCGATCCTCGATCGTGTCGACCGTGAAGCGCGCCATCGACTCGTTGATCCGGCGCGCGATCGGCGGAAGCTGCAGGTCCGGCTCGCCGTTGAAGAGGAAGTGCGGGTAGACCGGGATGCAGTGACCACCGACACCGACTCCCGGCTGGTGGATGTGGCTGTACGGCTGCGAGTTTGCCGCGCCGATCACCTCGGTGACGTCGATCCCACGCCGCGCCGCGTAGCGCGCCAGCTCGTTGGCGTACGCGATGTTCAGGTCGCGGTAGGTCGTCTCGGCCAGCTTCGTCATCTCGGCGGTCTCGGCATCGGTCACGGCCCACACCTCGGTCCCCTCGTCGAGCACGGACCGATAGAACGCCTCTGCGCGTCGCGTGCTCTCCGGCGAGGTGCCGCCGACGATCTTCGGGTAGCGCTGAAGGTCGAGCAGGACGCGCCCGACGAGCACGCGCTCCGGGCTGAAGGCGAGGAACAGGTCGCGGTCGAGCTCGAGGCCGCTGCCGGTGGCGAGCACCGGGCCGAACCGGTCGCGGGTCGTGCCGACCGGCAGCGTCGTCTCGTAGACCACCAGCGCGCCGCTCGACAGGTTGGCGGCGAGGTCCCGCGTGGCCGCGTCGATCGGCCCGAAGTCGATCTCGCGTCGCTCGTCGACGACGACCGGCACGATCACGACGATCGCCTCGGCCTCGCGGACGCGGGCCGGATCGGCCCAGGTCGTGGCCCGCAGGCGCCCCGCTTCGACGAGGCCCGGCACGCGGTCGACCAGCGCCTGCTCGTCGGCGTGCGGCGACTCGCCGCGGTTGAGGGTCTCGACGATGCGCTCGTCGATGTCGACGCCGGTGACGTCGTGCCCGCGCGAGGCGTACTGCACCGCCAGCGGCAGCCCGATGTGCCCGAGCCCGATCACGGCGATCCTCACGCCAGCACCGCCTCGAGGGCCGGCCCCGCGATCGCCTGGCCGGTCTCGGCCGACTCGACCATCTTCCGCGCCAGCAGCAGCGCGACCATCGCGTCGTGTGGGTCGACCGGCGGCGGCCCCCCGGTGCGCACGGCCCGCGCGAACTCACGCAGCTCGACCGCCAGGGGCTCCTCGTGCTGCACCTCGCGCCGGATCATCTCGCCCTCCGCCACCGTCGTGATCTCGGCGCCGGCCTCGGGGTTGGGATAGAAGTCGAGGGCCTGGGTGATGTAGTCGGCGACGTACATGCCCCGCTCGCCGGTGACGGTCAGCACGCGCCGCTTCGTCGGCGTCACCCAGTTGATGTTCAGCACGCCGAGGACCCCGTTCGCGAAGCGAACCGTGCCGTTGAAGAGGTCCTCGTGCTCGGTGTGGATGCGCTGCTCGGTTTCGGCGTAGATGCGCACCGGCTCCGCGCCGACGAGGAAGCGCATGACGTCGAGGTCGTGTGGCGCGAGGTCGACGACGACGCCGACGTCGCGGATGCGGGCCGGGAACGGGCCGAGCCGGGTCGCGCTGATCTGAAAGATGCGCCCGAGCTCGCCTGCCTCGAGACGGCGGCGGAGCTCGCGGATCGCCGGGTTGAAGCGCTCGATGTGGCCGACGGTCAGCATCCGGCCCGCGGCCTCGGCGGCCTCGATCATCGTCTGCGCCTCCTCGCGGGTGGCCGCGATCGGCTTCTCGACGAGCACGTTGGCGCCGGCGCGCAACGCCGCGAGCGTGGCCGGCAGGTGGAGGCTCGTCGGCGCGACGATGCTGACGAGGTCGAGCTCCTCCTCGGCCACCATCCGCTCGACGTCGTCGAAGCCGCGGGCGCGACGCCCCTGCGTGGCGCGCGTGACGGCGGCGGCATCCGGGTCGGCGACGGCAACCAGCTCGGCGTCGGCGACGACCTCGTCCCAGACGCGGACGTGGTTGCGGCCCATCATCCCCAGGCCCACCACGCCGGCGCGCAGCGGGCGGTCCGCCGAAGCCGTCATCCGGCGGCCGCGGCCTCCAGCGTGCCCAGCTGGACGGCGGTCTCGTTGACGGCGCCGATGACGGTCGCGACCTCGTCGTCGGTCAGCGACGGGTGAACCGGGATGCTCAGCACCTGCTCGGTGAGCCGGTCGGTCACCGGGAACTGCTCGCCGCCATAGCCGAGGGCAACGAACGGCTTCTGGCGATGGACCGGGATCGGGTAGTAGATCGCGCTGCCGACACCGCGTTCCTTGAGCCGCTCGGCGAAGGCGTCGCGCTCGGCGACCCGGATCGTGTACTGGTGGTAGACGTGGGTCACGCCGGGCCGCACGGCCGGGGTGATCACGCCGCGCAGCTCGGCGTCGTAGCGCGCGGCGATCGCGCGTCGACGCTCGTTGAAGCCGGCGAGCTTCGGCAGCTGGGCCAGGCCGATGGCCGCCGCCAGATCGGTCATGCGGAAGTTGTAGCCGACGATGTCGTGGTGGTAGCGGACCTTCATGCCGTGCTCGCGCAGGAGGCGCATCCGCCCGGCCAGGTCGGCATCGGCGGTCGTGACCATGCCGCCCTCGCCGGTGGTCATGTTCTTCGTCGGGTAGAAGCTGAACGTGCCGGCGCCCCAGCTGCCGCTGCGTCGGTCGCCGATCGCGGCGCCATGGGCCTGCGCGGCGTCCTCGACGAGCGCCAGCCCACGGTCCTCGGCGATCGCCGCCAGGGCCGGCAGGTCGGCGGGCTGGCCGTAGAGGCTGACCGGCATGATCGCCCTCGTCCGCGGCGTGATCGCCCCCTCGATGAGGGAGACGTCCATCGTGAAGTCGTCCTCGCGCACGTCCACGAGGACCGGGCGTGCGCCGGTGTGGAGGACGCTGGTCGCGCTGGCGAAGAAGGTGAACGGCACGGTGATCACCTCGTCGCCCGGGCCGATCTCGTAGCCGAGCAGCGCCAGGTGCAGGGCGGTCGTGCCGGAGCTGGTGGCGACGGCGTGCGGCACGCCGACCATCGCCGCGAAGCCCTCCTCGAACTCGGCGACGCGTGGTCCCTGCGCCAGCGTCCCAGAGGACATCGCCTCCCACACGCGCTGCTTCTCGTCCTCGCCCATCTGCGGGCGAGCGATCGGGATCACTCTGGTCGCCTCCTCTGCGGCTCGCGCGCCGCCTGCGCGCGGTCGTCGTGTCGTTCGAGCGCCGCAACGATACGCCGCGCGGCATCTCCGTCGCCGAAGAGGGCGGGGCGCGGACGGTCGCGGCGCATGAACGCCTCGTCGGCGAGGGCCGCGGCGATCGCGCCCGAATCGGCGTCGACGACCCGGTTCCAGCCGGCCTCCACGGTCTCGACCCACTCGGTCTCGGTCCGCAGCGTGATGCACGGCACGCCCGACAGGTACGCCTCCTTCTGGACGCCCCCCGAGTCGGTGGCGATCGCCTCGGCCGATGCTTCGAGCGCGACCATCTCGAGGTAGCCGACCGGCTCGATGGCGACGACGTTCGGTGGCAGCGCCAGGCCGGCACGATCCAGCGCGCCGCGGGTGCGCGGGTGGACCGGGAAGATGACCGGTAGCCGGACGGCGAGGCCATCGACGACCGCGGCGAGCCGTTCGGGATGGTCGACGTTCTCGGCGCGGTGCAGGGTGAGCAGGACGTACCCGTCGAGTTCGGCGGCGACGGGGGGCAGGTGCGAGCCGGCATGCGCGGTGGCCCACGCGTGGGCGTCGACCATGACGTCGCCGACCAGCTCGGCACCCTCGGCGAGGCCCTCGCGCGCGAGGTTGGCCATGGCGGCGGGCGTCGGCGCGAGCAGCAGGTCCGCGAGGTGGTCGGCGACGACCCGGTTGCGCTCCTCGGGCATGCGCCGGTTGAACGAGCGCAGCCCGGCCTCCACGTGCGCCAGCCACGGCCGCTGGCCGTCGTCGTAGACGAGCTTGGCGGCGACGGCCGCTCCGGCGAGGGTCGAGTTCGTGTCGCCGTAGACGAGCACGCCGTCGGGGCGCTGGTCGAGCAGCGCGGGCTCGAGGCGGCGCAGCATCTCGCCGGTCATCGCGCCGTGCGGCCCGCCGCCGACCTCGAGGTTCAGGTGCGGCTCGTCCATCTCGAGGTCGCGGAAGAAGGCCGCGCTCATCGCATCGTCGTAGTGCTGGCCGGTATGGATCACGACCTCGTCGTGGCCGGAGGCCGCCAACGCCCGGCTGACCGGGGCGGCCTTCACGAACTGCGGCCGCGCGCCGACGACGGTGACGACCCTCACGGCGGGAACGGGCGGCCGCAGGCGGGGCATGGACCGGCGAACGGCTCGCCGTCGACGTCCCGCAGCGGCTCGCCGCAGGCGCACGCGCTCCCGAGCCGCCGTGCGGGGTTGCCGGCCACCAGCTCGTGGTCGGCCACGTCCCGGGTGACGACGCTTCCCGCGCCGACCATCGCCCAGCGCCCGATCGTCACCCCCGGCAGGATCGTGCTGTTCGCGCCGAGCGCGGCGCCGGAACGGACGAGGATCGGCGAGACCTCCCAGTCGGCATCGGCCTTGGCGGAGCCATCCGGGTTCACCGCGCGCGGCACGCGGTCATTCGTGAAGCAGACGTGCGGCCCGACGAAGACGCCGTCCTCCACGGTCACGCCGTGGAAGAGGCTGACGTTGTTCTGGACCTTCACCCGGTCGCCGATGACGACGCCGGCATCGACGTACACGTTCTTGCCGATCACGCACTCGGCGCCGATGCGAGCGTCCTCCCGCACCTGGGCCTGGTTCCAGATGCTGGTGCCGGGACCGATGACCGCGTCGGGCGACACCTCGGCGGTCGGATGCACGCGCACCCCCGCACGCTCGACCATCTGCTCTCCTTCGGGAGCCCACATTCTACCGGGGCCCCAGCGGGCACCGGTGGCCCGAGGCTACGGCGCTTCGGGCTCGTCGCCGAAGGCGCGGTAGAGGAAGGCGGCCATCTGCTCGCGGGTCACGCTGCCATTCGGGCAGAAGCTTCCCTCGCCGCAGCCGCTGACGATCCCGGCCGCCGCGAGGCGGTTGACGGCGTGCTCGTAGGTCGCGCCGTCGTCATCGGCGAAGAAGTCCTCCTCCGTGCTCGGGGGCGCCAGCGCGCGGGCCAGGAAGCTCGCCATCTGGCCGCGGGTCACGGTGGCAGCCGGGCAGAAGCGATGCGCGGCGCAGCCCTTCGTCAGGCCGGCGGCCGCCATGCGGTTGATCCTGTCCTCGAGAACGCTGGCCTCGTCATCGGTGAAGAAGTCCCCATCCGCTGCCGGCAGATCGAGGGCGCGCGACAGGAAGCCTGCCATCTGCTCGCGGCTCACCTTCTGGGTCGGGCAGAACGCGGTGTCGCTGCAGCCGAGGGTGATGCCCGAGGCGACGAGCCACTCGATGGCGGGCTCGAAGCTGTTGCCGTGGGTGTCGACGAACGAGGCGCTGTTCGTGCTGAACGTGACCGGCGCGTACACGATCGGGCTGCCGGAGGCGTCGACGATCGCGCTGCCGACCTCGACGCGGAAGGGGCGTTCGGCGCGAATCTTGTCGAGCGGGACGATCCGCGCGATGCGGGCGTTCTTGTCATACGTGACCGTCGCAGGGACGACGAGGTCGGTGCCGAGGTCACGGAGGCGGACGGTCGTGCCCGAGACGTTGCTCACGGGCTCGCTGAACTTCACCGCGGGCTGCACGAAGCGGCTGACCCCGGTGGCGCCCGCGAGCCCGGTCGGCTGCGTGACGGTTGCGACCGGCGGAACGTTGTCGACGAAGGTCGGGGTGACGGCGTACGACGTGCGATTGCCGTTCGGGTACCAGTTCACGACGCGGACGATGACCCGGGTCCAGCCGCTCACGTCGTACTGGGCCAGCTCCGTGCCGGTCTCCCACGCGTTATCGACCCGCTTGATGAGCGCTCCGCCGCTGGTGTACAGCTCCACGATCGGGTCGACCGGGAGCCCGCTCTTGTGCCACGGGTAGGCCGGCGAGTCGGCGACGCCCGTCACGCGCACGTCCAGGCGCCCCGCCCGCGGCACGTCGACGGTGAAGACGTCCGCGTCGCCAGCGGGATACAGCGTCGGCCGCACCGTTGCCCCGAGCGTCAGGCGCGGCGCGTTCTGGGTGACGACGTTGTTGCCCTCGAGGCCGTCGCCGCTCGGCAGCGCGGGGGCCTCGACCGACCCGCCAAGGGCGCGGTAGGCGTTCACGCGGCCCCGGCCATAGCGCTTGTCCCAGCCGGGATAGCCGAGGTCGTCGACCGTGGCGAAGAGACGCTCGACCACCTCGTGCGGCGTCATCGCGGGGTACTTGGCGAGGATGAGGGCGACGACGCCGGAGACGTTGGGGGTCGCGAAGCTCGTGCCGCTGATGAAGACGTGCGGGCCCCAGCTGTCGTGATCGCCGTAGGTGCAGACCTCGCAGTTCGTGGTCAGGACCGATGAGCCCGGCGCGCTGACGTCGACCTTCGAGCCATAGCTCGACCAGTTGCTGAACTCGTCATTGCGCTGGGTGGCACTGACGCTGATGACGTTGTCGAAGCTGGCCGGGTAGTACTTCTCCTCGCGGCGGTTGTTGCCGGCCGCGCCGACGAGCACCGCGCCCTTGGCGAAGGCGTAGTTGACCGTGTCCTGCATCTGCTGCGAGTACGGGAAGCCGCCGACGCTCATGTTGATCACATCGGCGCCCGAATCGGCGCTCCATCGGATCCCTGCCAGCAGGTCGGCTGTGTTGCCGGTTCCCCCACGGTTCATGATCTTCACCGGCAGGATCCGATCGGTCCAGCTGATGCCGGCGATTCCGTATCCGTCGTTCGTGTTGGCGGCGATGATCCCGGCGACCCAGGTGCCGTGGCCGTTGTCGTCGTGCGCGTTCGTGTCGTCGTTGACGAAATCACGGCCCTGCACGACGCGCCCCTCGAGGTCCGGATGCCCGGCCCACACGCCGGTGTCGAGCACGGCGACGAGGTTCGAGCCGCCCTCGGAGCGGTTCCAGGCCTCGCGGACGAACATCCGGTCCAGCGAAAACTGGTCGCCGGACTTGGGATCGTCGACGTCGACGGCGGCGATCGTGCCTTCGGTGGCGAGCCGCACGACGTAGTTCGGCTCCGCCGCCTGCACCGATGGATCGGCCCGCAGCTCGGCGAGCACGTCGGCGACCGGCCGGCCGCCGGTGGAGACGAGCACGGGAGCCGATGGATCGTCGGTCACCGGCGAACCGTCGAGACGCTCGATGACGGAGACGCCCTGCACGCGGGACGCATCGGCAACGAAGCCGCCGCGATAGGTCACGACGACCTCACCGGGGATGATCTCGCCCTCGAGTGGGGCGGGTGCCGCATCGGGCTCGCGTGCGGCCATCGGTGCGGCCGTGGAGGCGAGCAGTGCAGCAAGGACGAGGAGGGTCGAGAGTGCTCGGGACAAAATGTGGTGGCTCCGGTGCGGTTGGCTCGGGCGGGAGAGTTCGCGCTCGGACTCCCTGAGGACACCCAAACCGTATGGCGCACAGCGCCGCAGTTCGACCCGACGATGGTTCCCGCCGAAGCGGGACCGATGGGCTAGTTGCGCTCCAGGAGCTCGGCGAGGCGAGGGAGCGCCGCGGCAACCGCACGGCCGCGATGGCTGATCCGGTCCTTCTCGGCCTCCGGCAGCTCAGCGGTGGTCGTGCCGGACGGCAGGCGGAAGATCGGGTCGTAGCCGAAACCGCCCTTCCCGCGCGGCGCCGGCGCCACCGATCCGGTGACGACCCCGCTGAAGATCTCGACCGCCGGCTCCGGCTCGCCGGGCACCGCGACGGCCAGCGAGCAGACCATCCGCGCGCGCCGGTCCGGGTGGTTCCCGACGGCCGCCACGAGCTGCTCGGCCTGGCTTCCGGCCCCGCTGCCCCAGCGCGCGCTCCGCACGCCAGGGCCCCAGTCGAGCGCCGCGACCTCGATGCCCGAGTCGTCGGCGACGGTCACGATTCCCGACGCACGGCAGTAGGCGATCGCCTTGACGGTGGCGTTCTCGTCGTACGTGTCGTGCGGCTCTGGGACGTCGAGGTCGATGCCGAGCTGGTCGGGCGTCACGACCTCGGCCTCGAGACCGGCCAGCAGGCGGCGGAACTCGCGCTGCTTGCCGCGGTTGGTGGTCGCGACCAGCAGGCGCGCGGTCACTCGCCGGGCGGCGCGTCGATGGCCGTACGCTGGATCGCGAACAGCTGCCGGATGCCGGCGGCGGCGAGGTCGACCATCTGGTCCATCTGCTGCCGGCTGAATGCGCCATGCTCGGCCGTGCCCTGCACCTCGATAAGGCGGTCGTCATCGGTCATGACCACGTTGAAGTCGACCTCGGCGGTCGAGTCCTCGCTGTAGTCGAGGTCGAGGAACGGGACGCCCTTGACGAGGCCGACGCTGACCGCCGCGACCTGCCCGGTCAGCAGCTGGGCCATGCCGTACTTGTTGAGCGCCCGCGCGAGGGCGACGTACGCGCCGGTGATGCTCGCGGTGCGGGTGCCGCCATCGGCCTGGATAACGTCGCAGTCGAGGGTGATCGTGCGCTCGCCGAGCTTGCCCATGTCGACCACGCCGCGCAGGGATCGGCCGATCAGGCGCTGGATCTCGTGCGTGCGACCGCCGATCGAGCCCCGCGCAGCCTCGCGCTGGCTGCGCTCGGTCCCGGCGCGGGGCAGCATGCTGTACTCGGCGGTGACCCAGCCGCGGCCCTTGCCGCGCATCCAGCCCGGGACGCGGTCCTCGATCGTGGCCGCGCAGATCACCCGTGTGTCGCCGACGCGGATCAGGACCGAGCCCTCGGCGAACTTCAGGTAGTCCGGCACGATCTTGACCGGGCGCAGCTGGTTCGGGACGCGGCCGTCGGCGCGGCGCGCGGCGACCGGAGTGGGAGTCGTGGTCATTGCCGTGCCGATTCTAGCGGGCGGCGCGCTTGCGCCCTCGGTCGACCCCGGTCGATCTCGCGGTTGCAGCCGATGCAACCAATTCCGAACGTCGGGTGGCTCCCTCGTCACCGTGTCGCTGGATGCAACCAGCGACGACGGAGCGGGCGTTCGCTCGGAGTTCGTTGCATTCGGCGCAACGACTGGCTTGCGCCGCGACCGGACCCGCTCCGGGGCCCTCACCGCCCGGCGATGCCAGGCGACGGAATCGGTCAGTCGAGGGCGCGGTGGAGGAAGGCGGCCATCTGTTCCCGGGTCACGGGGCGGTCGGGGCAGAAGCGGCTGCTCGTGCAGCCGGAGGCGATGCCGGCCTCGGCGAGCCGGTTGATGTCGTTCTCGTGGATCGAGGCGTTGTCGTCGGCGAAGTGGTCCTCGGTGGCCGGAGGCAGGTCGAGCGCCCGGGCCAGGAAGCTGGCCATCTGGCCACGGGTGACCGTGCCGAGCGGGCAGTAGCGCGACGCGGCGCAGCCGCTGCTGACCTCGGCCTCGCGCGTCCGGTTGATGGCGAGCTCGTGCGTGCTGCTCTCGTCATCGCTGAAGAAGTCCTCGCTCGTGCCGGGGTAGTCGAAGACGCGATGGAGGAAGGTCGCCATCTCGCCGCGTTCGACCGCGGCACGCGGGCAGAAGCGGTTCGGCGCGCAGCCGGTGGTGATCTCGTTCTCGACGAGCCACTCGATGTCGTCGACGAACGTCGAGCTCCCGAGATCGGTGAACCCGCTGGTCGTCGGTGTCGAGCCGCTGGCGCCGCAGAGCTTCACGAACACCATCACGCCGTACCAGCGCCCGTCGACCTCCTCGCGGCTGCCGCCGGCATGCGTGTAGTCGCCGAGCATGATGTTGCGGTGGGTGGTCGAGTTCATCCACTGCGTGCCGAAGGCGGAGAAGTCGCCGGAGCCGTTGTAGGCGACGATCTCGCCGAAGCCACGCCAACAGATGTTCTCCTCGTCGAAGCGGCGCCGCAGGTAGTCGAAGTCGTGTCCGAGCTCCTCGTCCTCGGCGAGGTGGCGGCCGCGCTCGGCGGCGATCGCGTCGATCGTCGCGTGCAGGCCGACCGGCCCGCGGCCGTTGTCGTTGCGATGGCCGTTGGCCATGTTCACGAAGCCCGACCCGCCCGCGGCACCGACCGGAGCGGCCGTGACCGGGAGAAGGGTGAGGACGACGAGGGCGGCGGAGGCGAGGGCGGCGATCCGCCGGCGAAGACGTGTGTGGGGCACTGGATGAAAGCTCCGAAGCGTGGACCGATGAGAACGCCGGCCACGCTACGGAAGGCGGCGCCGCACGGCCATAGGCCGATGGTGTCCGGCCCGATGGGCCGATCGGTTCCGCGGAGGACTAGGGTTCGAGCGCCCGGTGCAGGAAGGCGGCCATCTGCTCGCGGCTGATCAGGCCGGTCGGACAGAAGCTGCTGCTCGTGCAGCCCGACGCGATCCCGGCCTCGGCCAGGCGGTTGATCGCGTCCTCGTGGGTCGACCCGGTGTCGTCGCCGAAGTGGTCCTCCGTGGCCGGTGGCAGGTCGAGCGCGCGGGCCAGGAAGCTCGCCATCTGGCCGCGCGTGACGAAGCGCGTCGGGCAGAAGCGCGTCGCGGTGCAGCCGGTCGTGATCTCGGCCTCGGCGATGCGGTTGATGGACAGCTCGTGCTGGTTGCCGTCGTCATCGGTGAAGGCGTCCTCAACGCCGCCGGTCAGGTCGAGGGCGCGGGAGAGGAAGCCGGCCATCTCGGCGCGAGAGACGCTCGAAAGCGGGCAGAAGCGCTCCGACCCGCAGCCGGAGGTGATCCCCTCGCCCGCCAGCCAGATGATGTGCTCGAGGAACGCGGAGTCATCGACGTCGCGGAACGGGAGATCGCCGTAGTTGCGCCACAGCTGGTCCCACAGCTCGCGGCGCGCCTCGTCCATCGTCAGGTGCCAGATGCCCACGCCGCGCAGACCGTTGGCCTTGACCAGCTCGTGCTTCACGTCGAGCGAGGCGGCGTCGTCGTAGTAGGCCTGGACGTGGGCGCCGTAGGTCGTGCTCCAGTACGTGTACCACGGCACCTGGCCGGTGGCGTCCCAGCGCCGACCCTTGGCCGCGGCCCCCTCCACGGCGTCGACGTAGCGAATCGCCCAGCTGGCCGCGGTGCAGCTGCCGATCGCGCGGCAGGTGCGACCGTTGACGGTCGAGCCGGTCGTGGTCCAGGCGCGCCCGTAGTACGGCACGCCCCAGATCAGCTTGTCCGGCGCGACCTTCGCGCGGAAGTCGGTCATCGCGCTGCGCACGTCGATCGTGTACGGGCTGTCGATCGGCGCGACGCCGCCCGCCCGGGCCGATCCGGCCCAGTTGAGGTCGTAGGCCATGACCATCAGCGCGTCCGCGGCGTTCGCGGCCGTGAGCCCGGCCAGGTCGTAGCCCTCGTCCCAGCTCGCCGCACCGCCGGTGGTGGCCACGGTCAGGTGCGCCGTCGGGGCCGAGCGCGGCGCGCACGTCGCGGACGAACTGGGTGTAGGCCGCCTGGAGCGCGTTCGGCATCGGCTCGAAGTCGAGGTTCACGCCATCCGCATTGCGGTCGGCGACGGCGGCGGCGATCTGCCCGGCCAGCTTCGTGCGCCGCGCGCTGCTGTTGAGCAGCGCCGACATGTTCGTGTAGTCGTAGTCCCAGGCGAACATCGAGACGGTGAGCACGACCCCGACGCCCTCGGCGTGGGCCGCGTTGATCACGTTCGTCATCGTCGCCGAGGTCCAGGTGGTCCAGCCGGTGTGCGACTTCGACAGGTCGCCCGTCGACGTGGCCGGGACGCCGAAGTAGGCGATCGTCGAGAGCAGGTCGTAGTCGAGGTGGGCGACCATCGCGGGCGTCACCGCCCAGTACGGCAGGTAGCCGAGGACCTCGTGGCTCAGCCCGTTCGGCAGCACATCGCCGCCGGCGAGGGTCACGCCGCCATCGGTTGCGGCCTCGTTCAGCGCCTGCGGGCGCGCCCCGACGGCGTGCGTCGCCGGGTCGAGCCGATGCGCGGCCTCCATCTCGGCGTGCACGGTCGGCGGGCTGGTGACGGCGGCCTCGGGGGCCTCCGGCGGAGCGGTCGGATCCGCCGCGGCCGCCGGGGACGCGACGAGGACGAGCAGGAGCGCGAGGAGCCCGGCCATGGGCCGGCGACGATTCAGGATCATGCGGTCCCGAAGGCTAGGGCAGTGAAGTGCGCCGGAGAATAGTACGGATGGGTCCGGTCAGATCGGAGAATCAGTCGAGCGCCCGATGCAGGAAGGCCGTCATCTGGGCGCGCGTCACCGTCCCGCCAGGGCAGTACAGCCCGGCCCCGCAGCCGGTCGTGACGCCGGCCTCGGCGAATCGGTTGATGTCAGCCTCGTGCGACGAGCTCTCGTCGTCGGCGAAGAAGTCGGCCTCGGTCTCGGCGTACGCGAGGGCGCGCGACAGGAAGCTGGCCATCTGCTCGCGGTAGACCGGCGCGGTCGGGCAGTACAGGCCCTCGGCGCAGCCGCCGCTGATGCCGGCCTCGGCCAGCTTGTTGATATCGGCCTCGTGGGTCTGGCCGTTGTCGTCGCTGAAGTGGTCCTCGGTCGCCGGCGGCAGGTCGAGCGCGCGGGCGATGAAGCTGGCCATCTGGTTGCGCGTCACGGTCGAGTTCGGGCAGAACTGCGACCCGCCGCAGCCCGTGGTGATCCCGTTCTCCAGGGCCCACACGATGTGCTCCTCGAACGTCGAGCCGCAGATGTCGCTGAACGGCGCGTCGCAGCCGCCGATCAGGCGGTCCGGGTCGCCGGCGAAGGCGTACCAGTAGTCGGGGTCGCCGAAGTGGAAGCCGGGGATGACGGTCTCCTGCACCCAGACCTCTGCGCCGGAGGCGTCGGGATGGACCATCGTGCTCAGGTCGTCCGCCGAGTACCCGTCGCCGGCTCGGAAGACCTGTCCGTAGGACGAGCCCGGCTGGGTCAGCACGCGCGAGACGATCTCGTCGGCGTCGCCGTAGGCGGTCGCGAAGAAGCCACCGCCGCCGAGCTGGAGCACCGGCATCGAGTAGTTCTTCACGCGCTGCCGCGCCTCGCTCAGCGTGGTCATCGGGTCGCTCTCCTGGTAGCGCTCACCGAAGCCCGGCGCGTAGTGGGCCTGGCCGTAGACCATCGTGAACCCAGGCGCGGGCGAGATGCCGTCGTTGTTCGGGTACCCGCAGTACTGGCGCTGCGCGGCGCCGTCGGAGGCGGTCAGCGTGCCGAGGAGCGCCTTCTCGCCGCAGTACACCATCGTCGTCGACCAGTTGTCGCCGTCGCCGTTCGTGGTCGTGCGGTTCAGGCCCCACCCGTTATGGCGGTCGGGAAGCTCGCCGCTGCCGTACGGGTTCGGAAAGCCGTTCCCGTGGCCGAAGTAGACGATGACGTTGGCGTTGTTGACGGCGGCCCGCACGTTCGCCCAGGTCGCATTCGGCGAGTAGACCTTCACGACGCTCGCACCGGCGGCGAGGGCCGCATCGGCGGCCTCGTTGCCACGATTGCGGTAATTCGAGGTCAGGCTGCCGACCGGGCCGACGATGATCGCGACCTTCGGGCCGGCGGCGACGGCCGGCGACGGGCGCAGCACCGGAACCGTGCCGGCGAGGGCGGTGAAGGCGATGAGGAAGGCGAGGGCGAGGGCGCGCGCGCGAACGGGCAATGGGGGCTCCTGAGCGGGTCCTGGGTTTCGTGTACCACCCTACGGGCCCCGGCCCCGAATCCCCATGGCCCCATGGTCCGCGTCGGCGGCGGACACATCGGGCCATGTGCCTGACGGCACCGCCGTGCTCAGCCCTGGCTGAAGTCGAGCACGATCAGCAGCCGCTCGGCGCCGGCGACGTCGAAGGCCGGGCGCACGAATGCGGTCTGCGTCAGTGCGTTGTCGTCCTCCTCGACCGCCTGCACCGTACCGATGAGCAGGCCACCGGGATACCGGCTTTCCTGCTCGCCGATGGTGAGCCCGGCGCTGACGATCGTGTCCCCCACCGCAACGACCTCGGTCACCGGCACGTTGCTCATCACCAGCTGGCCGCCGGCCTGGCCGCGCACCTCGCCGAGGGCGCGGCTCGCCTGGTCGAGGCCGATGACCGCCGAGCGGGTGTCGACGATGAACCGGATGCGCGCCGTGTCGTCCGTGACGCTCACCACGGTTCCGGCCAGTGCGCCCGCGCCGTTGGCGTTGGCGACGACCGGCATGCCGATGCGCACGCCGTCATCGGTCCCGGCGTCGACGCCGGCCTCCCAGGTGAAGTTCGACGGGTCGCGGCTCGTGATCCGCACCGGCAGAAGGGCCATCTCGAGCGCCTCGGTGATGCCGAGCAGCTGCCGCAGCTCCTCGTTCTCTCGCGCCGCCTCGGTCAGCTCCGCGATCCGCTGCTCGGCCCCGGCCAGCGCGACGCGCAGCTCGGCGTTCTCGCTCCGCAGCCGATCGATCTCGCCGATCGTCCCGAAGAGGCCGGCCACGCCGGAGCCGATTCCGGTGAGCGTCTGGCGCACGGGGTCGAGGGCTCGGGTCGTCACGCGTTGGAGGGTCTGCGCCGGCTCCGTCGAGCTGGCGAGCAGCATCAGCAGGCTGGCGATCGTGAAGGCGGCGAACCAGAGGCCGGCGCGGTTGCGTCGGTGCGGGCTGGACGGCCCGTACATGTCCTTGTCTAGGGCCGCCGCGTATATATGTATATACGCGAAAGCATCATCGAGGGGCTCGGGTGAACTGCTCGCTGACGAGGACGCGCTCGAGCGTGTCGAGGTCCTCGAGCACCCGCCCGGTGCCGCGCACGACGCAGGTAAGCGGGTCGTCGGCGATGTGGACCGGCATCTGGGTCGCCTCGGCGACGCGCCGATCGAGGCCGGCCAGGAGCGCCCCGCCGCCGGCGAGCACGATCCCCTGGTCCATGACGTCGGCCACCAGCTCGGGCGGCGTCTCCTCGATCGTCTCCTTGATCGCGTCGACGATCTGGGCGATCGACGGCTCGAGCGCCTCGCGGATCTGGTCGCTGCCGACTTCGACGCTGCGCGGCAGCCCGGTGAGCAGGTCGCGTCCGCGGAACGTGGTGGTGCGCTCGTCGGCCTTCTCGTCGGGGTAGGCGGAGCCGAGCGCGATCTTGATGTCCTCCGCCGTCCGCTCGCCCATCAGCAGGTTGTACTCGCGCCGTGCGAACGAGACGATGTCGCTGTCCATCTCGTCGCCGCCGATCCGCACGCTACGGCTGACGACGATCCCGCCGAGGCTGACGACGGCGACCTCGGTCGTCCCGCCGCCGATGTCGACGATCAGGCTCCCCGACGGCTCGCTGACCGGCAGGCCGGCCCCGATGGCGGCCGCCATCGGCTCCTCGATCAGGCGCGCCCAGCGGGCTCCGGCGTTGATCGTCGCGTCCCGGACGGCGCGCTTCTCGACCTCGGTGACGCCCGACGGGATGCCGACGAGCACGCGCGGGCGCGGAAGGCGGGCGTATCGGTCATGGACGCTCTTGATGAAGTAGCGGAGCATCTGCTCGGTCACGTCGAAGTCGCTGATCACGCCGTCGCGCAGCGGCCGCATGGCGATGATGCTGGCCGGGGTGCGGCCGACCATCCGCTTCGCCTCGGCGCCGATGGCGAGGACCCGCTTCGTGCGCGTGTCCATGGCGACGACCGATGGCTCGCTGATGACGATCCCGCGGTTGCGCACGGTGACGAGCGTGTTCGCCGTCCCGAGGTCGATCCCGACGTCGTGGCTGAGGAGGCCGAGCAGGCCGTCGAAGAGTCCCAAGGTCCCTCTCGTCTGTTGCTCTTGCTCGCCGACTCGGGGGCACGAGGCGGAGTGTTGCGTGTTGACCGGAGTCAAATCGACCGGTGCGTGCGGGCACCTCCGACGCGGCGCTACCCTAACACGCTCCCGGGCCCGTGCCGGGCGTACGATCGGCCCATCGGAGGCAAGTCGACCGCGTGATCCCCGGCACACTCGAGCTCGCACTCACCGCGATCGTGATCGGGGCCATCGGCATCTTCTCGCCGACCCGGCTCGCGCTGTCGGCGATGATGCTCACGAGCGAGACGCATGCGTGGGGGCGGGCGATCGCCTACCTCGTCGGTAGCACCGCCGTCTTCGCCGCGGCCGCGTTCGTCGGCCTGCTGGGCGTGGAGGCGGCCGGCCTCCGGGGCGTCGCCCCGACGGTCAACATCGTCCTCGGCAGCGTGATGATCGGCGTCGCCGTCGCGATGCTGGTGGCCCGCCGGCGGCAGCGGGACCTCCCTCCGAGACCTTCCCGCCACCCCGTGCTCGCTGCGGCCGGGGTCGGCGCCGCGGTCGCCTTCCAGTCGTTCGGACGCCTCCTCGTCCTGCTGGCCGGGGGATACCGCATCGGCGACCTCGCCCGCGGTGGCGTACCCGCGCTGGGCTGGGTCGGAGTGATGATCGCGATCTGGCAGGTGCCCGTCTGGTCGCCGATGCTGCTCTATGTCTTCGGCCGCGACCGCTTCGACGCGCTGGCGCAGCGGGCGCAGCCCGCGCTCGACCGGATCGAGGAGGGCATCGTCGGCGCGATCGTCGTCGGGCTCGTCGGCGGCTGGATCCTCGTCCAGGGCCTGACCGGCTAGGCTGCCGGACCGGCTACGCCTTCTGAGCCGATCCCTGCTCGGCGGCGATCCAGGCCTTCAGCTGCCGGTGCACCGCCGGCGCGCCGTAGAGCGGGCCGTCCGGCTCCGGCCACGACGCCGGGTAGACGAGCGAGGCCTGCGTCTGCCAGCCACCGAGGCCGCCGTGGGAGCCGATGAGCTCCTCGAACGCGGCGACCTCGTCGGTCGAGGGGTCGAGCATGCTGATCAGGGCCAGATCGCCGACGTGGGCGATCTCGTCGAGCCGGTGGAAGTGGATCGGCGCATCATCGCCGTACGGGGTGAGCGGGTTCTCGCCGCTGACCTGGCCGTCGCTGAGCCGGTAGCTGCCGCCCTTGCCCAGCACCACCGACCCGTCGGTCTCGGTGCGGACGAGGATCAGGCCGACGCCGGGGTGCGCGACGAGGTCGTTGATGAGGCCCGGATGGCCCGCGTCGATCTGCTCGCGCGAGAGGCGCCCGTCGCCCAGCCCGAAGTAGACGAGCGCCAGGTTGCCCGAGGCGCACAGCACGAGGTCCGGCAGCTCGTCGGTCGGCTGACGATCCTCCTGCATCGGTCCGAGCTCGACGATCCCGTTCGTGGTCTGGTCGCTGAGGGCGCGGCGCGTCATGCTCGGAATCGCGCCGTCGGCGGCGCTGACCTCGGTGAGGACCGCCGACATCTGCCCCCACTGTTCGGTGTCCTCGGTGGCGGTCACCGTCGCCGGCACGGCGATCCGCGCGCGCAGCCACTCCTCGATCGTCTCGCCGTAGCGCTGGCGGAAGGTCGCGCCCTGGCTCTGGCCATGGTCCGAGACGACGACGATCCGGTACGGCCGCGGGCAGGTCGCGATCAGCCGCTCGAGGCGCCCGAGCGCGCGGTCGACGCCCTCCAGCGCATGGATCGCCTCGATGCGCTCCGGGCCGGAATGGTGCGCGATCTCGTCGTAGTCGAGAAAGTCGACGTAGATCGTGGGCGTGCCGCGCAGCATCTGCTCGGTGATGAACGCGAGGTTGAGGTCGCGCTGCGCGACGTTCGTCCCCGCGCGCAGGAAGGGATACGAGCCGCCGCGGTGCATGCGCGGCACGATGCCGCGTCGCGCCTGCTGGCTGGCCTGGAAGACCTCCTTGGCCGCCTCGCCGAGGGTGCGGACGATGAGGCGGCTCATCGCATACGGGTTGAGCAGGAAGTAGTAGAGGCTGCGCGAAGAGCCTTCCCGGTCGTGATCGGTGCCGACGGTGCTCATCGTGATCCGGGTGATCGGCGCATCGCCGCTGAAGAGGTTCGAGATGCTCGCACCGCCGTCGGCGAGCAGCCCCTGGCCGGTCGAGAGGCGTGCCTCGATCTCGCGGGCATCGGCCGCGTGGTTCGACACGAGCATCCGCCGGCCCTCCTTCTCGTACCAGCGGAACGCCGGGATGCCGTCGTTGCTGCCGAGCAGCAGGCCCGCCTGGCTGGCGGAGGTCTGCGACGGCAGCAGTGCCGTCCAGCCGCTCAGCCGATGGGTTCCCTCGCGGACCCATCGGGACAGCGTCGGCAGGTTGCCCGCGCGGACCTGCGCGCGCAGCAGCGGCAGGGCCAGGCCGTCGATCTGGATCATCAGCACGCCGGGGACGTCCGTGCGCACCGGCTCCTGGTCGTCGCGAATCACCTGGTTCACGGTTCGCGCCGAGAAGCTGTCCTCGTCACTGAAGCCGATGATCCCGCCGAGCACGGTCAGCACGGCACCGTAGATGAACGACGACAGGACGAGGGCGAGGAACCCATCGACCTCGAAGCCGGTCAACGGCAGCACGATCGCGAAGAGCACGACGCGCATCACGAGGCCGACGATCGCGACCGCGATCAGGCCGATCGGCAGCGCCAGCGCCAGCACGACCGGGCGCAGCACGACGTCGAGCACGCCCAGCAGCACGACGGCGCCGAGCACGTTCGGGTCGGTCGTGCCCCGCACGCCCGGCGTCAGCCAGACGGCGACCGCGAAGGCGATGGCCGATGCGAGCGTCGAGAGCAGCAGCCGCCAGACGGTGCCCCGCAGCGACGGCGAGAGGCTGCGCAGCGCCTGGAACTGCGCGCGGTACATGCGACCGATCCGGGCGAACATCAGGCGGCACCTCCACGGGGCGGCGGCAGGTCGTAGCCCTCGCCGGGGGCCAGGATCACGACGTTCGACTCGAGGCCGAGGGCGGCGACCGCCTTGGCCATGCGCAACGGGGGCTCGGTCAGATGGTGGCGCCGCCAGTGCATGGCGATCGGCCACAGCGTGCCCCAGTGGATGGGGATCGCCACCGCGGGGTTCAGCAGGCTCACCGCCTCAGCGGCGCGCTCCGGGTCGAGGTGGCCCGGACCGAGGCGTGGGCCCCAGCCCCACACCGGCAGGAGCGCCAGGTCGAGGCCGCGACGTCCGATGTCGGCCATCTCCGGGTACAGGTCCGTGTCGCCGGCGAAGTAGACCGCGCGTCCGGCGCCGGCCACGACATAGCCGATGGCCTCGGCCCGCGGTCCCGACGGCGTCCGGAAGCCGGAATGGACGGCGGGCACCGCCGTGATCGTCGCGTCCCCAAGGGTCATCGACTCATCCACGGCAAGCTCCTCGACTCGTTCGAACCCCCATGACCGGATCAGCGCGCCGAGCCCACGTGGCGCGACGATCGGCACGTCTGCAGGCAGGAGCCGCAGTGAGGCGCGATGGAGGTGATCCTGGTGCCCGTGCGAGACGAGGACGACATCCGGTTGGGATGAAAGTTCGGGCGCGCGACCGGGGAGCCGGCGGATGAAGGCGATGCGGCCGGTGAGCACCGGATCGGTGAGGATCCGCTGGTTCGCGATCTCGAGCAGCACGGTGGCGTGACCGAGGTACGTCACCCGATCGCTCATGCGCCACGTCGCCGGGTCACGTCGCCCGGCAAGGCCGAAGCAGGGTCCCTCATGTGGGCGCCTCGTTGCAGGTCGATCGCCGTTGTCCCGGGCCCGTGCTGGAGCCGCGTGGGGGCGATGGAGCGGTGCCTATACTACGGGCCCGAACGAGGTCTGGAGGGCTCCTCGGTGGACTCACCATCGGTCACGCACGCTCCATCCGCCGCCCAGCGTCCCCTCAAGCACGTGGAACTCCCGCCGACCTGGCACGCGGTGATCTTCGGCGGCGTGCTCGTGGGCCTGGCCGTCCTGGTGATCCTCACCCAGGAGGCGCTGACGCCCTACATCGTCGGCGTCGTCCTCGTCTTCCTGATGAACGGGATGGTCGATCGGCTGCAGCGGGCGGGGGTTCCGCGCTGGGGTGGCACGCTGATCGCGATCCTGGCGCTCATCGCGGCCATCGTCGCCTTCGGCTACCTCATCCTCGACGCACTCCTCGACCAGCTGTCGACTCTCGTCGACAGCCTGCCCGAGATCGCCAGCTCGGTCAGCGAGTTCGTGCAGGGCCTTGGGCTGCCGGAAAACGTTGAAGCGGCGCTGGCGGGGTCGGTTGAGGCACTGCCCACCACGATCCCGGACCTCCTGGCCAGCGTCTTCGAATTCGTCGTGTCGGGCGTGGGTGGGATCGTTGCCCTCGTCGTCGCCTGGGCCGGGATCCCGTTCTTCATCTTCTACGCGCTGTCCGACAGTCCGCGGCTGCTGAGCGGTCTGCGCGCGGCGGTCCCGGGCTCGTTCCGCGCCTCCGTCTTCGCCATCCTCGAGATCCTCGGCGACGTCTTCGGCGCCTGGGCGCGCGGGACGGCGATCATCGCGGGGATCGTCTTCGTCCCGTTCTTCATCGGATTCACCCTGTTCGGGGCCGTGATCGACCCCGACATCGGCGACTACGCGTTGCTCTTCGCCTTCACGCTGGCAATCTCCGAGCTGATCCCGATCATCGGGCCGATCCTCGCCCTCATCCCGATCCTCGTGATCACCGCCGTGGTCGCCGGCCTAGCGGGCGTGATTGCCGTCCTGATCCTGTTCGTCGTCATCGAGCAGATCGACGGAGCGGTAGTGCAGCCGAAGGTCCAGGGCCACGAGCTCGACCTCCACCCGGCGATCATCCTGCCCGCGCTCGTCGTCGGCTCGGCCCTCGCCGGCATCGTGGGGGCCATCCTTGCGCTCCCGCTCACGGCCGCCGCTCGGCAGACGATCGCGTACCTGCTGCGGATCACCGCCGGCGAGCCGGAGCCCACGCCGATGTCCGCCGATCCGGCCGAGTCCCCGGCCGCCGGTTAGCAACGAGATCACCGGAGGACCGCGCCCGATGAGCTGGCAGATTCTCGGACCACTGGCGACGGTGCTCGTGGCGCTGATCGCCGCAGCGTGGTGGTTCGTGCTCCGCATCGGGCGCCGCGCCTCGCCAACGGCCGACTCAGTCCCGATCGAGGTCGGCGACGCGATGGAGTACGCGCGTCACGCGCTGGCGGAGCCCGACGGCCCGCAGCACGCGGACCTGGCCCGCCTGTGGGCGCCGACGACCGCGGCCGACGTCGAGGTGCTGCCGGAGGGGCGCGTCTTCTACCCGCGGATGCTCGAGGACATCGGCCGCGCCAGGCATTCCGTGCACGTCATGCAGTACGGCTTCCAGCCGGGCGTGATCGGCGACCAGTTCGTGCCGTTGTTCTCGGCGAAGGCGCGAGACGGCGTTGCCATCCGGATGATCGTGGACGCCCTCGGCAGCCACGCCTTCACCGGGTCAAAGGCGATGTTCAACTCGCTCGCGGCCGCGGGCGTCGAAGTCATGCTCCACGACCTGATCCCGCCGGATCGGCACGGGCCGGTCGGCGCGCGACGCCTCCTGCCACGCCTCCGGCAGACTGGGCGCGTCGAGCACCGCAAGCTCATCCTCGTCGACGGGGCCACCGCATACATGGGTGGCGCAGGGCTCGAGGACCACTTCTTCGACGGGCGCTTCCACGACGTCTACATCCGCTTCACCGGACCGATCACCCGGCAGCTGCAGGCGATCTTCCTCGCGTCGTTCGCCTACCACGGCGGCCGGCTGCCCGAGGGCGAGGGTGTGCTCGAGGGCTACTTCCCGCCGGTCACCGAGGAAGGGCCCCACGCGGTCAACGTGATCATGAACTGGCCGCGCGGCTGGCTGCCGCTGACCGATGCGGCCGTCGAGCTGATCCGCACCGCCGAGAGACGGCTCGACATCATGAACTACTACATCGGCGACGCCCTCGTCATCCGCGAGATTCTCGAAGCCGCGCGGCGTGGTGCCCGCGTCCGGCTGATCGTCGCCGACCAGGCGCATGCGAACGGCGTCACCTACGGAGCGTTCCTGCATCACTACGACGAGCTCCTCGCCGCCGGCGTCGAGATCTGGGAGTACCCCGCCGTCGTCCACGCCAAGGTGATCGTCTCGGACGATCGCGCCCTGGTCGGCACCCTGAACCTCGACGCCTTTGCGCTCTACCGGAACCCGGAGATGGGCCTTCGGTTCGACGACAAGCTCGTCGCGGATCGATTCGTCTCGACGCTGTTCGAGCCCGACATCGCGATGTCCACCCCGGGTCGCCCCGCGAGCGGGCGGTTCCGGCGGGCCCGCAACCGGCTCTTCGCGAGGGGCAACTACGTCTACTAGTCGCGACGGCGGCTATCGTTGAGCAATGACATCCGGCGCGCTCGGCCTCGGCGTCTCGAGTGAGGAGCTCCTGCGCCTCGCGAGCGGCGAGCACCACGACCCCCACGCGATCCTCGGCGCGCATCCGGCCGACGGGGGCACGGTCGTCCGCGCCTTCCACCCCGATGCGAACGCCGCCTGGCTCGTGGCGCCGAACGGCGGCCGCGCGCCGATGGAGCCCGCCGGCGAGGGGCTCTGGGCGGGCTTCGTCCCCGACTTTGCGCCGGGGCAGTTCCGCTACCGGGTCCGCTTCGACTTCCCCGACGGCAACGCCTGGGAGCTCGACGACCCGTATCGGTTCGGCCCGACCCTCGGCGAGGTCGACCTGCACCTCATCGGCGAGGGGACGCACGAGCGGCTGTACGACGTGCTCGGCGCGCACCCGCGCACGCACGAGGGCGTCGACGGGGTGAGCTTCGCGGTGTGGGCGCCGAACGCGCGCAGCGTGCGGATCGTCGGCGACTTCGACCGCTGGGACGGACGGCTGATGCCGATGCGCTCGCTCGGCGCGTCCGGCGTGTGGGAGCTGTTCGTTCCCGGCATCGGCTCCGGCGAGCTCTACAAGTTCGAGATCCTCGGCGCCGACGGCAAGCTGCGCCTGAAGGCCGACCCGTTCGCCTTCGCGATGCAGGTGCGACCCGAGACGGCGTCGCGCGTCTGGGATCCATCGGCCTATCCATGGACCGATGACGACTGGATGCGCCGGCGTGCCGACGCCGATCCGTATCGGTCACCGATGGCGGCTTACGAGGTCCATCTCGGCTCGTGGATGCGCAACGACGACGGCAGCTGGCTGGGCTACCGGCAGGCGGCCGAGGAGCTCGTTACGCACTGCCGGGCGTTCGGCTTCACGCACGTCGAGCTGATGCCGGTCGCCGAGCATCCGTTCGACGGCTCGTGGGGCTACCAGGTCACCGGCTACTTCGCGCCGACCTCGCGGTTCGGGTCGCCGGATGACTTCGCGGCGTTCGTCGACACGCTGCACAACGCGGGGATCGGGGTGATCGTGGACTGGGTGCCGGCACACTTCCCGACCGACGACTTCGCCCTGCGCCGCTTCGACGGGACGCCGCTCTACGAGCACGCCGACCCGCAGCGTGGCGAGCATCCCGACTGGGGAACGCTGATCTTCGACTTCGGCCGCGCGGAGGTCCGCAACTTCCTCGTCGCCAACGCCCTGTTCTGGTGCGAGCGCTACCACGTCGACGGGCTGCGCGTCGACGCCGTGGCCTCGATGCTCTACCTCGACTACTCCCGCAAGGTGGGTGATTGGACGCCTAACGTCCACGGCGGGCGCGAGAACCTCGAGGCGATCGCGTTCCTGCGCGACATGAACGAGCGGGTGTACGGCCGTTTCGCCGGCGTGGTCACGATCGCCGAAGAGTCGACCGCCTTCCCCGGTATCACGCGGCCGACGTACCTGGGCGGCGTCGGCTTCGGCTTCAAGTGGGACATGGGCTGGATGCACGACACGCTTCAATACTTCTCCGAGGACCCGGTCCATCGCCGCTTCCACCACGACCGGCTGACCTTCCGCGGCCTCTACGCATCGACCGAGCACTTCGTCCTTCCCCTCTCGCACGACGAGGTCGTCCACGGCAAGGGCTCGCTGCTGCGCAAGATGCCCGGCGACGAGTGGCAGCGCTTCGCGAACCTGCGCACGCTGCTGCTGAACATGTACGCGCAGCCGGGCAAGAAGCTGCTGTTCATGGGCTCCGAGCTGGCGCCGTGGGACGAGTGGTCGCACGACCGATCGCTGCCATGGGACCTGCTGAACGAACCGATGCACGCCGGCGTTGCGCACTTCGTCGAGGACCTCGGCCGCGTCTATCTCGCCTCCCCGGCGCTGTGGGCGGCCGACCACGAGGCCGATGGCTTCGCCTGGATCGACGCCTCCGACGTCGAGTCGTCGGTCTACTCCTGGATCCGGCGAGGCTCGGGCGAGGTCGTGGTCGTCGTGCTCAACCTGACGCCGGTGCCGCGCGTCGGCTACCGCCTGGGGCTGCCCTCCGGCGGCCGATGGATGGAAGTGCTGAATTCCGACTCCGAGCATTACGGCGGCTCCAACCTCGGGAATCTCGGCGGGGTCGCCGCCGTCGAGGAGCCGTGGCACGGGCAGCCGTTCTCGGCTTCCCTCGTGCTTCCCCCGCTGAGCGGGCTCGTCCTTCGCCCCGATGACGGGTGAGGTCGCCGCCCCGGCGCTGACCCCGGCCGCCGATCGGCCGGCCGCCCGACGGACGCTGTCGGTCGTCATCCGAGTCGGCGCCCTCATGCTTTCGAGCGGCGCCACGACCGACGAGGTCGAGCTGGCGATGAGCCGGATCGCGGCCGCATCCGGCCTGGCCAATGTCATCGCCATCGTCCAGTTCGGCACGATCTCCGTTGCCTACGACCCGGGCCCCGATGCGGAGCCGATCACCCTCATCCGCGTGGCGCGGCGCACGACCGCCGACTACGGCCGGCTGGCGGCGTCGGCGGAGCTCGCGCGGCGGCTGTACGAGAGCCGGATGACCGTCGACGACGCGCTGCGCGAGGTTGAGGCGCTCGAAGTGGCCGCGCCGGCGTACCCGGCCTGGGTGGCGTGGCTGGCGGCCGGCATCGCGGCCGGCGGCACGACCGTGCTCTTCGGCGGTGGCCCGGCTGAGGTGGTGATCGCCGCATTGGCGACGATCGCGGCGCGGCCGGCCCTTGTCTGGCTCACGCACATTGGCCTGCCGACGTTCTTCCGCAACGTGCTCGGCCCGGCCATCGCCGTCGTAATCGCCGTGGGCCTGACCGCGTTCGGGCTGGCGTACAATGCGCCGATCGCCGTCACCGGCGCGATCATGATCTTCCTGCCCGGCGGGGCGCTGGCGGCCGGCATGCGCGACCTCATCGACGGCTCGATCGTGTCCGGCACGGCCCGCCTGGCCGAGGCCATCCTGCTCGGCGCGGCGGTCGGCATCGGCATCAGCTTCGGCCTGGCGATCGCCGCGCTGTGGGGACCGACGATCGAGTTCGAGCTGCCGACATTCGAGCCGTTCACGATCGCGACGCAGGCCGCGGCCGCCGCGGTGGCGTGCGCCGCGCTCGGCATCCACAACGGCGTCCCGACACGCTTCGTCCTCTCGATCGCGCTCGTCGGGGCCGCGGGCCTCGCCATCGATCGCGTCTCTCTGGCGTCGGGCGTCGACCCGATCCTCGCGACCTGGCTGGCCGCGGTGTTCATCGGCGGGGCCGGGCGGTGGCTCGCCAGCCGGAATCGCGCATCGGCCTCGATCTGGATCGCCGCCGCGGCGCTGCCGATCCTTCCCGGACGCCTGCTCGTCGAAGGCCTCCTCGACGCGCCGACGGGCGGTGGCAGCGTCGAGCTGCTCACGGCCATCCTGGTGGGCTTCGCGATCGGGATCGGATGCGCGTTCGGTGACGTCGTGGTCGCCACGCTGCGCCGGTTCAACCGGTCGGTCGTCCAGCCGGTGGTGATCGCGCCCGCCATCGGGCTGGTCGAGGAGGGCCTGACCTGGGTCTCGCATGCCGGCCATGCGGCGAGCCGGACGGGGACGCCGCCCGCCGGGCGATCGGAGGCCGCGGAGGGCGGCGTGGAGGACCCGGCCGGCTAGGACGCGGGCGACCGGCGCATCACGCGCGTCAGCGACCGCACGCGGACGTCGCCACCGAGATCCTCGACCGGCACCGGCAGCGGGATCGACCAGTTCGGCCGTTGAGCGGGCAGCGTGCCGGGAATGTTCGGTCGCCGCTCCATCCGCAGCGCATCCTCGAGCGTCGCGGCGATGAGCGCCGACGGCGAGGCGGCCAGCGCCCGATGCAACCCGAGCGTGACGTCCTCCAGCTCGGCCCCCTCGCCGACGCCCGCCGCCGCCAGCAGCCGGTCGCGCAGCTTCGCCAGCCCATCGGCGTCGGGTGAGATGCCGGCCGCGGCCTGGTCGTCGAGGTCGGAGCCGGTGAGGATGCCGGCGACCGTCGGCAGGTCGTGGGTGGTGACCCCGGCGAGGGCGAGACGGGGGTATCGGTCCGGCGGCTCGCGCTCGAAGAGCGCCAGGCGGGTCGAGAGCATCCGTCGCCGCCGCAGCTCGTTGCGCACGCCGGCCGGCACCGTGCCGAGATCCTCGCCGATGACGATCGCCTCGGCCCGGTGCGACTCGAGCGCGACGATCTCGAGCAGCTCGTCGGTCGGCTGGCGCACGTAGGCGCCATCGGTCATCCCCTTCGGGACCCACCACAGCCGGAAGAGGCCGAGGACGTGGTCGATCCGCAGCCCGCCGGCGTGTCGCAGCTGAGCGCGGACGGTCTCGATGAACGGCCGATAGCCCGCCTCCCGCAGCCGATGCGGTGCGAACGGTGGCATCCCCCAGTCCTGGCCCTTCACGCTGAACCGGTCGGCAGGCACGCCGATCGATGCGCCGAGCGCGAGCTGCTCCTGCCAGTCCCAGGCGTCGAAGCCACCGGGATCGACGCCGACGGGCATGTCGGCGATGCGCCGCACGTCCGTCGATGCGGCCGCCAGCTGGAGGTCGAAGCACCACTGCACCCAGGCGTGGAAGCCGATCCGGTGCGGCGCCTCGGCCGCCACCTGCTTCACGGCCGGTCCATCGGGCTCGTGGAGCACCGACGGCCACGACTGCCAGCCCGGCCCGTGCCGCTCGGCGAGCACGCAGAAGAGCGCCCAGCGCTCGAGGGCGGGACCCTGGGTCGTGCGCCACGCCTCGAAGGCAGCCCGGTCGAAACCGCCGTGCGCCCAGATTCGCTCCAGCGCGCGCATCTTCAGCGCCATGGCACGTCGACGGTCGACGAGGCGGCCGCCGTTCAGCGCCCGGCCGGCCTCCGCCAGCTCGCCCAGCTCCAGCGCGCCGGGAAGCTCCTCGGCGCGCAGCGCGAGCGGGCTGCCGAAGCGACGCGTGCTCGCGAAGTACGGGCTGGGCTCGGGCTCGGCGGTCGGGTTCGGTGCGGCCAGCGGACTGACGGTGATGAACCCGGCGCCGACGCGGCGCGACCAGGCGGCGAGCTCGCGCAGGTCGCCGAGATCGCCGATGCCCCACGACCGCCGCGATCGCGTCGTGGCCAGCTGGACGGCCCAGCCCCACTCGCGCAGTCCGGGAGGCAGGTGGCAGACCCCGGGGCCGGTGATGACGAGCGCCTCGCGGCCGTCGTCGCGGGTGAGGCGGTGGTAGCCGAACGGCGCGTCCTCCGGCAGCGCGTCGACCCGCCCGAGCCGCGTGCGGTCCTCGAGGACGAGCTCGCCCGGCTCCGGCAGCCGCTCCCCCGGCCGCACGATCACGACCTGGGCGGAGTCGTCGGGCGGCTCGCCGGGCGCGAGGCCCATCGCCGCCAGGACGGCCGCGCGAACCTCCGGCGCGATCGTGCGGCGCTTGCGGTAGGCGTCGACGAACGACTCGGGGACGAGGTCCGCGGCGTTCATCCCTCGGTGATGCGCCGCGCGCGCGGCAGCCGCCGCAGGCAGACCACCGAGCGCTCGCCGACCCGGTAGGCCGCGCCGCCGTCGTGCTCGCCATGCGCGGCGGTGAACGAGGCGTGGACGGTGTCGAAGACGACCTCCCAGCGCCGTGCGGAGGCGTGGTTCGGCAGCGTGAAGGCCACCGGGCGCTCGTCGGCGTTGAGGATGACGAGCAGGGTGTCGTCGACGATCCGCTCGCCGCGCGGCCCGCGGTCGTCGATCGCGTCGCCGGCGAACTGCACGGCCAGCGCTCGGGCGCCGGAGGCGCGCCATTGCTCATCGGTCATCTCGGTGCCGTCGGGCGCGAACCAGGTCAGGTCCTTCACGCGCGAGCCGCGGATCTGGCGGCCCTGGAAGAACTGGCGCCGGCGCAGCACGGGATGCGACTTCAGCAGCCTGATCATCGAGCGGGTGAAGGCCAGCAACTGCCGTTGGCGCCGGTCCAGCGACCAGGAGAACCAGCTGATCTCGTTGTCCTGCGCGTAGCCGTTGTTGTTGCCGCGCTGGGTGCGGCCGATCTCGTCGCCGCCGAGCAGCATCGGAACGCCCTGGCTCATCAGGAGCGTGGCGAGCAGGTTGCGCTTCTGCTTCTCGCGAGCCTCGATGATCGCCTCGTCATCGGTCTCGCCCTCGACGCCGAAGTTCGTGCTCTCGTTGTTGTCGTCGCCGTCGCGGTTGCCCTCGGCGTTGGCCTCATTGTGCTTCTCCTCGTAGGACACCAGGTCGTGGAGGGTGAAGCCGTCGTGGGCGGTCACGAAGTTGATGCTCGCGTGCGGCCGCCGGCCGGAGCTGGCATAGAGGTCGGACGAGCCGCTGAGCCGGTACGCCAGCTCGCCCGCCTGGCTGCCGATCCCCTTCCAGAATCGGCGCACGGTGTCGCGATACTTGCCGTTCCACTCGGCCCAGCCGACGGGAAAGTTGCCCACCTGGTAGCCACCGGGGCCGACGTCCCACGGCTCGGCGATCAGCTTGACCTGGCTGATGATCGGGTCCTGGTGGATGATGTCGAAGAAGCTGCCGAGCTTGTCGACGTCGTGGAGCTCCCGCGCCAGGGCCGATGCGAGGTCGAAGCGGAAGCCGTCGACGTGCATCTCGATGATCCAGTAGCGCAGCGAGTCCATGATCAGCTGGAGCACGCGCGGAGAGGTCGCGTCGAGCGTGTTGCCGGTGCCGGTGTAGTCGACGTAACGCGACTTGTCGTCGGGGTCGAGGCGGTAGTACGCGTGATTGTCGATCCCCCGGAAGGCGAGCGTCGGCCCGTTGTGGTTGCTCTCGCCGGTGTGGTTGTAGACGACGTCGAGGATGACCTCGATCCCGGCGTCGTGGAGCCGCCTCACCATCGTCTTGAACTCGCTGACCGGGTCGCCGGTGGCGCTGAAGCGGATGTCGGGCGCGAAGAAGCCGATCGTGTTGTAGCCCCAGTAGTTCACGAGTCCGCGCTCGACGAGGTGGCGCTCGTCGACGTGCTGGTGAACGGGGAGCAACTCGACGGCGGTGATGCCGAGCGTCGTCAGGTACTCGATGGCCGAAGCCGACGCCAGCCCGGCGTACGTCCCCCGCAGCTCGTCGGGCACCTCGGGATGCAGCTGGGTGAAGCCCTTGACGTGGACCTCGTAGATCAACGTGCGCTCGAGCGGCGTGCGCAGTCGCGCGTCGGTGCCCCAGACGAAAGCCGGGTCGACGACCACGCCCTTCGGCACGAACGGCGCCGAGTCCCGCTCGTCCGGCTCGTCGCCGTCGGCGCCGATGCGGTAGCCGAACAACGAGTCGTCCCACTCGACGGCGCGGTCGATCCGCTTCGCGTACGGGTCGATCAGGAGCTTGGCCGGGTTGAACCGATGTCCGCGGTGCGGGTCATACGGCCCATGCACGCGGTAGCCGTAGCGTTGCCCCGGCCTGGCATCGGGCAGGTAGGCGTGCCAGACGAGATCCGTCTGCTCGGTGAGGCGGATGCGCTGCTCGTCGTCGCCGCCCTCGTCGAAGAGGCAGAGGTCGACGGCGTCGGCGTGTTCGCTGAAGATCGCGAAGTTGACGCCGGATCCGTCCCAGGTTGCGCCGAGCGGATACGGGTCGCCGCGCCAGACCCTCAGCGCCACGATGAATCGGCGGTGCCTGTCGCTGCGCCGCGGGCGGTCGGGCTCACTCGGCGAAGGTTACCCGGCTCGGTCCGGCTGGGCCGGGCGCATGCGCATGAACTCGCTGACGCGCATCAGGCCGAGGACCTGGCGGACCGGAAACGGCATGAGCCGGCGCTGCGGATCGACGATGAGCTCGGGCTCGACGAGGCGGATCTTGCGTCGTCGCTTCTCGAGGGTCGCCTCGCCCGCGGCGAGCACGTTCTTTACCCACTGCACGTCGGACCCGTAAGTGAGCGCGAACACCCAGTCGTCCTCGTGGCGGAAGGCGTTCAGCGGCGTGCGGAACGCCTTGCCGGACTTCCGTCCGGTGTAGCCGAGGATCCCGAAGCCCGGCAGCCATCGAACGAATCGGCGGCTGATCGGGTTGAAGACGTGCGTCGTGAACGGCCGGATGACGGCCAGCGGTGGGCGTGGCGGCTTCGACCGCGTCCCCTCGGGAGTCTGGTCCTCACCCATGCCCCGAAGCATGGCATCCTCCGGCGGACGTGACGAATGCCGCCACTCCGTGCACGACCGAGCAGAACGTCCTCGGCGAGGGAGCCCGATGGGACGCCCGCCGCAACGAGTTGCTTCGGGTCGACGTGCTGGCCGGCCGCGTCTTCCGCGACCGCGTGGCCGATGACGGGGCCCTCGTGCCGGTCCGAACCTACGAGGTGCCAGGCACCGTGGGCGCGATCGCGCCGATCAACGGCGACGACGGCTGGCTGCTGGCCGCGAACCGCGGCTTCTCCCACCTGTCGCTGGACGGCACGCTGCTTCGGCTCAATGACGTCGCGCCGGAGGGCACGCGGATGAACGACGCGGCCTGCGATCCGCAGGGCCGCTTCTGGGCGGGCACGAAGGCCCACGACAACCGCATCGGTGGCGGGGCGCTCTACCGACTCGACCGCGATGGGCGCATCGAGCAGATGCTCGACGGCCTGACGATCTCGAACGGCCTCGGCTGGAGCCCCGACGGCGCGACGATGTACCTCGCCGACACGATCCCGCGCGTCATCCACGAGTTCGCGTTTGACGGTGAGCGCGGCGCGATCTCCGACGGCAGGGTGCTGATCGAAGTCCCCGAGGAAGTCGGCGCGCCGGACGGGCTGACGGTCGACGCCGATGGCGACCTGTGGGTCGCGATCTGGGGAGGCGGACGGGTCCGCCGCCACGCCCCAGACGGATCGCTCCGCGCCGAGCTGCTCGTGCCGGCCGCCGAGACGACGTCGTGCGCCTTCGGCGGCGCGGGCCTGAACCGCCTGTACGTCACGACGGCGACGGAAGGCTGGAGCCCCGAGCAGCGTCGAGCGTTCCCCGCGGCCGGGCTCGTCTATCGCTTCGACACCGATGCGACCGGGCTCCCGGCGGCGCGGTTCCGACCCGACTCCCCGTGGTGGGCAGCGACCGTCCCCTCAGGAGGCTCCGACCAGGCGCTCGACGGCGGCCATCGGCAGCCATAGCCAGTCGGGCCGCATGCCCGCCTCGTAGCGGACCTCGTAGAGGGCCTTCTCGAGCTCGAACGCGTCGACCATCGGTCCGCTGGCGCCGTACGCACCGAGAAAGGCCTCCCGTGCCTCTGGCAGCCACGTGATGGCCGTGATCGGCGAGGTGGGCTCGGCGGTCCGGGCCGCGTAGTCCAGGCTGCGCAGCATGCCGGCGACGTCGCGCATCGGCGACGACGGCAACCGCCGTTCGGCCAGCGGTCGCGCGGGCTCCCCCTCGAAGTCGATCACGCAGAAGCCGCCATCGGCCCGCGCGAGCACCTGCCCGAGGTGGTAGTCGCCGTGGATCCGCGTCACGACCGCATCGCGAGTGGCGAAGCCGAACCCGGACGCGAATCGGGCGCTGACGGCAGGCGCGATCCGCTCCAGCCGCGCCCGATCGTCCCCCGAGACCGCGTCGATCGCCTGCGCCAGCTGTGCCTCGGCCGAGGCACGCCACTGGGCCGTGTCGTCGTGCGAGGCGAATCGGACCGGGAAGGCAGGGTGGTCCGGGCGCGACGCGAGCGCAGCGTGCATGCGGGCCGTCAGCGCGCCGAGGTCCGCGGCCATGTGCGTCGCTCGCTCCGGATCGTCGGCGAGCGCGGCGAGCATCGCGCTCCACCCGTCGCCGGTGGACGGGACGTACGCCTGGAGCATCGCCGCCGAGGCGTGGACGTCATCGGTCTCGTAGGTGATGGATCCGGCCAGGGCCGGGGTGTCGGCGAAGCCGGCATCGGTCAGGAAGGCGCTGACCTCCAGGTCCGGGTTGTCGCCCGGCTCGAGGAGGCGGTAGAGCTTGAGGATCAGCCGCTCGCCGAGCACGACCGAGGTGTTCGACTGCTCGACGGTGAGGCGTCGCTCGTCCATCGGTCCGGCCGCGAAGCCAGCCGCGCGCTCGAAGGCGAAGGGACCGATGCGCCCCTCGCGCCCGATCGCGTCCACCAGCGCGGACCACAGCCCCTCACCGTCGGCCGGCTCGCGGCCGTCGATCGCCGGCGCCAGGTAGCGCTCCGCGGGGCCGCCGTCGGCGAAGCGGACCTCCAGCACGGCGAGGATGCCCGGGCCGACCGGCGCCTGGTCGACGACGGTGATCTCGGCGATCGTGCGCTGCTTCGAGCGAAACCAGCGCCGAGACGCGAGGTCGGCGGGGATCACCCCGCGGGCCAGTCGACCCGGAGGCGGACGATCGGGCACGGGACGTCGCCGAGCAGCCAGTCGTGCTCCGCGACGTCGATCGTCAGGCCCTTGCGCTCGTAGAACCGCACCGCGCGCTCGTTGTCGCGGAACGCCCAGACCACGAACGGGTTGAAGCCGCGCGCGCGGAGGTCGGCGACGGCGTGGTCGTAAAGCGCGCTGCCCACGCCGGTGCCGATCGCGTCGGGGTCGAGGTAGAGGTTCGTCAGCTCACCGGAACCATCGATCGGCGGCAGCCACCAGTCCTTGCCGGGCGAGGTGGTCGCATAGCCGATGACGACGCCGTCACGCTCCGCGACCCACGGGCGCCACGGGCTGTCGGGGGTGCGCTGCTCGAACGCCGTCTGCCACGGCACCGCGGCGGTCTCGATCCACTCGTCGAGGACCGGTGCCGGAACGATGCCCGGGTACGTCGCCCGGAACGCCAGGCGGCTGACCCTCGCAAGTCCCTCGATGTCGTCGGCCGTCGCCAGCCGGATCGTCGCGGCGAGTTCAGCCATCGGTCAGCTCGAACCAGAAGAAGTCATGCGGGCCAAGGGTCAACAGGTACGGCAGGTCGCCGATGCGCGGGAACCCGACGCGGCCGATCATCTCGACCGGCTGCCGCCCGTGGAACCGCGACAGGTCGAGCTCGACGTACTGTGCGAATCGGGACAGGTTCGCGACGCAGAGGACGGTGACGCCCTCGTGCTCGCGCAGGTACGCCAGCACGCGGCGGTTCTCGGGGTGCAGAAACTCGAGCGTGCCGCGGCCGAAGACCGGGTGCGAACGACGCACGCGGATCAGCCGCTTCATCCAGTTCAGCAGCGAGCCCGGCACGCGCTCCTGTGCCTCGACGTTGACCGCCTGGAAGCCGTAGACCGGATCGGCCACGAGCGGGGCGTAGAGGGCGTGGACGTCGGCTCGGCTGAATCCGGCGTTGCGGTCGCCGGTCCACTGCATCGGCGTGCGCACCCCGTTGCGGTCGCCGAGGTAGACGTTGTCGCCCATCCCGATCTCGTCGCCGTAGTAGATGATCGGCGTGCCCTTCATGCTGAACAGCAGCGAGTTCAGCAGCTCGAGGCGGCGACGGCTGCGATCGACGAGCGGGGCGAGCCGGCGGCGGATGCCGACGTTGATCCGCATCCGCGCGTCGGAGGCGTACTCGGCGTACATGTAGTCGCGCTCCTCATCGGTCACCATCTCGAGCGTCAGCTCGTCGTGGTTGCGCAGGAACAGGGCCCACTGGTTCTCGTCGGGGATGTCGGGCGTCTGCTGCATGATCTCGACGATCGGGTAGCGGTCCTCGCGGCGCAGCGCGATCCAGATGCGCGGCATCAGCGGGAAGTGGAAGGCCATGTGGCACTCCGGCGCGTCCGGCTCCCCGAAGTACGGCAGCACGTCGGGCGGCCACTGGTTCGCCTCGGCCAGCAGCATCCGGTTCTGGTAGCGCTCGTCGACCGCCGCGCGCAGCCGGCGCAGCACGGTGTGGGTCTCGGGCAGGTTCTCGCCGTTCGTGCCGTCGCGCTCGACGAGGTATGGCACCGCGTCCAGCCGCAGCCCGTCGACGCCGAGGTCGAGCCAGAAGCGCATCACCCGCAGGATCGCCCGGATGACCTGCGGATTGTCGTAGTTCAGGTCGGGCTGGTGGCTGAAGAACCGATGCCAGTAGTACTGCTGCGACTCCTGGTCCCACGTCCAGTTCGACGTCTCGGTATCGGTGAAGATGATCCGCGCGTCGGCGTAGCGCTGGTCGGTGTCGTTCCACACGTACCAGTCGCGCCGCTGGTTCTTGCGTGATGCACGCGACTCGACGAACCATGGGTGCTGGTCCGAGGTGTGGTTGACGACGAGCTCGGTGATCACGCGCAGCCCGCGCCGATGCGCCGCGCGCACGAAGCCGCGGAAGTCGCGCAGCGTCCCGTAGTCGGGGTGGACGCGCGTGTAGTCGGCGATGTCGTAGCCGTCGTCACGCAGCGGTGACGGGTAGAACGGCAACAGCCAGATCGCCGTCACGCCGAGGCTGGCGATGTAGTCGAGCTTCTGGGTCAGTCCGGCGAAGTCCCCCGTCCCGTCGCCGCTGGAGTCGTAGAACGCCTTGACGTGGAGCTGGTAGACGATCGCGTCCTTGTACCAGGTGGGATCGTCGCGCAGCAGCTGCGGGCTCCGCCCGTCGGTCGCATCGGCCTCGCGCGGGTGGTGGTCGGCGATCGTTGGTCTGGTCAACGGGAGCTCATCGCTCGAGCGCGGAGATCGTGAAGATCCGGAACGGCTCGGCGGCCGGATCGAGGTCCACTGCAAGGTCCGCCCCGCGCTCGCGGGTCGCAACCCCCGAGACGAGATCGGTCAGGCGATAGGGCTCGTCCCAGCCGATGCCGATCGCCGGCAGATCCGGGTGCAGCACCGCCCGCTCGGCCGTCGTCGGATCGGTGTTGACGGCCACGTAGACCGGGTCGCGCCATCGGTTCGGGAAGCCGGTCAGCGGGTCGGCCTTGCCGTGCGGCATCGCCTTGCGATAGAAGAGCGTCCGCTCGCCGCTGACGTCCTGGAAGCGCAGGTTGTCGTAGCGCTGGAGGGCGGGACGCTCGCGCCGCAACTGGTTGAGCGCGGTGATCAGCGGCTTGATGTTTCCCTTCGCGTCCCAGTCGCGGGCGCGGATCTCGTACTTCTCGCTGTCGAGGTACTCCTCGCGCTCGTTGAGTCGCGCGTTCTCGCACAGCTCCCAGCCCGAGTAGATCCCGTACGAGCTCGACAGGGTCGCCGCGAGGACGGTGCGGATGACGAACGCCGGCCGCCCGTGATCGAGGTGGTGCGGGTTGATGTCCGGCGTGTTCGTGAACAGGTTGCCGCGGAAGTACTCGCGCATCTCCGTATCGGTGAGCTCGCCGAGGTACTGCCGCAGCTCCCAGGCGGACTCGCGCCACGTGAAGTACGTGTAGCTCTGGGTGAAGCCGATCTTCGCCAGGACCCGCATCATCTTCGGCTTCGTGAACGCCTCCGACAGGAAGATCACGTCGGGGTGGTCGGACTGGATCTCGCGGATCAGCCAGGCCCAGAACCCGATCGGCTTCGTGTGCGGGTTGTCGACCCGGAAGACCTTCACGCCGTGGCCGATCCAGACCTCGAAGATCCGCTTCCACTCGCGCCACAGCGCCGCGCGGGCGGCGCCATCGGCCCCGGCGAAGTCGATCGGGTAGATGTCCTGGTATTTCTTCGGCGGGTTCTCCGCGTACTTGATGCTGCCGTCGGGCGAGCGGCGGAACCACTCCGGATGCGCCTTCACCGATGGATGGTCGGGGGCGGCCTGGATCGCGATGTCCATCGCCAGCTCCATGCCGTGCGCCTCGACCGCCGTACGGAAGCCGATGAGCCCCTCGATCCCACCGAGCTCGGGCGCGACCGCGTCGTGGCCACCCTCGGCCGAGCCGATCGCGTACGGCGAGCCCGGGTCGTTCGGTTCAGCCTGCAGCGAGTTGTTGCGGCCCTTGCGGTTCGTCCGGCCGATCGGATGGATCGGCGGCAGGTAGACGACATCGAAGCCCATCGCCGCGATGTCCGGCAGGCGCCACTCCGCCTCGGCGAAGGTCGTGGCCTTCGGCTTCTTCGGATCGCGTCCCTGCGAGCGCGGGAAGAGCTCGTACCAGGCGCCGAAGCGGGCGCGCTCGCGGTCGACGACCAGCGGCAGCTCAGGCGAGCGCGTGGCGAAGCTGCGATCGGGGTGGCGCCGCATCGCGGCCAGCACGTCGTCGGTGTCGAGCGCCCTGACGCGCGCCGCCTCCGACCGGGCGCTGCGCAGCGAGGCCAGGGCGGAGCGCAGGATGCGCAGGTCGTCGGCCGCCTCGGCGAGCTCGGCGCGGGGAAGCGTGCCCTCGACCAGCAGCCGCCCCTCCTCGATCTCGGTCGCCACCGGCACGCTCGCCTCGACCTTCTTGTGCAGCGCCTGCCGCCAGCTGCCCCACGCGTCGCGCCAGGCCTCGATCGCGTACCGATGCCACCGGTTCCGTCTCAGCTCGAGGTGCCCGGACCAGCGGTCGTCCTCGATCGGCCGCATCGGGGCGGCCTGCCAGGCCTCCTCGTCGTCGGCGCGGAGCAACAGCGCGGCGTCGAGCAGGTCGTGGCCGTCGGCGAAGATGTCGGCCGTCACGAGCAGCTGGTCGCCGACCACGCGCTTCACCGGATGGCGGCCGCCGTCGAGCTGCGGGCTGATGCGCTCGATCACGATGCTGCGCCTCGTGCCCACCTCGCCGGCGTCGGGCTCACGCGCGTCGATCACGGCCTCGGCAAGGCGCCGCGCGCTCTCCTTCATCGTCGTCATGGGTGTGGCGCAACCCTACCCGATCGGCCACCATTGGACCGATGAAGACGGTTCCCGCGCTGCTCCTGGCGATCCTGCTGGTCGCCTGCTCGACGCCATCGCCGTCGGCGGCTCCGTCGGGCACCCCGGCGCCGGAGGTGACCCCGTCGGAGGAGCCCTCGCCCGAGCCGACTGTCGCCGCCTCGGAGACGCCGGGTGACGATCCGATCGCCGAGGAGCCGCCCCCGCTCGCGCTCGAGGAGGTCGCGAGCGGATTGGCCTCCCCGATCAACATCACCGTCACGCCCGACGGCTGGCTGCTCGTGAACGAGCGCGGCGGCCGGGTCGTTGCAGTCGATCCGGAGACCGGCGCGACCGAGGCGACCCTCGACATCACCGATCGCGTCCTCGGCGGCGGCGAGCAGGGCCTGCTCGGGCTGGCACTGCATCCCGACTGGCCCGACGATGCGCGAGCCTTCGTCCACTACTCGGCGCGGGAGGGCGACGGCGACACCGTGCTCTCCGAGTTCCGCGTCACCGACGAGCCACTGCCGCCGCTGCTCGACCCGACCACCGAGCGGGTCCTCCTGACCCTCGACCAGCCGTACCCGAACCACAACGGCGGACAGGTCGCGTTCGGGCCGGACGGGTTCCTCTACCTGGGCCTCGGCGACGGCGGCGCCGGCGGCGACCCGCACGGCAACGGACAGAACGCCGACGCGCTGCTCGGCAAGATCCTGCGCATCAACATCGACGGAGACCCGTACGAGATCCCGCCCGACAACCCCTTCGCCGATGGCGGCGGCGCGCCCGAGGCCTTCCTCGTCGGCCTGCGCAACCCCTGGCGGTTCAGCTTCGACCGCGAGACCGGGCTGCTCTGGATCGGCGACGTCGGGCAGAACGCCGCCGAGGAGATCGACCGCGTCGACCCCGAGGCCGATGCCGGCGCCAATCTCGGCTGGAACGTGATGGAGGCCTCGCACTGCTTCGCCGAGCCGAACTGCGCGACCGACGGGCTGACGCTGCCGATCGTCGAGTACGGCCGCGACACAGGCTGCTCGGTCACCGGCGGCTACGTCTACCGCGGCGAGGCGATCCCCGATCTTCGCGGCTGGTACGTGTTCAGCGACTACTGCACCAGCCTGCTGTTCGGCGTGCCGTCCGATGCCGAGGGCGTGATCGGCCCGCGCACGCTGTTCGAGACGGGCTTCAATGCCAGCACCTTCGGGGAGGGCCCCGACGGCGAGCTGTACGTCGCCGACCTCGAGGGCGGCTCGATCTACCGGATCGTCGCCGCCGGCGACTGACCGACCGCGCCGAGCGCGCGGAGGCTCGTCCATCGGCCGCGGCCGATGATCAGATGGTCGAGCAGCTCGATGTCGAGCATGCGCCCCGCCTCGGCCAGCTCGGCCGTGATGCGCAGGTCCTCGCCGGACGGCGCCGGATCGCCGCTGGGGTGGTTGTGGGCGACGATGATCGCCGCGGCGCAGGCGCGGACGGCGTCGCGGAAGACCTCCCCGATCCGGACCGACGACCCGGCCAGGTTGCCGCGGTAGACCGTGCGCTGGGCGGTCACGATGTTCTTCGTGTCGAGCAGCATCACGCGCAGCTCCTCCCGCTCCAGCGCGCCCATCGCGTCGACCAGTGGCTCGGCCACGTCGGTCGGCGTGCGGATGAGCCACGGGTCCGACGGCCAGCGCCGGGCGAGGCGCGATCCGATCTCGACCACGGCCGCCAGCCGCGGCGCGGTCGCGGGGGCGACACCGGCGAGGCGCAGCTCCGCGGGGTGAGCGCGGGCAACCTCGGCCAGGCCGCCGAACCGATCGACCAGGCGCCGACCGAGCCGCCGTGCTCGATCGCCACCTCCGAGGATCAGCGCGAGCAGCTCCTCGTCGTCGCAGGCATCGGGCCCGAGGCGCTCGAGGCGGCTCAGGAGCGGATCGTCGGAGCGCCGCCGGCGCTCGGCGGGGAACTGGATCGGCTGCGTCGTCATCGGTGCCGACGGTAGCGAACGGCCCCTTACCAGCCCCGTACCAGCGGCTTACTGGACCGGCAGCTCGATCCCCCCGAAGCGGACGGCGAGCGCGAGCGCGACCGAGAGGCCGTTGACGGTGGCGTGCATCGCGATCGGCGCGAGCAGGCTGCCGGGTCCGCTCGTAGACCCACGCCAGCGCCAGGCCGAGCAGGAAGATCGGCACCAGCGATACCAGCTGGAAGTGGATGACGGCGAAGAGCGCCGCGGACCCGATGTAGGCCCAGCGGCGGCTCGCCTCCCGTCGCCACGCGTTGAAGACGATGCCGCGGAAGAAGAGCTCCTCGGCGATCGGCGCGAAAAGGACGATCGCGAAGACCACCAGCACCGGGTTGAGCATCGCGATCGCCTGCTCGGCCGGACCGGTCTCCGGCGGCAGGCCGAGCGCCGTCAGGAGCGCCGCCATGATGTAGAGCACCACGTTCGTCCCGAGCCAGGCGACGGCGCCGTATCCGACGCCTGCGACGAGCGCGCCACGCGGATCGTTCCCGGGGAATGACGGCAGCGCGGCCAGCGCGCCCGGCCGGTACACGAACAGGTAGCCCACGAGCAGCAGCCCGGTCTGGGCCGCCACGAGGATCACGGCGGAGCCCAGGAGCGACAGCTCGCCCTCACCGCTCTCGAGGGCCTCCGCATCGGCGATGAAAAGCGCGGTCAGCGCCAGGCCGACGACCAACGCCAGCGCGAGGAGGATGAAGACCGATGGCCCGCGGTAGCGCTCGGGCGGCAGCGCCCTGCGCACGCGCAGCTGCCGGATGGCGGTGTAGACGAGGCCGATGACGAACGCGATCGTGCCGATCGACAGCGCGACCCCGACGCTGGCGAGGTCGACGTCGATGACGTTGCGTCGGTCCAGCTCCGCCACGACGGTCGCCAGGACGGCGACCACGCCGCCACCGACGAGCAGCAGCAGGCCGGGCCACGCGGGCAAGCTGGGCGTCGTCGGCCCCAGCGTCGGGTGCGGCCCCCGCGGGAGCGAGCCGGGTGGATCCGAGCCTGCGGGCTCGGCCGGCGGCTCGGTCAGGGGTTCGGGACCTCGCGCAGGCGGGCGCGCTCGGCGGTGCCCTCGACGGGCGTCTCGACGATGCCGACCGGCTCCTCGACGGCCTGCGGCTCAGACGCACGGGCGGCGGCGCGGGCCGGACGTTCGAACTCGCGGCCGCAGTAGGCGCACAGCGGCCACGTCGGATCGGCCAGGCGGTTGCAGGACGGGCAGACCCGATGCAGCCGGGTGCGGCAGTTCGGGCACACCAGCCAGTCGCTGTCGACGCGGTCGCGGCAGACGGGGCAGAGCTCGTTCTTCTCGACTTCGGCCAGCAGGCTCTCCTCGGCCAGCGATCGCTCGTAGACCTCGGCCAGCGTCTCGCGCGGCCGGACGATCAGGTAGAGGATCACAGCGAAGATGAACAGCAGCGGCGTGAAGAAGATGATCAGCGCCGCGGCGAAGTACGGGAGGATCGGGTTCTCGGTGCGTGCCTGCATGTCGCGGAAGGCCCAGTAGCTGGTGCCGAGCCAGAGCAGGACGACGTAGATGATGCTGAGCTGAACGACGGCGACGACGATCGGGTTCGAGATGAACCCATTCCAGAAGTCGCCGATCGGCTCGAGGATGGCATCCATTCCGGGGTGACGGCCTCTATTGCGGGATCTGCGCCGCGCCGGGCGCCATCACGGAATGCTAGCACGGGTCATGCCGCGGAGCCCTTCCGACGGTCGGACTGCGCGTGGTCTGCGTTCAGCCTTCCCCTTCGGCGATCGGGGCAGCGATTGCGCTGGGCATCAATCCGCAGCGGCGATCGCCATACCTCGCAGTGTCTCCACCAGCAGCCGATGCTCCTCGCGCAGCACCCGCGCCGCCAGGTCTTCAACCGAGTCGCCGGGGAGCACCGGGACGCGCGCGGAGGCCAGGATCGGTCCGGCGTCCAGCTCGGGGGTGACCTCGTGGATCGTCACGCCGCTCTCGGCGTCGCCGGAGCGCAGGACGGACCGATGCACCTCCAGCCCCATCATCCCCGCCCCGCCGTGCGCGGGCAGCAGGCTGGGATGGACGTTGATCGTGCGGCCCACGAACGCCGCGAAGTACGACGGTCGCAGCAGCTGGTCCCAGCCCGCCAGCACGGCCAGCTCGACACCTGCCCCCGCGAGCACCGCACCGATCGCGCCATCCCGCGCCGTCGCATCGGCGAAGTCGGCGCGCCGCAGGACGGTGGCCGGCACGCCCGCATCGGCCGCCACCGACAGCGCCCGCACGCCGGGTCGGTTGCTCACGACCAGCGCCACGTCGAGCCCGGCGCCCACGATTGCCTCCAGGTTGGAGCCGCGCCCGGAGACGAGGACGCCGAGCCTCATGTGAAGCGGACGCGCGCCTCGCCCGCCGGGACCTCCACCACGCGACCGATGCGGCACGCCTCCGGCAGCGCCGCCAGCGCCGCCTCGACGGCCCCGGCCGGCACGACCGCGGTCATGCCGATGCCGAGGTTGAAGGTGCGGAACATCTCGTCGTCGGCGATGTCGCCGCGCTGCTGGATGAGGCTGAAGATCGCCGGCACCGGCCACGAGCCGGTTTCCACCTCGGCGCCGAGGCCGTCCGGCAGGGTGCGCGGCAGGTTGCCCTCCCAGCCGCCACCGGTGAGATGCGCGAGCGCGCGCACCTCCGAGCCCGCCTCACGCACGGCCCGTCGCAGGATGCGGGCATCGTCGAGGTAGGACCGATGCGGCTCGAGCAGCGCCTCGCCGATCGTCCGCGAGCGGTCCGGCATTGCCTCGCGCCAGATCGACTCGGGCACGACCCGGCGCGCGAGGCTGTAGCCATTCGTGTGGAGGCCCGACGACGGCAGGCCGATCAGCACGTCACCATCGGCCACCGCCGAGCCGTCGATGAGGTCCGCGCGAGCAACGACGCCGACCACGAAGCCGGCGAGGTCGTAGTCGTCGCCGTGGTAGATATCGGGCATCTGCGCCGTCTCGCCGCCGACGAGCGGGATGCCGGCCGCCGCACAGCCGGCCGCCACGCCGCCGACGATCGCCTCGACCACGTCCGCGCGCAGGTCGCCGAGGGCGAGGTAGTCGAGGAAGAAGAGCGGATCGGCGCCGGTGACGACGATGTCGTTGAGGCAGGCGTTGACGACGTCGATCCCGATCGTGTCGTGCCGGCCCATCGCCAGCGCGACCTTCAACTTCGTGCCGACGCCATCGGTGCTGCTGACGAGGATCGGATCGGGATAGGTCGCCGGGTCGAAGCGGAAGAGGGCACCGAAGCCGCCGACGCCGCCGATCACCGCGGGCGTGGAGGTCTGCGCCGCCGCGGCGGCGATGCGCTCGACGGCGCGCTCCGCCTCCTCGCGGTCGACGCCGGCCTCGCGGTAGGTGCGGGCCATCGGGTCAGCGGCGCTCCATCGCCAGCTTGTCGAGCTCGAGCGGGACGTCGGTCGGGTACATCCCGTCGAAGCACGCGGTGCAACGCGATTCCGTCCGTCCGCCGACCGCCTCCAGCAATCCCTGCCGAGACAGGAAGCCCAGCGAGTCGGCGCCGATGACCTGGCGGATCTCGTCGGTCGCGTGGGTCGACGCGATCAGCTCGCCCTTCCGGCCGGTGTCGACGCCCATGTAGCACGGGTGCTTCATCTCGGGCGAGTGGATGCGGACGTGGACCTCGGCGGCCCCCGCGCGGCGCAGCATCGCCACGATCGGCCCGGTGGTCGTGCCGCGCACGATCGAGTCGTCGACGACGACCACCCGCTTGCCGCTCAGCAGCTCGGGCAGCGGGTTGAACTTCAGGCGCACCGCCTCCTCGCGGCTCGCCTGCGCGGGCTGGATGAACGTGCGCCCGACGTAGCGCGACTTGATCAGGCCCTCGCGGTAAGGCAGCCCCGCCTCCTCCGCGTAGCCGATGGCGGCGGGGATCGCCGAGTCGGGCACGGCGATCACGAGGTCCGCATCGGCCGGGTGCTCGCGTGCCAGGGCGCGGCCCATCTCGAGGCGTGCCTCGTACAGCAGGCGGCCGTCGATGACCGAGTCGGGCCGCGCGAGGTAGACGAACTCGAAGACGCACAGCCGCTCCCGTTCCGGGCTTGCCGTGGCCGAGCGGTACGAGTCGACGCCATCGACGGTGATCGTGAGCACCTCGCCGGCCTCGATGTCGCGCACGAACTGGGCGCCCATCGCGTCGAGCGCGGAGCTCTCCGACGCCACCGCCCAGCCACCGCCGGGCAGGCGGCCGAGGGCCAGCGGCCGGAAGCCGACGGGGTCGCGCGCGGCGACCATCGCGTCGGCGGTGAGCATCGTGAAGGTGTACGCGCCGGTGGCGCGGTGGAAGGCATGGTCTACGCGCTGCGCCCACGTCCGCCCGGGCGCGTGGGCGATCAGCTTCGCCAGCACCTCGGTGTCCGACGCGGACGCGAACTCGATCCCCTGCTCGCTCAGCTCGTCGCGCAGCCAGCGCGCGTTCGTCAGGTTGCCGTTGTGGCCGAGCATCAGCTCGCCGCGATCGGTCTGGGCGTACACCGGCTGCACGTTCGGCAGCGTGTTCGAGCCGGTCGTGCTGTAGCGGGTGTGACCGATGGCCGCCTGCGGCGGCGCGCTCCGGTCATCGCCGCCCTCGAGCCGGTTGAGCGTCTCCTCGTCGAACACGGCGCTGACCAGGCCGAGCCGCTTGTGCAGCGAGAGGCGCGCGCCGTCGCTGACCGCGATGCCGGCCGACTCCTGGCCGCGGTGCTGGAGGGCGTGGAGCCCGACGAAGGCCGTGCGCGCCACGGGGGCTCCGGGCCACCAGACGCCGACCACGCCGCACTCCTCGCGCGGGCCGTGGGGTTGGTAGATGGGCAGCGCCTCCCCCGATCGGTGCGGCAGCTCGATGGGCGCTCGCACGTCAGGCGTCAGGCGGGTCGCAGCGTGCCGTCCATCCACGGCCATGATAGCGGCGGGGCTGGACCGATCCGCGCGACTTCGACACGGCGAACGGAGGTACGCGCTGAGTACTGCACCGCTCCGCACCAGCGCCGTTTCGAGATGAATCGCCGCTGTGCCGCCGCGCAACTCCGGACCATTGGGCCATGGCCGCGCGGGACCCACCCGATCATCCTCGCGTCGATGCTCTCCTTCGTTCGCGCCCTTGGGTTCCTTGCCCCACTGGCCGTGGCTGCGTTCGTGACCATCGCGCTCGGCATCGCCGCCTCCGTTCCGCAGTCCCAGCGACCAGCGCTCGTCTTCGTGCTCGCCGTGGCGGCCCTGGCCGGAATGACCACGATGGCGCTCGTTGCGTGGAGCTACTTCGGCTGGCGCCTCAACCGCATCGCCGACGCGCTCGAGCGCACGATCGAGACCGATCGGCCAACGGAGCTTCGCGAGGCCGGCATCCCCGCCGAGCGACGCCTGGCGCGGGCCTTCAACGCAGCCGCGGGCGCCTTCCTCCAGACCGAGGCGCGTGCCACGCACGACCGGCTCACCGGCGTCCCGAACCGCGAGACGCTGCTCGCCACGCTCGGCACCGAGGTCGACCGCGCCGGGCGCCACTACAAGCCGCTGAGCGTCGCCTTCATCGACATCGACCGCTTCAAGCCGATCAACGACACCTTCGGTCACAACTCCGGCGACGCCGTCCTGCGCCAGGTGGCCGGGCTCATCGCCGGCTCGGTGCGGGCGAGTGACACCTTCGGTCGCTACGGCGGCGAGGAGTTCATGCTGATCCTGCCCGAGACGCTGCCCGAGGACGCTGTCGGGCTGGCCGAGGAGCTGCGCACGCTCGTCCAGTCGCAGCAGTTCGCGATCGCCGGCAACCAGACCCTGAAGGCGACGATCAGCATCGGCGTCGCCGGCGGGCGCGGGTCGGAGCTCCAGCTCGACATGCTCGTCGACCGGGCCGATGCGGCGATGTACGCCGCCAAGTCACTGGGCCGCAACCGCACCTACATGTACCGCGAGCTCGACGAAGAGGCACCGGTCCACCGCGCGCCGATCTCCGCCGAGCACCGCGCGCAGGCCACCGCGATCGGGCAATGGGCAAGCGACACCGCCACCCAGGCGCTCGCATCGGTCCTGGCGCCGCAGCCACCGCACCGCGGCCGGCCGTCGGACATGATCGCGTCGCTGGCCACCGGCATCGCCCTCGAGATGGGGCTGCCGCGCGAGGAGATCGAGCGCATCCGGATCGCGTCGCTGCTCCACGACCTCGGCAAGATCGCGATCCCCGAGGCGATCCTCGACAAGCCGTCGACCCTGTCCGACGCCGAGTGGCAGACGATCGGCGAGCACCCGCGCATCGGCCAGGTCATTCTCGAGCAGGCCTCGAGCCTTCGCGAGGCGATCCCCGTCGTGCTCCACCATCACGAGCGCTTCAACGGGGGCGGCTACCCGCACGGCCTGCGCGGCGCCGAGATCCCGCTCGGCGCGCGGATCGTCGCCGTGGCCGATGCCTACCACGCAATGGTCCACGAGCGGCCCTACAGCGCGGCGCTCGACCACGAGCAGGCGCTCGAGGAGCTGCAAAGCCACGCCGGCACGCAGTTCGATCCGAACGTCGTCGAGGTCTTCTGCTCGGTCTATACCGCCGCCGTTCCGCCGGACGGCCTCGAGGAGGTCTACCGCCTCCACGAGCGCGCCCGCGGCGGCCTCCCCCACCTCGACGACGCGGCGCACACCCATCCCCACCCCCATCCGCACACGAACGGCGCACGGCCGCGGGCCCGCAAGGCCCGCAAGCCGTCGGCGGCGACGGAAGTCGGCTGAGGCTCCGGTGTCCACGCTGATGCGCGCTGCGCTCGCGGGGGCGGCGCCGATCGCGTTCGTCTCGGCCGAGGCGATGCTGATCGGGGCGGCCGTCCTCGCCGGCGGCGGCGCCGTGATCATCGGACTCATGGCGGTCCGCGCCGGGCGTCGCCGCGCCTCGCCCGATGAGCCGGCCATTCGACGCGCGCCCTCACCGTCCAGCCTCGGGCTGGCCGACGACCCGATCGTCGCGGCCATCGGGGTCGCCGCCGACGAGGCACGCCGGCCTCCCCGCGCACGCCAGGTCGACCGGACCGAGCCCTAGAACGGCCGGCGCCAGGCCTCGGCGAGCGCCTTCAGCCCGACGAACAGGACCTCGCCCGCAACCCGGATCTCGAGCCGCTCGCCGCCAGCGACGCCGATCCGTCGCCCGGGTACCCCCGCGGCGTCGAGCTCGCCGCGCAGCCGCTCCCCGTCGCCGGGCCGGCAGCCGACGATCACCCGCCCCGCCCGCTCGCCGAAGAGCGCCCCTGTCGGCCGCGCGGTGTCGACCTCGACCGATGCGCCGCAACCGGCCGCCACGGCAACTCGGGCCAGGGCCACCGCCAGCCCGCCGACCGAGACGTCGTGGGCTCCGGTGATCAGCCGCTCGCCGGCCAGGGCCGGGAGCACGCGCACGACGCGGGCGGCCGCATCGAGGTCGAGTGACGGCCACCCGCCGCGCACGCCACGCCCCCAGGCCAGCTCGGATGCCGCCAGCGACTCGGGGTCATCGCCGGGCTCGCCGATCAGCCACAGCTCGTCGCCGTCCCGCCACGCCATCGGCACCGCGAGCGATCGGTCCCCGAGCAGCCCGACCGTGCCGACGACGGGCGTGGGCAGGATCGGTCCGTCCGGCGTCTCGTTGTAGAGGCTGACGTTGCCGGAGACGACCGGCAGGTCGAGCAGCCGGCAAGCGTCGGCGATGCCGTCGATCGCGCGCTCGAGGTGCCACGCCCCGAGATCGGTCTCTGGCGAGCCGAAATTCAGGCAGTCGGTGATGCCGATCGGGGTCGCGCCGGAGACTGCGACGTTCAGGGCGCCCTCGAGCACGGCGGAGGCACCGGCCAGGTACGGATCGAGCGCGCCGAGCCGCGCCGGGCCGGGCCCGTCGATCGCCAGCGCCAACGCCCCGCGCGTCCCCTTCAGCCGCAGCAGTGCGGCGTCGCCGCGTCCCGGACCGACGAGCGTATTCGTGCCGTTCATGTGGTCGTAGCGTCGCCAGATCGGCTTTCGGTCACGGACGTTCGGGGATGCCAGAAGTTCCAGCAGGACCGATGCGCTCGCCGCCTCCGCGGCGAGCGGCCCGAAGTCGACCGGCTCGGGATCGCGCGGGGCGCCGCTGATGCGGTAGCGTGGCGCCTCGTCGGCGAGCGACCGGCCGGCCACCTCGCACACGACCTCGCCGGCCGCGCGGCAGCGGATCAGCGTCCCGTCGGTGACCTCGCCGATCGCCGCCGCCTCGAGCTCGTAGCGGGCGAAGACGGCACGCACCCCGTCGACGGCGTCCGGCCGCACGACGACGAGCATCCGCTCCTGCGACTCGGAGAGCAGCACCTCGTACGGCGACATGCCGGTCTCGCGGCGCGGCACGCGGTCGAGGTCCACCTCCGCGCCGACGCCGCCGCGCGCGGTCAGCTCGGCGAGGGCGCACGTCAGCCCCGCGGCCCCGAGATCCTGCATCGCCACGACGCCGTCGAGGGCGGCGAGCTCGAGGCACGCCTCCATCAGCAGCTTCTCGAGGAACGGGTTGCCGACCTGGACCGCCGGCCGCCGCTCGTCGCGGTCGTCGCCGAGCGTGGCCGAGGCGAACGAGGCGCCCTGGATCCCATCCCGGCCCGTGGCGGCGCCGACGAGCAGGAGCACACTCCCCGTCCCGGCCGCGCGGGCCAGGGTGATCTCGTCGTGTCGCGCGATCCCGACGCACATCGCGTTGACGAGCGGATTGCCCGAGTAGCTCGGGTCGAAGGTGACCTCGCCGCCGACGTCGGGAATGCCGATGCAGTTGCCGTAGCCGGCGATCCCGCCGACCACCCCGCCGAATAGGTAGCGGTTGCGTGTCGCGGCGTCCGCATCGGTCTCGCCGTCCGCGTCGAGCGGCCCGAAGCGCAGCGAGTTGAGCAGCGCGATCGGTCGCGCGCCCATCGTGAAAATGTCGCGGATGATGCCGCCGACGCCGGTGGCGGCGCCCTGGTACGGCTCGACCGCGGACGGATGGTTGTGCGACTCGACCTTGAACACCACGGCCAGCCCGTCGCCGATGTCGATCGCCCCGGCGTTCTCGCCCGGCCCGACGAGCACCCGCGGGCCGTCCTTCGGCAGCCGCCCGAGCAGCGGGCGCGTGTGCTTGTAGGCGCAGTGCTCGGACCACATCGCGCCGAACATGCCGAGCTCGACCTCGTTCGGGACGCGGCCGAGCGCGTCCACGGCGAGCGCGAATTCCTCGACGGTCAGCCCGTGGCGCGCTTCGACCGGCGGGGGCGCGAGGGTCATCGCACCGTCAGCGCGAGGGACCCAGCGGCTGGTCGCGACCGAGCTCGAGGATGATGGCGCCCATCGCCGCCGCGGCCGTCCCGAGGAACAGCAGCAGCTCGCCGGCCCCCGCACCGCCGAAGCCGATGAGCGCGAGTGCGACCCCGAAGCCGATGAGGACCACCACCAACGTCGCGAGCCGCACGTTCGGCACGTTCGTGATGCTCGACGAGAAGAAGACCGCGGCCGACACCGCCGGCAGCGCGAGGAGCAGCACGAGCTCGATGACGTTGAAGCCGCCGTCCCAGAGCCCGACAACGACCCCGAGCGCGCCGATCAGCGCGCCGACCCCGATCAGCCAGCCGGAGAGGGTCACCGGCAGCGTCACCGGCACGTTGACCGACGGGCCGGTCGCCTCCGCTCCCGGCGGCGGTGGCGTCTGCGGACGATTCTCGGTCCTGGCCGAGTCGGCGGTCGCATCCGACTGCTGGGCCGCCCGCGGGCCCTCCGCAGCTGCTGACGGCTCGGGCCAGGCGGGCGCGGCCGGCATCTCCGTCTCGGCTGCCTGACCGATCGCCTGTCCGCAGGTCGGGCAGAAGACCGCGGTCTCGTCGACCTCGGTGCCGCAGTTCGGGCAGAAGCGCACGGTCAGCTCCGGCCGAATCGAGTCAGCGTCCCGATCAGCACGATCAACGATGCGAGGAAGAGGATGATCCCGCCGGGTGACAGCAGCCGGAGCACCTCGACGATGTCGCCACCCCAGTTGCCGAGGAGCTCGACGACGAGGAAGAGCACGATCAGCCCCACGCTCCACACGAGCGCGATCACGAGGCCGGGGGTCTGCAGCGCCCCGGGCCGCGCCTTCATGAAGCCGGCGACGGCCAGGATCGCGAGGAGGCCCGTGAGGATCGGCACCGGCGCGGCGAGGCCGAAGTAGATCGTGTCCGCCAGGCTGGCGTTGTCGGGATACGCGGTCCAGAACGAGATGCCGTAGCCGCCGGCCCCGAACGCCCGCTCGAACAGCGAGTCGTCGCCGTACGCGAACGGCAGCAGGTAGCCGGTGACCAGGCCGATGAGGCCGATGATCAGCACGACCGGGCCGAGCACCGCGCCGCCGGTCGCGGTCTCGACCGCCTCGGCGGTCGCGGCGCCGGCGACGGCCGGCGGAACGTAGCCGTCGGAGGTGCCGCGCAGGTTGGCGCCGCAGTTCTGGCAGAAGGCGACGCCGGCGCGGTTGTGGGTCCCGCAGCGCGGGCAGGCCTGGGTGCCTTCCGGGGTTCCCGGTCGCTCGACGGTGGAGGCCACGCCCGCGGCCACCAGCCGCTGCCCACAGTTTCGGCAGAAGGCGAGGCCCGGCTTGTTCTCGGTCCCGCAGCGCGGGCACTGCGTGCTCTCGCCGGTCGCGGCCTCCGCGTCAGGGACGGTCTGCGCTGACGCGCCGGCAGCTGCGACCGATGCGGCCGCTGCCGCCGGGTAGGCCTCGGCCTCGCTTGGCGGCGGCTCGACATCCTCGGCGAGCGGCTCGTCGGCGGCGGCGGCGGCACCTGCCCCCGCGGCCCATGCCGAATCGTCGGTCTCCGCCTCGGCCTCGGCCGGTGGAGTCGCGGCTGCTGCTGCCCCCGTCTCCTCGGGCGGCCACTCGGGCTCGGCGTCGGCCTGGGGCGCGGCGTCGGCGGCGATCGGCTCGTCACCGCGCTCCGGCGCGCTCGTCGGCCAGCTCCCCTCCTCGGCCTCGCCGGCCTCGGGCGGCTCCGTCGGCCACGGCCGGCTCTCGTCGGCCGCGGGAGCCTCGGGGTGGCTCGACGGCTCGGCTGAGGGAGCGGCGTCCTCGCTGGGCCAGCCCGTCTGGGACGCTGCGGGCTCGGATTGCGCGCCCCGGTCGGGCTCGGGCGGAGCCTCCTCGGACGTGGGCGCCTCCGGCTCGGTCGTCGGCTCGTCGGCCGGCGGGAACGTGGCCTCCTCGGTCACTCCCTCATCGGGCGCGTCCTCCGGCCTCTCCGGTTCGCGCGAGTCGCGTGGATCCCGCGGTTCCTGGTCCATGCGTGGTTCGCCCTCCTGCGGCCGGGCTATGCGTTCCGGCCGATCATAGCCGACGCTCCGCGACCGCCGGCCGTCCATGCAGCCAGCGTTCCAGCGAGCGGAAGAGGCGCAATCCATCGGTCCCGCCGACCTCGTCCTCAGACGCGCGCTCGGGGTGCGGCATCAGGCCGAGCACGTTGCCGGCGGCGTTGACGATGCCGGCAATCCCTCGCTCGGAGCCGTTCGGGTTGGCGGCATCGATGACTCGACCGTCCGCATCGGCGTAGCGCAGGACGACGCGCCCGGTTGCCTCGAGCTCGTCGAGCGTCGTCGGGTCGGCCACGTACCGGCCCTCGCCGTGGCTGATCGGCAGGCTGATCAGCTCGCCGGCGGCAAGGTCGCCGAGCCAGGTTGCGGACGCGCCCGGCGACTCGACCCGCAGCGTCTGCCAGTCGCAGCGGAACTCGAGATGGTCGTTGCGCACGAGCGCCCCGGGCAGGAGCCCCGCCTCGGCGAGGATCTGGAAGCCGTTGCATGAGCCGATGACCGGCCCACCGTCGCTCGCGAAGGCCTCGACCGCGGCCATGATCGGCGAGAAGCGCGCGATCGCGCCGGTGCGCAAGTGGTCGCCGTGGGCGAAGCCGCCGGGCAGGACGACCGCGTCGGGAGCGCCGAGATCGGTCTCGGTATGCCACGCCAGCCGCGCCTCCCAGCCGAGCACCGAGGTGGCGACGTGGGCGAAGTCGCGCTCGCTCCACGTGCCCGGGAAGACGGCGACGGTCACGCGCGGGCGTCGAGCCACCAGTGTCACGGAATGACCGGGGCCTCGCCGATCTGCTCGTCGGAGCGGATCTCCCAGCTCGCGGTCTCCATGACCGGGTTCGCGAGCAGGCGCCGGCACATCTCGGCCACCTCGGCCTCCGCGGCGGCGTGGTCATCGGCCTCGAAGCTGATGCGCATCAGCTTGCCGCTGCGCACCTCGCTGACCGAGTCATAGCCGAGCGAGCGCAGCGCAGAGCCGATCGTCTGGCCCTCCGGGTCGGCGATCCCCCCGCGCAGCGAGACGTGCACCTCGGCCAGCCAGCGCAATCGGGTCACTCCCAGGGGCGGCCGGTGAGGCGCTCGTAGGCGGCGACGTACCGATCGCGGGTGCCTGCGATCACGTCGTCGGGCAGCACCGGCGCCGGTGGCTCCTTGTTCCAGTCCGATGCGGCGACGAAGTCGCGGACGAACTGCTTGTCGAAGCTCGGCGGGCTCTGGCCCGGCGCGTAGCGCTCGGCATCCCAGAAGCGGCTCGAGTCCGGCGTCAGCACCTCGTCGATGACCGCCAGCTCGCCGTCGATGAAGCCGAACTCGAACTTCGTGTCGGCCAGGATCAGCCCGACCGCCTCCGCCCGCCGAGCGGCCTCGACGTAGAGCGCGATCGATCGCTCCTCGAGCTGCTGCGCGAGGTCGACGCCGACCATGCGTGCCAGCTCGAGGCGGGAGATGTTCTCGTCGTGGCCGACCTCGGCCTTCGTCGAGGGCGTGAAGATCGGCCCCGGCAGACGATCGGCCTCGCGCAGGCCACCCGGCAGCGGGTGGCCGCAGACCGATCCGTCGCGCTGGTACTCGGCCCAGCCGGAGCCGGCGAGGTAGCCGCGGACCACGCACTCGGCATCGACGCGCACGGCGCGGCGCACGAGCATCGAGCGCGGCGCCATCTCGGCGCCGCGCGCCGGCTCCGGCAGCGAGGCCGGGTCGGCGCTCACGAAGTGCGATCGGCCCAGGTGGGCGAGCTCGTCGAACCACCATGCGCTGAGCCGGGTGAGCACCGCGCCCTTGTCCGGGATCGCCTGCTCGAAGACGACGTCGAAAGCGCTCAAGCGGTCGGTGGCGACGAGGAGCAGGTGACGGTCGTCGACCTCGTACGTCTCGCGCACCTTGCCGCGGTGCACGAGCCGCAGGCCTTCCAGGTTCGTGGTCGTCAGGGTCACATCGGCTCCTTGCTGGTCTCGTCGGTGTCTGCCTGGGATGGCGGCATGCCTTCGTCGGGGCCGAGGCCCATGCGGCGCCGTGCGTAGCTCTCGGCCCGATCGAAGAGGGACAGGATGACGAGCATCAGCACCGTGCCGATCACGGCCACACCGTACAGCCCGGCGCCCGCCGCCATGCCGATCCCGGCCACCGACCAGAGGCTGGCCGCGGTCGTCAGCCCGCGAATCTGGCCGCGCGAATGGAGGATCGTGCCCGCGCCGATGAAGCCGATGCCCGACACGATCTGGGCGGCGATCCGCGTCGGATCCGAGCCCGGCCCGGTGAAGGCGTAGGCGCTGACGACGGTGAAGATGGCTGCGCCGAGCGCCACCACGCTGTGGGTGCGGAACCCGGCTGGCTGGCTGTGCAGCTCGCGCTCGAAGCCGATGACCGCTCCCAGGACCAGCCCGACCGTGAGACGCAGCGCGACGTCGAGCTGGTCGGCGAGGGTGAGCTCCGGGGTCACGGGCGGCTGCGACTCTCCATCTGCGCGACGGCCCCGGCCTCGCGTCCCCGCGCATCGAGGAGGCGCGTCCAGGAGGCCGACCCCCACGCGTGGAGGGCGCCGCCCGCGAGGACGAGGCAGAGCCAGATCGCCACGAAGCCTACCAGCAGCAGGATCACGGCGAGCCCGAATCCTTCCCCGGCCAGCCGGTCGTCGATCGGCGCCCACAGCACCCGCAGCAGGGCCGCGGACAGGACCAGGTAGCCGATGCGCGCCGCGAGCAGCGCCAGCACCTGGACGGCCGACGCGGCTCCGGCTCGGCCGAGCCGGGCGGGAGCGGCCGCCAGGGCGCTCCACGCGGTGCCGTCGCCACGCAGAGACCGGATCGCGGCGGCGTGGATCGCCGCGCCGAGGACCGCCGCCAGCAGCATCGCCGCCGTGAACGGCCAGAGGGCGAGCAGCATGCGCAGCAGCGGTCCCCCAGACTCGGGGTCGTTGAACTCGCTGAGGGCGACCGGGTACAGCGCGGCACCGAACGCGGCGATCGCCACCAGCAGCGGGATCAGGCACACGGTGCCGATCACGAAGATCGCGCGGACGTCGGCGGCGCCGGCCCGGCGGCCGTGAAGCAGCACCGCCTCCGCGACCGAGGCCAGGGCAATCGCGATGCCGACGAGGAGCAGACCGACGACGCCGATCGCGATGCCGTTCCACGGCCACGCCCCCGACGTGAAGACCCCCGCGCCGAAGAACGTCAGCTCCGCGACGGTCGGTGGCTGCGCCACGCCGAGCACGAGCGCCAGCCATCCGACGGTCACCATCCACGCCAGCGCGCCGGAGATCCACAACGGAGAACGGTCGGCGACGTGCGACGCCGCCTGCACCGATGCGTTCAGCCAGCGGCGCATCGGTCAGTCCCCGACCCGGCTGGCCTCGTCGAGACCGAGTGCCCGGTACGTCACGCCGATCCCGGCGAGGTGATGCTCGAGGTCCATGGCCCGGTCGATCTCGTCGGCGGAGAGCCACTCGGCGACGGCCGGGTCGTCACGCAGGGCCTCGCGGAAGCCGGTCTCATCGGCCCATGCGCGCTTCGCCGCGTTCTGGATCAGGCGATAGGCGGCCTGCCGGTCGGCGCCCCGGGCGACCATCGCCAGCAGCAGCGCCTCCGAGTAGACCATCCCGCCGAGGTGCTCGAGGTTGGCGCGCATCCGATCGGCGTCGACCTCCAGCCCGTCGAGGATGTCAGCGGTCGTGCGGGTGGCGTAGGCGGCTACGCCCAGCGCGCGCTCGAACACGAAGCGCTCGGTCGAGGAGTGACTGATGTCCCGCTCGTGCCAGAGCGCCATGTTCTCGAGGCCGATGAGCGAATCGGCGCGCAGCAACCGCGCCATGCCGGTCACGCGCTCGGCGAGGACGGGGTTGCGCTTGTGGGGCATCGCGCTGCTGCCCTGCTGGCCCGAGCCGAACGGCTCGAACGCCTCGCCGACCTCGGTGCGCTGGAGGTGGCGAATCTCGGTCGCGATCCGCTCGAGTGTGCCGCCGAGGATCGCGAGCGTCGTGAGCAGCTCGGCGTGGCGATCGCGGCTGACGACCTGCGTCGGCGCCGGGTCCGGCTGCAGGCCGAGTTCCCCGAGCACGTGCGCCTCGACCTCGGCGCTGACGTTCGCGTGCGTTCCGACCGCCCCGGAGATCGAGCCGACGCCGATGACCTCGCGCGCTCGCGCCAGCCGCTCGGCGTCGCGTTGGAGCTCGGCGAGCCAGCCGGCGGCCTTGAAGCCGAACGTGATCGGCTCGGCGTGGATGCCGTGGCTGCGGCCGACCATCGGCGTGTCGCGGTGCTGGAGCGCCAGGCGCCGGACGACCTCGACCAGGCGCGCGAGCTCGGCCTCGACGACGGCGGTGGCGTCGCGCAGCACGACCGCGGTCGCGGTGTCGAGCACGTCAGAGCTCGTCAGGCCGTAGTGCAGCCAGCGTCCCTCGGAGCCGAGGCGCTCGGTGATCGAGCGCAGGAACGCGATCACGTCGTGCTGCGACTCCCGTTCGATCTCCCGTGCCCGCTCGGGGTCGACCTCGCCGACCTCGTGACGGATGCGCTCGTAGTCGGCCTGCGGCACGACGCCGGCCTCGGTCAGCGCCTCGAGCGCGAGCATCTCGATCCGCAGCCACAGCTCGAGCTTGTGCCGCTCACCGAAGATCTCGCGCAGCTCCGGCAGCGCGTACCGATCGATCATGCGCGCGGGTCGACGCGCATCTCGGCCTTGCCTGCCTGGTCGTCGCGGAAGGCGGCCACGCGGTCGGCGAGCGTCGGATCCGACAGCGCCAGGATCCGCGCGGCGAGGTGCGCGGCGTTCTTCGCCCCGCCGATCGCGACGGTCGCCACCGGCACCCCGGGCGGCATCTGGACCACGGCGTAGAGCGCATCGGCCCCGCCGAGCGCACCGCCGTCGAGCGGGATGCCGATGACCGGCTTCGCAGTGAGCGAAGCGAGCACCCCGGGCAGGTGCGCAGCGAGTCCGGCAGCACCGATGAACAGCCGCACCCCGTCCGCCTCGGCCTGCGTGACGTAGGCGTGGAGCGCATCGGCCTGGCGGTGGGCGCTGATGACCGATGCCTCCCAGGTGATCTCGTACGAATCGAGCACGTCGAAGCAGCCCTTCAGGGCCGGCAGGTCGGAGCGGGAGCCGCAGATGACGGCGACGGTCGGCATCGGTGGCAAGAGGATACCGGCAGACAACCTTGACGAAGCGTTGTGCCCGCTGGCGCACCGTATGCAGCGAACCTCGCCGTCGCGATCGCGGGCCGCGGTGGGCGGTGCAGCGACGAGGACCACACTGACCGTTGACCTGACCGATGCGGGCAGGCCCGGTCGATCCGAGGCCCGCCCGTTCGTCGTCCAATCGAACAAGAAGCCGAGAGGACCCGATGAAGTTCCTGCTCCTGCTCCACGGGGACGCCGCTGCCGAGGCGGCCATGACCGATTCCGACCGCCGCGCGATCGTCGATCAGCACATCGCCTTCGCCCGGCACCTCGCCAAGCGCGGCGCGCACGTCGCGGGCGAGGCACTCGGACCGCCGGAGGGCGGTCGCACGATCCGCTTCGACGGCGACGAAGCGCTCGTCACCGATGGGCCGTTCCTCGAGACGAAGGAGGCGCTCGGCGGCTTCTACGTCCTGGAGGCCGCCTCGATCGAGGAGGCAACCGAATTGATGCGCCCGGTCCCGCGCTCACCCGGCCTCGTCGCGGAGCTCCGTCCGATCGTCGAGATGTAGCTCGCCGACGTCGCCGCGGTACTGGCCGCCCTCGAGCGTCACCTCCCGCACGCCCCGGTACGCGGCAGCACGAGCCGCGGCCGGCGTCGGTCCCCGACCCACGAGTGTGACCACGCGCCCGCCGGTGGTCTCGACCGTTCCATCCGGCCGTCGCCGCGTCGCGCCGTGGAAGCAGAGCATCTCGCCATCGTCCGCCGGCGATGACGGCTCGGCGCCGTCGAGTCCTCGCCCGCTCAGCGGCGCATCGGGATAGCCCTCCGAGGCGACGACCACGCCGACTGCCGCGCCGTCGGCCTGGCGCACCGATCCCTCCATCAGCGCCCGGTCGCCGGTCGCGCAGCCCAGCAGCGCGGCCGACAGCTCGCCGTCGAGCAGGGGCAGGAGGACCTGGGCCTCGGGGTCGCCGAATCGGGCGTTGAACTCGAGGACCATCGGCCCGTCGGCGGTGAGCATGAGGCCGGCGTAGAGCACGCCGCGGTAGGGGGTGCCGTCGCGGGCCAGGCGCCAGGCGATCGGCTCGAACACCTCGGCCGCCGCCCGCTCGAGGGCGTCGTTACCAAACCACGGCACCGGCGCGAAGGCGCCCATGCCGCCCGTGTTCGGCCCCGTGTCGCCGTTGCCCAGGCGCTTGTAGTCGCGGGCCGCTGCCAGCGGTACGACCGTCGAGTCGCTGACGAACGCGAAGGCGCTGACCTCGGTGCCCTCCAGCCGCTCCTCGAGCAGCAGGCGCGCGCCGGGCGCGACGGTCGCGAACAGGTCACGCACCGCCGCCGCCGCCGCCTCGACGCTGTCGGGCACGATCACCCCCTTGCCGGCCGCCAGCCAATCGGCCTTCACCACCGGCGGGCGGTCGAGCTTCCGGAGGTGTGCCAGCGCTACGTCGGGGTCGGTGAAGGTGGCCGATGCCGCCGTCGGCACGCCCGCGCGCTCCATCTGGCGCTTCGCGAACGCCTTGCTCGACTCCAGGCGCGCCGCGGCGCGCATCGGTCCGAAGGTGGGTATCCGCGCCGATGCGATCTCGTCGGCAACCCCGGCCGCCAGCGGCGCCTCGGGACCGATGACGACAAGGCCGTAGCGCTCCCGCGACACGTGGCGCGCGACGGCGATCGGGTCGGTCGGGTCGAGGTCGACGCTCTCGCCGACGGCCAGCGTCCCGCCGTTGCCGGGCGCGATGCGTACGCGTCGCACGCCCTCGTCGCGGGCAAGGCGCCAGGCCAGCGCGTGCTCGCGCGCGCCCGAACCCAGCACGAGGATCTCCACGCGCCGAGTCTACGAGCGTTGACTCGAGGAAGTGGGCACGCTACGTGCTGGTCGAGCCCCGGTTCCCGAGCGCCGCCCAAGCACGCGGAACAGGAGCTCCCACCACGATGTTCACCCCGGCCCAGACAGTGCGTCCGGCGCACCTGGCGCTATCGGTCGCGCTGGCACTCCTCCTGGCGATCACCACGATGCTCGCCGGCCTCGCCCGCCCGGTCGCGGCGGCACCCACGGCCACCCTCTCTGCCGCGGTCTCGTCCTGGCTGGCCGACGCCACCGACGACGCCACGCTTCCGACTGTCATCACGTTCCACGACCGCGCCGGCCTCGCGCGCCTCGACGCGCTCGGCGTCGGCGGCAGCCGGTACGCGAGCCTGCCGATGGCCGTCGCCGCGCTCACACCGGCCCAGGTGCTCGAGGTTGCCGCGTGGCCGCAGACGCGCAGCCTGTGGGACGACACCGCCAATGACTTCATCCTCGACGAGAGCATCCCGCTCATCGGCGCGGATCGCGTCCATCGGGGCGAGCGGCTGCGCACGCCGTACACCGGCACCGGGATCGGCGTGGCGGTGATCGACACCGGCGCGGACTCGACGCATCCCGACCTCGCATCCGTGGTCACCTACAACGTCACCGGTGACCCGCTCAACAAGGACGGCGTGGTCGTCGTGGCCGGTCCGACCGTCGACACCTACGGCCACGGCACGCACGTCAGCTCCACCATCGCCGGCTCCGGCGCCGCCAGCGGTGGGCGCTACCTCGGCGTCGCTCCGGGTGCCACCGTTCACAGCTTCAAGACCGATGCCGGCGCCGTGCTGCTCAACAGCTGGGCGCTGCGCGTCTTCGACTGGATCCTCACCCATCCCGAGGCGAACATCCGGGTCAGCAGCAACAGCTGGGGCTCCGGAGACGGCACCGACTACGAGCCCGACAACCCGGTGAACGTCGCGACGAAGACGCTCTTCGACGTCGGCGTCTCCGTCGTCTTCGCGGCGAGCAACTCGGGCGGCCCGAACACCCTGAACCAGTACGCCACCTCGCCGTGGGTCGTGAGCGTGGCGGCCTCCGACAAGCAGCTCAACCTGGCCGACTTCAGCAGCCGGGGCCGAATCGGCGGCAACTGGGATCGCGCCCATGCCCAGGCCACGAACACCGGCATCTACCGGCCGACCCTGACCGCTCCGGGCGTCGCGATCAACGCCGCCAAGAGCGCCCTGGCAACGCTGATGGCTCCCGGTGTCGATCCGGAGAATCCGTTCTACACCTCCGCCGACGGGACCTCGATGGCGACTCCGCACGTCGCGGGCGCCATCGCGCTCATGCTCGACGCTCGCGAGCGGCTCGGCCCGCAAGATGTCATCGCCATCCTCGAGGGGACGGCCGACGACATGCCGGCGTACGAGGTCTTCGAGGTCGGCGCCGGCCACCTCGATGCGTGGGAGGCGGTCCGCGCCGCCGAGCGCGGCAAGACCCGCTTCCCGCCCGACGCGGGCGCCGATGCGACCTACACCGAAACCTCGTCGGCGAGCTTCAGCGGGACCGTGCTTCTGCCGAACACGTGGGACCTGGCACAGTGCCCGGACACGACCGGCCTGCTGAACCACCACACCTTCACCGTCACGGCCGGCACCGGCGCGATCTACACCGAGATCAGCTGGGGCAGCGAGACGCAGCTGCTCTACCTGCGGCTGTACGACCCCAGCTGCGCGGTCGCCGGTGAGTCGGCGGGGCTGCTCGACATCGGTGCCGTGACCCAGCGCGCGTTGCTCGTCACGAACCCCGTGGCCGGCACGTGGACCGTCGCGATCTACGGCCGCATCAACGGCCCAACCGCATACACCGGCACCTTCGCCACGTACGTCAAGGACTGACGACAACCTGACCGATGCGCCCCGCGGGCTCCGCGCTCGCGGGGCGTTTCATGTCCCGGAGGAAACGAGAGGGCGACCTTCGCATTCCGCCGGACTCACTCCCCGGAGAGCTCCGCCAGCGCGTCGAGCACTTCGGCGAGCTCGTCGATCCGCTCCTGGTACGTGCCGAGGTCGCCGGCTGCCAGCGCCTCCTGCGCCTCGTCGTAGAGCCGCTGCGCCTCCTCGATCAGCCCCTCGACGTCGGCGGGCAGGTCACCCGGCGTCGGCGACGGCTCGGGCGACTCGCCCGGCGACGGTGAGGGCTCCGGCCCCTCGGGCTCCTCCGGTGGCGGCGGCTCCGCCTCGCCGAGCAGCTGGCGCAGCCCCTCTTCGACCGACTCGGCGAAGGCGACGCGACGCTGGTCGACCATGATCACGCGCACGAACTCGGGGAACGGCGCGCCCTGCGCCTGGAGGAAGATGGGCTCGACGTAGAGCAGCCCGTCGTCGCCGATCGGCAGGACGAGAAGGTTGCCGCGCACCACCTGCGAGCCGGCGTTCGACCACAGCGTGAACTGCTCGCTGATCGCGTCGTCCTGGCCGATGCGGGCCTCGATCTGCTCCGGCCCGTGGGTCGTCGTGCCGGTCGGGAACTGGAACGCGATGCGCTCGCCGTACGTGCCCGGATCCATGCGCGCGGCGACCCAGGCGATCATGTTGCGCCGGCCCTCGGGCACGATCGGCTGGATGAGGACGAACTCGGCCTCGTCCTCGCCGGGGATGCGCATGATCACGTAGTACGGCTCCATCGGGGTCCCGCTGCCGGAGGAGGCGTCGGTCGGGATCTCCCATCGGTCTTCCTGGCGGTAGAAGGTCGTCGCGCCCGCCTCGGTCGCCGGGAGGTGGTAGAGCAGGTAGGCCTGGTTCTGCGCCAGGAACAGGTCCTCGGGGTAGCGCAGGTGGGCGCGCAGCTCTTCCGGCATCGCGTCGAGGGGCTCGAACAGGTCGGGGAAGATCCGGGCGTAGGCCGCGATGATCGGGTCGTCCGGATCGGTCAGGAAGAAGCGGACCGTGCCGTCGTAGGCGTCGATCACGACCTTGACGCTGTTGCGGATGTAGTTCGCGCCGGGGAAGGCGCCCGTCGACGGCTGCGGCTGCGCGTTCGGATATCGGTCGGTCACGGTGTAGGCGTCCCACACCCACAGCAGGCGACCGTCGGCGGTGACGAGGTACGGGTCGTGGTCGTAGGCGAGGAACGGCGCGATCTTCGGGACGCGGTCGGTGATCGAGCGGTCGAAGAGGACCTGGGAGTCGTCGGTCAGCTGGTCGCTGATCAGCAGGTTGAAGTCCCCGAACCGGAGCGCGAAGAGCGCGCGGGTGACGAGGTTGCCGATGCCGACCCCGGTCGTGCCGTCCCATACGGTCTCCGCGTCGCCCGACTCGTCATCGGTGTCGACCGGGTAGTCGAACTCTCGCGTCTCGGTGCTGGTGACGACCCAGTTGTTCGTCAGCTCGCCGAAGTAGATGCGGGGCTCGACGAGCGGCAGCTGCGGCTCACTATTGATGCCACTGACGAGGTAGTCGGGCGTGCCCTGCTCGGTCACCGCGTCGACCGGCACGGCGGTGATCCCGTAGCCGTGGGTGTAGACGAGGCGCTCGCTGGTCCAGGTGCTGTCGGAACCGAAGTTCTCGACGTTCAGCTCCCGGGCGCTGAGCATGATCTGGCGCTGCTCGCCGCCGATCTCGTAGCGGTCGATGTCGACGTCGAGGAAGTCGTAGTAGGAGCGCAGGATCTGCTCCTGCCCGAAGGTCGTCAGCAGCGGGCGGTAGTCCCACAGACGCAGGTTGTCGATCGTGGCCGCATCGGTGCCGAACACCTGGCGCGTCAGCTCCTGCTCGCCGGTGAAGCGACGCGTCTCGATCGCCTCCAGGTCGTAGGCGGCCCGCGTCGAGATCAGGTGGTTGGTGAGGTACGGCCGCTCGACGTTCTCCTCGTTCGGGTTGACCTGCACGGTCTGGACGAAGGACGGGTAGAGGCCGCCAACCACGATCGACAGCACCAGCCACGCCCCGGCGGCCAGGCCGAGCAGCCAGAGCGTGCGGAACCAGGTGTTCGCCACCAGCAGGCCGGCGGCGACGAGCGCGACACCGGTGAGGATGACGAAGGCCGGCACGCGCGCGTTCATGTCGGTATACAACGCCGCCTGCACGTTGCCGTTCCAGCCGTTCGTCGAGTACGCGAGCTCGGCGATGTCGAGCTGGTAGCCCGCCGCGATCACGACGAGCAGCAGCGCACCGATGACCGACAGGTGCGCCCGCACCGGCGCCGAGAGGTGGAACTGCCAGTGCAGCGCCCGCGCGGCGTACGCCCCCAGGGTCAGGAGGCCCACGATGATCAGCGTCGTCGAGGCCCAGCCGAGCAGGAAGCGCCAGAACGGCAGGTCGAAGACGTAGAAGCCGATGTCGCGGCCCAGGGTCGGGTCGACGGTGCCCCAGTCCTCGCCGTTCTGGAAGAGGAGGATCGTCTCCCAGGCGCCGCTCCAGGCGGCCCCGCTGCCGAGCGCCAGCAGCACCGCGACCGCCACCAGCGCCAGGCCGATGAGCCGCGAGAGGTCCGGAATCTCCATCCCGCCGATCTGGCGCACCGGCGCCTGCGGCGCGATCCGGCGCGCCAGCCAGACGCTGAGCAGGACCGGCACGAGCATGGCGGCGAAGCCGAGGCCGAACAGTGCGATCTGCGACCACAGCCGAGTCTGGAGCACGTCACGACGCCCGAGGGCGTCGTACCACATCACGTCGGTGATGAGGGTCACGGCGCCGCTCAGCAGGCCGAGCACGAAGATGACGAGGACGATTCCGCCGCCGATCAGGACCCAGCGGCGCCACGGCATGTCGCTGCCGAAGACCGGCCGCGCGACCGGCGGTCCGCCACCGTGGCCGTTGCCCCGACCACCGCCGTCGCCGTCGTCGCCGCCGTTGCCGCCGCGGCGGCGCGAGGCGCGGCGCCCCTCGTCGATCGGGGTGACGTTGCGCTCGATCGGCCGGCCCTCGCGCCGGGCATCCTCCTCCGCCTGGCGGCGCTGGAGCTCCTCGAGCAGCTTGTCGAACCAGCTCGACATCAGGGCACCTCGTAGGTGTCGAGGATCTCGCCGCTGAGCGCGACGGCCTGGACGTGGGTCACGGTCCCGTCGGCGGGCATGAAGCCGATGAACGCCTGTCCCTCCAGCCCGGCCTCGTCGAGCGGCATCAGCCTCGCCGGCACGCGGCCCTGCTGCTCGTCGATGAGGAAGACGGTCACGATCTCGTCGCTGACGATGCCCTCGACGGGCGTGACGCCGCTCTCGAGCGGCTCCAGGACGCCGACGCCCAGGAGGTGCTCGCCCTCGGGCAGCTCCCGGTCCGGGCCGCAGCCCGTCGTCGTGACCTCGGCCATCTGGAGCTCCGTGCACCACCCGTCGGCGGACTCGTAGACCACGTAGCGCCAGTCGCGGTCGAATGCCTCGCCGCTGTCGAGCTCGATGACCGGGCCGGTAGGATCGGCGCCGATGGCGACCGGCTCACCGCTGAGGAAGGCGTCGGGATCGGGCGTCTCGACCTCGGCGACGTCGCACGCCGACAGGGCGGCCAGCAGGACGATGGCGGCCCCGAACAGTCTCAACCCTCTTGGCACGTCGCCGATGCTAGCGCCTACCGGCGTCCGACGCGTTCCGGGCGTCAGCGAGCCAGCAGCACGTCGGGCCGCTCCGGCAGCCCCGCGGCAGGGTGGAGGAGTGCGGCGAGCGCTTCGACGCAGTCGACCAGCCGCGGGCCCGGGCGGGCGAGGTCGACCGCCACTACCCGCCGGCCCAGGAGCTCGGAGGGCACGAGGTCGGCGGACTGCGCGATCGCCTGGTCCGGCGGCATCCCGCACGGCGCCAGCACGACGACCTCCGGATCGGTTCGGAGCACCGCCTCCCACGTCGACGCGCGCGAGCGGCCTCCCGGATCGCCGAGCAACGGCTCCCCGCCCGCGGCGGCGATCACGTCGGGGACCCAGTGGCCGGCGGTGAAGGGCGGATCGAGCCACTCGAGGACGAGCGTCGGCACTGGCGGGCGGTCACCGAGCGACTCGCGCACCGCGTCCAGCCGGGCGTGGAGCGCGGCGACGACCTCGCGACCGCGGTCGGGCTCGCCGGCGGCATCGGCCACGTCCGCCACCGACGCGATCACCTCGTTCAGCCGCTGCGGCTCGAGTGTGACGATGGTGGCCGGGCAGCCGATGCGCGCCAGCGCCGCATCCACGTCGCCGGTCGGCACCGCGCAGACGCGGCACAGGTCCTGGGTCAGGAGCAGCTCCGGCGAGATCTCGGCGATCGCGGCGTCGTCGAGCCGGTAGAGCCCGCCGTTCGGCGCCTCGGCGCGCACCCAGTCGTCGATCTGGCCGGGCGTCATCTCGGCCGGCTGGCGTGAGCGGACGACGACGCGCTTGTCACGCGCCGCGTGGGGCCAGTCGCACTCGTCGGTCACGCCCAGCAGCTGGTCGTCGAGGCCGAGCGCGTACACGATCTCGGTGGCCGACGGCAGGAGCGAGACGATCCGCACCACTCGATGCTACTTGACGCCCGATGCCACCATCGGCCATCGCCTTCGACTAGGTGTGGGCCACCGCCGGCAACGCGCTCAAGGTCTACCGCTTCGAGCCCTGATCACTCCCACTCGATCGTGGCGGGCGGCTTCGAGCTGACGTCGTAAACCACGCGGTTGACGCCCCGCACCTCGTTGACGATCCGGCTGGAGATCTTCGCGAGCACCTCGTACGGCAGCCGCGCCCAGTCGGCGGTCATCCCGTCGTCGCTCGTCACCGCCCGCACGGCCACGACGTTGGCGTACGTCCGCCCGTCGCCCATCACACCCACCGAGCGGACCGGCGTGAGGATCGCAAAGCTCTGCCACAGGGACCGATACAGCCCGGCGGCCTTGATCTCGTCGATCACGATCCAGTCGGCCTCGCGCAGCGTCTCGAGCCGCTCGGCGGTCACCTCGCCGATGATCCGGATCGCGAGCCCCGGCCCAGGGAACGGCTGGCGCTGGACCATCGCCTCCGGCAGGCCGAGTTCAGTGCCGACCTTTCGCACCTCGTCCTTGAACAGGTAGCGCAGCGGCTCGATGAGCCGGAAGCGCAGGTCCGGCGGCAGGCCGCCGACGTTGTGGTGGGTCTTGATCTTCTGCGCCGCCTTCGTCTCGGCGGTCTTCGACTCGATGACGTCGGGGTACAGCGTCCCCTGGGTCAGGAAGTCGATCTGCCCGAGCTTCGCGGCCTCCTCCTCGAAGACGCGGATGAACTCGTCACCGATGATCCGCCGCTTCTCCTCGGGGTCCTCGACGCCGGCCAGCCGGCGCAGGAACCGATCCCGGGCATCGACCATCACGAGCTTCATGCCCAGGTCCCGCTCGAAGGTAACCCGTAGCAGCTCCGACTCGCGCTTGCGCATCAGCCCGTGGTCGACGTAGATGCAGGTCAATTGGTCGCCGATGGCCCGGTGCACGAGCGTCGCCGCGACCGCGCTGTCGACGCCACCCGAGAGCGCGCAGATGACGTGGCCCTCGCCGACCCGCTCCCGGATCTCGGCGACCGTCGTCTCCGCGAGGTTCGCCGGCGTCCACGTCTGGCGCAGCCCCGCGATGCCGACGACGAAGTTGCGCAGCACCTCGCGCCCGATCGGCGTGTGCACGACCTCGGGGTGGAACTGGATGCCGTATAGGTTGCGGCCCGGATCGGCCAGACCGGCGTAGGGGCTCGCATCGGTCTGGGCGGTGGCCCGGAAGCCCTCTGGCGGACGCAGGATCGAGTCGCCGTGGCTCATCCACACCGGCTGCTCGCGATCGATGCCGGCGAAGAGCCCGGTCGCATCGGTCAGGCTGACGGTGGCCGGACCGTACTCGCGTTTCGCCGACGGCACGACCTCGCCGCCGAGCTCGTGGGCCATGAGCTGGAGCCCGTAGCAGATGCCGAGCACCGGGATGCGGCCGGACCACAGCGCCGGATCGGCCTTCGGCGCGTCGTCGTCGTAGACCGATGACGGCCCGCCCGACAGGATCACCGCCTTCACGCCACGGCGCTCGAGCTCGGCCAGCGGCGTGTCGTGCGGCAGGAGCTCGGAGTAGACGTTCAGCTCGCGGAGTCGCCGCGCGATCAGCTGGGCGAACTGGCTCCCGAAGTCGAGCACCGCGACCGTGTCCGTCTGCTCGGCCGCTTCGGTCTCGACGCGCTGCGGCGGTGGCGCGTGGAGGGCCTGCTCGAGATAGGCCTCGACCTCCGCGTCGTCGGGGGCGAGGACCCGGTGTCCGGCGTTTGCCGCCTCCCCGTGGACGGTCCGTCCTCGCTCGGGTGGCGATGGCTCGTCGCGCTCGGTCAATGCCACTCCCTATCGGCGATGATGATGTGGCAACCAAGTGTATGAGGTCGCCACCCATGATCGAGGCCGAGATCCGCGAGCTGACCCCGCAGCCGACCGCCGCGGTCCGCGTCACGCAGCCGATGAGCGAGATGGACCTCGCGGCGCTCTTCGACGAGCACCTGCCGAACATCGCCCACCGGCTGGCGGACCTGGGCATCGAGCCGGCGGGGCCGCCGTTCGGGCGCTACCACGCCTTCGGCCCGGAGCAGGTCGACGTCGAGATCGGTATTCCCGTCAGCGCGCCGGCCTCGACCCTGCGGCCGCTGGCCGAAGCGGAACCGGGCGAGCTCGGCGCATCCGAGCTGCCGGGCGGGCAGGCGGCGATCACGATCCATCGCGGCTCGTACGACGGGCTGTCGAAGACCTACGACGCGCTCCACGACTGGATCCACTCGCAGGGCCGCGACGAGGGGCCTGGGCCGTGGGAGTCGTACGTCGACGATCCCGGCGAGGTGCCGCTGGACGAGGCGAAGACCGAGGTGATCTGGCCGCTCGGCTGAGGTCGCGCCGCTTCGCGCGGGCGGTTCGTCGCGCGTCAGCGGATATATCACTAACGTCATAATCGGTGACAGCGGCCGGATTCGTTTGCCGGCGCGCCCGCCCTACGCGTCGAGCCACTCCCTCGGATGAACCGCCAGGAACTCCTCGACCGGGATCCCGCCCGCGCCGACGATCAGCGACCGCGCCCCGCGATGCGTGTGCGTGAACGCCACCGTCCCCCGCGATCCGCGCGGGTTGCCGGTCTTGACCTCGATCGCCATCGGCGTGTCGCGCGAGCGCATCAGCTTGCCGGGGCGGACGACCCAGTCGACCTCGTTGTTGCCCTCGCGCCACCAGCCGAGCTCGTCGGGATCGGCGTGGGCCCACAGGTGCGCGCCGACCGCCGTCTCGACCAGGCGGCCCCACGTCTCCGGATCGGCCTTCGCGCGCTTGAAGGTCGTCCGCGCGGAGGCCGTCATCAGCGCGGTGTTCAGCGCGAGCAGCTTCGGCGACGAGGCCCGACGCCGGACCGCCGACCCGGAGTACTTCCCCACCCCGGTCACCATCCCGGCGCCGCCGAGCAGCTCGAGGTAGTGGGCCAGGGTGACGGTGTTGCCCGCATCGGTCAGCGTGCCGAGCATCTTCGTGTAGCTCAGCACCTGGCCGGAGTACGAGCACGCGAGGCGGAACAGCTGTCGCAGCAGCGCCGGCTTCTCGACCCGGTTGAGCAGCAGGATGTCGCGCGACAGGTTCGTCTCGACGATCGCGTCGAGGATGTACTCCTCCCATCGGTTCGGGCTCTTGATCAGCGGCGCCGCCCCCGGATAGCCGCCATAGAAGAGATAGGTGTCGAGGTCCCAGCCGAAGGCGTCGCGCATCTCGCCGAACGTCCAGTGAGTGACGCGAATGACCTCGAAGCGTCCGGCCAGCGAGTCGGACAGCCCCTGTCGAACCAGCAGCGGCGCGGAGCCGAGCACCATCACCCGCAGCGGCGTGCCGGCCGCCGAGTCCTCGTCCCAGAGCTGCTTCACGACGTCGGACCAGTCGCGGATCTTCTGGACCTCGTCGAGCACCAGCAGCCCGCCGGCCCGCCCGCCGTTGGCCGCGGCCTGGCGAGCGATCGCCCACTGTGTGTAGATCCAGCCGATGTCCTCGGGGTCCGGCGCGTCCGCCGACGCGAAGTGTCCGGGGATGCCGATGGCGTCCATCGCCTGGCGCGCCAGCGTGGTCTTGCCCACCTGTCGCGGGCCGGCGAGCACCTGGAGGAACCGCCGCGGCTCGTGGGCGCGCTCGAGGATCTCCTCGTAGACCGGCCGCCGGTAGACCTTGGGCAGTTTCACTACTCACTCCGCTGAGTGCGTTTACTCAGTACGGTGAGGAAGTTTACTCACTCCAATTCCAGCCGGGCGCGCTCGAGCGCATCAGCGGTGACGTCAGCCGGGAACGGCGAGCGACGGATTGCCTCGTCCAGGCCGATGACCCCGCCGGCAGCGTCCCGCGCGACCTCCGCCAGCACCCCGAGCTCGCCGACCTGGCGCTCCGCGAAGGACCGATCGAACGGGTCGCCGTGGCCGGGTACGACCGCTCCATCGACGAGCTGCAGCAATGCCCGCCCCGTCTCCGCCCAGGCGATCGGGAAGCTGTCGCCGAAGCCGGGCGCAGGCGCGTTCTCGAGCAGGTCGCCGGCGAAGAGGACCGATGCGTCCGGCACGAGCACGACGACGTCGTGGTCGGTGTGCCCGAGCCCGAGATAGCGTAGGTCGACCTGCCGGTCGCCCAGCTCGAGGGTCGCGGACGACTCGAATTCCTCGGTCGGCGGCGTCAGCACGACATCGCGGAACGCATCGGCGTCGGCGGGGTACGCCTCGAGCAGACGGGCACGGGCTGGCTCGCCGGTGGCGGCGATGAAGTCGGCGCAGCGGACGTGCCCCCAGATCGGCAGCGGCGCGAAGCGGGCATTGCCGAAGGCGTGGTCCCAGTGGCCGTGCGTGTTCACCACCGCGACCAGCTCGCCGGGCAGCTGTCGCAGGTCGTCGCGCAGCTCATCGGCCAGGCGATGGTTGGCGCGCGTGTCGATGACCGCCAGCCCGACCTCGCCGCCGATCACGCCGATCGTCTGGTCCAGAGACTCGTAGCGGCGGATCCAGACGCGGTCACCGACCTCGCGCCAGGGCGAGGTCACGTGCCGTTCTGGAGCATGTAGAACTCGTGGAATGCCCGGCAGCGGCCGTCAGGCGCGAACTCCAGCACGTAGGCGTTGTGGTACGTCCGCTCCGGCTCGGCGTCCTTCGCCGCGTAGCGGCTCCAGCCGAGCGCCACGGCACGGTCGCCCTCGACGGCGAACGGCTCGTAGTGCGCGTCCCAGCCGTCAGGCGAGTCGGGCTCCTCGAGCCAGCTGGCGACGATCGCCTCGCGGCCGCGGACGGTGTGCTCGTCGCTGTCCCATGGCCGGTAGCCGTAGACGGCGTCCTCGGTGAACAGCGACTCGATGGCGCTGCGGTCGTTCGAGCGCCATGCCTCGACGTATCGGTCCAGCCATGCCTGGACGTCTGCGTGGTTCATCGGCCCATCCTACGCCGTCACCGATGGAGGTCCGCCAGGCCCTCCGCCTCCTCCTCGAGCGCGCGGCGATCGGCGGCCGCCAGACGGTCGAAGGGCTCGAGCGCGATGCGGTCGTCGGCGAAGCGCCACGTCCCGGCGACCTGCCCGTCGACGAGGAAGGTGTTCACCGAGTGCGGCGTCTTCGTGTTGAACACCCTCGGCCGATACGCCTCCGGCAGGATCAGCGTGCGCCTGGCATGGACGAGCAGCGTCGCGTCCCACACCGGCAGGAAGCGCGGCGGCGCTCGCGTCTCCGCGTCCGGCAGCGGCGCATCGGGCAGGTCCACGAGCGCCCGGCCGGCCTCGTCGCGGAAGCCGCACAGGTCCATCCGCTCGGCGACGTGCTTCATCTGCCCGACGTTGAGGCCCATCCAGTTCGCCGCGTCCTTGAGCGACGCGGGCCCGAACGCGCCGAGGTAGCGGCGAATCAGCAGCTCGATCCCGTCCGCCTCGGCAACCTCGACCGGCGGGAGCCACTGATCGGCGAGTCCGTACAGGTCGGCGCGCCGACGCTCCCAGGTCCCCGACGGCGGCACGCGGACCATGTCGACCCACAGCCCGGACCGACTCGCGGCTCGTGACGGGTGGCCCATCGCCTCGACGCGCGTGACCAGCTCGGCCATGCGCAGCGGCCCATCGGCAAGCGCGGCACGGACGGCCGCGGCGACGGCCTCCATGTCGGTCGCCCCGATCTCGGGGTCGGCGCGCGAGTACCACTCGCGGTTGACGCGCCGGATGCCGGCCAGCATCGGCCAGAAGTCGGCCGCCGAGACCGTGTGGATCGTGGCTCGCATCATCGTGGCCTGGACGAGGCGACGCTCCTCGAGGGCCAGCGTCAGCATCGGTCTGGCGAAGTCGCCCATGCGCGACCAGAGGCCGATGTACCCTGCCGGCGCGTATTGCATCTGGATCCCGCCCATCTGCTCGACGACGCGCTCGATCGGCGCCGTCGATCGCTCGAGCAGCATCTGCCGCGCGAGGAGCGCGCGGTTGAGCTCGCGTTGCGTCAGGGTCCGGTCGGCCATCTCGAAGCCGATGCTAGCCTTGGCCGATGGCAGCCGCGAAGCCGACGAGCGTGCCGGCGGACCGCCTCCGGCTCTACCGCGCGCTGCTGGACGCCGTCCCGGGCGTCGCGGAGTAGTCGAACTTCGGATCGGCCTACACCGCCGTGAACGGGAACATGTACTCGATCATCAGCAAGCACGCACACGCGGACGCTCAAGCCGAAGGCGGCGAAACGGGCTGGCGGATGATCGTGCGAAGCCTCGCGCCGGTTGGTTGGAGTTGGATGAGCGGCGGATGAGGGTCGGCTTACCCGCGTTCGACGGTGCGTCGCGGCAGTGCCAGCCACTCGTCTCGCAGGATCGACATGAAGTGGCCGTCGGTGAACCGCCCGCCCTCGAACACGTTGTGGCGGAACGTCCCCTCGTGGACGAAGCCGGCCTTCTCGTACGAGCGCTGCGCGCGCGGGTTCTCGGTCCACACCTCGAGCCAGACCCGCTCGAGGCGCAGCGAGCCGAACCCGAAGTCGACGAGGGCGTTGACGGCATCGGTGCCGTAGCCCTTGCCCCACTCCCCCTTCTCGCCGATGAAGATCCCGAGCTCGGCGCTGCCGTTCAGCCGATCCAGGTCGAAGAGCATGCCCACGCCGATCGGCCGCTCATCGTCGAGCAGGCAGATGACGAAGTCGAAGCGCTCGTCGCCGGCAGATTCGGCGTACCGCTCCGCGCGCTGCTCGACCTGGCCGAGGCTCATCGGCATCGCGATGCTGGCGAGTCTCGCCACCTCGGCGTCGGACCGCCAGCGATGGATCAGCGTCGCGTCGGACTTCTCGATGGGGCGGAGAAAGACGCGCTCGCCATGGACGAGGTGGGTCATCGGAGGGCCGGGGCGCTACTCGCGACCGGCCAGCTGCCAGGACTTGCCCTCGGTGGCGATCGACGGCGCGATGACCATCTCGACGTCGTGCATCTCGCGGATCGTCCGCACGCCGAGTGCCGCCATCGAGGCGCGCAGCGCGCCGACGAGGTTCTGCGTGCCGTGGGTCGTCTCGGCCGGCCCGAACAGGATCTGCTCCAGCGGCAGCCGCTCGCCGATCTTGATGCGCGTGCCGCGGGGCAGCGTCGGCGACGGGGCGGCCATCCCCCAGTTGTAGCCCCGGCCGGGCGCCTCCAGCGCGCCGGCGAACGGTGAGCCAAGCATGACCGCATCGGCTCCCGACGCGATTGCCTTGGCGATGTCGCCGCCGGTCTTCATACCGCCATCGGTCACGACCGGCACGTAGCGTCCGGTCTCGCGCTCGTACCGATCGCGGGCGGCGGCGACCTCGAGGGTCGCGCTCACCTGCGGCACACCGATGCCGAGCACCTCGCGCGTCGTGCATGCGGCACCCGGCCCAACGCCGACGAAGATGCCCGCCGCGCCCTGGTGCATCAGCTGGTAGGCGGCCTCGCCGCTCACCGTGTTGCCGACGAGGACCGGCAGCTTCAGCCCGCCCGTCAGGTCCGCGAGGGAGAGCACGCGGGTGGACGTCGAGATGTGGCGCGCGCTGCTGACCTGGGACTGGACGAGGAAGAGGTCGGCGCCCGCATCGGCAGCGATCTCGGCGTGATGCCAGGCCGATGCCGGCGTGGTCGCCACGCCGGCGATCGCGCCCTGCGCCTTGATGCGGGTGATCAACGCCGTGATCAGCTCGTCGCGGATCGGCCGCTCGTAGGCCTCGGCCAGGATGTGCGCTGCGGTCCGGCCGTCCTCGGCGGCGGCGACGCGCTCAATGATCGGCGACGCGTCCTCGTAGCGGGTGTAGAGGCCCTCGAGGTTCACGAAGGCGACGCCGCCGTGGCGGCTCATGCGGACGGCGAAGTCGGCATCGGCCACGGCATCCATCGCGGCGGCCAGGAACGGGATCTCGAGCGTGAAGCCGCCAAGGTCGGTCGCTAGATCGACCTCGGCCGGGTCGGCGGTCACCGCACCCGGCACGAGCGCCACCTCCTCGAAGCCGTACGCTCGGCGCAGGCGGGGCTCGGTGGCGATCGGTGGCTGCTCGATCATCGCCGGACGCCCCGGAAACAACGAACCCGCGCGGCATGGCGGCGCGGGCGGTGGTCGGGCTTGGTCGCGGTGACGGCGCGGATCGGGTTCACGGCGGGCTTCGCGGAGCGGCTTTGGCGGAGTATACGGGACGGCCATCCCGCCACCGGCCCCGCTCTGGCATCATGCGCGCCGATCGCGCCGCCGAGCATGGCCCGAGCCCCTGCTGCGGCCGATGGAGAAAGGGTCCCGATGTCGACGCTGGTCACGATCTCGCGGGCGATCCTCGCGGTTGTTGGCGCCATCGCCGTGCTCCTGGCGGCCGGCAACTTGGCCAGCGGAGGCGGCTCGATCACCGATCCGGTATTCCCTCTCGGGCTGGCGTTCGGCCTGCTCACGCTGGGCGCATCGATCTGGACCACTGCCCCTCAGCGATGGCGGGCCGTCGTCGTGTGGCTCGGCATCCTCGCCGTTGGGGCAGCGCTCTTCGGCTTCGTGATCAGCTTCGGTGACGCGGCCTTGCGCGACGTGCTCATCTACTTCGGCATCCCGGCGGCCGTCGTTGTCGTCGCCACCATCCTCGTGGCGTTCGCTCGAGCACGGGCCGGGGTAATGGGAACAGCCGCGGACACGCCCGCATCGCGCGTTTGACCAAGGGTGAACATACCCTCTACACTGGCGCGGAGACCCCTTGCAGACTGTGAACCGCCACCATGAGCAGGCATCAGCTCAGTGCAGAGCTCCTCGTCCCGCGGCCGCTCGACGAGGTCTTCGCCTTCTTCGCCAGCCCGCGCAACCTCCACCGCATCACCCCGCCCGGCCTCGGGTTCGAGTACCTGACCGATGACGCGCCGATGCGCGCCGGGCTCGAGATCGGCTACCGCATCCGCCCGCTGTTCGGGATTCCCGTCCGCTGGCTGACCCGCATCACCGAGTTCGATCCGCCCAACGGCTTCCGCGACGTGCAGGTCAGTGGCCCGTATCGATCCTGGGACCACGTGCACCGCTTCGAGGCGATCGACGGCGGGACGCTTGTGCGCGACGAGGTCACCTACGAGGTGCCGGCCGGCGTCGCCGGCGATGCCCTCAACCGATTCGTCATCCGCAACGAGCTTGGCGGGATCTTCCTGTATCGGTCCTGGGCGATTCGCCAGGCATTGGCCGAGCCGGGGCCGAGTACCGGCCGGACGGTAGCGGTCGCCGGCGGCACGGGCTTCGTGGGCGGGGCCATCGCGGCGGAGCTGCGGGCGCGCGGCGACCGGGTCGTGGTCCTCTCGCACACCGGCGAGAAGGCCCGCGGACCGCTGCCGGACGACGTCGAGATCCGTGTCGCCGACGCGCGAACGCGCGAGGGTCTTGCCGAAGGGCTGCGCGGAGCTGACGCGCTGGTCATCTCGCTGGCCTTTCGCAACTCGCCGATGGAGTCGCCCGCCCGCCATCAGACGTTCCTCGAGGTCGACGCGTCCGGCACGGAGCACCTCGTCGCGGCCGCGCGAGATGCGGGCATCGGGCGCGTCGTCTACCTGTCCGGCGCCGGCGCGGCGCCGGACGCGGAGCGGCACTGGTTCCGTGCGAAGTGGCGGGCGGAGGAAGCGATCCGTGGCAGCGGCATGGCCTGGACGATCGTGCGGCCGACATGGCTCTTCGGCCCCCGCGACGTGTCGCTCAACCGGTTCGTGGGGTTCGCGCGCCGCCTTCCCGCGGTCCCGATGACGAACTTCGGCAACCAGCTCCTCGCCCCGGCCTGGGTCGGCGACGCCGCGACGCTGGTGGCCGACGCGTTGACCGATCTGGCAGCCGAGGGCCAGGTTCTTGAGCTCGGCGGACCCGACACGCTGCCGATGCGCGAGGTCATCGCCACCGCGCTGCGAGTCGCCGGACTGCGGCGGCCGATCCTCCCGGGCCCGGCGCTCCTCCTCAAGCTGGGGTCCCTGCCGCTGACGTTGCTGCCCGCACCGCCCCTCACCCCGGACGCAGTCGACTTCATCAACCAGCCGGCGACCGTCGACATCGGTCCGCTGCTCGCACGCATGCCGAGAAGGCTGATGCCGCTGGAGGAGGCGCTGGCGACCTACCTCGCCCCGGCCGACGATCGAGCGCTGCGCTTCGACGAGTTCCAGACCGTAGCCTGAGTCACCAGCCCTCGGTCCCTGGCTCGCCCTTGAACGGACCGACGATCTCGCTCGTGATCCAGCCGCCGTAGAACCAGCCCGGCTGCGGCGCCACGCGCTCGTCCTCGACCCACGCGGCATCAACGCGGCCGGCGTAGAAGGCGATGCGGTCTCGCAGCATGTCGTATCCCGGCTCCGGGTCGCGGTAGGTCCATGCCACCCGCCGGGCCTCACGATCACCCACGACGACGTCGAGATAGCTGGCGACGCCCTTCCACTCGCAGACCGTCGTGCCGGCTGCGGGACGCAGCAGATCCATGCGCACGTCGCCCGACGGCAGGTACCAGCACGGAGGGCCGGCGGTTTCGAGCACACGAACTGCCCGTGCCGACTCGGCGACGATGACCCCTGCCACCTCGACGCGAACGCGGCGTCCGTCGGGCGCGACGCGAGGTGGTCGCGGGTAGTCCCACACCGACTCCTGTTCCGGTCCGGGGATCACGATCGAAGACGGTCGCGCCACCATTACCTCCTGCTGCGTCTGGCCTGCGCCCGGCGGTGCATGCACGTTTTCCCCTCAGGCACGAAGACGCCGGGGGAGGCATGAGGCCTCCCCCGGCACGACGCGGAGCGCGCTGAGTCAGCTGCGGACGCGACGGGTCGCCAGCGGCAGCGCCGCGGCGAACGCCAGGCCAACGAGCGCCAGGCCGATGATCGCCAGTGGCGTCGTCGGCTGCGCCATCGCCGTGTTCGGCATCCCGGCCATCGCCTCCGTGGCGACGATGACCTGGACACCGGCCTCGGCCTCGGGATCGTCCATGGCGATCGCCGTGTAGTTCTGGCCGGCCTCGAGGGTGGCCTCGAGGCTGAGGGCCGCGTCCGGCGAACCGGCGGCGCGGATCTCGAGCGGATAGGTACCGGCCTCGACGGTCAGGTAGCCCGTCGCCTCGGGATAGGCAAGCGCCTCGACGAGGATCGGTCCATCGGTGACGGCGACGTCGACCTCGGCAGGAGCGCTCGGCGACGCGTGGAAGACGCGAAGCTTGGCCTGGCCGTCGGTCGGCATCCGGTCGTCGGTGAGCACCGTCGCCGTGATGTCGGCCAGCAGCCCCGTGGCGGCGACTGTGTACGAGGTGCCGGCCTCGAGCGTCAGGTCGGCGTCGATGACCGGATCGGTGCTGCCGGTCGCGGTGACCTGCACGTTGTACGTCCCGGCCGGCAGGGTCAGGTAGTCGCTGACCGCCGTGAACGGCACGTCGGTCAGTACGGTCTCGCCGTCGACCCAGACATCCACGTTTGGAGCGTCGGGCGACGCGTGCACGACACGAACGAAGGCCTCGTTCTGGGCGGCGACCGGCATCGCCATGATGGCGACGAGGCCGAGGCCCCCGAGCACGCTGAGGGCACGCTGAATGGTGCGGGGCATGAGTCTGCTCTCCTTGTCAGGTGATTCCCGCGACGAGAGCCGCGAGCGTTTGTATAGTGTCTGTATAGACCCTGCGCTAGCGCTTGTCAAGGGTTTGCATACGGAGTACTATGCACGAAGCATGTACACGATCAAAGAAGCGTCGGCGCGCAGCGGGGTAGGCATCCCGCTGCTCCGGGCGTGGGAGCGTCGATACGGCGTCGTCGCGCCGACGCGCACCGCGTCGGGCTATCGCCTCTACGACGACCTCGCCATCGATCGGCTGCGTGCCATGCGCCAGCTGATCGCGGACGGCTGGTCGGCGCAGCAGGCCGCAGAGCGCGTTAGCCTGAGCTCTGACGTCGAGCTCGAGTCGTTGGCGCATCCGGTCGTGCCGGCGGCAACCGGCACGCAGGAGCCCGTCACCTCCGAGGGGCGGATGATCGAGGGGTCGGCGGCCGGCGTGCTCGTGACGCGCATCCTCGACGCGGCGCGGAACATCGACGTCTCGGACCTGGAGGCCGCGCTGGACGAGACCTTCGGCTCTGCGCGTTTCGAGGTGGCGGCCGACGACGTGCTCATGCCGGCCCTACGCGCGATCGGAGACGCCTGGGAGCGCGGCGAGGTCTCCGTCGCTGGGGAGCATGCCGCGAGCCACGCCATCCTGCGGCGGATGGCGATGGCATTCGAGGCCGCCGGCAGCGCTGATGGCCAACGCCCGATCCTCGTCGGGCTCGGCCCGAAGACTCGCCATGAGCTCGGCGCGCTCGCATTTGCGATTGCCGCTCGGCGCGTCGGTCTGCCGGTTCTCTACCTCGGCCCCGACCTGCCGATCGAGAGCTGGGTCGCGGCGGCGAGCGGACGCTCCGCGCCGGCGGCGGTCATCGGCGTGCCGACCCGATCTGACGTTCGGCCCGCGAGCGCCGTCCTGGTCGCGCTCCGAGAGGAGCGCCCGGGAATCGTCCTGGCCGCCGGCGGCGACGAAGCGGCCCGGGTCGCGGCGGCGACGGGAGCGATCGAGCTTCCGCCTCGACTCGCTGATGCCGTCGCCATCCTGGACCGGGCAATCGGTCAGGAGTCAGACGTCCGGTGAGACGCCGAGCAGCTCGATGCCCGCGGCGCGCGCATCGTCGGCCAGCGACTCGAGCGCCGAGTCCTCGCCGGCCGACGCCTGCAGCAGCCCCATCACCCGGCTGACGCCGAGGGCGGCATAGGCGCGCAGCAGCTCCTGTCGCGCGGGCCCGCCGTCGCGCCACGCCTCGGTCCCCCACCAGAGGTGGACCGACACCGCCAGCGAGTCGGGGTCGCGGTCGATCTCCTCGCATCGAGCGCGGATCGTCGGCAGCGCGTCTCGCACCTCGTCCGGCGAGAGGCCGTCGAGGTTGAGCTCGTCGGCGTAGCGCGCGGCCAGCCGCCATGTCACGTTCGGCCCGTTGCCGCCGACCATGATCGGCATGCCCTCGGGCTGGATCGGCTTCGGGAGGTTGCGCGCACTGGCGACGCGATGGTGCTGCCCGTCGTACGTCGCGTGCGTCGAGCGACCGGGCTGGAGCATGCGGCCGACGACCTCGAGCGCGTCGTGGAGCATCGCCAGCCGCTCGGCAGTCTCGGGGAATCCGTAGCCGTAGGCCAGCCACTCCTCGCGCTTCCAGCCGGCACCGATGCCGAGCTCGAATCGGCCGCCGCTGATCGTGTCGAGGGTCGCGGCCATCTTCGCGGTGAGCGCGGGGTTGCGAAAGCCGTTGCAGATGACGATGTGCCCGAGCCGCACCCGCTCCGTCAGCGCCGCCAGGGCGGACAGTGTGGTGAACGACTCGAAGGTGATCTCGTCGGTGGGCCGCGGCACGGTGTGGAAGTGGTCGAACAGCCAGATCGACTCCGCCCCGAGCCGATCCGCCTGCTGCGCCACCGCTACCGTTCGCGCCCATGCGCGCTCCGCCTCCCAGCCGTCGTACTCCCCGGTCCACCCCTGCGGCACGATCACCCCGAGCTTCATCGGTCACTCCTCACGATCATCTGGTCGCGTTCGGGCCCGACGCTGACGTGGCTGATCGGAATGCCCGCCAGCTCCTCGAGCCGCTCGACGTAGGCGCGTGCCGGCGCCGGCAGCGCGTCCCAGGAGCGGCAGCCGGTCGTATCGGTCTGCCAACCCGGGAGATCTTCGTACACCGGCTCCAGCCGCCCATAGACCGATGTCGACGCCGGCACCGTCGTCCATTCCCGTCCGTCGGCCGGGTCGCGGTAGGCGCGCGCCAGCTTGATGCTCGAATAGCCATCGAGGACGTCGAGCTTCGTCAGCGCCAGGCTCGAGTAGCCGGCCAGGCGGACGCTGAAGCGGACGGCGACCGCGTCGTACCAGCCGCAGCGGCGCGGGCGGCCGGTGGAGGTGCCGTACTCGGCGCCGCGCTCGCGCAGGTCGTCGCCCTCGGCGCCGGTGAGCTCGGTCGGCAGCGGCCCGCCGCCGACGGCGGTCACGTACGCCTTCGCCACGCCCAGCACACGGTCGATGCGCACGGCCGGCATCCCCGCCCCCAGGCTGGCGCCGCCGGGGATCGGGCTGGAGCTGGTGACGAAGGGATAGGTACCCCAGTCGATGTCGCGCATCGTGCCGAGCTGCCCCTCGAGGAGGATGCGGTCGCCGCGCTCGAGCGCCTCGTCGACCACCGCCAGCCCGTCGACGACGTGCGTGCGCAGCCGTTCCCCGGCCGCCAGGTACGCCTCAGCGATGCGGTCGGCGTCGGTGGATTCGGCGACGAGCGCGTCGAGCTCCGGGTCGCCGCCGGGGTACCCGGCCACGATCCGCCCGATCCGCGGCAGCGCGGCCTCTAGGCGCTCGCGAAACGCCGAGGGCTCCATCAGGTCGATCACCCGGATCCCGCGGCGCGCGACCTTGTCGACGTACGCCGGACCGATGCCCCTCGACGTCGTGCCCAGCTTGCCTGCGCCTCGCTCGCGCTCCTCGAGGCGGTCGAGCAGGACGTGGTAGGGCATGACCAGGTGAGCGCGGTCGCTGATCAGCAGGTTGTCGTAGCCGATGCCGGCCGCGTCCAGCCCGTCGAGCTCGCTCACCAGCGCCGGCGGGTTGATGACCACGCCGTTGCCGAGCAGGTTCTTCGTGGCCGGCGAGAAGATCCCCGAAGGGATCAGGTGCAGCTTAAAGTGCCCGTGCGGGTTGACCACCGTGTGGCCGGCGTTGTTCCCGCCGCCGTAGCGGATGACGAGGTCCGCATCGGCCGCCAGGTAGTCGACGACGCGGCCCTTGCCCTCGTCTCCCCATTGCGCGCCCACGACGGCGGTAACGGACATGGCGCGGCGACGACGACCTCGGCTGCGGGGTGGGACGCGGCCATGCTACGCCGTCGGGCATGCGAACGGCGCCGCCGAGGCGGCGCCTTCATCGGTCCGGAGCGCCGGTGTTCAAGCCCGGGCGCGTACCTTGTCGAAGCAGTTGCTGCAGTAGACGGGTCGGTCGTTGCGCGGCAGGAACGGAACGAGCGCCTGCCCTCCGCATTCGGCGCAGACCGCGGCGTGCATCTCCCGCTGTCCCCCGTTGCTGCCGCCGGTACCGATCCCGAGCGCGCGGTTCTGCTTCGCGATGGCGCGACAGCTCTGGCAGCGCTGGGGCTCGTTGACCAGCCCCTTGCTGGCATAGAACTCCTGCTCACCGGCAGAGAAGACGAAGTCCATCCCGCAGTCCCGACAGCGGATGGTCTTGTCGGCGTACACCTTTCCCAGAGCCTCCTCGTACGCACGCCCGGTCCCAAATTGGACGTTCGCGGTCTGCGAGCGGGCCGCGATCTGCGTGCGAAGCGGGCACTGGATCGAGGGGACTCAGATCAGACGCTATGAACCGGTCGTTACTAGCGTCGGAGTGTACACCGCGATTTCAAGCCCTCCGGTGAGCGTGACTTCGCTGACGATCGCGACGCGACCCCCATCACGGAGGCGGGCCCGGGGACGTTCCCGGCACGCTCGGTGTCGGGGTCGGCTCGGTGGACGGCGTCGGCGTCGCTGACGGCGTCGGCTCCGGAGTTGGAATCGGTGTCGGGGTCGGCGTCGGTGTCGGCTCCACCGTTGGCTCGGGCGTCGCGCTCGGGGCGGGCGTGGGGGAGCCATCGGTTCCGGTCGGGTCGGGGGACTCCGAGCCCGAGCCAGCCTCGGACGACAATCCGCCTCCGGACGGACCACCATCGAAGTGCCGGAACAGGAAGGCCATCGTCTGTCCGCGAGTCACCGTTGCTTTCGGGCAGAAGTGGCCGTCCCGACACCCCGCGGTGATGCCGGATGCAGCCAGTCGGTTGATGCTCGTCTCGAGTGTCGACGTCTCGTCATCCACGAAAAAGTCGAGTCGCGTCGGCGCGAGCGCGAACGCGCGCGCCAGGAAGCCGGCCATCTGCTCCCGCGTGACGATCTGGCCCGGGCAGTACATCAGCTCGGCGCATCCGAACGTGATCCCCGCCTCCGCGACACGATTGATGTCAGCCTCGTGGCTCTGGCCGTCGTCGTCGTCGAAGTGGTCGACCGTCGCTGGGGGCAGATCGAGAGCGCGCGCGAGCAGGCTGGCCATTTCATTCCGTGGGAGTTCATCGTTCGGGCAGAACATGCCGACGTCACCGCATCCGTCGGTAATCCCCTCGTGATAGGCCCAGGCGATCGACTCATAGAATGAGTTCGCGATATCCCCGGGGTCTTCCAGGATCGCGCCGGCGCCCGTAAGGCGCTCCTGCAGCTCGCCGACCGGTACGGCCTGCACGGCGACGCTGTGCTCGGCCGCGATCGCCGCAGCGATCCCCGCGGCCTGGCCCATGATCATGTACTGCGGTTCCATTCGCAGTGAGGCGTGCGCGACGTGCGAGACCGATGCCGCGACCGGAACGAGGAGATTGTCGACCTCATCTGCGTGAGGTGTGAGGCTCCGATAAGGAATCGACCAGCGCTGGATGGTGCTAAGCCCAAGGTGGCCCTCGGTGAGGAGTTGGCCGGCCCCGTCGACCCAGCGGGAGACCGGGTGGGAGTCAAGGCGATACGACGCCAGGCCGATCGCGTCCGGCTTGCTGATGAGAGCCTCGATGTCGTGCTGGGTTGCGACGTATGACCCGACCATGCGCCGGCCCTCGCGGAGGTATAGCGTGCGTGGCCAGTTCGCGTTGTCTGTGAACTCGTCGCTGCAGAGGCCAAAGCTCGCGAGGCTGGCCTGGATCTCCACCGGAACTCGGGGATCATTCGTGAGGAAGTAGAGGAAGCCCTGCTGGTACGCCGCGTGAAGCGCATCGATTGCGTCGCGTGCTTCATCGGTGGACCCCGCGTAGTCGTAGTTCGCCCCGGGGAGCCCGAATGAGACGCCGCCATTCTGGTTGAGGTCCCACCTGCGGCCACCGATCGAATCAATGTGCAGAACCCATGACCGCTGGGGTGAGATGCCCGATGAGGCGGCCCGCTGCGCGATGTACTCGAGGACGACCTCGTACTGCAGCGGGTCGTATCCATCCGGCATCGAGAATGGGACCAGCCTCTCCGGATCGTTGCTCAGGCAGACGCGAAAGTTCGAGCTCTGGACTCGCGTGTCGGCGCTGCCGAGAGCCCCTGGCGCAGCGGTTGGGAAGCCCAGGTCCATGCCGTCGGGCACCTGCAGGACCACGATCGCAGGCCGCACCCCGGCCCGGCTCTCACCGTATTCGCCGATGCTCTCACGACCGATTCGGTGGGTGACTCCGGCCAACGCCATGAGGTCCGCCTCGTAGGTGGCATCGACAAAGACGTCGGCGGCATAGGACGATCCGGACGTCGTCCCGATTGCGACGATCCTGCCCTGCTGTACCACGATCCCCGCAGCGGTCCTCGACAGGCGCTCGCCTGGATACACGGTGACGCCGGCTTCGTCGAGCATCTGCGTGAACACCTGTTCGGCGGTCGACGGACGGTAGGCCCAGCGACCGCCAAGGGAGCCTTCGAACAATTCTGTCCGGTCGAAGAATTCCGCGGCCAGACCGCCGATCACGCTGAGATCGCCCCTGTCAGTCCAGCTCAGACCATTGCTCATCATGCCGCCGATGGGCGTGTCGGGCGCCAGGAGGATGACGTGGCGCCCGGCGCGTGCGGCAGCGACGGCTGCCATCACACCGGCGGGAGTCCCGCCATAGACGACGATGTCGGCCGCGACGGACTGTGCGCCAACGACGACCCGCTCGGAAATGGGGGTCGCGCGACCGGACGCGGGGCCAAGGGGCATTGAAAGCACGATTGCCGCCGTGGCCAGCGATATGGCGGCGCGCTGCAGCCACGGTGGACCGGCACGCACGTCGCTCACCGCGACGCTCCCTCCGAATGCGCTGCCAAATTGTTCGCCCCCTAGGGTCAGTACGCCGCGATCTCTTCTCGAGCCGCGACAGTATAGAAGCGGGTGTTCGCCTTGCGGAACTGGAGCGGCACCTCGCCGATCGGCCCGTTGCGGTGCTTGGCGACCTTTGCCTTGACAAGCTCGACGTCGGCCTCCGCGTTCTGCTCGCCGTCCCGATACAGGAAGACCACGACGTCGGCGTCCTGCTCGATGCTCCCGGACTCCCGAAGGTCGGACAGCCGCGGCTCGGCCGATCCGCGCTGCTCGACGCCGCGCGAGAGCTGCGAGAGGGCCATCACCGGACACTTGAGCTCACGGGCGAGCTGCTTGAGCCCGCGGCTGATGTCGGAGACCTCCTGCACGCGGTTGTTGTCCCGGTTCGGCGTCGAGCTCTGCATCAGCTGGAGGTAGTCGACGATGATCAGGTCGAGCCCGTGCTGCTCGGCCTCCAGGCGCCGCGCCTTCGTTCGCAGCTCCATGACGCTGAGCGCCGCCGAATCGTCGATCCACATCGTCGCGGTGGCCATGTCGTTCATGACCGTCGCGATCTTGCTCCAATCGGTCTCGTCCACGAACCCGGTCTGGAGTGGCCGCGGGTTGATGCCGGTCTCGGCGGAGAGCAGGCGGAGCGCGAGCTGCTCGCGGCTCATCTCGAGGCTGAAGATCGCGACCTTCTTCGCCTCGCGAACCGATGCGTGCTGGGCGATGTTCAGTGCCATCGACGTCTTCCCGACCGACGGCCGCGCAGCGAGGATGATGAGGTCCGACGGCTGGAGCCCGCCGAGCAGCGCGTCGAGCTGCGAGAGCCCGGTCGGGACGCCGAGGATCTGTCCGCGATGCTCGTGCAGGTACTCGAGCCGGTCATAGGCCTGGCCGAGCAGGATCGACAGTGACTCGAAGCCGCCGTCGGTCCGGCGCTGGCTGATCTCGAAGAGGATCGACTCGGCCCGATCGATCGCGACCTCGGCGTCGTTGGCCTCCTCGTAGCCGACGGCCGCGATCCGGCCGGCGGCGCCGATGAGGTTGCGCAGGACCGCCTTGCGCTCGACGATCCGCCCGTAGTGCTCGGCGTGCACCGCGGTCGGCACCGAGTTCATCAGGCTGGTCAGATAGGCGGGCCCCCCGACCTCCTCGAGCCGGTCACGCCGGCCCAGCTCGTCGCCGAGGGTGACGAGGTCGATCGGCTCGCGCTGGCCGTGGAGTGCGAGCATCGCCTCGTAGATATCGCCGTGCTGGGCGCGGTAGAAGTCCGCCGGCTTGAGGAAGTCGCCGACACGGAGGATGGCATCGGCGTCGATGAGGATCGAGCCGAGGACGCTCTGCTCGGCCTCGACCGACTGCGGAGCCAGCTTGTCGATGCTCATCGGTATTGCGTCATCGGGTGCGGAGGAGGCCGCTGGCGGGCATGGCGAGGCAGGCTCCGGCTACTGGGCGAGCGGAGCGCCCGGCCGATCCGCGTTGGTGAGGATCGTCGGGAACCGGGCGCAGCACCATGCTGGGCGACGCCGCGAGCGGGCTCAATGGGGTTATCAACGAACCCTGTCCACAACGATGTGCACATCTCGCCTTCGGATGTGCGGAACGCCATCGGACGGTACCTCGCGGCGGCTTACCGCCCGATTACCGGCGACCGATGTGACAGGTTGGGTGTCGCGCTACGCGAACGGGCTCTGCGGGTGCGGATCGCGGCGTGCGTCGAGCTGGTTCCAGGCGTCCCACTGCTCGACGACCAGGCCGTTGGCGTCGAAGCGCAGGACCGAGGTGCCGGCGAGCGTCGAGTCGGCGCCTTCCTCGCGGAGACTGGCCCACCAGCTGATCGCGGCTCGGTCGCCGTCGACGATCGGATCGCCCATCCAGACGCGCGGGTCATCCTCCTCGGCGAAGACGCGTTCGACGTACGCGCGCACGTCCTCGGCCGAGCGCGAGGGCTCGCGGAACGGCTCGGTGAAGTGGACGGCGGTCGGGGCGTAGCAGGCCATGATCGGCTCCGGGTCGAGCCCCTGCCAGCCTCGTCTCCAGGCGTCGGCCCAGCGGCGGGCCGCTTCGCGGGTGTCCATGCAGGGCATTCTGCGCGATCTGTTCGGCGTTCGGTCACTGAGCGACTGCTACTGCGAACCAGCGCCGAGGAGGCCGTCCCTCGGTCGCTGCGCGGCTAGGACTCGGCGGCCACCACGCTGAGGGCGACGACGGCCTCCACGCCGGCCACGACGCGGACGTCGATCTTGTAGTCGCCGAGCATCTTGATCGGCTCGCGCAGGTGGAGGGCGTGGCGGTCGAGCTCGATGCCGGCGCTATTGATGGCGTCGGCGATCATGTGCGAGGTCACCGCCCCGAAGAGCCGGCCGCGCTCGCCGGCCTTGACCGGGATCTCGAGCTTCAGCTCGCGGAGCTTCTCGGCCGTCGCCTCCGCTTCGGCACGGGCGGATCGATCCCGCTCCTCGCGCTGCTCCTTGTGCCGCTCCCAGTTGGCGATCGCGCCCTTGTCGGCGAGCACCGCCGCGCCGGTGGGAAGGAGATGGTTGCGGGCGTAGCCATCCTTGACGTCCTTCAGGTCGCCCTCGCGACCGAGGCCCTTCACGTCCCGCTTGAGGATGACCTTCATTCGAGCTCCTTCGGTGTGGGCGCCACCACGCGCCGCTGCCGCCACGAGGCCAGGGCCTGCTTCAGCTCGTCGGGGTCGCGCATCCGTCCGTAGCGCTCCAGCAGCTCTGGCAGGTTGTCACGGATGCGCTCGTATCGGTCTCCGAGCAGGACGCGCAGCCGCTCGAGGTCGCGATCGAGGTCCGCGGTGCCGTTGCGGGCACGGGCGGCGTGCTCGGCTCGAACGTCGGCGGGGGCGTTCTGGAGGAACAGGTCGAGGACCAGCAGCAGGACGGTGAGGTCGTCCGCGTGGCCGATGATCGGGATCGCGTCCGGGATCAAGTCGACCGGGATGGCGACGTAGGCGAGGGACGCGGCCAGCATGCCCTTGAGGCCGATGGGCGTGCGCGGGTCGCGCATGATGCCCCACACCATGCGGGCGTAGAGGGGCAGCCGGACGATGATCCGCGCCAGGCGCAGGTAGCGCGTCGAGGATGACAGCTTCAAACCGCGAGGCCTCCGGGACCTGTTTCGGGGATGGGGCGGGCATGATAGCAGCGGCGGAGGGATCGGTTTGACATTAGAACATCCGTTCTGCTAGGGTGCCGGGCAATGACCAGGCATGACGTGGAGCGGCGGCAGCGAATCGTCGACTTCATCGCACTCACGGTCACCGAGCGCGGGTATCCGCCCTCGGTGCGCGAGATCGCCGATGCGGTGGGACTGGCCTCGACCAGCGCCGTCCACCATCACCTCATCGGCCTCGAGCGCGACGGCCTGCTGGAGCGCGGCGGCAAGCACTCCCGCGCGCTCCGCCTCACGACACGGCCCCAGCCCGTCCCGAGCGAGCCCGCCGCGAGCGAGCCGGTCGATGGAGCCAAGGTCACCCCGTTCCGCATGCCGGTCGAGCGCGAGACACTGACCCTGCCGGTGATGGGCGAGATCGCTGCCGGCCAGCCGATCGAAGCCTACGAAGACGCCGCCGAGACCCTGGCCGTGCCCGCCTCGATGGACGCGCGCGAGGACTCATACGTCCTCCGGGTCCGCGGCAAGAGCATGATCGACGCGCTCATCGACGACGGCGACTTCGTCATCGTCCAGCCCCAGGCCACCGCGCGCGACGGCGACATCGTCGTCGCCCTGTTGGAGGACAACGGCGTCACCCTCAAGCGCTTCTTCCGCGAGAAGGAGCGCATTCGCCTCCAGCCGGCGAACGCGGAGATGGAGCCGATCTACGCCTCCGAGGTCCAGATCCAGGGCAAGGTCGTCGGCGTCATCCGCCGCCTCGCGTAGACCCTGATTCCCGCGCCGGGCCGATGGCGCCGCGCACGATCATCCACGCAGACCTCGACGCCTTCTACGCCAGCGTCGAGCAGCTCGACGACCCGTCGTTGCGCGGCAAGCCGGTGATCGTCGGCGGTCGCCCCGGCGACCGCGGCGTGGTCAGCGCGGCCAGCTACGAGGCCCGCGCCTTCGGGGTCTTCTCGGCGATGCCACTGCGCACCGCCGCACGGCGCTGCCCCGACGGCATCTTCGTTCCCGGGCGCCCGGATCGGTATCGCGAGGCCAGCGACGAGGTCATGGCGATTTTCGCCGCGTACACCCCACTCGTCGAGCCGATCAGCCTCGACGAGGCGTTCCTCGACGTCACCGCCAGCATCGCGGCGTTCGGTGACGGCGAGACGATCGGCCGCCGGATCAAGCAGCGCGTGCTGGACGAGGTCGGGCTGGTCGTATCGGTCGGGGTCGCCACGAACAAGCTGTGCGCCAAGGTCGCCTCGGACCTGCGCAAGCCCGATGCGCTCGTCGTCGTGCCGCCGGGCGGCGAGGCGGCCTTCCTCGCCCCGCTGCCGATTCGCCGGCTTTGGGGCGTCGGACCGCAGGCCCAGGCCGCGCTCGCCGACTATGGGATCACGACGATCGGCCAGCTGGCGGTCACGCCGCCGGGAACGCTGCATCGGCGCTTCGGCCGGTTCGGAGACGACCTGTCGGCGCGAGCCCGCGGCATCGACCGCGGTCGGGTGGAGGTGAGCCACCAGGCCAAGAGCGTCGGCCACGAGCACACCTTCGACACCGACTCGGCGGACGTCGGGCGCCTCGAGGCGACGCTCCTCGACCTTGCCGAGTCGGTCGCGAGCCGCCTGCGCCGCCACGAGCTGGCGGCCGGATCGGTCCAGCTGAAGCTTCGCTACGAGGGGTTCGAGACGCTCACCCGCCAGGCGCCGCTCCCGCGCCAGACCCGCGAGGCGCGGGTCCTGTACGACACGACGCTGGCGCTCCTGCTCAAGACGCTGGTGGCCGGGCGCGGCGTGCGGCTGATCGGTCTGACCGCCATCAACCTGTCCGACGCCCAGCAGCTGACCCTCTTCGACGCGCCGGATCGAACCGATCGGCTGACGCGGTCGATCGACGCGGTGCGCGGCCGGTTCGGCGAGCGCGCGATCACCCGCGCGCGACTGCTGCGCGAGGCGCCGCACCGCCGGTTCGACTTCGGTGAGCGCCCCGAGGCACCCTCGAGCGGCGAAGAAGACGGGGCTTGACGAGTCGAACATCCGTTCGGTATGATCCATGCAGAACCGAACACCTGTTCGAGTGCCCGAGCAGGAATCCACCGTAATCGGAGCACGCGCAATGGCACTCGTCCAGGTACCCCCGACCCAGGCCCGCGTCCGCTGGGACCGCGCCGCGAACCGGCCATCCGAAGTCAGCGTCGGCGGCCGGAACCTCCACGTCGTCGACCTCGACACGGTCCGCGACGAACGCGCCGCCTACCCCGCCGGACGCGGGCCTCGACTCACGATGGTGCTGCGCATCCGGGAGGGTGGCCGTGCTGCGATCGCCTTCGACGGCCGCCGCTGGCTGCTGGAGGCGCTCGAGCCCGCGGCCTGACCCGACCGGAGCCCGTCGCAGCCTACAATCGGCCCGGCCGCCCAGCCGGGCCGTTTCCCTTGCCATGCGGCGGCGGCCGATGCAACTCGGAGAGCCACTCCACCCATGAACTCCCGACGCCTCAACGACCTGCCCGTACGCGAGCTCATCGAGCGCATGGCGACCGGCGACCCGATTCCGGGCGGCGGCAGCGCGGCCGCCCTCGCCGGCGCGATGGGTGCCGGGCTGCTGCGGATGGTGGTGGCCCTCACCGCAGGCCGGCCGGCCGCCGCCGAGCACGAGACCGAGCTGACCGAGATCGCGGTCGCGGCGGCCAATTGCCAGTCCGAGCTCCTCAACCTCGTCGAGCTCGACGCCACCGCCTACGCCGGCGTGATCCGCGCGCGGCGGCTGCCCCGCGAGACCGACCTCGAGCTCCAGGCGCGCGCGGTGCAGATCGCGGCCGCCACCCGCGAGGCGACTCGTGCCCCGCTCCAGACGGCGCGCCTCTCGCAACTGGTCGTGGGACTCGCCGAGCGCCTCGCGCCGATCGGCAGCCGCAACGCGATCAGTGACATCGGGGTCGGCGCGCTGCTCGCGGTGGCGGCGGTGCGTGGCGCCGTGCTCAACGTCCAGATCAACCTGCCGTCGCTCGACACCGACGACGCGCTGCGCACTCAGGCCGCCGACGAGGTGGCACGGCTCCTCGACGGCCTCGACGCCCGTGAGCGCGCGCTGCGCGAGTGGGTCGAGGCCGCCCTCGAATGACGGCGCGGCTGCTCGACGGGCGGGCTCTCGCGCACCACCTGCGGACCGAGCTGCGAGAGCGGGTCGAGCGGCTTGCCACGACCGTGGGCGACGGCCAGCCGCCGGTGCTCGCGATCGTAAGCGACGGCCACCACGGCTCGGCTTCGCTCTACGCCAAGAGCCTGGAGCGAGCGGCGAAGAGCGTCGGCGTCGATACCGAGGTCGTCGTCGACGGCGACTCGCTCGTCCCGGCCATCGAGCGCCTGAACGCGGACTCGCGCGTGGCGGGCATCGTCGTCGCCCAGCCCTTCGAGAACGTGGGCGCAGGGCGGCGGCTCGTCGAACACATCGACCCGGAGAAGGACGTCGATGGCGCCACGCCGACGAGCGCGGGGCGCCTGGCGCGCGGGGAGCCGGCCTTTGTGCCGGCCACAGCGCTGGCGGTGATCGCGATCATCGAGGAGTACGAGGTCCCGGTGGCCGGCCTGCGCGCCGTGATCGTCGGGCGCTCGGCGGTCGTCGGCCGCCCGGTCTTCTCGCTGCTCCTGGCGCGCGACGCCACCGTCGTCGTCTGCCACACCGCCACCCGCGACCTCGTTGCGGAGACGCAGCGCGCCGACCTGATCGTCGTTGCCGCCGGAGTGCCCGGGCTCATCCGCGGGCCGATGGTCCCGCCCGGCGCGATCGTCGTCGACTGCGGCATCAACGCCACGCCCGACGGGATCGTCGGCGATGTCGCCTTCGACGAGGTCGCCCCGCTGGCGAAGGCGATCACACCGGTGCCGGGCGGCATCGGTCCAGTGACGCCGATGATGGTGCTGCGCCAGCTCGTGGAGGCCGCCGAGCGGCGGGCGTCAGTCGCCGGCTAGGTCGGTGGCGTACATCTCCTCGAGCGGGACCGATCCGTCGATGAACCCGAGATTCTCCATGATCGCGTAGCCGCTCGACCACAGCTCCTCGTCGATCGCGCCGCCGGCGAAGCCGTCGCCCTGCCACAACTCGACCGTCGCGTCGAGCACAGCGCGCGCGACGTCGGGGCTCTCGGCGATCTCCGGCACGGCGATCTGGGCCGCCGCGAAGCCGAGCTCCGGATCGGCGATCACCGCCGCCTGCGCCGCCGCGGTCGCCTCGACGAAGGCGCGCACAAGCTCCGGATCGGACTCGAGCAGCTCGTCGCCGACGATCATTCCCGGCCCCGGCAGCGGCGCCACGTCATCGACCGTCAGCAGGTCGACGCTCATGCCGCGTCCCTCGAGCTGTAGTGGCTCGTTGTTGCGGAATCCGGTGATGAGGTCGACGTCGCCGTTCGACAGGCCGTCGACTTGGTTGAACTGCGGGTACTCGCGCACGGTGATGTCGTCGGCGGTCAGGCTGCCGGCGTCGAGCAGCGCCAGCAGGGCGTGCCACGACGAGCCGAATTGGCCCGGCGTCCCGATCCGCAGCCCGGCGAGCTCGGCCGGATCGGCGGGCACCGTCCCGTCCTCGCCGATCAGCGCGACGGGGAAGGACTGGTACAGCGTGGAGACATAGGTGATCGGGATGCCCGAGGTGCGTGCGATCATCACGTCGGTCGCATCGGCAACGCCGAACTCCGCCTGGCCATCGGCCACCAGGCGCTGTACGTCGGGTGCCTGGCGGTGCTCGATCGTGACCTCCAGGCCCGCATCGGCATAGAAGCCCTCCTGCTGGGCGACGTAGAACGGCGCGAACTGGACGTCTGGTCGGAAGCCGAGCAGCAGCGTCACCGCCCGCATCGGCTCTCCGGCCGAGGCCTGGCCGGTCGGCCCGGGACCCGTGCAGGCTGCGAGGACGAGGGCGAGGATCATGACGAGGGTGCGGGTCGAACGCATGGGTTGTCCTTTCAGTGGCTGACCAGCCGTCGCTCGACGAACACCACCCCGCCGTAGAAGACGAGGCCGATGATCGCGAGCACGGCAAGGGCGACGAACATGAGCGGGGTGTCGAAGAGCCCCTGGTTGGCGATGTTGATGAGCACGCCGAGGCCGGTCGATCCGGCCGAGGCCCACTCGGCGACGACCGCGCCGATGACCGCCAGGGTCACGCCGACCCGCAGGCCGCCGAAGATCACCGGCAGCGCCGACGGGATCTCGAGCAGGCGCGTGCGCTGCGCCGGCGTGGCGCCGAGGCTGCGCAGCATCTCGTCGAGCAGCGGATCGGTCGAGCGGATGCCGACCATCGTGGCGATCGTGATCGGGAAGAAGACGATCAGCGCACAGACCACGACCCGCGCGGAGAGCCCGCCGCCGAACCAGATGTCGAGCAGCGGAGCGAGGGCCAGGATCGGGATCGCCTGGGCGGCGACGATGTAGGGCGACAGGGCACGCTCGACGAAGACGCTCTTCGCCAGGGCAATCCCGACCCCGATCGCCACCACGGCGCCGACCGCGAAGCCGAGGACGATCTCCAGCAGCGTGACGCCGACGTGCGGCCAGAGCACCCCGGAGCCGATCGCCCGGGCCGCGCGCTCCAGCACGACGTCCGGCGCCGGCAGGATGTACTCGGGCAGGTCGCCGACCACGGTCACCAGCTTCCAGAGGACGAGGAAGACCGCCAGGCTGAGCAGCGCGGAGCCGATGCGCCTCACGCGGCCTCCGTCGCCTCGGACCATGGCCGCAGCTCGAGCGCATGGACCGATGCGAGCGCCTCGCGGACCTCGGTCGCCAGCTCCGCCGCGCGCGGGTCGCCCGCGACGGCCGTCTCCCGCGGCCGCGGGAGGTCGACCTCGACGATGCGCGCGACCCGACCGGGTCGCGGCGTCATCACCACGACCCGATCGGCGAGCGCCACCGCCTCGGCGACGCTGTGGGTGACGAAGACGACGGTGCGCGGCCGCTCCAGCCAGAGGCGCTGGAGCTCGGCGTCGAACGTTTCGCGGGTCAGCGCGTCGAGCGCGCTGAACGGCTCGTCCAGCAGCAGCACCGGCGGGTCGCCGACCATCGCCCGCGCCAGCGCCGCGCGCTGCGCCATGCCGCCGGACAGCTCCCGCGGCTTCAGTCGGGCCGCCGCCGCCAGGCCGACCTGCTCGAGCACGTCCGCCGCCCGGGCGCGACGCTCGTCCGGCGCGACCCCGGCGAGCTCCATCGGCAGCGCGACGTTGTCGAGCACGGAGCGCCACGGCACAAGGCGCGGCTGCTGGAAGGCAAGGCCCACCCGCCCGTCGCCGGCGACCGGCTCCGCGCCACCGACCTTCACGCTGCCGGCATCCGGCGCCTTCAGCCCCGCGACGACCCGCAGCAGCGTGCTCTTGCCGCAGCCGTTCGGACCGATCACCACCGTGAAGGACCCGGCGCCGACCGCGAGGTCGAGCCCGTCGAGCGCGTCGATCGTCCCGCCCGCGGTCGCGAAGCGCGCGCCGACACCGGTGAGGGTGACGCCGAGTCCGGTGAGGTCGCTGGTCATCGATGCTCCGTGGGTGCGCCTGGCCATCGCGCGCGGGGGCATCGGACCGCGATCCACGCGACGGCCACGGCGCGCACGGCGCCGGACGCTCGCGGAGCGCGTTCGCCTTCTCCCTTCCGGACTGTGACCGTCGGCCCTGTCTGCCCCGGCGCTTCGCCGGAGGTCAGGTCGGCCGCATCGGCTTTGGACCGATGCGGTTCGCGGGCTGGCTCAGCTGCTGAGCCGACCGCCGGTGGGGACTTTCACCCCGCCCCGAAGACGATGGATCGTTCGATTGAGCCGATCGTGGCAGTTGGGCGTGTCGGGGTCAACCGGAGCACCCGTCCCGGAGTTCAGCCGATTGGTTGAGCACCGGTTTGCGCACTCAGTTGCCGGGTGCCGCCTCCCCACCACGACGCTTGCCGATCTGCCAGCGCACGATCACGAGAACAACGAGGCCGAAGACGACCGCGTAGATCAGGTACTCGTACGGCTTGATCGCCGCCTCGATCTGCGCGTAGTTCTCGCCGACGAGGAACCCCGCACCGATCAGCGCGGCGTTCCACGGCAGCGACCCGAGCGTGCTGAACAGCACGAACCGGCCGAGGGGCATCCGCGCGATGCCGGCCGGATAGCTGACGAAGGTGCGCACGAGCGGCACCATCCGGCCGAGGAAGACGGCCCACGAGCCCCAGCGGTCGAACCAGCGGTCGGCCCGGTCGAGATCCTCGGCGCCGATGCCGACGTAGCGTCCGTATCGGTCCAGCAGCGGCCGTCCACCCCAGAGGCCGATCGCGTAGCCGACCAGCGCGCCGACCAGGCTGCCGATCGTGGCGAAGGCGACGGTCAGCAGGAAGTTCCAGGGCAGCCCGGTCAGCGGCTCGACCACCGACGGATCAGCCGCGGACTGGCTCACCTTCCAGCCGGCCATCGGCAGGATCACCTCGGAGGGAATCGGCGCGACGATCGTCTCGAGCGCGACGGCGACGGCCACGCCGACGTAGCCGACCGTGTCGTACAGGGACAGGATGAACGGGATGACCTCGCGGTCGATGAAGTCGAGCAGCGATCAGCCCTCGACCGGCTCGTTCGGGGCGCCGGCCTTGGGTGCGGCCGCCGGCGTCACGCGACGCGGCACGGCGACCCGTCGCGGCGCGGTGGGACCGCTGGGGCGCTGCTGCTCCTGCGCGCGCTCGTCGACGCGGAGCACGTGGACGGCGACGAGGATCGACAGCAGCGCGGCGCCGGCAATCCAGCCGCCGAGCACGTCGATCGGGAAGTGCGCGCCGAGGTAGATCCGCGTGGCGCTGATCGCGCCGATGAGGACGAGCGCAACGATGTACGCGCTCACGCCCTGGCGGACGTCGTGCGCCAGCCGCGCGACGCAGAAGGCGGCCAGCCCGTAGAGGACGGTGGCGCGCAGCGCGTGGCCGGCCGGGAAGTCGGCGATGTCGTCGAGCCCGATCTCGTTCACGTCGAAGAGCGCGTTGATCAGCGTCGTCAGGCTGATCGCCTCGGCCGAGGTGAAGTACTTGAGCGCCCACTCCATCGGGAAGCACAGCGTGCCGAGGGCGAGCAGGAAGGCGAGGTCGCGCCGGCCGCGGGAGAGGGCCAGCAGGCCGAGCGCGGCGAAGGCGAGGGCAACGAACCAGCCGCTGCCCAGCGCGCTGATGCCGATGATCAGCGTGTCGAGGATCGGGATGTTGGCCGCGACCCAGGCGGAGAGGGGGAAGACCACCGTCTCCATCAGCCACTCCTCGGGCACGGTGGAGCCGCCGGTGACGGTGCGCTTGAACATGACCAGCCAGAACAGCGCGGGCAGCGCGATCATCGACAGCAGGAATGCGGCGGCCGGGCTGGGGACGGCTCCGCCCAGCCGATTGGCGGCCTCGTCATGGACGACGAGGCGGCTCAGGAGGTCCGGCAGCCGTCGCACGGTGCGTAGTATGGACCGATGCCGCCCTTGTCGTTGACCGGCCGGGACCTCGCCATCGACAACGTCATCGAGGTCGCGAGGGGCCGGCGGGCCGTTGTCCTCGACCCCGAGGCGGCGGATCGGATGCGGGCGTCACGCGCCGTGATCGAGCGCCTGGTGGCCGACGGCGCGACCGTCTACGGCGTCACCACCGGCTTCGGCGACCTCGCCGACACGCGGGTCGATCCGGCCCAGACAGCCGGCCTCCAGCGCAACCTCGTTCGCTCGCACGCCGCGGGCGTCGGTGAGCCGCTGCCCGACGAGGTCGTGCGAGCGATGCTCCTGCTGCGCGCCAACGCCCTGGCCGTCGGGCTGTCCGGGGTGCGCGTCGAGCTCGTGGAGCTGCTGACCGCGATGCTCAACGCCGCGGTCCACCCGGTCGTCCCCTCGCGCGGCAGCCTCGGGGCCTCGGGCGACCTCGCTCCGCTGGCCCACATCGCGCTCGTCGTCATCGGCGAGGGCGAGGCGACGGTCGACGGCGCCGGGCCTGGTCCTGGCCACGACGCGCTGGCACGGGCCGGGCTCGAGCCGATCGAGCTCCAGGCAAAGGAGGGCCTTGCGCTGCTGAACGGGACGCAGCTGATGGCCGGCATCGGCGCAATTGCCCATCACGACGCGCTGCGCCTGGCATTGACCGCCGACGTCATCGGCGCGATGAGCCTCGAGGCCATGCTCGGCACCGGCGCGGCCTTCGCCGAACAGCTCGTCGCCGCGCGGCCGCATCCCGGCCAGGTCGCATCGGCGCGGCACCTGCGCGAGCTGCTGGCGGACAGCGAGATCTGGGAGTCGCATCGGGCCGATGCCGAGCATCGGGTGCAGGACGCATACAGCCTGCGCTGCATGCCGCAGGTCCATGGCGCGGCCCGCGACGCGCTCGCCGAGCTCGAGAGGGTCCTGCGCGTCGAGATCAACGCCGCAACCGACAACCCGCTCGTCTTCCCGACCGGCGAGGTGATCAGCGGCGGGAACTTCCACGGCGAGCCGCTGGCGCTGGCGCTCGACTACGCCACGCTGGCCGTCGCCGAGCTGGCGTCGATCTCCGAGCGCCGGACGGCGCGCCTCGTCGATGCCCACCTCTCAGCCGGGTTGCCGCCGTTCCTTGCCGAGCGGCCGGGCATCGAGAGCGGGCTGATGATCGCGCACTACAGCTCGGCCGCCCTGGTGAACGAGCTCCAGGCGCTTGCGCATCCGTCATCGGTCGACAGCATCCCGACCAGCGCCAACCAGGAGGACCACGTCAGCATGGGTGCCACCGCGGCGCTCCACCTGCGCGCGGCCGTCGACCGCGCCGAGCACGTGATCGCGATCGAGGCGCTGTGCGCGGCACAGGGCATCGACTTCCGGGCGCCGTTGCGACCCGGCGCCGGCGTGGCGGCGGCGCACGCCGCCATCCGCTCGCGGGTGACGCACCTCGACGCCGACCGATCGCCCTCGCCGGACATCGCCACTGCCCGCGACCTCGTCCACTCCGGCGAGCTGCTCGCAAACGGCGCGACCCAGCGCGCCCATGCCTGACCTCGAACTCGTCCTGCTCGACGAGGCGAGCTTCGACGAGATCCCCGACCCCGCGCAGCCGGGCGCGCGCTGCCAGACCTGCGACTACTGGGAGCGTCTCGACGGCGGCCGCGATGCGCCCGCGGCCGATGCCGGCGACGCGACCGCGCGGGCGACCCTGAAACGGCGGCGGCTGATGGGCGCGCGCGACCTGTCGGGCTCGTATGCAATGCTCGCCTACCGCACCGATGCCGTCGCCCGGACCGCCGTCGGCTTCGCGCAGTTCGGGCCGCTCAGCGCCTACCCACGCGCCCAGTCGATCCGCGACCGCTACCCGCAGCTGCCCGAATCGCCGGCGCCGTGGGTGATCACCTGCCTCCAGGTCGGTGGCGATGGTGAGCAGCGCGATCTCGACGGAGTCGAACTGCTGAACGGGGTGTGCGGCGAGCTCGACCGCCGCGGCATCATCGCGGTCGAGGCCTACCCCGAGAGCGTGGCGGACGCCTGGCTGCCCTCGCCGGGACCGGCATCGGTGTACGAGGCGGCCGGGTTCGAGCGTGCCGCCGGCGACGAGCGCTTCCCGGTCTACCGGCGCGAGCTGACCGGCGAGACCGATGCGGACGCCTGGTCCGATCTCCTTCGCGCCTCCGCGCCCGACGAGGGCGACGACTGGCCGCTGCCGCTGCCCCCGAAGGGCGATGCCGACGACCTCTTCCGACTGCCACCGGAGGGGCCGAAGCGCCCGAACCCGTTCGGCGAGGACTGACCGATGCTGGAGGCGGGGCTGTTGGGGCTGCTGGCCGGCTCGTCGCTGGTGCTCGGCGCGGCGCTCGGCATCTGGCTGCCGATCCCGCGGCGGATCGTCGCGCTGATCATGGGCTTCGGGGCCGGCGCGCTCGTCTCCGCGCTCGCCTTCGACCTCACTGCCGAGGCGTTCGAGGAGGGGGGCGCCACACTGACGGCCATCGGCATGGCGGCCGGCGGCCTCACCTTCTTCATCGGCGACGTCCTCATCGATTCCGGTGCCGGCAAGGCCGGGGCGGCCGGGCTGGCGATCGTCCTCGGCGCGCTGCTCGATGGCCTGCCCGAGTCATTCGTGCTCGGTGCGTCCCTGATCGGTGGCGGAGGGGTATCGGTCTCGTTCCTCGTCGCCGTGCTGCTGTCGAACCTGCCCGAAGGCCTCGCGGGGGCTCGAGACCAAAGGGAGGACGGGAGGTCGCCGCGCTGGATCCTCGCCCTATGGGCCAGCGTGGCCGTGGCGTCGGGCATCGTAGCGGCGTTCGGCTTCGCACTGGTTGGCTCGATGCCCGGCGAGCCACAGGCCTTCGCCAAGGCGTTCGCCGCCGGCGCGATCCTGACCATGCTGGCCGACACGCTGTTTCCCGAGGCGTACAAGGACGGCGGCAAGGGCGTCGGACTTGCAACCCTGCTCGGTTTCGCGCTCGCGTTCTTCCTCTCGGCGATGCCCGCATGACCGCCGGGAGCTGAGTCCGACTGCAAGAATTCCACAGCCCCGCCTGTTGAACGGGGTGTGATCGAGGGAATCGCCTGGATGACCGACGTCCCGCGTGTGACCGCATTCGACGACGCGGTGACCCTGCACTACCCGGGGCTCGTGCGGCGGCTGACCGTCGTCGTGGGCGGCGACGTCGAGGCTGGGCGTGACCTGGCCCAGGAGGCATACGCCCGGGCCTACAAGGCCTGGGACCGATTCGACGGCACCGATGTGCGGGCCTGGCTGCACACGATCGGCCTGCGGCTGGCGTTCAACGAGCGCGACCGGCGCATCCGCTGGAGTCGGTTGCTGGGAGGCGGATCCGCCGAGCGCGCGACGTGGGTGACGCCGGAGGACCGCGGGCTGCACGAGGCCATGCGCGGCCTGCGGCGCGAGCACCGCGCGGCGCTGCTGCTCACGGTCGTCGACGGGTACACGCAGGCCGAGGTGGCGGCGATGCTCGAAGTTGCCCCCGGCACCGTGGCGAGCTGGGTGTCACGCGCGAAGGCGCAGATGCGAGAGGCACTGACCGATGACTGACGACGATCGCTACCTGCGCGACCGTCTCCGCGCCTACGAGTCGCGCGTGCCGGACGCTCCCGAGCCGTCGATGTCGCTCGGTGGCCGCCCGCCGTGGGGCATCTTCGCGGCCGTCGGCGCGGCCGCGGTCCTCGCCGGCGCCATCATCGCCGGCAACCTCCCAAACGAGGACGTCGGCCAGATCGATGCGACGCCCTCGCCGAGCGCGACCGCGTCGCCGACGCCTGACGAGTCTCCGGCACCGACATCCTCGGCGAGCCCGGAGCCGACCGCCAGCCCGAGCCCCGCGCCACCGACCGCGGTGGCGACGCCCGCACCGCAGGCGGCGATCTCGGGCGTGGCCTGGCAGGACGCCACGGAGGCCACGGAGGGCGGCCGCGCCCATCGGATCGGCGCCGAGGCAGGACTCTTCCGGGCCCTCGGATCGTTCGACGGCAACGCGGCGATCTGGTCGTCGAGCGACGGGGCGAGCTGGAGCCGCGCCACGCTTCCCTTCCCCGCCACGTGGCAGGACCGCGATGTCGGCTTCGTGTACGTGGACGAGATCGCGGCCGTCGGGGATCGGCTGGTCGCGATCGGGACGATCGGGATCAACGACTACCTCGAGGTCATCGTTTGGGAGTCGACCGATGGCACGAGCTGGAGCGAGGTCGACACCGGTGGCTTCCGGCAGTCCGCGTACAACATCCATGACATCAGCAACGGCCCCGGTGGACTCGTGGTCATCAGCCATCAGTACGAGCCCGGATCCGGAAGCGCGTGGCGGTCGACGGACGCTGGCCGCACCTGGACCGAGCACCGACCGCCGGGCGCCGACGTGACGCTCAGCGCCGTCGTCGGAACGACCCGCGGCTACCTGCTCGCGGGTGCTGTCGGCGAGACGTACGACAATCCCCCGACCTCCTCCCCGCGCATCTGGTTCTCGCCGGACGGGATGGGCAACAGCTGGGTGCCGGCATCGCTCGAGGGCAGCGGCGGGCGCGGCGTCGTCGAGCAGCTCGCGATCGACGGGTCCGGACGCTGGGTGGCGATCGGCACGATCAACGATCGCATCGCCGTGTGGCGCTCGATCGACCGCGGCGTGAGCTGGTCGGTCGTCGCCAACCTCGGGCCAGTCGGCGACTCGGGGCATGCCGACTACCGCGTGATCGGCGCGCCCGACGGGTTCATCGCGGTCAGCGGGACCGATCCGGCCGTGACCTGGACGAGCTCCGACGGCGCGACCTGGCTGGAGGGTCCGCCATTGCGACCGTCGGACGTCGCCGACGACCTGCAGGTCGAGTGGGCGCGCGGGCTCGCGCGGATCGGCGATGCGATCGTCGTCGCGGGCATGGCAACGGGTCCACAGGGACAACCGGACGAGGAGTGGTTCTCATGGACAGGGACGATCCAGCGATGAGCGGGCAGGGGCACGCGGTGCCGGAGGGAGCGGGGTCGGTCGACGGGACCGACCCCGGCACCGCCACGGGCCGCGGCGGCCCGCCACGGCCGGCCCTCATCGGGCTCGGCGTGCTCGCCGCGATCGCCGCGATCCTCCTCGCGGTATTCCTCCTCAAGCCCGGGTCCGATCCCGTCGGGGACGCCGGACCGAGTCCCACGGGCACGCCCGCGTCCAGTGCTGAGCCGACTCCCACCGCCTCGATGTCAGCGCCGGAATCAACCCCGTCGCCAGCGGCCGAGCCGGTCGCCGGATGGCAGGAAGCTGCCTCCTTCGGTGCCGAGGGCACGATGGAACGCGCGGAGTCCGCGACGCGGACGTCGGACGGGTTCATCGCCGTGGGCACGTGGTACGGCGTCGCGGACATGCCGCACTCCGGGCCTGTCCCCCAGGAGGGCCGGGTCTGGCACTCGGCCGATGGGCGATCGTGGGAGGACGTCACGCCGGAGGGCACGTTCGCCGATGCCGGCTTGAGCCACGTCTACGTGGCCGATGACGGGGCGCTGATCGTTCTCGGGACGCTGCACGAGGCCAGCGAGGACTCGACACCAATGGCCTGGGAGTCGGCAGATGGCCGCGCCTGGAGCGAGACCTCGATCAGCGGGCCGGGATACGCCGTTCGGCTGGTCCACGGCGCCCAGGGCTACCTCGCGCTCGATGCCAGCGGCCTCTGGCTGTCGGCCGATGGTCGCAGGTGGGAGCTCGTTCGAGCATCATCCGAGAGCACGGAGAGCATCTTCGACATCGGCGCCGGGGACGACGGATTCGCGGCGACCGGCAATCGCGGCGAGGACTTCGAGCCCTTCGCGATCGCATCCGCTGACGGCCGAACCTGGGTCGAGGCGACGGCAGCACCGGCAGGAAGGGCGGCGATCGCTGAGCGAGGTGGCGACTGGGTCGCCATCAGCGCGACCGTCCTCGCCGATACCCCGCCCACGGAGGCCCCCGTCTGGTCCTCGGCCAATGGGCTTGACTGGGCGGAGAGCGGGAGCATCCCGCTGCATCCGCTCGCGCCGGAGTCCGACGACACCTTCGTCTGCTCCGACATCGTCGTCGACCTGCACTCGGCCGGACCGTGGCTGATCGCGAATGCCGCGGCGGGATACGCGCTCTGCAGTGAAGGTCGCATCGAGACGTACGGCAGTCAGAGCATCTCGCGTGACGGTCAGGCCTGGGAAGTGCTGCCGTTCCCCGCATTCGCGTTCGAGGGAGCGGGGATGCGCGGATCCCAGGTCAACGCCGCGTTCGTCGATGGCGACACGTTGATCCTTGTCGGGCACGCGTCATCTCGCGCCACGTTCTGGTACAACGAGGCTCCCTGACGACGGCGGGCCGTATCATCGGTGCATGACGGCCGTTCGCCCCCGCAGCGGTCCCCGCACCGTCCGAGCCCCGCGAGGCACCGAGCTCTCCTGCAAGGGATGGCAGCAGGAAGCCGCGCTGCGGATGCTGATGAACAACCTCGACCCCGAGGTGGCCGAGGATCCCGACAACCTGATCGTGTACGGCGGAACCGGCCGCGCGGCGCGCAGCTGGGACGCGTTCGACGCGATCGTCGCCGAGCTCCGGCGCCTCGAGAACGACGAGACGCTGCTCGTCCAGTCCGGCAAGCCGGTCGGTGTCTTCCGCACGACGCGCGACGCGCCCCGCGTCCTGATCGCGAACGCCAACCTCGTCCCGCACTGGGCGACCTGGGAGAACTTCCGCGAGCTGGAGCGCAAGGGCCTGACGATGTACGGCCAGATGACCGCCGGCTCGTGGATCTACATCGCCACGCAGGGGATCATCCAGGGCACCTACGAGACGTTCGCCGAGGCCGCCCGCCAGCACTTCGGCGGCACGCTGGCCGGGACGGCGACGCTGACCGCGGGGTTGGGCGGCATGGGCGGCGCCCAGCCGTTGGCGATCACGATGAACGGAGGCGCCGCGCTTGTCGTCGAGGTCGACGAGGCACGCGCCCGCCGCCGCCTCGAGGCCGGCTACGTCGACGAGCTCACCGCGGACCTGGACGGCGCCCTCACGACCGTCGACGGCTGGCGCCAGGACCGCATCGGCAAATCGGTGGCGCTCGTCGCCAATGCCGCGGACGTCCTGCCCGAGCTCGTCCGCCGCGGCTGGCATCCCGACCTCGTCACCGACCAGACCAGCGCCCACGACCCGCTCAACGGGTACGTCCCCGCCGGCCTCTCCCTGACCGATGCGCTCGCGCTCCGCGCCATCGACGCCGACGACTACGTCCGTCGCGCCAAGGCCTCGATGGCCGATCACGTGCGGGCGATGCTCGCGTTCCAGGCGTCGGGATCGGTCACGTTCGACTACGGCAACAACATCCGCGCCTTCGCACAGGAAGCGGGCGTCGAGAACGCCTTCGACTTCCCCGGCTTCGTTCCCGCCTTCATCCGGCCGCTGTTCTGCGAGGGCAAGGGCCCCTTCCGCGTGGCCGCACTCAGCGGCGAGGTTGCCGACATCGCGCGCATCGACCGCGCGCTGGCCGAGCTCCTCCCCGCCGACGAAGGGCTCCAGCGCTGGCTGCGCCTCGCCGCCGAGAAGGTGCCAGTCCAAGGATTGCCGGCGCGGATCTGCTGGCTCGGCTACGGCGATCGCGCACGCGCGGGAGCAGCGATCAACGAGCTCGTTGCGAGCGGCGAGGTCTCGGCACCGATCGTCATCGGCCGCGACCACCTCGATGCCGGGAGCGTGGCCTCGCCGAACCGCGAAACCGAGGCGATGCGCGACGGCTCGGACGCGATCGCCGACTGGCCGATCCTCAACGCGCTCGTGAACACGGCCGCCGGCGCGACCTGGGTCAGCTTCCACCACGGCGGCGGCGTCGGCATCGGCTACAGCCTGCACGCCGGGATGGTCGTCGTTGCCGATGGCACCCCGGAGGCCGCCGCGCGCCTGGAGCGCGTGCTGACCAGCGACCCCGGTATGGGCGTCCTGCGCCACGCCGATGCCGGCTACGAGCGCGCCCTCGAGGTCGCCGACGAGCGAGGCGTCCGCATCCCGATGCGGCCCGGCTGACCCGGCCGATGCGGCGACCACCCCACCAGCCGCTGCCCGGCGCCCCGGATCCGTGGGCGTCGTCGAGCATGCCGCCGTTCCGCGCTCGCCCGCCGTACGTGATGAGCGAGATGATCGCCGCCGAGCCAGGCGTCGCCGAGCGCCTCGTGCGACGGCTGGCGAAGGACCCCGCCCTCGACCGGGTGGAGGCCGAGATCCGCGAGGCGGTCGACGCCGGCCGTCCGGTCATGACGACCGGCTGCGGCACCAGCGAGCACGCCGCGATGGGGATCGCGACGCTCCTCAGCGAGGCGCTCGACCTCCCCGCCGGACGCGAGGTGCGCTCGGTCCAGGCGCTCGAGACGCTGTCGCGGCCACTCGCCAGCGGGCTCCTGCTGGCCGTGTCGCACGAGGGTGGCACGCACGCGACCCTCGAAGCGATGCGTGCCGCGCAGGCCGCCGGTGCCACGACGGCCCTGATCACGGTCAGCGGCGGGTCGCCGGGCATCGCGCTGGCCGACCACGCCATCCTCACCGAGGAGCAGGACCAGAGCTGGTGCCACACCGTCGGCTACCTGGCGCCACTCGTCGTCGGCATGGCCCTGGCCGCGAAACTGCGCCGATCGCGGCTCGACGCGGCCGCGATCCGGGCCCTCCTCGACGTCAGCCAGGACGCGCACGGGCCGGCGGAGATCGCCGCAGCCCTGGTCGGGACGGATCGAATCGTGGTAGCTGGTTCGGGACTCGATGCGATCACCGCCCGCGAGCTGGCCCTGAAGATCAGCGAGGGACCGCGCCTGGCAGCGAGCGCGCATGAGCTCGAGACGTTGCTCCACGGCCACCTCGCGGCGGTCACCCGCTGGACCGGACTCGTCGTCGTGCTGACGAACAAGTCCCCAACGGTGCTCGCCCGCGCGCACAAGCTCCTCGGCGCAGCGAAGGCGCTGTCTGTGCCGGCGGCGGCGATCATCGGCGACGAGATCACCGGCGAACTCGATCCCGACGAGACGCCGGCCGGGCGGATCGAGCTGCCGCACACCGGGCGAGTACCGGCGATCGCGGGCTCGCTGTTGGCATCGGCCATCGCGCTCCAGCTGCTCACCGAGCGGCTGGCGCGGGCGCGCAACGTGAACCCGGACACGCTCGGCCGAGAGGACTCCGCCCAGGCCGCAGCCCACGCCTGACCGCTAGGTGCGGAGCAACGCGAAGAGGCGGACGTAGAAGCGCAGGTTGTGGAGCGTCGCCAGGCGCTCGGCCGAGGTATCCCCGACCTTGAACAGGTGATGGAGGTAGGCGGCCGAGTGCCGCGAGCAGACCGGGCAGTCGCAGCCGTCCTCGATCGGTCCGTGTGCGACCCGGTACGGCGCGTCGTGGATGCGGACGGCGCGATAGAAGTCGTCGCCGGGCGCCGGCCGACGTGACGACCAGCCGTCGCGGAACGCATACAGCCGGCCGTGGCGCGCGTCGCGGGTCGGCAGCGCGCAGTCGAAGACGGAGAAGCCGAGCGCGAAGGCGTTGACGACGTGGTCCGGCCGGCCCACCCCGAGCGCGTGCTTCGGCGCGTCGGCGGGGAGCGACTCGACCACCCAGCGCATCGGCTCCGCGAGCAGGGTCCCATCCGCGGCCAGCGGCCAGCCACCGAAGCCGTAGCCGTCGAAGCCGATCTCGGCCAGCGCCGTTGCGCACTGCCGCCGCAGGGACTCGACCCCGCCGCCCTGGGCGACGGCGAAGATCCTCGGTGCCGCCCCGCCTCGCTCGGCGACCGCGCGGTCGAGCTCGTCGCGGCAGCGGCGCGCCCAGCGCACGGTGCGCTCGACGGAGCGCTCCTGCTCGGATTCGGGGGCGTCCGCATCGGTGCAGTCGTCCAGGCAGATGACCACGTCGCTGCCGAGCTGCAGCTGGAGGCCCACGACCCGCTCAGGCGTCAGGTTCCACTTCTCGCCGGTCGACGGCTCGCGGAAGATCACCTCGTTGTCGCGTATCACGCCGCGGTTGGGGTCCTGGCGAATGAGGCTCCAGATCTGGAAGCCGCCCGAGTCGCTGACGATCGGCCGATCCCAGTCCATGAACCGATGGATCCCGCCGGCCGCCTGCACCACCCTCGCCCCGGGCCGGCGCAGCAGGTGGAAGGCGTTGACCACGAGGCCCTCGACGCCGACGGTCCGCAGGTCCTCGCTGCTGACGCCGCGCACGCCGGCGCGCGTCGCGTCGGGCAGGAAGGCCGGCACGGCCAGCGTGCCGCGGCCGGTGACGAGCGGATCAGCCATCGAGCGTCAGCACGAAGACGAGCTCGTTCGAGACCGATGCCTCCCGGACCTCGCCGGTACCCGTCTCCGCAGCGAGGTCGTCGAGCCGCTCCCGGTAGGTGGCCGCCATCCCGCGGCGCGCGCCGCCGAGTGACCGAGACGGGAAGCTGACGACCGCGTGGCGGGCATCGAGCGCCCGCAGCACGCGCGCCGCCGCAGCCGGGTCCTGGCGATCGAGCAGCGGGACGAGCTTCAGCAGGAGGGCAACGTCGGCGCGCACCGGCGGCGGACCGTCGGCCACGAGGTCGCGCGCGTGGATCGCGTGCGGCTGCCCGACGAGCGCGAGGAACTCGCCGCTCACGCCGAGCGAGCGGCCGTCGACGTCGCAGGCGTGGTAGGTCGCGGTGTTCGGCAGCCCCATCCATGGGAGCGCCAGCGGGGCGATCCCGCACCCGAGGTCGAGCACGGTGCCCGGCGGCCCGCCGGTGACCTCCCAGAGCGGCGCGAAGAAGCGCTCGAGGTGCGGCAGCCGCTCCGAGGTCGAGGCGTGCGTCCGCATCACGTCGACGCACGCAGCGCAGAAGGCGGGCTCCGCCAGGTCGCCGGACCAGGCGTCCCGGACCGCGCGCAGCGGATCGGCCCCGCGCGCGCCGCGGAAGGCGCCGACGGCCTGGTGCAGCCGCCGCTTCACGCGCTTCACCGCGTCGTCCGCGTTGCGCGCCTTCGGCAGCTCTTCGGCGGCCAGGCGGTGGAGCAGGACGGGGTCGACATCGCGGTAGCGGGCGGAGCGGAGCACGCGGTCGACGATCGGCTCGGTCATGCGCGCCGCAGTCGCAGGACGAGGTCGTAGGCGGCGCGGCGCGACAGCCCGTGTCGGCTGACGAGCAGCGCCTGGATGGCACGAGCCGGCGCCCCTCCGTCGAGCAGCAGGCGGGCGTCCGCCTCGGCGGCCTCCGTCGGACCGGGTGCCGCGGTCGCCCCGCCGATCACGAGCGTCGACTCGCCGCGCACCTCGCCCTCGGCCTCGAGCTCGGCGATCAGCTGCGACAGCGATCCGCGCTGGTAGCGCTCGTGCGGCTTCGTCAGGTTGCGCGCGAGGCAGGCCGGCCGGTCGCCGAGGGTCGCGAGCGCGTCGCGGAGCGCATCGGTCAGGCGGCGCGGCGCCTCGAAAACGACGAGCGTGGCCGTGTCGCCCGAAACGGACTCCAGGGCGGCTCGCCGCGCGGCGGCCGTGCGCGGGAGGAAGCCGAGGAATCGAAACGGGTGTGGGGGCAGGCCTGAGGCCGCCAGCGCCGTGGTGACCGCGGATGCTCCTGGGACGCTGGTCACGGCTATGCCCGCGTCGATCGCGGCGCGGACCAGCCGATAGCCCGGGTCGCTGATCAGCGGCGTGCCGGCATCCGTGACGAGCGCGACATCCTCCCCGGCCCGCAGGCGGCCGAGCAGATCGCGCGTTCGATCAGCCTCGTTGTGGTCGTGGTAGCTCACGGCTCTGGGAGCGAGGCCGTGGTGCCGCGCGAGGGTCGCGAAGTGCCGCGTGTCCTCGGCGGCCACGACGCCAGCAGCACGCAGCGTTTCCCGAGCGCGTGGACTGAGGTCGTCGGCATTCCCGATCGGCACGGCGACGAGATAGAGGGTCCCGCTCACCAGCCGAGCGTAGCAGGGCCCACCCCGTCTTCATGTCCGGCGCTAGGATCGGTCCCGTGCCGGGATTGATCGAGTGCGTCCCCAACTTCAGCGAGGGGCGCCGCCCCGAGGTGGTCGAGGAGATCGTGCACGCCATCGGCCAGATCGACGGCGTGACCGTGCTCGACCACTCGCTGGACCCCACCCACAACCGCAGCGTGGTCACCTTCGCCGGCAGCGCGGAGCCCGTGGTCCGCGCGGCAACCGCCGCCGTCGGGCGCGCCCTCGAGCTGATCGACATGGAGCAGCACAGCGGCGCCCACCCCCGCATCGGCTCGATCGACGTCATCCCGTTCGTGCCACTCGGCTCGACCCGCCTCGAGGAGTGCGTCGACCTCGCCAGGCGCTTCGGCGAGCAAGTCGCGATGCGCTTCGACCTGCCGGTCTATCTCTACGGCGCGGCGGCCCTGCGCGCGGATCGCCGGCGCCTCGCCGACGTGCGCCGCGGCCAGTACGAGGCGATCCGCGACGAGATCGCGACCCTCCCATCCCGCGCGCCGGACTACGGCCCGGCACGCGTCCATCCGCGCGGCGGCGCCGTCGCGGTCGGCGCCCGCAAGCCGCTGATCGCGTTCAACATGAACCTGCGGACCGATGACCTGGCGCTCGCCATCAAGATCGCCACGGCCATCCGCGAGAGCTCCGGCGGCATGCCCGCCGTCCAGGCGATGGGCGTGCTCCTCGAGAACCCCGGGATGCCGCGGATGGCCCAGGTCAGCACGAATCTCGTCGACTGGGAGCGTACCGGCATCTCGGCCGTGGTCCGCGAGGTGCGGCGGCTGGCGCGGGAGGCCGGCACTGACATCGACCACTGCGAGCTCATCGGCCTGGCGCCCACCGGCGCCCTTCTCGAGGTTGCCGCCGACACCCTCGGGCTCGTCGACTTCAGCGCGGAGCAGGCACTGGAGCTACGACTGGCAAGGGACCGATAGCGGTCGTCCGCGGAAACGGGTGCGCCCGCGCACCAATGTGGCAACGGCCTTGCAATGGGCGGCGGCGAGGGAACCGTCTCAGAGGCCACCAATGTCGCCCAGCACTTCGACCAAGAACCCGGCCGCCGGACGGCCGAACCGGATCCTCATCGCCCTGGCGGCCGCCTGGATCGTGCTGTCGATCGCCATCGGCAGCGTGTCAGCCGACCCCGGCGCGGGCGAGGCTCCGCCGGCGCGGGTCACCGCCGACCAGCCGTAAGGCCCGGCGGGAGCCGCTCTCGAGGGCCCGGACGCTAGACTCCGAGGCCCATGAGCCTTCGGTCCGAGATCACCCGAGCGATCGCCGATGCGCGCGACCGCGCCACGGCATCGGGCGCGCTTCAGGTCCCGGATGAGGCGCCCCTGCCGCCGATCGGCCTCGAGCGGCCGGCGAACCCCGATCACGGCGACTGGGCCAGCAACGTCGCGATGCAGCTCGCGCCCGTGGCACGCGCCGCGCCGATCCGCATCGCCGAGACCCTGCTCGAGCACTTCGAGCCGCCGCCGTCGGTGGCCGAGGTGTCGGTCGCAGCGCCTGGCTTCCTGAACTTCCGCCTCGACCCCGCCTGGGTGGCGAGCCAGGTGGGACCGATTCGGGACGCGGGGCCAGATTTCGGTCGCCTGCACCCTGACGAGCCGCAGCGCTTCAACGTCGAGTTCGTGAGCGCCAACCCGACAGGCCCGCTCCACGTCGGCAATGCGCGCGGCGCCTTCGTCGGCGACGTCCTCTGCCGGGTGCTGGAGGCGGCCGGTCACGACGTTACGCGCGAGTACTACTTCAACGACTTCGGTGGCCAGGTGAAGGCGCTCGGCGGATCGGTCCGAGCGCTGCGCGCTGGGACGCCGCTTCCCGAGGATGGCTATCGCGGGGAGTACGTGAAGGAGATGGCCGCATCGGTCCCGGAGGCGCTCGCCGGCGAGGCGGAGGCGGCCGGCGATGACGACGCGGACTGGGCGTACGGCCGCTGGGCGTCGGAGGTCCAGCGGCGCGGGATCGAGGCCAGCCTGGAGGCCCTCGGCGTCCACTTCGACGTGTGGAAGACCGAGAGCTCGATCCACGACGAGGGCTGGGTCGCTCGCGGCGTCGAGCGCCTGCGCGAGGCCGGCTTCGTCTACGAGTCGGAGGGCGCGACCTGGTTCCGCGCGACGGCGTTCGGCGAGGATCGGGACCGCGTGATCTATCGGTCCGGCGGCCAGCCGACCTACTTCGCCGCCGATATCGGCTATGTCAGCGAAAAGTTCAGCCGCGGCTTCGACGAGCTCATCTACGTCTGGGGCGAGAACCACCACGGCGCCGTCGCCCGCCTGCTGCATGCGGCCGAGGCCCTCGGCCACGATCCCGCCGCGGTCCGCATCCTCCTCTACTCGTGGGTCCGCTTCGTCCGCGAGGGCGAGGCGGTCAGCATGAGCAAGCGATCAGGCGAGTTCGTGACGCTCGACGACCTGATGGCCGAGGTCGGCGCGGACCCGGTGCGCTGGTTCTTCAGCTCGCGCGCCTTCACCAGCGGCATCGACTTCGACCTGGAGCTTGCCAGGAAGCAGAGCCACGAGAACCCCGTCTACTACGTGCAGTACGCGCACGCGCGTGCCTCGTCGATCCTCCGAAACGCCACCGAGGTCGGCGCGGCTCCCGACGCGGAGCGCACCGGCGAGCTCCTCACCCATCCGAGCGAGCAGGCGCTGATCCGCCATCTCCTCGACCTGCCCGACGCGGTCGCGACCGCGGCCGATCGCCGCGAGACCCACGAGGTGCCGCGCTACGCCTACGAGCTGGCCAGCGCGTTCAGCGCCTTCTACCGCGACTGCAAGGTGCTCAGCGAGGACGCAGACCTGTCTGCCGCGCGGCTGGCGCTGGTGGACGCGACGCGATCGGTCCTGGCCAACGCGCTCGGGCTGCTGGGGATCTCGGCGCCGGACTCGATGTAGGCGCCGCAGGTCAGTCGTCGGCGGCGTCGATCGTGCGGCGGAGGATCTCGTCGCTGCTGCCGTGGGCGACCAGCACCTCGCCGCCGTCGAGCTGGGTGACCGAGGCCGGGAAGTCGAACGTGGCGATCGCGGTGTCATAGGCCTCGACGAACTCGTCGGCGTCCTCGGGCGAGTCCCAGGCCAGGCGCCAGGCGACCGCGAAGGCATCGTCCGGACCGGTCGCCACCACGAGCTGGTCCCCGCCCCACCCCGCGGACGCCGTCCGCGCCTCTTCCAGAGGGATGCCGTGGTACTCGAGCATCATCCGCAGGAACGCCTGGCCGATCGGCGTGTTGTCGACCTCGGTCCAGCCCTCGCCGAGCGCCGCGGCGAGGTCGGCCACCTCGACCGGGACCGGATCCTCGCGCGGCTCCCACTTCTCGAAGTCGACGATCTGCTCGGTGGAGCTCGGTGGGTCGGCGTAGATCTCGTCGAGCGCGGCGAAGTCCGGGCTGAGCGGATCGCCGGTCACGGCACCGGCCCACAGCAGGCCCTCGTTGTACGGGAAGACGGTCAGCTGCTCGACGAGCCACGAGGGGATCCCGCTGGTGTCGGGCGGCGGGATGCTCGCGATCTCCGCCAGCTCGGCCTGGCCCAGGTGCTGGAAGGCCCAGCTCAGCATCGTGACCGTCGCATCGCCCTCGACGAAGGCAATGCGGGCCATGCTTCGATCGTCCTCTCCCTCGGCATCGGTTTCCAGCGAGGAGAGGTCGAACGCCGCGTCCTGAAGGGCGTGGGTGTACTCGTGGGCGTAGGTGAACTTGGCGAGGGCGTCGAGGCCCTCGTCGGTCACGATCACCATCCGCTTCTCGACGTCGTCGTAGAAGCCGAGGACCCCCTCGCCGAGCAGCTGGAGCTGGAGCTCGGCGATGTCCTGGTCCGGCTCGAGCAGGCCGAGCGCCTTGAGCGCGGCGTTGTCCTGCGCCTGCTCCTCCGGCGGGTAGTCCTCCTCGAACGTCGCGAGCAGCTCCTCGCGCAGCTCCTCGCGGGTCAGGAGCTCCGGGGGACCGATGTCCGCCGCGGGCAGCCCGCGAATCGCGATCACCTGCTCCTCGATCTCGGCCAGCGCGGCGAGCACCTCGTCCCCGTCCGCCGGCGAGGGCTCCTCTGTCGGGGCGCCACTCGAGGCCGGCGACCCTTCGGGCGAGACCGATGCGGACGGGCTGGGATCGGCGGCCACGTCGCCATCGGCGAGGCTGAGGCTGACGACCGCGATCCCGACCACGGCGAGGATGCCGACGACGATGGCGGTGAGGCGCTGGGCAGCGGACATTGCGGCGCATTCTGCCATGCCGCCGCCAGCCTGCCGGAACGTTCAGGTTTCTTAAGGTGTGGCAAGCCCACGGTTTAGGCGTGCCCCGTAGCCTCTCCGACGTGAGATAGAGATCCACCTCGGGTTTCTGCCTCCACCCTCCCTCCTTCGAGCCCCGGTGTCATTGGGCGGGCACCGGGGCTCGTGCTATCTCGGCTACCATGCCGCACCGATGGAGATCACCTGGTACGGCCGCGCCTGCTTCCGGCTCAAGGGCCGCGACGCCACCGTCATCACCGACCCCTGCCCGCCGTCGACCGGATTCGTGGCGGGCAAGCATGACGTCGACCTGCTGACGATCAGCCACGCCCACCCCGACCACAGCTACACCCGCTCGATCACCGCCGGCCTGACCCTCACCCGCCCGGGCGAGTACGAGTTCAGCGATCTGCTGGTGACCGGCATCCGCACCTACCACGACGGCGAGGGCGGCGGCTCACGCGGGGAGAACATGGTCTTCGCGGTCGAGATCGACGGCGTCCACATCTGTCATCTCGGGGACCTCGGCCACCTCCTGACCCAGGAGCAGCTCACCGAGCTCGGCCCGGTGGACGTCCTGCTGGTGCCGGTCGGCGGCGAGACGACCCTGACGCCGGCCGAGGCCGCCGAGGTCGTCGCCCAGGTCGGCCCGAAGATCGTGATCCCGATGCACTTCGGCGTCGACGGCGCCTCGAAGGACCTCGGCGGTCCGGAGAAGTTCCTCCACGAGATGGCCGCAGAGCCGATCCGGCAGCCGAAGGCGCAGGTGACGGTCAGCTCACTGCCAGACGAGACCCAGGTGGTCGTCCTCGAGGCCCGCGGCCGAACCGGCTGAGCCTGCTTGGGTTCGTTGCCGCAGGTGTGGATCGGACGCTCACGGTCGAGAACCTGCTGTTGACGATCGGCACCGGTACCGGATCAGTACCGCGGGCCTCCGACCCCACCTCACCGCATCACTCTGGGGAATCGCGGCGGAACGACGCATAGACGCCCCGGCGGCCAACCCGTCGGTTGTCACCTGGTCGCCGACCTACACGCTGACGAACGGCCCGGTCGACAACGCGGTCATCACCGATGACATCCCGGCCGGCTTCACGTTCCTCGACGCGTCGGACGGCGGAACCGAGGCCGGTGGCACGGTCACGTGGAACCTCGGGACGGCCACCACGAGCGGCAGCGTGAGCTTCCGCACGACGGTCGACCCGACCACCATCGATCGCGTCAACCCGACGGTGAACGTTGCAGTCATCGACTCCGACGACACCAACCCTGACGAGGGCGAGGACGGCGGCACCGTGACGGTCGAGCCTCCGGTGCAGGGCGGCAACCCGGAGCCGTCGGTGCCTGACACCGCGTTCGCCATCGGCATCGGCGGGGAGACGATCTCCGTGCCGCTCGAGCTGCTGGCGGTCGCGTTCATCGGTTCGCTCGGCGCGATGACGCTCGCGAACGTGCGGGCCTGGAACCGCAGGCGCTAGGAACCCAGCGGGCGGGCCGCGAGGACCCGCCCACATCATTCGGTGATCCGGAAGTCCTCCGGGTCGAAGGTCTCGAGGATGTTCAGCACGGCCAGCAGGCCGTGCTGAACGTTGTCCACCCGGATCCGGTTGTCGTAGACGGTCGTGCGCAGGCCACCGGCCGCCCGGTCGCGCTGCGAGATGTAGTACATGTCGACGTCGTCTGCGAACTGCAGCTGGATGAGGTGGCGAAGGCCGCGGACGATGGCCGTCCGGTAGGTCTCGGCGCGCTCGGCATCCTCGACCGCCCTTGCCAACCGATACGCCGCGATCAGCCCCTCCAGATAGACGCCGTCCGACGACGCGTGGGGCGGCCCGTACTCGGGATGCTCGGCGCTATAGAAGCGGCCCGCGACGTCGTCCGACGGCGCGTCCTCCCACTGCTGCATCGTCTCGACCAGCCAATCGTTCATCTCGAACACGAAGTCGCGCAGCTCGTCATCGGCGGTGAGACCCCAGACGGATTCGTAGGCCATCGAGTGCCACGGCACGAAGGCCGGGTTGCGTTCGTCGCGATGCCAGGCGCGGTAGTAATCGAAGCTGCGCATGAACCGTTCGAGCAGGTCGGCATCGGCCTCCTGCTCGAGAGTGGCCGCCCACAGCAGCAGGGCCTCACCGGGGTAGAAGTTCTGGTTGTCGGAGCGGCCGGCGGGGACGTAGAAGGTCACGAAGGAGCCGTCGGCCTGCCAGAGGTGGTCGACCATGCGGCGCAGGCTCGCCTCCTCGGCCGCCCATCGCTCGCGTTCGGGATGCTGGCTGATCGCGAGGGCGGCGAGGGCGACGGCGCCGAGCTTGACGTCACCGTCGGGGTCGGCGATCAGGCCGAGGTCGCCGTCGGTGCTGTAGGAGATCCCGAGGTTGTAGTCGATGTTGTCGGCGATGCGCCCGTAGAGCTGGGAGTCATCGGTCAGGCCGGCCACGCGGTTGAGCGCGATCGTGGCCATCCACTGGCGAATCATGTTGTTCGCGTCCGACTCGTCGCCGCGGCTGGGAAAGTACTCGTAGACCATTCGACCGTCGTCGCCGAGGCTTCGGACCAGCCACGCCGACATGCCGTCGGCGAGCGTGCCGACCGCTTCCTGGCTGGCCCCGTCCGGTGGGACGAGCACGTTGCCGCGCTCCATCCGGATCACGGCGTCGGCTTCGAGGTCGACGAGAAGCTGCTTCGCACCGAAGAGGCCGATGCGCGCGTCGTCGAGCTCGGCCTGGGTCGCGGTGCCACCCTCGACGTACTGCTCGAGGACACGCTCGAAGCTCGTGTTGTCCGCCAGCATCTCGGTCGGTCCGGCGACCAGCTCTCGACCGTCCGGGAGCACGACCGACAACCCGGCCACGCCCCGGTCGAGATTCGTGAGGCCGTCGATGCCCACCTCGTCGGGAGGCCCGCCGATCACCGACTCGATGACGTCGACGTCCGCCAGCTCGTCCGGCTCGACCGCGTCGCGCGCCGCGATCAGCGCGTTCGCGTACGCCTCGTCAGCATCGGCGCCGACTTCCCACGCCTCCGCCAGGCGCAGTCCGCCGGCGCGAAGCGCGACGTAGGCCACGCCGCGCGAGCCTTCGGCCAGGTCCGCCGGGAGGATCAGCTCGCTTGCCTCCGCCGACAGGATCGATTCGACCGATCCGACGAAGGCGTCGTCAGTCACCTCTGGGGCAGCGATCCGGCCGACGACCAGCGCCGCTCCGATCACCACGAGGGCCGCGGCCGCCAGGCCTAGGGCCAGGACCAAGATCCGACGGCTCATGGCTGATGAAGGCCCCAAGATGATCCGTTGCTTGCTGGCACCATGTGGGAACGATGTACTGCGTCAAACCTCACCACACGGGACACCACGCCACCACCGAGCGAGCGGTTACCCACTAGCGGTCCTAGGACTTTGGTACCTATTATGCAATCGGACGACATCAATCAATCCCCGAGCCAAGATTCAAAAGAGGTCCACTCATGTTCGTAACTGCCACGAACCCAGGAAGAACCCGGACGATGGCCGCCTTGCTTGCGGTCGCGGCCAGCCTGGCGTTCTTCCTCGCACAATTCCTCGTCAGCCCGGTCACGGCACAGGACAACCCACCCGGCGGTGGGGAGGCCGATTGCCCGGCCGGCAGCACGAAGCTGGTCAACGTTAGCGCCGAAACCATTCTCGCGGCCACGTTGCCACTCGAAGTCGTCGAAGGCGTGTCCATCACCGCCATCACGCTCGACGAAGACGATGAGCTCGACACCGCCACCGTCCTGAATGAAACGGACGGGGCGATCATCGTGGCCATCAAGGCTGGCTCCGACCAGGTCGGGGAAGCATCCGATCCGATCGCCGCCGGTGCGTCGCTCACTGTCGCGATGTCGAACGGCAAGGCCATCAGCAATCTGTCGGTCTGTGAGACCGAAGGCGGTGGCGACGGCGACGGCGACGGCGACGGCGACGGCGACGGCGACGGCGACGGCGACGGCGACGGCGACGGCGACGGTGACGGCGACGGCGACGGCGACGGCGACGGCGACGGCGACGGCGACGGCGACGGTGGCCAGGGCGAGGCCGATTGCCCGGCTGGCACGGTCCTCCGCATCAACCTGGACGCCGCCAACCTCGTCCTCGAGGGCTTCGAGTTCGAGATCATCGACGAGGGTCAGGGCGAGATCCTGCTCGTCAGCAATAACACCGATACCGACGTGATCGTGGTCGTCAAGGGCGGCTCCGATCAGAACGGTGGCGGTGACGGCACCCCGGTCCTCGTGGCTGCGGGCGCCCAGGACGTTCCGGTGACCGCACCCGTCAACCCGAACAACGACAAGTTCTTCGGTGTCAGCAACGTCTCCATCTGCGACATTCAGGGTGGTGACGGTGACGGCGACGGCGACGGCGACGGCGACGGCGACGGCGACGGCGACGGCGACGGTGACGGCGACGGCGACGGCACGGCCGGCGGCAACCCGCCTCCGGGCGAGGGCACCCTCGGCGGCAACCCCGTGCCGGACACGGCGGCGGAGCTGCCCGCGAGCCAGAGCACAGCGCCGCTGTTCTCTCTCATCGCGCTCGGCCTCCTGAGCCTGCTCGGCGTGGCCGCGCTGGCGGAGTCACGGCGCCGAGGCTGATCCCGGCCAACAACGGCTCCCAATTGCACGAAGCCCCCGGTCCCAGACCGGGGGCTTCGTCGCGAGCGGGTAAGTCGGCCGTCGACCCTAGTCGTCGGTCCCGCCACCCTCGTCGGAGTCGTCCTCCTCGTCATCATCGTCGTCGTCACCGCCGCCAGCGCCGGCGCCGCCTTCCTCGTCGTCACGCCGGCCCGGTTCGGTCTGGTTCGGCCGCGGGGGTGGTGGGTCGGTGCTCGGCTCGGCATCGGGCGGCGGCGGGGCGACAGCGGGCGGCGACTCCGCCCGTTGGGCCTGTTCGCCGCTTGGCCGGGGGTCGGGCTTATCCAGGTCGACGATGGGCCGTGTCACCGGCAGGCCCGGCATCAGGCCGACGACGATCGTACGGAGCGCGGCCCGGAAGGCTTTCGACGAGTCCGACGACGACTCCCAGGCGGTGGCCGAGGAAGTCGGCGCGAGCGGCGGTGCCCACCCCGTCCAGGAGCCGCAGGAGGTCTGCGTACTGGCGTTCGGTCGCCGGAAGCAGCGCCTCCGCATCGGCCCGCAGGCCGGCCGCGGCCAGGCGCTCCATCTGGTGGATCCGCTCGGCGAGGGCATTGATCGCCAGCTCGTCTGGAACTGAAAGGGGGAGCGCGTCGATGCGTAGCTTTTCGACCCGCAGCTTGACCGCGTGGAGCGTTTCCCCCGGCAGCGACTGCGACGAGGCGGCCATCACGCCGGCGACGCTCGCGCGGAGCGCAACGCCGGCGTAGAGGCAGGCACGTCCGAGCGTGCCCATCCGTCTCGAGCGTGCCGCCGTAGAGTGGTCCCGATACCTTCGCGTGCCGCGACCCACGCATTCATCACGTCGGAGCGGAGGCGTCGGCGGAAGAGCGGGTCTGGCTCGAGCCGCGCCCCGAGCTCGTCGACCAACTGTTCCACGGCCTCGTAGGCCGAATGGTCGGATCGCCGGGCGCGCGACCCACCCGGCTCACGGTTGCGCCTGATCCTCGAGCTGACGCCGCAGAGACTCGATGGCTCGGAACGTCAGCCCTCGGATCGTGCCGGCCCGCCGGCCCATGACGCGCGCCGCCTCCCCCGCCGAGAGGCCGGCGGCATAGCGGAGGGCGAGCGCCTCCTGTTGATCCGTCGTCAGGCGACGGATGGCGGCGCGAAGCTCGCGCACCTCCTCGCCACGGACCGTGAGATCGTCCAGCCCGTTGCCGGCCGACGGCTCGGCCACCACGCTCAACGGCTCGGTCGGGCGCGCCCGACGCTGGTGGTCGATGACGGCGTTGCGCGCGATCCGGAACGCCCACGCCGAGAATGGCTTGCCGAAGTGCCGGTACCTCGGCAGCCCGCCGACGATCCGCTCGAAGACGAGGTGCGTCACGTCCTCGGCGTCCTCGCGCCGGCGGATGCGTAGCGCAACGTAGCGGTGGATCGGGCCGACGAGGGCGTCGTAGAGGCGGCCGACGGCTTCCGTGTCGCCACCGGTCGCGGCGACGGCGAGCTCGTCGATCGTCGCGCCTTCCGGGAGCGCGGACACCATGCCCGAGCGCGGCATGGCACCCTCGGCAAGCGTGGAACGTATCGATGCGCTCAACGGGCGATCCGGCATCGGTGGCAGCTCAGGAGCGGAAGGGGAGAAGCGGCACCAACGGTACCGCGGGGACTAGAGGATCGCCAGCTCGCGCCCGACCCGCTCGAACACTTCGAGGCAGGTATCGAGCTCGTCGCGCGAATGCTCGGCGGTGACGATCGTGCGGACGCGGCTCTTCTCCTCGGGCACCGTCGGATAGCCGATGCCCATCGCGAAGACGCCCTCCTCGAAGAGACGGTCGCTGAACCGATGCGCCAGCGCGCCGGCACCGACGATCACTGGCGTGATCGGCGTCTCGGAGTTGCCGGTGTCGAACCCGAGCCGCTCGAGCCCGGCCTTGAAGTGGCGGGTGTTCTCCCAGAGCCGATCGATCAGCTCTGGCTCGGTCTCGAGCACATCGATCGCCGCCAGGCACGCCGCCGCCACCGCCGGCGGATGCGAGGTCGAGAAGAGGAATGGCCGCGCCCGGTGCTCGAGGATCGTCCGCAGGCTCGCCGCACCGGCGACGTACCCCCCAAGCACGCCGATCGCCTTCGACAGCGTCCCGACCTGCACGTGCACGCGCCCATGTAGGTCGAAGTGGTCGACCGTCCCCCGCCCGTTCCGCCCCAGCACGCCGGAGGCGTGGGCGTCGTCGACCATGACGATCGCATCGACCTCCTCGGCGGCCTCGACGATCTCCGGCAGCTTCGCGATGTCGCCGTCCATGCTGAAGACGCCGTCGGTGATGACGAGGATGGACCGATCCGCATCGGCCTTGCGCACCTCGCGCAGGGTGCTGCGCAGTCCGTCGATGTCGCCGTGCGGGAAGATCTTGCGCTCGGCCTTCGTGAGCCGGATGCCGTCGATGATGCTGGCGTGGTTGAGGGCGTCGGACACGATCGTCGCGCCCTCGGGAGCCAGGATCGGGATGACGCCGGTGTTGGCGGTGAAGCCCGACTGGAACGTGAGGACCGCCTCGGTGTGCTTGAAGGTGGCCAAGCGGGACTCGAGCTCCTCGTGGAGGGACATCGTGCCCGCGATGGTTCGTACGGCCCCGCTGCCGGCGCCAAAACGCTCGACAGCATCAAGCGCGGCGGCCTTCAGCTTCGGATGCGTGTTGAGGCCGAGGTAGTTGTTGCTGCTGAGGGTGATGACCTCGCGGCCGTCGATCACGCAGCGGCTCTTCTGCTCGCTCTCGACCACCCGCAGTCGCCGATACAGCCCCTTCGCCTTGAGCTCGGCGATCTCTGCGTCCAGGAACGCGATCGGGTTGCGCGCCCGGGCACTCGTCGGCGCATCGGTCATGTGGGGAGTGTAGCCCGCAGCGGTCGTTGCACGGGATGACACCAAGTCTGAAGGAGTGACCGTTCGCTCGGCGCTGGTTGCACCCAATGACTCCCTGGACGGCGGGGCCTGTCGTCGTTCGGACTTAGTGGCACCGGCTGCAACGCGAGCTAGGGAACGAGCACCACCTTGCCGGCGTGGCGCGAAGCGACGAGCTCGAAGGCCCGTTCCCACTCGGACAGCTGGAGCCGGTCGGTGATGATCGGCGTCACGTCAAGCGACCCTGAGCGCAACAACGCCTGCGTCCGCTCCCACGTGTCGTAGATGCGGCGGCCGTAGATGCCGTGCAGGCGCAGGCCCTGCATGATCACGCGTTCGGAGAGGTCGACGGTCGGCGGCTCGCCGAAGATGCCGAGCAACGAGATCCGACCTCCTCGCGTGACGACCCGGAGCGCGGAGTCAAGCGCCTGCGGCGCGCCGCTCATCTCGAGCACGACCTCGACCCCGTCGCCGCCGGTCGCGTCGCGGATCCGCTCTTCCGTGGCCGGATCGGCGCCGTCGAGCATGAGGTCGGCGCCCATCGTGCGAGCCAGCTCGAGACGGAACGGCTCGGTGTCGGTGGCGATCACCAGCGAGGCGCCGGCCGCCTTTGCGATCCCGACCGCACAGAGGCCGATCGGACCGCACCCGGTGACGAGCACCGTCTTCCCCTCGATTGACTCGACGAAGGCGGCGTGGACCGCGTTGCCCATCGGCTCCTGGAGCGCGACGACCGCCGGATCCAGCCCGTTCGACTCGATCGCGTTGGCCTCGGGAATGACGACGCGCTCGGCGAAGCCGCCATCGGTGTGGACGCCGATCACCCGCGAGTTGCGACACAGGTGCATGTCGCCGCGACGGCATTGGGCGCAGGTCCAGTCGAAGAGGTGGCTCTCCACCCCGACGAGGTCGCCCTCCTTCACCCGGGTGACGCCCTGACCGATCCCGATCACCGTCCCCGCCAGCTCGTGCCCGAGAATCCTTGGGGGCTCCATGTTGTCGGCCGCCCAGTCGTCCCAGTCGAAGAGGTGCAGGTCGGTCCCGCAGATGCTGGCCGCATCGACGCGGAGGAGAACCTCGCCCGCGCCCGGCGTGGGAGCGGGCCGCTCGACGAGCTCCGCGCCGGGCCCCGGGCGGACCTTGGCCAGCGCGAGCATCGTGCCGGCGCCGATCGTCGCGCTCACCGCGCCGGCTCCGCGAGCGACCCGAACCCGGCGGCCTCGGCGTGATCGGTGATCCGCGGCAGCTCGTCGACGACGGGATTCTCGATCGCGCCGATCCCCGCGATCTCGCAGCGCATGACGTCGCCATCGGCCAGGTAGCGCGGTGGCTGCTGGTAGTGCCCGACGCCGGCGGGCGTGCCGGTGGCGATGACGTCGCCGGGCTCGAGGGTGATCGTGCGCGACGCGAACGCGACCACCGTGAAGACGTCGAAGATCATCTCGGCGGTCGTCGAGTCCTGCCACGTCTCCCCGTTCACTGCCGAGCGCATGCGCAGCGCCTGCGGATCGCCGAGCTCGTCGGTGGTCACGACCGCCGGGCCCATCGGCGCGAATCCGTCGCTGCCCTTGGCCCGCAGCCACTGCCGATCCTCGCGCTGGAGGTCGCGCATCGTGACGTCGTTGAGGATCGAGTACCCGAAGATGACCCCCGGAGCCTCCGCCGGGCCGATGCGCGAGGCGTGCTTCCCGATCACCACCGCCAGCTCGCACTCGAGGTCGAGCTGCTCGGTCGCGACCGGCCGCGTGACCGATGCTCCGGGGTGCGAGACGGCGTTTGCGAACTTGCTGAACAGCATTGGGTAGGCAGGAGGCGCGACGCCCTGCTCGCGGCAGTGGTCGTGGTAGTTGAGGCCGACGCAGACAATCTTGCCGGGTCGCCGGATCGGCGCCTGGAGAACGACCTCATCGGGCGTGAAGGTCTGCGCGCGGACTTGGAGATCCTCGACGTCCGCGGCCGCGATCCCGCGCGCGAGCATCTCGCCGACGTCGGTCACCCCGAGGACGGCGGTCAGGTCGTGGATCGTGCCGCCCGCGGCCTCGACGCCGAGCCGCGACCCGGAGCCTTCGTGGGAGTACGTGACGAGCCGCACGCGGCCGAGTATAGGGAGGTCAGTCCTCGCTGAAGTACGCCCGGGCCGATGGCCGGAGAAGGCCGATCAGCAGCCCCGCGCTGACGAGCAGCCCTATCGGCACGAACAGCGTGTACCACCCGTTCGCGGCCACGGCCGGCATCTCGAGCAGGATCGGCGGCAGGCCGGCCAGGATCGGGACCGGCAGCAGCGCGATGCCGATCGCGAACCGGTAGCCGATCCGCTTGCGCTGGAGCGCCACAGTGATCCCGAAGAGGACCGCGGCCAGCTCGACCATCATGAAGATGCCGAGCAGGCTGAATGGCGCGCGCTCGCTGAAGTCGATGAACTCGACGATCCGCCCGAGCAGCAGCCCGGTGATGATCAGCAGGCTGAAGGCCCAGACGAACCAGAGGCGCACCGACAGGGGCATCGGTGGCCGATCTCCGGTGACCTCGGGTTCGGTGCTCACGGGCCGATCCTAGCCGGAACCGTTGTGTGCGGCGCCCGCGCCGGATATTCCCCGTGTGCGTGTAAGGGCCACGACGTGGCCGTTTCATGCACCACCGGACTCAATCGGCCAGGATGCGGCCGCTTGCCTGGCCGTTTCAGTCACCGAGTGAGTAATCGGCCACTTCTTGGCCGATACAGGCGCCCTGGGAATATCTCGCTCCGATCACGGGCCCCCCGCCCCCTACCATCAGTCCCATGGATTGGCTCGCGGAGCTGTTCGAGACCAACCGCATCATCGTCCTCTCGGTCTACGGGCAGGTCTTCTTCGTGATGGGCCTGGCGGTCGCGCTCCAGAGCCGGCAACGGTCGCAGCTGCCGCTGGCCCGACCGCTCGGCTGGCTCGCGGCCTTCGGCCTGCTCCACGGGCTCATGATCTGGGGCTACCTGTTCGTCCCGATCCAGGCCGGCTGGCTGCCGCCGCCGGTGATCGAGGCGCTGCTCGGCCTGCAGCTGCTGATGAAGCCGATCAGCTTCGCGCTGCTCTTCCAGTTCGGGATCGAGCTGTGGATTGCGACGCGCAACGGCGAGCGCCCGCTGCCCACCATTCGGGGGCAGCCCTGGCTGCGGCTGATTCCGATCGCGACGCTGGCCCTGTGGACGGTCGCCACGGTCGTGCTGTCGACCACAGTCGCGGCGGGCTTCGTGCCCGACGTCGGTCCGTGGCTGCCCTCGCCGCAGATCGGCGCCGCGCTCGCCGAGGTGGGAGCGCCGCTGGCGGTGGGCGACGTCGTGGCGCGCTACATGATCGCCGTGCCCGCGTCGCTGCTGGTGGCGGTGACATTGCGCCGCACGACGCGCCTGCTGGCGCCGATGGCCGGCCGCGGCGTCGCCACGGCACTGTCGGCCGCGTCGGTCGCGTTCGTGGTCTTCGCTATCGTCGGCGGCCTCGTGCCGATGGAGGCGCCGTTCCCGCTCGCGTCGGTGCTCAACGACCAGGTCGTGCTCGCCACGCTCGGCATCCCGATCGAGGTGTTCGTCTCGATCACCGGCCTGGCCATCGCGATCGCGGTCATCGTCAGCCTCGAGCTGTTCGAGCAGGAGACCGATCGCGCCCTCGCCGACGCTCGCCGACGCGAGCTCCTGCTCCGCGAGCGCGAGCGCATCGGCCGCGACCTGCACGACGGGATCATCCAGTCGATCTACGCCGCGGGCCTGCACCTCGAGCAGGCTACGGCCGACATCGGCGACGGCGGCGACGGGGCACCGGCGCGAGAGCGGATCGCGACGGTTATGGGCGAGCTGAATCGGATCACGAACGACATCCGCAGCACGATCTTCGCGCTCCGCTCCGGTGATCTCGAGGCGCGCGACGCCGAGGCGATCGTCCTGGCCGCTGCCGACGAGCTCCAGGCCCACACGCTGGTGAAGCTCGAAGTCTCGACCGATGGGCTGTTCCGGCCGCGGCTGCGTCCCGAGCAGGCGGAGGAGCTGCACCACCTCGTTACCGAGGCCTTCAGCAACGTCCTGCGCCACGCGCACGCCAAGCACGTGAGCGTCCACATGGCCTGCACCCAGCGCCGCTTCACGCTCGAGATCCGCGACGACGGCACCGGCTTCGACCCGTCAGCGCCTCCACCGCGCGCCCGGCGGGGGCAGGCCCAGGGCCTCGCCAACATCCGCAGGCGTGCCGAGCTGCTGGACGCGACGCTCGAGGTCGAGAGCGCCCCCGGGCGCGGTACGCGCCTCTCGCTTACGATGCCGGTGGCCACCACGCGGCGGCCGACCTGAAGCGCATGACCGATACCCCCCAGAACGTCGCGCCCGCGACGCCCATCCGGATCCTCATCGCCGATGACCACGAGGTGGTCCGCATCGGCCTCGCCGCCATGCTCGCCGCACAGGAGGGCTTCGAGGTCGTGGCGCAGGCTGCCACCGGCGACGAGGCGACCCGGCTGGCGCTCCACCACCGGCCCGACGTGGTCGTGATGGACATCCGCATGCCTGGCGGCTCGGGGATCGACGCCTGCCGCGCGATCACCGCCGCTCGCCCCGGCACGCCCGTGATCATGCTGACCAGCCATGCCGACTCCGACGCCCTCTTCGACGCGATCGACGCCGGCGCCTCGGGCTACGTCCTGAAGCGGGTCGGCTCGCGCGAGCTGATCGACGCGGTGCGCACGGTTGCCGCCGGCGGGTCGCTGCTTGACCCCGCCGTCACCCGCCCGGTCCTCGATCGCATCCGCAACGCCGGTCGCCTCGAGGAGGCCGGCGCCTTCGCCGATCTCACCGAGCAGGAGCGGCGCGTGCTGGCACACATCGCCGACGGTGCCTCGAACCGCCAGATCGCCGATCGCATGGGTTTGGCCGAGAAGACGGTCCGCAATTACGTCTCCAGCATCCTCGCCAAGCTGGCCCTCGAGAGCCGGTCGCAGGCGGCGGCGTACGCCATCCGCAACCGCCTCCCCGAGCTCGCGGCGAGCGAGGCATGAGGCGACCGCCGCAGGCGCTGCACATCGGCCTGGCGATGCTCCTCCTGTCCGGCTGCGTCTTCACGCCGTCGCCGTCGCCCTCACCGACCGCGTCGCCGACCGTCGAGCCGAGCCCGTCCCCGTCGCCGTCCGCCACCGCGGGCCTGAGCGGGACGGCCGAGCCGACCACGACCGCATCGCCCGAGCCGGAGCTCGGCCTCGACCTTCCCGAGGAGGCCGATGACCGCGTCGTCGCCGTCACCGTCGAACCGCAGGTCGGCGCCGACGGCGGCAGGATCGTCGTCACCGTCGTCAGCCAGGCCGACGACATGATCGAGGAGCTCGTCCTGCGCTGGCCGCGCGAGCTGAACCGGACGCTGTTCCTGCGGCCGTTCGAGCCGTCCGAGCAGCGCATCGCCGAGTTCGGGCCTCCGCTCGTGCAGCCATGGACGAAGTGGGTGCTCGGCCCCGGCGAGGATGGCGAGCCGGCCGGCACCGTCTCGCTCGGGTGGGGCCCGCTGTTCCCCGGCGCGACCCTGACGATCCCGGTCCTCGTCGTCCGTCGCGGAGGTGGCCCGGTCGAGTTCGACCTCCAGGTCCTCTCAACCAACGACATCCTCACCGCGCCCGACGGCGAGCCCGCCGAGTTCCGCGTGACGGTGCCCTGATGCCTGCCATCCTCCCGCCCTGGACCGAGGCCGATCCGGTCCTTCACGCGCGACTGACCGCGGCAATCGACCCCGACCGCAAGGTCCTCGACGCGCTCGAGCGGATCATCCCGCTCAGCGGCAAGCGCATCGCGGACATCGGGACCGGGATCGGCCACTACCCGATGCTGCTGGCGCACCGCACCGGACGGACCTACGGCATCGAGACCGATCCGGTGCTGCTGGCCGAGGCTCGGCGGCGCGCCGCCGAGTCGCACCAGCCGAATATCCGGATCGTCGAAGGCAGCGGCACGTCGCTGCCGCTCCGCGACGGGGCGGTCGACGTCGTGCTCACCGCCGGCATCATGCCCGAGGACTCGTCACTGCCCGCCATCGAGGAGGCGCTGCGGGTGATTCGGCCCGGCGGACGGCTGATCGCGATCGGCTACTACGGCCGCGACGACGTTGCCCAGCTGCTCGAGCCGGAGGTGGTCGCCGCATCGGTCGAGGCCACCCAGCGCCGAACCGGGTGGTGGGTGCGCAACGGGTTCAAGATCAAGGTCGTCCATGCGAAGGTCGACCTCAGCGACCCCGACATCGCGCACGACCTGCTGCCGCGCCTCTACGGAGATCGCGGCCGCGCCTACCTGATGGCGCCCCACGGCGGGTCCCTGCGCCTGAACCTCGGCCTCTACCATCGGGGGCCGATCGAGCCCGCAGGCTGAGAATCGGTGACACCGACCACCACGCACGACGCATTCCGTGCAGATACAGCCTTGCGGTCGCTGTTCGGCGCGGATATCATCGATGGGTCCGAAGGCCAGGCTCTTCTCCCCCCGGAGCCTGGCCTTCGGCGTTGTCCGGCCCAGGGACGCGCCGATGCGATAATGGGCCGCCCGAGACGCCAGCCACTGATTTCCCCTCGCAGCGCAGGAGGCGGACGACGCACGATGGCCACCACGCCGCGCATGAAGATCACCTACGCGACGCTCTCGGCCGACAACGAGGAGCTCCAGTCCTCGTTCGACGCCGCCCTCGAGGGCGCCCGCGCCTCGCTCGGGCAGACCTACCCGATGATCATTGGCGGCGAGGAGCGCCTCGGCGACGAGACCTTCGAGGACCGTTCGCCGACCGACCGTGCCCTCGTCGTCGCCCGCTTCCCGGTCGGCACGAAGCAGGACGTCCGTGACGCGATCGCCGCGGCCCGCGCCGCCTACCCGGCCTGGCGCGACACCCGGTGGCGCGACCGCCTCGCCATCCTGCGCCGCGCCGCCGAGCTGATCAGCGAGCGCCAGTTCGACTATGCCGCGCTCATGGCCCTCGAGGTCGGCAAGAACCGGCTCGAGGCCCTCGGCGACGTCGAGGAGACCGCGGACCTGCTGCGCTACTACGGCGACGAGTTCGAGAAGGCGGACGGCTTCGTGAAGCCGATGGGCTCGCTGTCATCGGCCGAGAAGACCCGCTCGGTCCTGCGACCGTACGGCGTGTTCGGCGTGATCAGCCCATTCAACTTCCCGATGGCGCTCGCCGGCGGGCCCGCCGGCGGCGCGATGATCGCCGGCAACACCGTCGTCCTCAAGCCATCGTCGGATGCGCCGCTGCTGGGCTGGAAGTTCGGCGAGGCGCTGCGCGACGCGGGCCTGCCCGACGGGGTCTTCAACCTCGTCACCGGCCCAGGCGAGACGGTCGGAGCGGAGCTGGAGGACAACCCCGGCATCGACGGGCTCGTCTTCACCGGCAGCTACGAGGTCGGGATGCGGCTGTATCGGTCCTTCACGAAGGACTATCCGCGGCCGATCATCACCGAGATGGGCGGCAAGAACCCGGCGATCGTGACCGCCAACGCGGACCTCGACGAGGCCGCGGAGGGCGTCATGCGCTCGGCCTTCGGCTTCGACGGCCAGAAGTGCAGCGCCAACTCACGGGTCTACGTCGAGAAGCCCGTCGCCCGCGAGTTCGTGGATCGCCTCGTCGAGAAGGCGCGCGGGATCACCGTCGGCGATCCGACGCAGCGCGAGAACTGGATGGGCCCGGTCATCAACCAGCGCGCGCTCGACACGTTCTCGAAGGCCGTCGCCGACGCGATGGCCGATGGCGGCACCGTCGAGATCGGCGGCTCGACCGACGACTCGAAGGGCTTCTTCCCGACGCCGACCGTGGTGACCGGCCTACCGCTGGATCATCGACTCTTCCACGACGAGCTGTTCGTGCCGTTCCTCGTGGTCGGCGAGGTCGACTCGCTCGACCAGGCACTCCACGAAGCCAATGACACCGAGTACGGCCTCACCGCCGGCATCTTCAGCCGCGACCCCGCCGAGGTGCAGCGCTTCCTCGACACGATCCAGGCCGGCGTCGTGTACGTGAATCGCCGCGCCGGCGCCACGACCGGTGCCTGGCCGGGCATCCAGAGCTTCGGAGGGTGGAAGGGCTCGGGCTCGTCCGGCAAGGGCGGGCTCGGCCCGTATTACGTCCAGCAGTTCCTGCGCGAGCAGTCGCAGACCGTCGTGGGGGAGGAACGGTGATGACCGCGCGTCCGCACGTTCTCGACGAGACACTCGTCCAGCCCTCCGGCTGGTTCGCGGTCCAGCTGCGCTACGCCTACCTCGCCGGCGATCCGGAGGCCGCGACGATGGTCGAGGACCGCGTCGTCCTCGTCGACGGCGAGGACGAGGAGGCCGCACTCGGTCGCGCGGTCGAGATGGCGCCCGAGTACGAGGACGAGTACGAGACCGATGAAGGCGGCACCGGCTCGATCCGCTTCGAGGGCATCGTCGCCATCAAGGAGCTCGACGACCCACCCGGCGCCGGCACGGAGGTCTGGCACGAGTTCATGAACCCGGACCCCGCTCGCCCGGCACCGAAGGAGAACGGCAACGGGGACGGCGAGGGCGAGCCGCTGCCGCCGGTGTACCCCGCGGAGATGGCCTTCCCTCGCGCGCACGACGACTGACCGACCGATGTCGGGCTGGCGCATCGCGGCCTATCGCGCCGCGCGCCCGCTCCTCTTCCTGGCCGATGCGGAGCGCATCCACCACGTCACGCTGAGCCTCCTCGGGTCCTCGTTCGGCCGCACGCTGGCGCCGTTCGCTTCGGGCGCCCGAAGCGGGGAGCCGGTGGAGCTCATGGGGTTGCGCTTCCGCAACCGGGTCGGCCTCGGAGCCGGGTTCGACAAGGACGGCCTCGCCATCGAGGGCTGGGCCGCGCTCGGCTTCGGCTTCGTCGAGCTCGGCACGGTCACGCCTCGACCGCAGGCCGGAAATCCTCGACCGCGCCTCTTTCGTCTGTCGAAGGACGCGGCGCTCATCAATCGGATGGGCTTCAACAACGCCGGGGCCGATGCGCTCGCGCGCCGCATCGCCGCCGCCCGCCCGAAGCTGCCGGACGGGTTCGTCATCGGCGTCAACATCGGCCGCAACCGCGATGGCGATATCTCCGACTACCCCGCCGCCGCCCGCGCGGTCGCTTCCGTCGCGGACTACCTGGCGATCAACGTCAGCAGCCCGAACACACCCGGACTCCGCGACCTCGAGGACCCGGAGCGGTTGCTCGAGCTGCTCGCTCTCGTCCTGGAGGCGGCTCCATCGGTCCCGCTCGTCGTCAAGCTGTCGCCCGACCTCACCCACAACGCGCGTGCCGACATCATCCGCGCGCTTCCCGAAGCGGCGGGCGGCGTGATCCTCAGCAACACGACCACGGTGCGCGTCGGCCAGCGTTCGCGCCTGGCCGGTCAGGAGGGCGGGCTGTCGGGCGCGCCGCTGCGCCCGCTGACGCTCGCGGCCGCCGAGGGCGCTCGCCGCACTCTCGGCCCGGATCGCGTGATCGTCGCCTCGGGCGGCATCGGCTCAGGAGCGAATGCGGCCGCCGCGCTGGCTGCCGGCGCCGACCTCGTCCAGCTCTGGACCGGGATCATCTACGCGGGACCGGGGCTCATCAGCGAAGCCATTCAGGAGTGCCAACAACCGGTCCGGGGAACGGCTGCCTAGAAAGCGCGATGTTCCTGGGACGCAACCACGGGGTTCGGCCGCCTCCGTTGTCAATCCTTGCGCCGCGTGACACGACGACGCCTTCCGGACCGAATCCGGGTCGAAGTTCGTCGTTAGGTGCCCGGCGCAAAGCGGCGTGGACTGGACGGGTCTGAATCCCCTGCTAGGATGCGTCGGTCTAGCCAAGGTGCGCGGGCAGGACGCGCCGCTCCGTTCACGGAGTGCACCACCTCATGACGACCATGGAAGCCACGTCCTCAGCTGCGGCTGCCCCGGAACCGATGGCTCCGCACATCATCACCGAGCTGCCCGGACCGAAGGCCCGGGCCATCATCGCCCGCGACGAGGCCGTCGCCAGCCCTTCGCTGACCCGCGCCTATCCGCTCGTGGCGGAGTCCGGCGAGGGCATGGTCGTGACCGATGTCGACGGCAATCGCTTCCTCGACTTCGCCGCCGGCATCGCCGTCTGCTCGACCGGCCACGCCCACCCGAAGGTGACGGCCGCCATCAAGGAGCAGGCCGATCGGCTCATCCACATCGCCGCGACCGACTTCTACGAGCCCCGCTACCTCGAGCTCATGGAGCGGCTGGCGGCGATCGCGCCGTTCAAGGAGAAGGCGCGCGTCTTCCTCACCAACTCGGGAACCGAGGCGGTCGAGGGTGCCATCAAGCTGGCCCGCTACCACACCCATCGGCCCGGGATCATCGCCTTCGAGGGCGGCTTCCACGGCCGCACGATGGGCTCGCTCTCGCTCACCAACTCGAAGATCAAGCAGCGCGCCGGCTTCGGCCCGCTCATCCCGATGGTCCACCACGCGCCGTTCCCGCGCGTCCGCGCCTGGCGCGACCAGACCGGCGGCGACGGCTCCGCCGAGCTGGAGTACCTGAAGCGCACGATCTTCGGCCGCCAGATCTCGCCCAAGGACGTCGCGGCCATCGTCGTCGAGCCGATCCAGGGCGAGGGCGGCTACTTCCCCGCTCCGGCCTCGTTCCTCCAGGGACTGCGTGAACTGTGCGACGAGCACGGCATCGTCCTGATCGCCGACGAGATCCAGTCCGGCATGGGCCGCACGGGCCGCTGGTGGGCGATCGAGGAGTCCGGCGTCGAGCCGGACATCATCACCGTGGCCAAGGGCATCGCCAGCGGCATGCCCATCGGCGCCTTCGTCGGCCGCGACTCGCTGTGGACCTGGCCGCCGGGCGCCCACGGCTCGACCTTCGCCGGCAACCCGGTCTGCGCCGCCGCGGCCCTCGCCACGCTCGACGTGATCGAGTCCGAGGGCCTGGCCACCGCCCGCGCGATGGGCGATCGCCTGCGCATCGGGCTCGAGGAGGTCGCCCGCGGGACCGATGCGGTCGTCGACATCCGCGGTGCCGGCCTCATGCTCGGCGTCGAGTTCGCGACCCACGAGGCTGCGGAAGCGGTCCAGGAGGCCGCCTTCCAGCGCGGCCTGCTGACCCTGGAGTGCGGCGAGTCGTCGCTGCGCTTCAGCCCGCCGCTGATCGTCGATGCCGAGTCGGTCGACACCGCCATCCGGATCTTCGGCGAGGCGCTCCCGGCGGCCTCGCCCGCAGAGGCCGGCACGGCCGTGACCGGCGGCTGAAGGTCCGAGGATGGCCGGCGCGGGCCGCGTCCTGATCACCGGCGCGAGCGGTGGCGCCGGAGGGGGCGTGGTCGCGGCCTTCCTCGAAGCGGGCTGGCAGGTGGCAGCCGTCACGCGCCGCGACCCGCCTGGCGAGCCGGCCGAGGTTGCGTGGATCCGCGCCGATCTCGTCGACGCCGACGCGGCCACCGCCATGGTCGCCGAGGCGGTTACCGCGCTCGGCGGCCTCGACGCACTCGTCTGCCTCGCCGGTGGCTACTCCAGCGCGAAGCTCGAGGAGCTCGCCTGGGCCGATTTCGAGCAGCAGTTCGCGACGAGCCTGCGGCCGACGGTCGAATCGGTCCTCGCGGCGCTCCCGGCTGTGCGGAAGTCGCCGTCCGGGGCGATCGTCACGATAAGTGCGCAGACGACCCTGAAGCCCGGGCGCAACGCCGGCCCGTACGCCGCCGCAAAGGCCGCGGTCGCGACCTGGTCGCTGTCGCTGGCGGCCGGCCTCAAGGCATCGGGCGTGCGCGTGAACTGCGTTCTGCCCGGAACGCTGGACACCGAGGCCAACCGGGCATCGATGCCGGACGCGAAGCGCGACGCGTGGGTCGGGCCGCGCGAGCTCGGCAACCTGATCGTCTACCTCTGTTCGCCGGCCTCGAAGCCGCTGACCGGGACCGCCATCCCGATCGGCTAGCTGCCGTCCGCGAGGTCGGAGATGCTGCTCGGCGTGAGCCCCTTGGCCCGCAATCCGCGGATCATCGACGGCAGCGCGTCGAACGTCTCCCAGCCACCGAGATGCGCGAGCACGATGCTGCCGTTCGCCGCGCCGTTCACGACCTTGTCGGACATCGACAGCGCGGTCGGGCCGCCGTCGGCGATCGGCCTCCAATCGATCGTGTCGATGTGCCACATGACCGTCTTCTTGTAGCCGGCCGCCGAGGCCGCGATGCGGACCTGTTGGTCGTGCGACCCGTACGGCGGGCGCCAGTACGGCAGCGTCGACATCCCGGTGATGCCGACGACCGTCGTGTTCGTCGAGTTGAGCTGCGACTGCACGAACGACGACGAGGCGTGCCCCGCCGGGCACCCGGTGCCGCCGCCGCGCACGAGGTCGCAGTGGTCCTGGGTGTGATTGCCGAACTCGAAGACCGCGGGGAAGCTGTCCATGAACTCGAGGACGGCGTTGCCGGCCGGCACCTCGGCGGCGTCGCCGGTCGGGAAGATCGTCGCGCAGACGCCGTTGAGGAGCAGGCGCTTGGCGATCGCCATCGCCGGATCGAGCCGGCCGCCCATGTCGAACGTCAGCGCGACCTCGGGACCGGCGCTGGTGAGCCGTGACCAGACCGCGGTCCCGCCATCGGCCTTCGGCCCGGTCCGGCAGTCGAGGACCCGCGCAAGGTGGTTGCCGCCCGACGGCAGCCAGGCACCGGCGAACGGCCCGCTGACGACCGAGTAGTAGAGCGTGCCGTTGATGACTGCCGACCCCGACGCCATCGCGCTCGACGGCGAGTTCACCGTCAGGACCGGCGCGCTGACGAGGTTCCAGCTCGCGTCGAACGTGTAGGCGAGGACCTTGCCGACCGGCAGGCTGATCGCCCGATCAGGCGTGAAGTCCCGCTCGCCGACGATCCCGACGACGTACGCCACGATCGACTCGCGGATCCAGTAGCCGGCCATCGGCCCGGTCGACATGCGCAGGAAGACGCCGCGCGTCCCGATCGACGAGCGCTGGACGGTCTGCACGCTCAACGGGTCGACGGCGTTCGCGGAGCGGCTGCCGGTGATCGTGCCGTTCGCGTTGAAGGTGTACCCGGTGTGATGGCCGGCCTCCAGACGCATCGTCATCGGCGCCGATGGCGTGGGCGAGACGGCCGCGACCGGGCTCGGGCCGCCGACCGATGGGACGGCGAACGCGGTCACCGCCACGAGAGCGGCGAGACCGATGCGAGCGATGGTATTGCGCATGATGGGTTCCCCCTTCGGGTCAGTTCAGCAGGTCGGAGAGGCTGGTCAGGGTGAATCCGCGGTCGCGGAGCCCCGGCACGATGAGCTCGAGCGCGTCGATCGTCTCGTAGCCGCCGAGGTGGAAGAGGACGTTCGAGCCGTTCACCGAGTTGTTGATGACCTTGGCCGCGATCTGGGCGGCAGTCGGGCCGCCCTGGCCGATCGGCTTCCAGTCGACCGTGTCGATGTCCCACAGGAAGGTCTTCGTATAGCCCACCGAAGCGACGGCATCGATGACCGCCTGGTTGACCGATCCGTACGGCGGGCGCCAGTAGGGCTGCGGGTTCTGCCCGGTGCCGGCGCGGAGGATGGCCTCGGCATCGGTCATCTCCTGGCGGATTCGGTTGGCGTCGAAGGACCCGGTGCATGGCCCCGTGCTCGGCGATCCGCCACCGCCGCGCGCGAGGTCGCAGTGGTACATCGTGTGGTTGGCGATCTCGAACAGCTCGGGGTGGTCGCGGATGATCGCCATCACCTGCCGGCCCTCATCTGTCTCGCTCATCACGCCGGTGGCGAAGATCGTGGCGCACACCTCATTATCGACGAGGAAGTTCATGATCTCGACCGCCGGGTCCATGCGCCCGCCCATGTCGAAGGTGAGTGCCACGCCCGGACCGGCGTCGGGGATCGTGCGGAAGGTCTGTGGCGAGCCCGCGCCGACGCGGTTGTTGGCGGTGCAGCCCGAGCCCGATGGCGGCGGGACCGGCGTGGCCGTCGGGGCCGGCAGCGGCGTGACCCCGGGGTCGCCGCTCACGATCAGGACCCAGCCGGGCTCGATGACGCCGGGGTCCGTCAGCAGTGACGGGTAGGCATCGCCGTTCCAGGCCTGGAGCTGCGTGGCGGTCGTGCCGTAGGCGCGGGCGATCCCCGTCAGCGAGTCACCCCGCTGGACGGTGTACGTCGTGCCGGTCACCGGCGACTCGTCGGGGCTCGACGAGGGCGTCGCGTCGGGGTCGTCGGACTCCGACGGTGCTGGCGAGAACGTGCCGCCACCGGGCAGGCCGATCGTTGGCGTGGACCTGGGCGTGGCCGCCGGGCTCGCGCAGGCGGAGACGGCGAGCAGCAGCGCAAGAAGGCTCGGCAGCCGGATGGAGCGCATGGGCCTAGTTGTGGTGGTAGCCGATGTCCGACGGTTGCACCGGTGGCATTGCGCCGTCGTCCAGCAGGCGTGCCTCGCGCTGAAGGAGGTGGAGCTCGGTGCGGAGGCGCGTCGCCGCGTCGGGAATCTCGAGCAGGTGCTGCTTGCGTGACAGCTCGATCTGGAGCAAGCCGCCGATCGCGTAGCTCGCGGCGACCGGGTCGTCCGGGAGGTGAATCGGCTTGAGCATGCGGTCGAGCGAAGCGGCCACGTCGGTAGGCTCCTGCGGTTCGTTGCGGCCCACAGACGCCGCCCGCACCACGAAACGTTTCACCGTGGCGAGGTAGCCGTCGAGCGCGGCCTGCACGCGCGGCATCAGCGCGGCGGCCCCGTCGCCGGTCGGATCCGGGATCTCGGTGGCCTCGACCAGGTTGTACGGCGTGCTCGCGTCCTCGACCGCCGCGATGTGCGCGCGGGCCACGCCGACCCCGATGAGCATCCAGCGACCGTCGGGGAACCGCTCGGCGCTGCGCACCTCGCAGATCGTGCCGACGTCGTGGATCGTGGCGTTCGCGGCGCCCTCGGCGCCGTCGGTGATCATGCTCACGACGAAGCGGCCGGCATAGGGCGAGTCATCGGCCATCAGGTCGGTGGCCATGGCCCGGTAGCGCTCCTCGAAGATGTGCAGCGGGAGCGGCAGGTGCGGGAAGAGCACCGTGTGGAGCGGGAAGACCGGAAGCTGCATCGCGGGGGCATCCTGCCACCGGTCCATGGCCGCGGCAAGCGCGGCGGGGCGCCGGAGTATATATGTATATACCGGTGGCCCGTAAGACCGCTACTCGTCGATGAAGGTCGTGTCGATCTGCGCGCGCTGGAGCTTGCCGGAGTAGTCGATGTAGACGCTCTTCCACTCGCTGAAGAAGTCGAGGGCGGCCTGTCCGACCTCGCGGTGGCCGTTGCCGGTGGCCTTCGTGCCACCGAACGGCAGGTGCGCCTCCGCGCCGATCGTGCCGTGGTTGACGTACCCGAGGCCGGTGTCGAAGTCGCGGATCGAGCGGAAGGCGAGGCCGATGTCGTTCGTGAACAGCGAGCTCGACAGCCCGTACTTCACGCCGTTCACGACCCGCACCGCCTCGTCCCAGTCGTCGACCGGGATCACCGAGGTGACGGGCCCGAAGATCTCCTCCTGCGCGATCCGCGCGTCGGGCTTGACCTCGGCGAAGATCGTCGGTTCGAAGAAGGAGCCCTTCGCCAGCGCGCCATCGCGCGCGGGCCCGCCGCCGATCACCAGATCGGCCTCGTCGCGGCCGATGGCGGCGTAGGAGGCGATGCGCTCGACAGCGGTCTCGTTGATGACCGGCCCGACATCGGTCTTCTCGTCCAGGCCGTCGCCGAGGACCAGCTTGGCCACCCGCTGCTGCAGCCGATGGACGAAGTCGTCGTGGATGGACCGATGCACCACCAGCCTCGATGCCGCCGTGCAGCGCTGGCCGGAGGTTCCGAACGCGGACCAGACGACGCTGTCGAGTGCGAGGTCGAGGTCGGCGTCCTCCCAGATCACGATCGGGTTCTTGCCGCCCAGCTCGAGGCTGACGCGCTTCAGCGTCTTCGCGGCGCGGGTGCTGATCTCGATGCCGGTATCCGTATGGCCGGTAAAGCTGATGAGCTTGACGTCGGGGTGGTCGACGATCGCATTGCCGACCTCGCCGCCGGAGCCGGTAACGACGTTCACGACGCCCTCGGGAAGGCCGCCCTCGACGAGCAGCTCGACGAAGCGGACCAGGCACGCCGGTGTGTCGGACGCGGGCTTGACGACGGCCGTGTTGCCGCAGATCAGCGCCGGGAACAGCTTCCAGGCGGGGATCGCGACCGGGAAGTTCCAGGGCGTGATGACGCCGACCACGCCGATCGGCCGGCGGATGGCCATCGCGAACTTGTCGGGCATCTCCGACGGCACGGTCTGGCCGAAGAGGCGGCGCCCCTCGCCGCCCATGTAGTAGGCGACGTCGATCGCCTCCTGGACGTCGCCACGCGCCTCGGGCAGCACCTTGCCCATCTCGCGCGTCATCAGCCGGCTCAGCTCCTCCTTGTGCTCGGCGAGGAGCCGCGCGATGCGGAACAGGATCTCGCCGCGCTTCGGCGCCGGCATCCCGCTCCAGGCGGGGAAGGCGGCCACAGCCGCCGCGACGGCGGCGTCGACGTCGGCCGGACCGGAGGCGGCGAACTCCCCGACCACGTCGTCGCGGTTCGCCGGGCTGACGCTGGTGAATGTTGCGCCCGATCCGGCCGGCTTCCAGTCGGCGCCGATCAGGTTCTGGTAGGTCTTCGTCACGAGGTGTGTCTCTCCGGAGTGCGGGCGGTGGTTCGGTGGGGCTGCGAGCGTATCGGTTCGTCGTTGTACGCGCCAGCGCGGATTCCCGGGGCGAGCGGGACATTCGCCCCTTGGGCCGATGGGCGCGCCTCCTGCATCATCGGTCCACAATTGAAGAACCGTCGTGGCGGGTTCCTGTAAACCAACGAATACGGGGCTGAAGTAGTGGCACCCCGCCATGACGGATCGACGCCGATGCCGGTCCGGAAACGGGCCGGCATCGGTCTTGTTCCAGTAAGCGGCTGGTAAGCGGCCGCAAAGATACTCGGCGTCAGAATGGTCGACAGACATCCGATCGCCGGCTCGCCTCCGTGGAACAGGAGGCTGCCCCGATGCTCTCTCGACGGATCGCGCTGGCCATGCTCGGCTCCGTGCTGATCCTTTCCGCCGGCGTGATGCCGGCATCGGCCGCAAGGCCGACGCGCCCGGCACCCGCTGCCGAGCGCCCGAACCCTCCGGCGGAGCGTCCGCTCACCGCGGAGGAGCAGGCCGCGTCCGCCCGCAAGGTCGCCGCCGCCATGCGCTACCTCGCCTCGCCGGAGGCCCAGGCCTTCGGGCGGGTGACGCTCGCCTGCGCCACCCCCGAGGCACCCCCACCCGCGGAGCCCGGCACCGATGGCATGAGCCCGCAGGCCGATCCAACCACGAACAGCGCCTGCGGCCCGCCGTCCGACTTCCTGGGCGTCTCGGCTCGCGACCAGATCAAGTGGTTTTACTGCGGCCCGGCGGTCGGCCAGGTGATCGCCAACTACACCTGGGCGGTGCCGCTCCAGGCAAACAAGTACACGCAGAACCAGATCGCGGCCTGGATGGCCACCGATGCCAATGGGGGCACGAGCGCGTTCACGATGGAGGACGGGCTCGAGCTGGCAACGGCGGGCGCGCCTCGCCGTCCGGCCGGCTGGGACTGGGTCGTGACGCGCCTCGAGGACACCGACCACGACGGCACCTTCGGCGACCAGCTCCACGACTACGTTCGCGCGAACGTGACCGGCAGCAGGATGGCCCTCGCCATCTCCGTCAAGCCGCACGATCCCAACGGCCGATTCCACCTCAGCAGCTGGCCGGACCCCGTCGTCTCGGGTGGCCACTGGATCGCCGCCTACGGCTGGTGGGGGATCTACGACGGGACAAACAGCGCGCGACTGTACTACACCGACTCGTCCGAGGATGAGGGCGGGGCCACTGGGCGCTTCTGGGATCCCGTGCGCCACATCGGCGGCATGATCCGGGACCACCTGCAGCGGTTTGTCTGGTGAAACGCGGTCGGCGCGTCTCGGCGGTCCTGGTCGCCGCGAGCGTCCTGGGGGTGGCGGGCTGCACGTCCGCCACTCCGCCGCCCAGCGCCATTGGCTCGAGCCCGACCGCATCGGCCTCGCCCAGTCCGCAACCGACCGCGACTTCGTCGCCGACCAGCACGCCCGGCCTCTCCGCCGAGATGGAGGTCGGCAGCCTGGAGCCGGAGCTGACCGACACGATCCTCGAGTTCGCCAGCGATGGCGAGTCAGTGCTCTTCTCGTCCGGCTTCGCCGAAGATGCCGGTCGCGATGCCTCGCCCGACCTGTGGCGCTACCGCGCCTTCGCCGACGACCCGCCCGAAGTGATGTGGCGGAATCCCGAGCGCGATCACTCGATCGTGAGGATCGCCGGAGACCTCGGGATGGTGGCCTTCGCAGAGATCCCGACCGACGGCGAGCGGGCCTGGAACCTCTGGCTCATCCCGCGCCACGCCGACGAGGCGATCCTGCTGGACATGCATCCCGGCGACGAGGACGTGCCGGGCTTCGTGCCCAGCTTCAGCGTCCAGGAGGAGACGATCGTGTGGACGGCGTTCGACCGCGGGCCGGACGGTCCGGTCTCGCAGCTGCTGGTGGCCCGGGCGCCCGACTGGCAGCCGGCGGTCGTGCTCGAGCGCGCGGCCGCGGAGGCCGAGCTGTGGTTTCCGTCGCTGTACGGCAACCGCGTCGTCTTCTGCGAGGTCGTGTACGCGGCCGATCGGACGAGCGATGACCGCACCGTGTTCCTGCTGGACCTCTCCGTGCCAGGCGTGGAGCTCGAGCAGCTGAGCCATTCGGACCTGGCCACGATGCCGATCCTCATCGAGGAGACCGTCTTCTGGAAGGAGGCCGAGCCCGGCTTCAGCATGTTCAACTGGGGCCTGCCCTGGCGGCACGAGATCGGCGGCCCCGGTCCGGTCCGGCTCGACGTCGCGCCGCTGGAGTTCGTCAACTACCCCTCGGCCGGAAGCCGGTTCGTGGCGTGGTGGTCGGCAGATGCGTTCACGTTCGCGGTCTACGACCTGCTCGAGGACCGGATGCGGGTGATCGAGCAGTACACCGCGGCCTCTCAGGCCAACGTCCTGCGGCCGCACATCGCCTGGGACCTGCTCGTCTGGCTGTACGTCGAGGGGGAGGGCGGCGAGGACAGCTACGCCGAGCTGCGCTACGCCGTGATGCCGCCGGTTCGCGCTCCGCCCTAGCCTCGCGCTCCGCGTTCGCCTCGCGCCCGCGCTAGGGACGCGTCATGCGCACGACGTCGAGCGCCTCGTCGAGCTCCGCCTCCGTCAGCCGGCCGTCCCGGACGTGCCCGCGCTCGACGACCACCTCGCGGATCGAGCGTCGCTCGGCGAGCGCCTGCTTCGCGACGCTGGCCGCCTCCTCGTAGCCGAGGTATCGGTTCAGCGGCGTGACGATGGCCGGGGAGCCCTCGGCGTACTCGCGCATCCGCTCGACGTTGGCGGTGATCCCGCTGACACATCGGTCCGCCAGGAGCCGCGTGACCGAAGAGAGCAGGCGGATGGACTCGAGCAGGTTGCGGCCGATCAGCGGCAGCATGACGTTGAGCTCGAAGTTGCCCGACGCGCCCGCCCAGGCGATCGCGGCGTCGTTGCCGACGACCTGCGCACACACCATGAGCGTGGCCTCGGGGATCACCGGGTTCACCTTGCCCGGCATGATGCTGCTGCCCGGCTGGAGGTCGGGAAGGTTGATCTCGCCGAGGCCGGCGCGCGGTCCCGAGCCCATCCAGCGCAGGTCGTTGGCGATCTTCGTGAGGCTGACGGCGATCGTCCGCAGCTGCCCGGACAGCTCGACGAGCGCGTCGCGCGCGCCCTGCGCCTCGAAGTGATCGCGCGCCTCCGTCAGCGGCAGGCCCGTCGAGGCGGCCACCTCGGCGATCACCCGTCCGCCGAATCCGGCCGGCGCATTGATGCCGGTCCCGACCGCGGTCCCGCCGAGAGGCAGCTCGGCGACGCGCGGCAGCGTGGCGTTCAGGCGCTCCACGCCCATCCGCACCTGCGCGGCATAGCCGCCGAACTCCTGGCCGAGGGTCACCGGCGTCGCGTCCATCAGGTGGGTGCGGCCGGACTTGACGACCTCCGCGAACTCGCCGGCCTTGGCCTCCAGCGCATCGGCCAGGTGCCCGAGCGACGGCACCAGCTCCCGCAGCACGCCCGCCGTGGCGGCAACGTGGATCGACGCGGGGAAGAGGTCGTTCGACGACATCGGGTGGTTGACGTCGTCGTTCGGGTGGACCGCTCGGCCGAGCCGCTCCCCGGCCAGGCTGGCGAGCACCTCGTTCATGTTCATGTTGCTGCTCGTGCCCGACCCGGTCTGGAAGACGTCGATCGGGAACTGCGCGTCGTGGTCGCCGCGCGCAACCTCGTCCGCGGCCGCGGCGATCGCATCGGCCACGTCGGCCTCCTGAAGGCCCTGCTCGCGCTTGACCGATGCGACCGCCGCCTTGATGCGGGCCAGCGCCTCGATCTGGGCGCGCTCGAGGCGCACGCCGGAGATCGGGAAGTTCTCGACCGCGCGCTGGGTCTGGGCTCCCCACCTGGCATCGGCCGGCACGCGCACCTCTCCCATCGAGTCGCGCTCGATGCGCTCCTCGCTCATCGGTTCAAGTCGTGGGCATCGGCGTCGGTGAATCGGAGGATCGGCGGGATGAGGTACGGCAGGTGGCCGTTCTCGAGGTCGTCCAGGATCCGTCTCGCCTCACCGATGAGCTCGTTGACGAAGACGCCCCGATGCGCCGGCTCGTACGGGCGCAGCTTGTCGATCCCCTCCTTCAGCTTGTTGCGTGCGCCGCGCATGTTCCGGCGCTGGAGGTGGAGCAGGCCCGCGGCGACCTGGATCAGGCCCTGGTAGAAATCGCGCTCCTCGTCGGGCGCGGCACGCCACATCGTTTCCCACGCCTCGTGCGCATGCCAGTAGCGAACTCCGTTGAAGAGGGCCACGGCGCGTCGGAAGAGGCGATCGGCCTCGGCCGGATCGAGCGGCTCGGTGCGGCCGGCGGGCTGGCGATCGGGCTCCGCTGGGGCTTGCGGGGCGGGCGTGTCGCTCATCGCGGCGATCGTAGCAGCACGGTTCCCTTCGTCATCGGTGACTGAAGACGGCCGCACCGGCGCTGGCCACGATCACCATCGCGATCGCAAGCAGATCGCGAGCACCGAGGTCCTGCCCGAGCACGACGAAGCCGGCCAGCGCGGCGACCGCGGGGTCGAGCGACATCAAGATGCCGAGAACGGCCTCCGGAAGCCGGCGCAGGGCCTCCAGCTCGAGCGAGTACGGCACCACCGAGGAGGCGAGCGCCACGACGAGCGCCGAGGCCAGCAGGTCGGGCTCGAGGAGCGCGCCGTTCGCCTGGATCACGCCCGCCGGGAGCACGATCAGCGCGCCGACGACCATCGCCAGCGCGAGCCCAGAGCCGCCCGGGAACGCCGCCCCGACGCGCTTGCTCAGGTAGATGTAGGCCGCCCAGCACGCCGCGGCGACGAGCGCGAAGCCGATGCCGACCGGATCCACCGGTCCGCCGCCGGGACCGACGAGCAGGACGATGCCGGCCGCGGCAAGCGCGATCCACACCCCGTCGAGCGGCCGCCTCGAGCCGATCACCGCCACGAGCAACGGACCGGCGAACGTGATCGTCACCGCAACCCCGAGCGGGATCCGGTCGATCGCCTCGTAGGTCGACCAGTTCATCAGCCCGAGCGCGACGCCGAACGCCCCCGCCAGCCGCAGGTCGCCGGTCAGCCGAGGGCGCCAGATCGCCCACAGCACGATCGCCGCGAACGCCAGCCGCAGGAACGCCGCACCAGCCGGACTCAGCTCGTCGAACAGCGTCACGGCGAACGCCGCACCGACCTGCGGCGACACCGTCGCGGCGAGCACCAGGCCCACGGCGAGCGCGCGCTCCCGGCCAGCTGGGGCCCGCCCGCCCACGTCCCGGTTCATCCGGGGAACCCTACATCGGGCGACGATCGGCGACCCTGCCGCGCTAGAGCTCGCCGGCCTCCATCATCCGCTTGAGGTTGACGAGCCCCCGGTCCCACCGGCCGCCGTACCAGCGCCCGACGAGTGCACCGACCGGACGCATCAGCCCGCCCATGAGGATCGAGGTCTCGACGTCCACGCGCGCTCCGCCCTCGATCGGCGCGAACCTGAGGGTTGCCTCGAACGGCGCACTCCGCGACGTGCCCTTCATCGCCGCGAGCCGTGGCGGGTCGTACGCGGTCACGACCGCATCGTTCTCGGCGGCGCGGCCCATCATCCTGACCGTGGCCCGGCGCGTCGACCCGATGCCGTGGGGCGGGGGCGACGTCCATCGTTCCTCGACGTCCAGTGGGAACCAGCGCCCCAGCTTCGTCACGTCGGTGAGGACGGCGAAGACGTCTTCCACCGGACGCGAGATCTCGATCGAGTGACGAGTGGTCGCCATGAACCCCTCAACGTTGCCGACCGGTCCGGATCGGTCCTAATCGACGATCTTCGCCATCACGTGCTTGATGATCGTGTAGTCCTCGATGCTGTACGAGCTCATGTCCTTGCCGTAGCCGGACTGGCCGAAGCCGCCGTGCGGCATCTCGGACACGATCGTGAGGTGGTCGTTGATCCACACCGTGCCGTAGCGCAGGGCCTTCGCCGCGCGCAGCGCGCGCTTCACGTCCTTCGTCCAGACCGATGCCGCCAGCCCGTACGGGACACCGTTGGCCCAGCGAATCCCCTCCTCCTCGTCACCGAAGCGCTGGACCGTCACGACCGGCCCGAACACCTCGGACTGGACGATCTCGGCGTCCTGCTCCACGCCGGTTACCAGCGACGGCCGATAGAAGAAGCCGCGATCGCCGAACGTCTCGCCGCCGGCGGCGATCTCGGCGCCGTAGCCGCGGGCGCGATCGACGAAACCGGAAACGCGCTCTTGCTGCGCCCTGCTGACCATCGGTCCCATGTCGAGCTCGGGGTCCGAGGCGGGATCGCCGACCTTGATCGACTCGACGGCGGGAACGAGCGCCTCCAGGGCGCGGTCGTAGCCGTCGCCCATGACGATGATCCGCGTGGCGGCGGTGCAGTCCTGGCCGGAGTTGAAGTAGCCCGCCAGCTTGATCGTCTCGGCCAGGGCGTCCATATCGGCGTCGTCGAAGACGAGGACCGGTGCCTTGCCGCCGAGCTCGAGGTGTACGCGCTTGACCGTCTGCGCCGCGGCGGCGGCGATCTCCTTGCCTGTGGCGGTGTCGCCGGTAAGGCTGACCATGTCGACGTCCGGATGACGGATGAGCCGATCGCCCACGACGGCGCCCGGGCCGGTCACGACGTTGAGGACGCCCTTCGGGAAGATCTCGGCCGCCAGCTCGCCGATGCGAAGCGCGGACAGCGGGGTCATCGACGACGGCTTCAGGACGACCGTGCAGCCGGCGGCGAGGGCCGGGCACAGCTTCCAGATCGCCATCATCAGCGGGTAGTTCCAGGGCGCTACCTGCCCGACGACGCCGGCCGGCTCGCGGCGGAGCATGCTCGTGTGGGTGTTCACGTACTCGCCGGCGGCCTTACCCTCGACCACCCGCGCGGCGCCGGCGAAGAAGCGGACGTTGTCGACGGTGAACTCGACGTCGAAATCGGCCACGCCCTTCGGCTTGCCGACGTTCGCCTGCTCGAGGCTCGACAGCGTCTCGGCGTCGCCCTCGATCGCATCGGCAAAGGCATGGAGCGCCTTTGACCGATCCTGCGGCGTCGACTGCGACCAGACCTCGAAGGCGGTGCGGGCGGCGGCCACGGCGCGGTCGACGTCGGAGGCGTCGCCCTTCGGGACCCGGGCGATCTCCTCCTCGGTTGCGGGATTGATCACCGGGGCCGTCTCGCCGGAGGCGGCATCGGCCCAGTCGCCGTCGATGAACATCTGCAGGCGGGTCGCGGTGAGCGTCATCGTTCGTCGGTTCCTCGGCGCTTCATGTGATGCGTGGCCGCGGCCGGTCCGCGCCACCGATCTCGCCGATTCTACCCGCGATCGCCCCGGATTCCACCAACCTCGATTCTGTGGAAATCTCGGTTCGGCTTGCCTGGACTCGGCTGCCTGAAGGACTCAGTCGCGGACGGGGCGGAATCCCCCATCGGCCGCGCGGGCCGCGACGAACAGCAGGTCCGCCAGCCGGTTGAGGTATGCCAGCACCTGCGAGTCCGGCAGCTCGCCGGCCTCCGAGAGCGCGACCGCCCGACGCTCGGCGCGGCGCACCGTCGTGCGCGCCAGGTCGAGCGCGGCGCCGGTCATCGACTCCCCGGGCACGACGAACTCGGTCGGCTGCTCGACGAGCTCCTCGAGCGCGTCGATCTCACCCTCGAGCGCGGTGACCATCTCGGCGGTCACGCGCGAGACGCCATCGGTCAGGCGGTTGCGGCGGTCGGCGTGCGTCGCCAGCTCGGCGCCGACGACGAACAGCTCGCGCTGGAGCCGGAGGATGAGCTCGGCCAGGCGCGCTTCGGTCCGGTCGGTGGCGGAGCCGATCGACGCCCGCGCCAGGCCCAGCGCGGAGACGGCCTCGTCGGTGGTGCCGTAGGCATCGGTCCGCAGGTCGGCCTTGCTGATCCGGTCGCCGCCGAACAGCAGCCCTGTCGTCCCGGTGTCGCCCTTGCGGGTGTAAATACGCATGGCCGCCATCGTAGCCGGGCAAGCGTCTGGCAGACTCCGTGCATGAAGAAGGCCGTGGCCGATCAACGCAAGCGCGCACTCGTCGTCAACGATACGCAAGAGATCCTCGAGCTGTTCGACGAGATCCTCGACGGGATGGGGTTCGAGGTGGTGTTGATGAGCTATGCCCCACGCGAGCTCCAGCGCATCCGCGAAGTGGAGCCGGACATCATCATCCTCGACTTCCTCATGGGGGATCGCGAGCTGCTCGGCTGGCAGCTCCTACAGAAGCTGAAGATGGATCGCGGCTTGGCAACGATCCCAATCGTCGTCTGCACGGCCGCTGTCAAGGCCGTGCACGAACAGCAGGGATACCTCACTGAGCAGGGCGTGATGATCGTGCTCAAGCCGTTCGTCGTCGACCAGCTAGAGGAAGCCGTCCGGGCATCGATGGAGCAGCCGCCGACGGCCCGCCGGATCCAGCAGAAGGTGACCGCCTAGAAGAGGCCGGGTGGGGGCTCCCAGCGCTCGGCGAGGAGGGTCACCTTGACCGGCGGCCCGACGACCTCCTCCGTCTTGGTCTTCACGGTCTGGATCAGCTCGCCGGCCCACGGGCAGAACGGCGTGGTGAGCACCATCTTGATCTCGGTCGGGGCGCCATCGGTGCCGAGCTCCACGGCCTTGATCAGGTCGAGGTCGACGATGCTCATCCCGATCTCAGGATCGTGGATGTCGTAGAGCGCGGTCATGACCTCGTCCACCTTGGCGAGATCGGAATCAATTGCCATCGCAACCAGTGTACCCCTCCTGCGCGGGAGAGTGCCCGAGGGCCAACCGTTACACGCTCCTCACGGCGTCGAATCTCCCTCACGCCAAGCGCGGTGATTGCCCGTATCCCGCCGCGGTACTCCTCTCAGGGCGGCGCGTCGGGAACAAAGACTCGACGCTGCCGTACGCGCCGCCCACTGCCAGCGAGTGCCTACTTGAAACGGAACTCGGCGTAGTGGAAGGTGCCGTCGGTGAGCTTGAGGACGAAGGTGCGACAGGTCTGCTTCCAGGCTGGGCTCGTACTCCACCAATAGGTGTAGACGCCCTTCTTGGCGTCGTAGGTCAGGACCTTGGGGCCGGCCAGCGTCGGATCGGTCGCGTCGGCCGAACCCGCGGACCCGCAGGCATGGCTTGCGGAGGCAGGGTAGCCCGCGGCGATGACGCCCAGGCCCTGGTCGCCTCCGAGGCTGAACTGCATCTTGACCATGTTGCCGGCCTTCACCTGGTTGATGCCTGGCGGGTTGCTCAAGCCGCCGAGGAAGCCGCTGAAGTCGTAGCCCAGCCGCTGGCCCACGTTCCAGGTGCTGGCCGATGCGGTCAGGATGGTGATCTCGGCGGTGCCGGCGCCGCTGGCGATGCACGGACTGGGCGTGGCCGTGCCGGTCGGGCTGCAGGAGCTCGTGATTGGCACCCCGTTGCGGAAGATGGTGGCGGGCACCAACGAGGGATCATCGACATGGAAAACGAGTGTCAGCGGGTTGTCCACCGTGGTCGCTGCGGTCGAGACGATCTCGAGTTGCTGGCCAACGAACTCGTAGCCCGCGGGTGCGGGGTCGAGGTCCGCCTCCGTGATCGTGACCGATCCGCCCCCGGCCCCTGCAGGCACGATCACGTCCGTCGTCACCGGCCCAGCCTCAGGCTGGGTCGTAACCGTGCCGCCGGATTCGGGGATCGCTGCGACGGTGACCGGATCGGAGGACGTCGAACCGCACGCGTTGCTTGCCGACACCGTCACCGTGTACGTGACGCCGGGGGTGAGCACGCCGATGCTTTTCGTCCTCTCGGTGCTGCCGACCTCCCCGAGGGTCGCTCCTTGCTCGCCGTGGGCGACGTTGATCCCATAGCCCGTGATGGCGCGGCCGCCGTCATCTGCGGGGGCCACCCAGCTCACGGTCGCCTCCCCGTCTGTTGCAATCGCGACGGCCACGTTGGTTGGCGCTCCAGGCGGTCCTCCCTGGAACGTGCGAGTGACCTCGAACGAGGCCGGAATGTCCGCCGCGGATAGATAGCTCTCGTTGCCGACAACGTCGGTGAGCACGGCGTCGTTGGCCGTCCAGATGCCGAGCTCGGCGTCCATGTCGAGGAACACCTGTACGAGATAGTGGTCGGCGCCCTGGGGATCGAAACCCAGCTGCCACGTGTTTCCGCTCGGACTCATGAAGGTAATCGGCGAGCCCGGGTAGAAGCCGGCGAGGTCATCGGTGATGACCGCATCGAACTCAACCTTGCGATTCGCGGGATCGCAGTCGCCCACGTCCACGGATTGGTACGTCGGGGAAATGGAGACCAGCGTGGGCGCCGTGACGTCATCGGTGCCGTCGACCGTGACACCGCCGGGAAATCCGAGGCCGACCAGCGCTGCCGCATCCAGGTAGAACGAGTTGTAGTCCGGGTCCTGCGCACTGACGGCGACTGTCCACTCGCCCGTCGCCGCATACGGCGGGAAGGTGACATCCACCGTGAAATCGTCGGGGTTGTCCGTGGTGGCGGTGTTTCGCTCGAAGAAGCCGACCGCGTAGGCACTGCCGCGGGGTGCCCAGAAGCTGATCGTCGGACCCTCTTGGATCACTTCGCCGGACTCGGGGTCCCTCATGAGGTCCACGACGCCACTTTCGTCTGTGATCGTCGCCGTGACCGTAATCGTGACCGGGCTGGCGCCGTTGACGATCGCGGCCGGCGTGAACGCCAGTGCCTCCAGAGTCGGTGGGCTTCCGTCGTCGGCAAGCGCCGTCCCAGGAAGGCTTGCCATGCATAGAACAGCGATCAGGGCGATTGCCAGGCGCACGGATCTGGAAGGGAGAGGAGTCAACGGGGACCTCTGGGATGTGGACCAGCTCATGTATTACCTCGTCGGGTCAGCACAGCGCCGAGCGCGAGGCTGGACGCCAGTCCAGCACGCAATAGGGTCTGTCGCACGGGTGAGCTCTCCCAAAAAGGACGGCCGATCTGCGATCGCACTGGTTTGCGCGATGCGGGAGACCCACCGGGCACGAGCCCGAGTCTGGTCTCGAATCACTCCCGGCGCATCAGTGCCAGTACTGAGTGGGGTACGGAACGGCGGCCGGGTGGCCGGCATGGCCGAAACGGAGCCGCCCGTCCCGAGCGGGCTGGACGACGCCTCGTTAGGCGGCCGACCGGATTCCACTGGGCCAGATCGACGACGGAGTTGTCGCGCGACGTATGCGGCATTTGCGGTTACGGTCCGTCTGAAGAGCGGGGCCAACGGGCGTCCGCCAGGATGACCGTCTTCGCATACCAGTCGCATCCTGCGTCTCGGTCGTCGAGGCGTGCAAGGTGGATCTCTGTCTCCAACTTCTTCTTCGAACTGACTGCGAGCACGGGGCAGGCGGCACGTCCCGCGCGCCCGTGTCGGTCTGCAACGTCGCAGATTGCACCAATCAACGACCTCTATTCCGAACTCGCGTTCAGCCGGACACGGGCGAGGTCGACGGCCATCGTCAGGTCCGTCATCCGCACGTACTCGTCGCTGGGTTCAGCCGCATAAGATTCAGGACCGGCAAGCCAGTCCCACAGACTTGGATCGACCTCATCCAAGGAATGCGCGAGGTCGAGCAGCTCTTCTGGCGATGCTTCCGAGACGCGTTGCTCCCGCTCGTAGTCGTCGGGTAGTCCCCACTTCTCCGCAAGAGCGAGCAGCCGGTCACTACGAACGGCAGCAGGCATACGCCCTTCACTGCTCATCAGAGACCTCCAGCAATCATTGATTCTCTCCCGAACGATCCATCGCCGTGTGTACGGGAGATCGTCCACCCGTTCGCTTCCCGCCGCGGAACTCGTTCGTCGACGCTCGTGAAGGTCCTGACGTGCTTGCCTGACCTCGCGCGAAGGGCGTGCGACCGCGCGAATTCTCCCTAGAGCAGCGAGGTGTCGTAGTCCGGGTGCGGGTTCGGGACGAGCGGGCGGACGCGCTGATAGCCCTCGTAGATCGGCTCTTCCGACTCGATCGCGCCGCGCAGCGACGCGATGACCTGTGCCATATCGGCCTGGCTGGCGTGGCTCTCGAGCGCGGCCAGCTTGCGCGGCGCGACCGCCGTGATGTCGATGCGGTGCGTGGCGCCCTGCTCCTCGGGAGAGAGGTCGTAGAGGTTGCCGCCCGGATCGAAGACCGGGGAGACGACGAACACCGAATTCGGCGCCCGGCCCGTGTCCGATAGCCGTTCCACCGCCCAGCGCGTGGCGTTGCCGACGACGATGTGGTCTGGGTGGCCGGTGACGCCGTGCGGGCCGAAGGTGATGACCGCCTGCGGGCGGACGCGCGCCAACCAGTCGGCGATCTCCTCGACAAGCTGGTCGAAGGGCGCATCGGCCAGTCCGCCGTCGGGGTAGTCGAGGCCCTGGACGAGGTCGATCCCGATCGCCTTTGCGGCGCCGATGAGCTCCGACTCGCGGACCCCGCCGAATGCGGGGTCCGGCTCACCGTCCGGCGTTCCCGCCTCGCCGCGCGTGACGACCAGCAGCGACGTCTGCAGGTACGCGTCGTACGACAGCGAGAGGGCGCCGGCGCACCCGACGCTCTCGTCGTCGGGGTGGGCGAGGACGGCCGCGATGCCGCCTGGCTTGGGCGGCCCGTGCATTCTCGGCGCGGCCTGGCTCACCGTTCCTCCTTCGGGACTGCGTCGGACTCCTCGTCGGACAGGAAGGTCGAGCCCTGCCGCTCGACCGAGGTCCTCATCGTACGCAGGACGGCCAGCTTTGCGCTGGCGACCTCGACGATGAAGCGGCGCGTCCCCTCGTCGTCGAGCTGCGAGCCCGGCGGCGCGCTGCCGCGCCCGACGTTGAGCCAGGCCAGGTGATATCGGTCCATCCGGCCCCAGACGCGCTCGAGCAGCCGATCCGACTCGAGCAGCCAGGCTCCGAACCGATCCCAGGCCGGCTCCGCCAGGAGCCCTTCGCCGGTACCGATGAGCTCGTCGGTGGCGTCGAGGAATGCGGTGCGCGACATGACCGCGCGTGGTCGATCGGTCACGCAGGGGAGAGTATCCGAACGAGGCGTTCGTACCATGGTCGCGGGTGGTGCGCGCAGGCACACTCGGGCCGTGGATCGCGCTCGGGCGCTGAACATCCTCTTCGCGCTTGCCATCGCGGCCGTTCCGGTCGGGTTGGTGCTCGCCGTGCGCGGCCTCCCGGCCGTCGACCTCGCCGATTCGGCGCTGCCGTGGCTGCCGGCGGCCTTCCTCGCCACGCTCGTGCTCGTGGCCGCGTTAGGGGCGCTGGCGGCATTGGTTCGGGCGCTCCGGACCGGCTCGATCGCCAACCTGCTCGAGTCGGGCGCGTCGGCCGCGCTGGCCGGTGGTGCCGTCGTCATGCTGACCGGCGAAGGGTCCCTGGCGGCCCCGGTGCTCGCCGCGGCCGTGCTGCTGGCCGTCGCGCCGTTCGTCGGAACACGCGTGGTCGCCGGCGGGCCGGCCCGGCTGATCGGTGCGGCGGTGGCGGTCATGGCGGTGGCCGAGGCGTTCGCGCTACTGACCGTCATTCCAGTGACGGCCGACCTGCTGGAACCGCTCGCGCCGGTCCTACTCGGGCTGGCGGTCCTGGCCGCCGGCGTCGCGGTCGTCCTGGCCACGGGGCTCAGATCCGCGAGTGCCGGGCTGGTGGCGGCCGGGGCGGTCGGTCTGCTGGCGGATCGCGACGGCTCGCTGGAAGGGCTCATCGGCCTGGCCGCGCTGATGGCCGGGCAGGTGCTGGCGATCGCGGCGGCGCTGGCGCCGGAGCCCGACGAGGTCGAGGAACGCCTTCCGGAGCTCGCCGGCCGCCTGGCCGATGCGGTCCTGCGCTTCGACGGTCACCTGCGGCTCCGCGATTGGAATCACGCGGCGGCCACCCTGCTCGCAATCGACACCTCGTCGGCGGGCGTGCGGATCGACGATCTGCTCGGCGTCTCGGTCGCCGACCTTCCGTCGGGCGACGCGACCACCGTCTCGCGCGGCGGCGTCGGAGGGCTGGAGGTGGCGATGCATCGGGCCGGGCCGGGCGTGGTCGCCGTCGTCCGCGAGGCGGGAGGCACGCCCGAGGTCGAGCGCCTCGGCAACGAGCTGCGCACGACGATCGAGGAGCTGCTGCGCGCGCGACGCACGATCGATCTCCAGCGCGGCGAGCTCGAGCGCTCGTCGACGGTCGACCCGCTCACCGGCATCTCCAGCCGCGGCGCGATCCTCGAACGGCTGCGGATCGAGGTTGCCCAGGCGCGCCGCTACCGGCACCCGCTTGCGGTCGTGCTGCTCGACGTCGATCGCTTCGGCGAGATCAACGAGGCGTACGGCATCGCCGGGGGAGACGCGGTGCTGCGCGAGGTCGCGCTGCGCATGCGGCTGCGCGTACGCGAGGCCGATGCCCTCGGCCGCGCGGGTTCGGACGGGTTTCTCGCGACGCTACCGCACACCGACGAGGCCGGCGCTGCGACCTTCGCCGATGCCCTGCGCATCCGGCTCGGTCTGCGGCCGGTGCGCGTCGGTGACTCGGAGCTGCAGGTCACGGTCAGCATCGGGGTCGCGACGATGCGCCCCGGCGAGGACCTCGATGTCGACGGTGTGCTGGCGCGGGTGCAGGAGGCGCTCGACAGCGCGCGCGGCGCGGGGGGCAATCGGATCGCCCTCGATCGGATGCACGGGCTCGCCCGTCTCGCCGACCGCCACCCGACCGACGAGCTCGATGACGATCGAGCGGTCGAGTAGGCCGCGCCGCTATTCCTGGAGCGCGTGTATCGGCCAAGCAGTGGCCGATACAGTCACGGCGCGAATGAATCGGCCACGGTGAGGGCGTTTGCCTGGCCCTTTCAAGCGTCCACGGCATATTCGGCCACTTCTTGGCCGCTTCATCCAGCGGGGGAATATCGCTCGGCCGAAAGGCGCCGTATGACATCGCGGCCAGTTCATCGGCCGTGAATGAGCGTGAATCGGGTCAAGTTATCCACCGCTGTCATACAATGTGTGGACAAGCACGTTGATAACCCCGTAGGCAGGCCAGCCCGGCGCTGGCACCGTTGAGGCACTCATGCCATCGACCTCCTCCGACCTCTCCGCCAAGCTCATCTTCCCCACGCGGGAGATCGTCGAGGAGTTCTATCTCCCGATCATCTACACCGCATGCCGCACCTGCTACTCCGAGCTCGTCCCCGACAGGATCTGGGACAAGGCCGTCAGCCGCGAGGTGGCCGACGAGAAGCAGCAGAGCCTCGTGCGCAAGGTGATGGAGTCGGGGCACGGCTCAACGATCGAGCACGTGAACTTCACCTTCGCGATCAGCGGCGTGACCCGGACGCTCAGCCACCAGCTGGTCCGGCATCGCGCCGGCACGGCTTTCGACCAGCAGTCGCAGCGCTACGTGTCCTTCAAGAAGCGCGACAACTACACGGTCCCCGAGAGCATCGCCAACGGCGACCTGCCCGATGACCTGGCCGGCCGCTTCCAGCGCGCGATCGACGACAACCTCGACCTCTACGGCCAGCTGCTGCAGGCCGAGGTGCCCGCGGAGGACGCGCGCTTCATCTTCCCGAACGCGATGCAGACGAACCTGATCATGACGGTCAACCTGCGCCAGCTCATCCACATGAGCGGTCTACGGCTGTGCACGATGGCGCAGTGGGAGATCCGCCAGCTGTTCAAGCAGATCCGCCACGAGATCTTCCGGGTCAGCCCGTTCTTCGGCAGCTTCCTCGTCCCGAAATGCGTGCCGCTCGGCTACTGCGACGAGATGGGCAACCGCGACGAGCACTGCCGCATCAAGCCGCACCGCGACACGGTCATGGCCGTCTGGGATGCCTACCGCGCCGGCTCGCTCGAAGAGACCGATGGGCCCGTCGTACCGGACACGAGCCCCTTCCGCCCCAAGCCGCGGCGCGTGCCCCTGCCGGTGGCCGAGGGCGACATTCGACCGACGGCCTCGACCGAGCTGCTCGGCGCCGGCATCGGCCAGGCGGGAGACTCCGACCGGGTCTAGTTGTCCGGCGAGACCCCGTCGCCGAGGGTGAAGCGCCGAAGCTCCTCCGCGCACTTCTCGGCCAGCCGGCGAGCCTCGTTCACGAGGAACGAGCTCATCTTCGTGGAGTCGACGATCAGCAGCGTGTGGCCGCGCTCGTTGCGGTCGAGCACGATCCGATCCTCGCCGTGGAAGCTGATCCCCCAGTTGGCCTGCAGCTGGACGAGCTCGGCGAGCACGACCTTCTCGGCGAAGTACCAGTCCAGGAACTCGGCGTTGAGGGCGTTCACCACGTCGCGTAGCTGCAGGGTCTCGTTGCGCCGCAGGCGGGAGACGAAGTGCACGACGCGGAGGGCGGCGAACGGATCGCCGGCGCGCGCGATCTGCGGGGGCGCGAGCGTCGGATCGGGCATGCCGTCGGGGGCGGCACCGACCAGCTGGGAGGTCATCAGTTGGCGAGTATGCCTCAACCGATGCGAAGCCCCTCGGGCGAGGCTGGATCGGGCCGCAGCAGGAAGACCTCGCCGTCATCGCCCATCGCGCCGAGCACGAGCACTTCGCTGGCGAGGCCCGCGATCCGGCGCGGCGGGAAGTTGAGGACCGCCACGACCTGGCGACCGACGAGGCCCTCGCGGTCGGGGTAGGTCACGGTCAGCTGCGCCGAGCTCACGCGCTCGCCGACCTCCGGGCCGAAGTCGATCCGCAGCCGATACGACGGCTTGCGCGCCTCGGGGAACGGCTCGGCCGCCACGATCCGGCCGACGCGCATCTCGACGCGCTCGAAGTGCTCCAGGTCGATCATCGGCGAAGGGTACCGGAGCGGGGCGGGACCGGTGCGGCGGCGCACTGGGCCCACGCTGGGACTATCGGCCCAGTGAGTGTGTCGTGGCCGGCGCGTACGGTTGCACGGGGCCGCGCACGCAAGCCACGCGGCCCGCTTCGAGCAGGAGACGACGTTGACGTTCTGGAACTGGCGCCGGAGTCCCGGGCCGACGGCCACACAGGGGTCCGCCGCACTGGCCGCCTCCTCTCCGGACCTGGCGCCGATCGAGCTCTACACCGCCGACGCGCGGATCGTCGGCTGGCTCGCGCCCAACGGGCAGCGCGTCACCGATCTGCTCGCCACCCGCGACGAGCTGCGACTGTGGCGCCCGAGCCCGGGCCCGCTCGACGACATGGAGCCGCCCGGCGACCTGCCGCCCGGTGGCGAGAGCGGCGAGTGGGAGAGCCTGCCCACCGCCCGCGTCATCCTGGCCATGCCGCCCGAATGGCGAGCCAGCCGCCAGCTGCGTCTCCACAAGCGGCTCCGCCGCGCGGCCCTCGTCGCCGGCCCGTTCAGCGTGACCGGCAACATCCATCTCCAGCCCGGCGTCGAGGTCGGCCCGCACATCCTGCGCAGCTCCAGCTTCCTGCCACTGACCGATGCCTACCTGCTCCACACCGGCCAGCCGCCCTTCGAGCACGTCGTCAGCGTCGTCATCGTCAACGCCGCCCACGTCTCGCAGATCGTCCCGCTCGTCACGCTGGCCTGATCCGCGGCGCGGCGCGGGGCGCGGCGATAATCCCCGCATGGCCGTCCTCCGCAGCTCCATCGATCCCGAGGCGCCCGAGACGCGCGCGAACACCGAGGCGATGCAACGCCTCGTCGAGGACCTGCGCGCGCGAACCGATGCGCTGAGCCGCAACGGCGCCGGCGGCGACGAGCGCTCGATCGCCCGCCACAGGGAGCGCGGCAAGCTGCCGGTCCGCGAGCGGATCGATCGGCTCATCGACCCGGGCTCGGCGTTCCTCGAGCTGAACGCGCTGGCGGCCAACGGCCTCTACGACGACGAGGCGCCCGGGGCGGGGATCGTGACCGGCATCGGCCGCGTGGAGGGCATCGAGTGCGTGGTCGTCGCCAACGACGCGACGGTCAAGGGCGGCACGTACTACCCGATGACGGTGAAGAAGCACCTTCGCGCGCAGGAGATCGCGCTCGAGAACGGGCTGCCGTGCCTCTACCTGGTGGACAGCGGCGGCGCCTTCCTGCCGCTGCAGGACGAGGTCTTTCCCGATCGCGACCACTTCGGCCGCATCTTCTACAACCAGGCTCAGCTATCGGCGCGCAGGATCCCGCAGGTCGCGCTGGTGATGGGCTCCTGCACGGCCGGCGGCGCCTACGTCCCGGCGATGAGCGACGAGACGGTCATCGTCAAAGGCACCGGCACGATCTTCCTCGGCGGCCCGCCGCTCGTGAAGGCGGCCACCGGCGAGGAGGTGACGGCCGAGGAGCTCGGCGGCGCGGAGGTGCACACGACGCAATCGGGAGTGGCCGATCATTTCGCCCTCGATGACGACCACGCGCTCGCGATCGGCCGCCAGATCGTGCGCAACCTGGCCCGGCGCAAGCCGGAGCCGCCGTGGGAAACCGGCGAGCCGTGCGAGCCATCGGTCCCGGCGGAAGGCCTGTACGGCGTGATTCCGGCCGACGCCCGCCAGTCGTACGACGTCCGCGAGGTCATCGCGCGCCTGGTGGACGGCTCCGACTTTCACGAGTTCAAGGCTCGCTATGGCGAGACGCTCGTCACCGGCTTCGCGCGGATCATGGGCTACCCGGTCGGGATCCTCGCCAACAACGGGATCCTGTTCAGCCAGTCGGCGCTGAAGGGCGCCCACTTCGTCGAGCTCGCGTCCCAGCGCAAGGTTCCGCTCGTCTTCCTCCAGAACATCACCGGCTTCATGGTCGGGCGCGAGTACGAGGCCGGCGGCATCGCGCGCGACGGCGCCAAGCTCGTGACCGCGGTGAGCACGACGAACGTGCCGAAGTTCACCGTCATCGTCGGCGGCAGCTTCGGCGCCGGGAACTACGGCATGGCCGGTCGCGCCTACGGCCCGCGCCAGCTGTGGATGTGGCCGAACGCGCGGATCAGCGTGATGGGCGGAGCCCAGGCGGCGCGCGTCCTGTCGACGGTCCGCGGCGGATTCGAGACCGATGCGGACCGCGACGCCTTCGAGGCGCCGATCCTCGAGAAGTACGAGCTCGAGGGCTCGCCGTATCACTCGACCGCGCGGCTGTGGGACGACGGCGTGATCGACCCGCTGGACACGCGCCGCGTCCTCGCCCTCGGCATCAGCGCGGCGCTCAACGCCCCGATCCCGGAGCCCGGCTTCAGCCTCTACCGGATGTAGCCGATGTCGGCATCGGTCATGCGGTGCCCAACGCATGCACATCTGGAGCGAGCGTCCCCTCATGCGCGCCGGCGAGATCGCAGCCGACGTGGCGACGCTGGTGTGGCTCACGATCTGGATCGATCTCGGCGTCCGGCTGTACGGCCTCCTCGCCAACCTGGCCGAGTCCGGGCGGCTGGTGCGCGACGGTGGCACCGGCATCACCGACGCGGGCGAGACGATCGGATCGGCGATCGACGGCATACCGCTGGTCGGCGAGGGTGCCGCCGACGGCATCCGCGGCGCGCTGGCCGCCGCGGGTGAGCCGCTCATCGTCTTCGGCACCGATCTCGAGCGGCTGATCATCATCATGGCCGCCGTGCTCGGCGCGCTGCTCGTTGCCGTCGCGATCGTCCCGTGGCTGAACCGATACCTGCCGTGGCGCATCGCCCGCTGGCGCCGGCTGAACGCCGCCTCGCGGGTCATCCGCGGGTCGAAGCGCCGGACGGAGCCGATCGCGGACGAGACGCTTCAGTCACTCCTGGCGTCGCGCGCGGTCCATCGGCTCGAATACGACGAGCTCCTCGAGTTCAGCCCCGATCCGTTCGGCGACTGGGTCGCCGGCCGCCACGACCGGCTGGCGATGGCCGAGCTCGACCGCGTCGGCCTGCGTGGGTTGGCGCCGCCGCGCTAGGCTCACGCCACCGATGCAACCCGCAGATCGACCCGCCCCCGGCTCCCACGACCGGTCCGTCCCCTCCGGCTCGCTCGAGGAGAGCGCCGCCAACCTCTTCGACGCGATGCTCGCCGCCCGCGCGGCCGAGGAGCGCGGCGAGCGTGGCCCGCTCCACGCCTTCTTCCGCACGCTGATGAGCGGCACGCTCCTGCTGCCGGTGCCTCCCGACCATGGCGACGAGGCCAAGGCGGCGCTCGAGTCGGCCGTCAACGACGACGAGCAGGTCGAGATCAGCGTGATGCTCGCCCGCGAGGCGGGCGGCGAGACGGTGGGGGTCGTCTTCGGCTCGTTCGCCGCGCTCGCCGCCTGGGCGCCGTCGGGCAGCGGCAACCTTCCGCTGCCGGCGCGGATCGCGATCGCCAACCTGGCGGCCGCCGGCATGCCGGCGATCATGGACCCCGCCGGACCGGTGCCCTACCGCTTCGAGACCGATGAGCTCGCCGCGCTCGCCGAGGGCCGCCTGCCCGGCAGCGACGAGCCGCTGTTCGAGGCCACCACCCGGTCCTCGATCCGGGTCCTCCTGCCCGGCACCGATACCCGCGACCTCGAGCGCCGTCTCACCTCCGAGCTGGAGCCGACCTCGGTCGACGCCGCCTACCTCGTCGAGACCGACTCCGGCGGTGGTGACCGACGGCTGATGCTCGGGCTGGTCGGCGAGCCCGGAGCGACGGCGACGGTCGACGTTCCGGACGGCACCGACGTCGTCTGGCTCGAGGAGCCGCTGCTGGCCCAGGTCCGCGCGGTCGCCGAGCCGTTCCACCGCCGCGGTCGGGCGGCTCGATGAGCAGCCTGCGGGTCGAGCGTGACGGCCCGTTCGCGCAGGTGACGCTGGACCGCCCGGAGGTCCGCAACGCGTTCAACGCCGAGCTGATCGGTGAGCTGCGAACGACCTTCGAGGCGCTCTCGACGGAGGCCCCGGACGCGCTGCGCGGAGTCGTGTTGGCCGGGAGCGGGTCGGTCTTCTGCGCCGGCGCCGACGTCGACTGGATGCGCTCGGCCATCGGCCTCGGCGTCGCGGAGAACGAGCGGGATGCTGCCGCGCTTCACGCGATGCTCGCGGCGGTGGACCGCTGCCCGGTCCCGGTGATCGCCCGCGTCCAGGGGGCCGCGCTCGGTGGCGGGATGGGCCTCTGCGCGGTCTCGGACGTCGTCGTCGCCGCGGCCGATGCGACCTTCGGCTTCACCGAGACGAAGCTCGGCATCATCCCGGCGGTCATCAGCCCGTTCGTGCTGGCAAAGATCGGCGAGTCGCACGCTCGCGCGCTGTTCGCCACCGGCCAGCGCTTCGACGCCGATCGAGCGATGCGGATCGGCCTCGTCCACGAGGTGGTGGCCGACGAGGTGGAACTCGACGCGCGCGTTGACCAGCTCGTCGGCGAGGTGCGCTCGGCCGGACCGACGGCGGCGCGGGCGGCCAAGGCCCTCGTCCGCGAGCTGCGTGCCCTGAGCCCCGACGAGGCACGGGCCCACACGATCCGGCACATCGCCCAGCAGCGGACGTCGGCCGAGGGCCAGGAGGGCCTCGGCGCCTTCCTCGAGAAGCGGCGCCCGAGCTGGACCGCAGAGGAATAGCCGCGGCCGATGGACGCCGGGCTCTGCGATCGGTGCCGCTACCAGCGGATCGTGGGGAACGCGCGCGGCAGCACGTTCAGCCTGTGCGAACGCTCGGGCTCCGATCCCCGCTATCCGCGCTACCCACGACTCCCCGTCCTCGCCTGCCCTGGATTCCTCCCACGTCTGCCCGACCAGGACCGACCCCTGCGACAATCGCGACATGCCTGTTGACCTGACCCCGCGACAGGTCGCCGATGAGCTCGGCGTCACCGTCCGGACCGTGCAGCGCTGGATCGCGGATGGCCGCCTCCCGGCGACACGCGTCGGATCCCGGGTCCGCGTGTCGCGTTCGTCGCTGTCTGCGGTCGCCGAGGCAGCTCCGAGCGCACCTGCCGCCGGGCCGATCCGGACGCTGCTGATCGCGAACCGCGGCGAGATCGCCGCGCGGGTCGCGCGGACGGCGCATCGGCTCGGGATGAGGGCCGTCGGCATCCACGCGCCCGACGAGCGGCCACCAGCTGCCGCGGACGAGGCGCACGAGGTCTCCGGCTACCTCGACGGCGCCGCGATCATCGCGGTCGCCCAGCAGACCGGCGCCGATGCGATCCATCCCGGGTACGGATTCCTCGCCGAGAACCCCGACTTCGCCCGGGCCGTGGCGGCGGCCGGCCTGCGGTGGGTCGGTCCGCCGGCGGACGCGATCGCGGCCATGGGCGACAAGGCCGAGGCCCGTCGTCACGCGGCCGCGCACGGCGTCCCGACGGTCCCCGGCTACGACGGCGCCGACCAGGGCGACGTGACGCTCGCGCGCGAGGCCGGACAGATCGGCTTCCCGCTGCTCGTCAAGCCGAGTGCGGGAGGCGGCGGCAAGGGGATGCGCGTGGTCCGCGCCCCTGCCGACCTCACGGAGGCGCTGGCCGGCGCACGCCGCGAGGCGGATCGGTCCTTCCGCGACGATCGGCTCATCCTCGAGCGCTATCTCGAGCGTTCCCGCCACGTCGAGATCCAGGTGCTCTTCGACGCGGCCGGGCACGGCGTCCACCTCGGCGAGCGCGACTGCTCGGCGCAGCGGCGCAACCAGAAGATCGTCGAGGAGTCGCCGGCGCCATCGGTCACGGCGGACCTTCGCGCGCGCATGGGCACCGCGGCCCTGGCGGTGGCGGCGGCCGCCGGCTACGTCAGCGCCGGAACGGTCGAGATGCTGCTGACCGATGCGGGCGAGTTCTTCTTCCTCGAGATGAACACGCGGCTGCAAGTCGAGCACCCCGTCACCGAGGCCGTCACCGGCCGCGACCTCGTCGCCGATCAGCTCGCGATCGCCGCCGGCGCGACGCTCGCCGACCTCGGTCTCGAACGGCCGCCGGCGTTCCGCGGCCACGCGATCGAGGCCCGCCTCTACGCCGAGGACCCCGAGTCCGGATTCCTCCCCGCCACCGGCCGCCTGGCGCTCCTGCGCTGGCCGTCCGGCGTGCGCATCGACACCGGCGTGGCGGAGGGCGACGTCGTCGGCGACCGATACGACCCGATGTTGGCCAAGCTGATCGCCCATGGCTCGACCCGCGCGCAGGCGCTCGACCTGCTGCGGGAGGCGCTGGAAGGCACGACGCTGCTGGGCGTGCGCACGAACCTGCGCTTCCTGCGCTGGCTGCTCGACCGGCCCGAGATGCGCGACGGCGAGGTCCGCACCGACACGATCGCGGAACTCGAGCTTCCCGGTCCGCCGGCCGTCGAGGACGCCCATTGGCAGGCGGCCGCGCGGCTCGCGGCCTCCGACGCGAGCGATCCCTGGGCCGATGGCTGGCGGCTGAACGCGTCGAGGGTTCGGCGCATGCGCAACGGCGACGACGAGCGCTCGGTGATCGTCACCGGCCCGGAGCCGGCGGCCACCGCGGTCCGCGACGGAGGCACGCTCCACGTCGACGTCGACGGGCAGAGCCTCGAGTTCAGCATCGCCGAGCCGCCGACCGTGGAGTCGGCGGTGGCGCACGCCGCGACGGCCGACGAGGGCTCATCGGTCCTGACCGCGCCGATGCCCGGGCGCGTGATCGCCGTCCGCGCCGCCACGGGCGAGTCGGTCCGTGCCGGCGCGCCGGTCGTCGTCATCGAGGCGATGAAGATGGAGCACGCGGTGGCGGCGCCGATCGACGGGACCGTCGAGCGCGTCGCGGTCCGCGAGGGCGACCAGGTCGAGCGCGGGGCAGTGGTGGCCGAGATCGTCGCGGGCGATCGGCATACTGAGGCCCAATGACCGACGTCCGCATCTACGAGGTCGGGCCGCGCGACGGGCTCCAGAACGAGGCCGCGCCGATCCCGACCGAGGCGAAGCTGCGCTTCATCGACCTCCTGGCCGATGCGGGCCTGCGCGAGATCGAGGCCACAAGCTTCGTCTCGCCGCGCGCGATCCCGCAGCTCGCCGATGCCGACGACCTGATGGCGCGCCTCGAGCGGCGGCCCGGCGTGCGCTATCCGGTGCTCGTGCCCAATGCGCGCGGGATGGAGCGCGCGGAGGCGGCCGGCGTCGACGCCGTCTGCGTCTTCACCGCGGCGTCCGAGGCGTTCACCGCGCACAACATCAACATGACGATCGCGGAGTCGATCGACGCGTTCCGGCCCGTCGTCGCCCGCGCGCGGGAGCTCGGCTGGTGGACCCGCGGCTACGTGAGCACCGCCTTTGGCTGCCCGTACCAGGGCGCGGTCGAAGAAGGGGCCGTCGTGGACGTCTCGCAACGGCTCCTCGATCTGGGGATCGACGAGCTGAGCATCGGCGACACGATCGGCGTTGCCGTCCCGGCCGACGTGCGTCGCGTGGTCGGCGCGCTGACCGCCGCGGGAATCGCGACCGAGCGCCTGGCGATGCACTTCCACGACACCCGCGGCACGGCACTGGCGAACGTCTCCACCGCGCTGGAGCTGGGGATTCGCTGCTTCGATGCCTCGACCGGCGGCACGGGCGGCTGCCCGTACGCCCCGGGCGCTGCCGGCAACCTCGCCACCGAGGACCTCGTCTACCTGCTCGACCGCGAAGGGCTGTCGCACGGCGTGGACCTGGATCGGCTGCTCGTGGCGGCCCGCCACGTGAGCGATACGCTCGGCCGGCCACTGAGCACAAAGGTGGGCCAGGCCGGCGGCTGGCGTCTACCATAGGCCGCCGATGGACGCCGAGGTCGCGCCCCGCCCACTGATCCTGGATGTCGACACCGGGATCGACGACATGATCGCCCTGCTCATCGCGGCCACGAGCCCGGAGATCAACCTGCGTGGCGTGACCTGCGTGGCCGGCAACGTCGAGATCCACCACGTCGCGCGCAACACCGGCAAGGTGCTGCGCATGGTCGGCCGCGGCGACGTGCCGGTCAGCATCGGCGCCGCCCGTCCGCTCCAGCGCCGGCTGCGCACGGCACCCGACACCCACGGCCCGACGGGCACCGGCTACGTCGAGCTGCGCGGCGAGGAGCGTGGCCTCGGCACGACCGAGTACACCGCGATCCCCGCCAGCCGCTACATCGGCGCGCACGTGAGCCGCCACCCTGGCGAGATGTCGATCGTCGCGCTCGGGCCCTTGACGAACCTGGCGGCCGCCGCCCAGCACGGCACCGACCTGGCGGGCTCGACCCGCGAGGTGATCTGGATGGGCGGAACGCTCGAGGAGCGCGGGAACACGACGGAGACCGGCGAGTGGAACGCCTGCGTCGATCCCGAGGCCGCGGAGACGTGCCTGCGGGCCGGCGCGATCCACCGCATCTTCCCGCTCGATGCCACACAGGACGTGATCTTCACCATGGAGGACCTCAATGCGCTCCCCGAGACGCACCTGACCGGCATCGTTCGTGACGCGGTGCGCTTCTACGTCGGCTTCCATCGCCAGGCCGATGGCATCGACGGCGCCTACCTGCACGACCCTGTCGTGCTCATCGCCTCGCTGCTGCGCCCCGACCTCGTGACGGAGACCGTGAGCGAGACGCTCGCCTGCGACACGAGCGCCGATCCGTACCTGGCCGGGAGCCTGTATCGGTCGGAGGAGGGAAGCCGGCCGCCGGTCCGGGTCGCCACCGCCATCGATCCCGACGGCATGAAGGCCGAGCTGATCTCGCGCCTCGCCCGCGCCGTCAGCGTGCCCTACAGCTGAATCGCCCGCACACCGGAGGAGGGTTCCACCCATGGTCGTACGCTGGATCGCTGCCCTCGTCGCGTTCCTCGTCGTCGTCACCGCCGGCGTCGTCCTCGCCGGCGGCATCCCGGATCCCGGCGAGGCCGATCCGGTCACCTTTGCCTACCAGGCGGTAGCGGACGTCCTGGCGCTCGTCCTCGGCGTCGCGCTGCTCGCCGCGATCGCCGTGTGGCTAGTCGTCGAGCGCATCCAGACCGGGGCAAACGCGTCGGTGAGCACCCAGTTCACGACGCGCACGCTCATCCTCATGCCGATCGGGATCGCCCTGAACATCATCCTCGGCCAGACCGTGGCATCCGCGTTGAAGATCCCGATCTACCTCGACTCGATCGGCACGATCCTCGTCGGCGTCCTGGCCGGCCCGCTGGCCGGAGCCGCCACCGGCCTGCTCGCCAACGTGCTGTGGGCGTACGTGATCCCGCCACCATTCCAGTACCCGCCCGCCGCGGCGTTCGCGATCGTCGCCGCGGTCATCGGCCTTCTTGCCGGCATCGCCGGTGGGCAGGGGTTCCTCCGCCCGCGGTTGAACCGGCCGGTCGGGCAGCTCGTCGCTGGCGGCGCGATCACCGCCGTCGTGATCGGCCTGCTGGCCTACGTCGGCTACCTGGGCTATACGGCCGCCATCGGGCCGGCGAGCCTGGCGCCGACATCCGACAACGCGATCTTCGTCATCCTCGGCTGGGTGGCGCTGGGCCTCGTGCTCGCCACGGTGATCGGCCTGTTCGCGCTGCTCATCCTGCGGCGCGACCTCACCGCCACCTACGTCGTCGTCGTCGGGATGGTGACCGGCATCGTCGCCGCGCTGATCAGCGCCCCGATCGCGGCCGGCGTCTTCGGCGGCGTCACCGGCGCGGGCACCGACTTCCTGGTTGCCGCGTTCCGGCAGGGCGGTGCCGACATCGAGGCCGCGACCCTCGGCCAGGGCCTGATCAGCGACCCGATCGACAAGATCACGACCTTCTTCGTGGTGTACCTCATCGTCAGCGCGATGGCACGGCGCATGAAGGCGCGCTTCCCGCAGGGAGAGCAGCTGCTGGAGGAGACCGATCAGCCGGCCGCCGAGGAGGGTGAGTGGCGGGGAGCGCCCGCCTGAGCGACGGCGCTGCGGCGACCGATCGGGGCGTCCCGGACTTCCTCGGGCGCCCCGGACCGAGCGCGGTCCATCGGCTCAACCCGCTCACCAAGGCGACCCTCGCCACCGTCACCGCCATCGCGGCGGTCGTCCTCGGCGGGCTGCTCGGCCCGGCGCTGCTGGTCGTCGTCGCGGTCATCGTGCCGGCGCTGTTCGCCGGAGTCATCGGTCAGCTGGCTCGGCTGGCACTGCTGCTCTCGCTGCCGCTCGCCGTCTCGGCGCTGCTCGTCAACGTCTTCTTCTTCCCCGGCGGTACGACGGTCCTGTTCCAGGTCGGACCGATCACCGCCACCGCCGAGGGCCTCGCCTTTGCCGTCGAGATCCTGGCGCGGATCCTCGCCATCAGCGGCGCGGTCACGCTGTTCTACCTGACGACGCGGCCGTCGGACCTCGTCATCGACCTCGAGCGCCGCGGGGTCAGCCCGCGCGTAGGGTTCGTCGCCAACGCATCGGTGCAGACGGTGCCGGCCATGGTCGAGCGCGCGGGCCAGATCACCGCCGCGCAGCGCGCCCGTGGGCTCGATACCGAGGGCTCGGTATGGCGCCGCGTCCGCGGGATCGTGCCGATCGTCGGCCCGGTGATCCTCGGCTCGATCGCGGAGATCGAGGAGCGCGCGATGGCCCTCGAGGCCCGTGGATTCGGCCGGCCGGGCCGCCGCACGCTGCTGTGGGCGCCTGCGGACTCGCGCGCGCAGGCCGTCGCGCGCTGGGCCCTGCTGGCCGCGCTCGTCGCGCTGATCGTCGCGCGCCTTGCGGGGTGGCTGCCGTGAGCATCGAGCTGGCGGGGGTCGGCTACCGCTACGCCGGCGAGGCGCAGCCGGCCCTGCTTGACGTCGATCTCGAGCTGCGCGACGGCGAGGTGCTCGGCGTCGCCGGTCGCTCCGAGTCGGGCAAGACGACGCTGTGCCTCGTCGTCAGCGGCATCGCGCCACGGACAATCGGCGGGCGCATTCGCGGGCACGTCACCCTGGACGGTGAGGCGGTCGACGACTGGCCGATGCATCGGCTCAGCCAGCGCGTCGCGATCGGCTTCCAGAACCCGACGACGCAGCTGTCGCAGGTCGCCGAGAGCGTCTTCGAGGAAGTTGCCTTCGGACCGATGAACCTCGCGCTGCCGCGCGACGAGGTCGTCGCCCGCACCTGGGACGCGCTCGCCGCGTTGCGCATCGACGATCTCGCAGAGCGCGATCCGCGCCGCCTGTCGGGCGGGCAGCAGCAGCTCGTCGCGATCGCCGGGCTGCTGGCGATGCGCCCACAGCACCTCGTCCTCGACGAGCCGACCGCCCAGCTCGACCCGGCCGGCACGCGGCTCGTGGCCGCCGCCATCTCGCGGCTGGCTGCCGACGGCGCCTCGATCCTGGTGACGGAGCAGAAGACCGACCTGCTCTCGGCCGTCAGCTCGCGGGTGCTGGTACTGGATGGCGGCCGGGTGGCGCTCGCCGGAGACGCGGCGTCGGTGCTCGGCGACGAGCGGCTGACGGCGCTGGGCGTGGCGGAGCCGTCATCGGTACGGCTGCGGCGGGCGATCGCGGCGGCCGGAATCGACGGCACGCGCATCGAGGCGGTGGCGAGCGATGCCTGAGCTCGCGGTCACCGGCCTCGTCCACGCCTACGCCGAGGGCGGCGTGCGGGCGCTGGACGGGATCGACCTGGCGATCGGCCCGGGCGAGCGCGTGGCGATCGTCGGTCAGAACGGGAGCGGCAAGACGACGCTCGTGCGCCACCTCAACGGTTTGCTGCGGCCGACCGCCGGCACGGTGCGGCTGGACGGCGTCGACGCCGCCACGATGACGGTCGCGCAGCTGGCGGCGCGCGTCGGGCTCGTCTTCCAGGATCCGGACCGCCAGATCTTCTCCGGCTCGGTTCGCGGCGAGGTCGAGTTCGGGGCGCGCAACGTCGGCCTGCGCGATGACGCCCGGCGCGTCGCGGTGGCCAACGCGCTGCGTGCCACCGGGCTGGAGGGTCACGTGGCGATGAACCCGTACGACCTCGGCGGCGCGCGTCGGAAGCTGCTGGCGCTCGCATCGGTCCTGGCGATGGAGACCCCGGTGCTCATCCTCGACGAGCCGACGACCGGCCAGGACGCGGCCGGCGAGTTGCGGGTGCGGGAGATCGTCGAGTCGGTGGCCGCCGCCGGCCGGACCGTGGTCGCGATCAGCCACGACATGCGCTTCGTGGCCGAGACCTTCGAGCGCGTCGTCGTCATGCGGGCCGGTCGCGTGATCCTCGACGGCAGCCCGGCGACCGTCTTCGCCGCGGAGTCATGGGAAGCGCTGCGCTCGACGTACCTCGAGCCACCATTCGCCGCGCTCGTCGGCGATCGACTGGGCCTCGGCTCGACGCCGACAGATGCGAGCCTGGTCGGGGCGCTCGCCGCTCAGTAGAAGCCAGGCGGCGGCGGGAGCGGGTTGCCCTCGGCGTCGAGGCGATCGTCGGTCGGAAGGTCGTCGCGGTGCTCGCGTCCCTCGATCGGTCCGGGGATCGGCAGGGCCATGACGCTGGAGGGGACCTCGTCCAGCCGATCGGCGATGCCGCGCAGGCCCAGGCGGCGGAGGGCGGGCCCGAAGCGATCGGTGAAGTCGGGGTCGCGGAGCAGGCCGAAGGCCAGCGACGAATGCGCTCGGTTGAGGAGCTCGATCGCGCGCGCCGATTCATAGGCGTTGACCTGGTTCAGCCCGAGCTGCCGCTCGAGGGTGTCGAGCGCCCGATTTGCCTCTTTGCGCGTCGCCTTGCTGAAATGGGGCGTGCGATTCACGAGCAGCTTCGTCCGGTAGAGCGCCTCGCGCACCCGAGCGTCACGATTGAGGTTGGCCTGGGTCATGGTCCGAATACTACGCGAGGAGCCCGGCTGGGAGGACTCGCTCGCCCGTGCCTTGGATCGCGCGCCCCGGCCGATTCCCCTCGACGAGCGGCTCCTGCCGCGCACCGCCGACGGCCAGGTCAGCCGGCGCCGATTCGAGCGCGGCGACTTCCCGCCCGCCCGCGCCGCGGCGACGCTGCTGGCGATCTACCCAGATGCAGAGGGCAACCTGGTCGTGCCCCTGACCGTGCGGCACGGCGACCTGCGCGCCCATGCCGGCGAGGTCTCGCTCCCGGGCGGGTCCGTCGACGCGGCCGATGCGAGCCCCGAGGCGGCCGCCCTGCGCGAGGCGTGGGAGGAGGTCGGACTGCCGCCGGACGGCGTGCGCATCGTCGGCCGGCTCGACCCGGTCTGGATCCCGACCAGCAACTTCGAGCTGCTGCCGTTCGTGGGGACGGTCGCTGTACGGCCGGCGCTCGTGCCGCATGACGCGGAGGTGACCGCCATCGTCGAGCTGCCGCTCGCCGGGCTGTGGGACCCGCACGTGGTCGGGATCGAGGAGATCGTCGTGCGCGGCCTGACGCTGCGCGCCGGCGCATATCGGTACGGTGGGGTCGTGGTCTGGGGCGCCACCGCGCTCACGCTCGGGATGCTGGCGCACGTCCTCGACGCGCCCTAGCGCCGGGTCTGGACCGTCGTCTTCAGCGTGCGCAGCGCTTCGAGCAGCGCGCCGTGCTGGGCGCGCGGGGCGGCCACGATGTTCGCCCGCGGGCCGCTGATGTCCGGGTTCCACCACGCTCCCCCGCGCAGGTCGGTGACGACCGCGCCCGCTCGCTCGGCGATCAGCCCGGCCGCGGCCACATCCCACGGCGAGAGGCCGCCGTTCTGGACGAAGGCGTCGAAGCGGCCGTTCGACACGTACGCGAGCGCCAGCGCGGCGCTGCCCATCCGACGGTGGATCCGGATCTGCGGCGCGATCCGCCGCTCCCTCGCCAGGCCGCCGCGCCCGATCACGGCCAGGCTGACGACGTAGTCGCTCAGGGTCTGCTTCGTCGAAGCGGCGATCGTCCCGCCGTCGAGGGTCGCGGGACCGTCGACGGTGGCGGCATACAGGTCGTCCCGGCCTGGATCGAGGATGACCCCCACGGTCGGCCGGTCGTCGACCACCAGGCCGATGCTCACGCAGTAGAACGGGATCCCGTTGGCGTAGTTGACGGTGCCGTCCAGCGGATCGATGACCCACGTCCGCCCGTTGCCCGACCCGTCGTCGCGCAGCACGCCGGCATGCTCGCCGGACTCCTCGGCCAGGATCGCGTCGCCGGGGAACCGATCCTTGATCGCGCCGATGACCAACTTCTCCGAGGCGTAGTCCGCATCGGTCACGACGTCGCGCTTGCTCTTGTAGTCGATCTTCTGGACGCGCTCGTAGCTGTCGAGCAGGATCGCGCCGGCCTTCCGGGCGAGGTCGGTCGCAAAGGCGAGCTCATCGGCCCAGTTGCTGCTCATCCACCTCAGGGTAGCCGGAACCCGACCACCGTCACGGTGACCTCGCCCTCGGGGCGGCCGAGGAAGCCGAAGGAGATCTCGACCTCGCTTCCGGATGGCAGGAAGTCGATCGTCACCTCGCTCTCCTCCTCCGCTCCGTCGACCGTGGCGGTCGCGCGCACCACGAGCGATTCGGCGGCCACGTCGCCATCGTTCCGTGCGGTGGCGGGCAGCATCCATCCGCCGGCGATGTCGTATCCGTCACCCGGCCGGACCTCGACGACGGGCTGCGGCGGACGGCCCTCATCGGTGATGCCGTCGATGACGAGGAAGCCGACCAGGCCGACGACCGCCGCAACGCTGATCCCGAGGACGACCCACTCGAGCCAGTTCTGACGCACCTACGCGGCCTCCTGCTGCCCTTGCCGGCCCTCGTCGCCGCCGACCAGGAGCCGGCCGGCCGCCGCGCCGAAGGACGCCACCACGGAGAGCATGATCGTCTGGCCGGCGATTGCCGACCACGATGCACCGTCCGTGCGGCCAAAGGCCCAGAGGAGCAGAAGACTGACGAACAGGCTCACGGCATACGCCGCGATCGTCTCGGTGACCGGGTGGTCGAGCGGGCTGTCCCCAACCTGGAACTGCCGTCCGCCTCTGAAGCCGGCGTAGAAGACGATCGCGAAGGTCATCGCCAGCGACGCCGGGATCACCAGCAGCAGGAGCCACCAGTCGGCCTCGATCCCGAGAATCATCGGCTCCTCCGTGGGCGCGACGTTGAGCGCGAAGAGCAGCGCAGCGCCGGCCGCAATGAAGAGCCTCCCGAAGCCGCCGACGCCGCCGTCGCCGACCGTGCTGCCCTGGTCTTCGGCGGAATCATCCTCGGGCAGGGCGAGCTGCGTGGCCGCTAGGGAGACACCGAAGGCGACCGGAATCATCTCGAGCGCGATCTTGCCGACGGCATCGCGCAGGCCCGTCTCGAGCCCGATCCGCCCGAGCAGCAGCAGCGCCACGCTCGCGACCACCGCAGCGATTCCCATCGTCTCGCCCGAATCGATCAGCAGTTCGCGCCAGGTCCGATCGCGCCGGAAGCCACTCACCGCGCTGTAGCCGATGACGACGACGAACGCCACACCCAGCAGGACCACGATCTTCCACGATGGCAGGAGGAACGAATGAGCCCACATCTCCATCGTGAAGAGGAGTGGAAGACCGATCAGCAGCCCGCCACCCGTTGCGCGGACGAGGTCACGGACCGTGGCGTCCACCGAGTCGGACTTCGGGCCGCGAACTCTGCTCACGACCATCTCCCATGCACGTGGCACACCATTCTGTACGCTACGCCGCATGCCACAGATCCACCTTCGTGCCGAGGAGGGCGACTACGCGCCGCTCGTGCTTCTCCCTGGCGACCCCAACCGCGCTCGACGAGTCAGCGAGCGATTCGACGAGGGCAGCGTCCGCCAGGTGAACGAGCACCGTGGCCTGCTCGGCTTCACCGGGACGTACCGCGGGACGCCGGTCAGTGTCCAGACCAGCGGGATGGGCACGCCGAGCCTGAGCATCGTCGTCGAGGAGCTGCTGCGCCTCGGCGCGCAACGGCTCATCCGGATCGGGACCTGCGGAGGGATCGCGAAGGGACTGAAGACTGGCGACCTCGTGATCGCCACGGCGTCGTGTCCGGTCGACGGCGCCACGGCCACGTACCTCCATGGCGAGCCGTACGCGCCGGCCGCCGACTTCGCGCTCACCCGAGCGCTGGTCGACGCTGCGGCAGAGGCCGGTATCACGGCCGCGACGGGGCTCATTGCATCGGTGGACGTCTTCTACAACACCGATGACGACTACGCCCAGCGCTGGCGGGACCGGGGCGTCCTCGCCTTCGAGATGGAGGCCTCGGCACTCTTCTTCCTGGCGGCTCGCGCCGGCGTCCAGGCCGCCTGCGCGCTGACCGTCAGCGACGTCCTGTCCGATGAGGTCACGACCGAGGAGTCCTACCTCCCGCTCGACGAGCTCAACCAGGCGATCGACCGGATGATCGGGGTCGCCCTCGACGCTGGTATCGCGGGGTAGACTCGGAGCCATGACCGATACGCTCCCGCGAGGCGCCGCCAACCAGGCGGGCGCGATCATCAACCCGAACGCCGCCGCCGAGGCGCAGGACTTCCTGCCTCTCAACGGCATCGACCACGTCGAGTTCTGGGTCGGCAACGCGAAGCAGGCCGCGCACTACTACCGCGTGCTGTGGGGCTTCACGCCGGTGGCCTATGCCGGGCTGGAGACGGGCGTGCGGGATCGGTCCAGCTTCGTGATGGTCCAGAACGACATCCGCTTCGTCTTCACCGCACCGATCTCGCCCGATGGCGAGATCGCCGAGCACGTGGCGAAGCACGGCGACGGGGTCAAGGACATCGCCTTCTCTGTCGACGACGTCACCTCGGCCTGGGAGGAGACGACGAAGCGCGGCGCGCACTCCGCCCTGGAGCCGTCGACGCTCGAGGGCAAGAAGGGCGTCCTCCGCCGGAGCTCCATCCACGCCTACGGTGAGGTGGTGCACTCGTTCGTCGATCGGTCCGACTATCACGGCGCCTTCGCCCCCGGCTACCACCGCATCACCAACCCGGCGCCGGCGGCGAGCGGTCAGAGCCTGCTCGAGGTGGACCACTGCGTCGGCAACGTGGCGCTGGGCGACATGAATCGGTTCGTCGACTTCTACCGCGACGTTCTGGGCTTCGCGCAGCTCATCCATTACGACGACAAGGTCATCCACACCGACTACTCGGCGCTGATGAGCAAGGTGATGACGAACGGGAACGGGCGGATCAAGTTCCCGATCAACGAGCCCGCGGCCGGCAAGAAGAAGAGCCAGATCCAGGAGTTCCTCGACTACTACCTCGATGCCGGCACGCAGCACATTGCGCTGCGCACCGAGGACATCGTCGGCACGGTCCGCGCCCTCCGCGAGCGTGGCGTCGAGTTCCTCGGCATGCCGCACGCGTACTACGAGTCGCTCCCCGACCGCGTCGGCGACGTCGGCGTGCCGATCGACACCCTCGAGGAGCTCGGCATCGAGGCCGATCGCGACGAGGAGGGCTTCCTGCTCCAGATCTTCACCCGCCCCGTGCAGGATCGGCCGACCTTCTTCTTCGAGATCATCGAGCGCCACGGCAGCCGGGGCTTTGGCGTCGGCAACTTCAAGGCGCTCTTCGAGGCGATCGAGATCGAGCAGGCGCGGCGCGGCAACCTCTAGGACCGTGGTCCTGCCGAGTACTGCATCAGAGTCCACTCTCTGTTAAACCGCATCGCGGCGGCAGGCGTTGCCCGCGGTCGACATGTGACCCGGGGTCCCATCAGGCCATCGCGCGACGCGTCGCCGTGATCCACGATGGAATCGAGTGGCGGCTGCTGCCCACCGCCGCCCTCTCGGGTGAGCCGCGCGCCGACCGCCACGTGCCCGGCGGTCGGCGGACGCGGCCCCAGCCCTCCTATCGGCTAGGATTCGGGGCTCAAATGAGCACCGAGAAGCTGCCACGGCAGCAGGACGACTTCCCCGGCTGGTACGTCGAGGTCGTGAAGCGGGCCGAGATGGCCGAGCACGGCCCGGCCAAGGGCTCGATGATCATCAAGCCCCACGGCTACGCCATCTGGGAGCACACCCAGCGCGCGCTCGACGACCGGATCAAGGCGACCGGCCACGAGAACGTGTACTTCCCGCTGCTCATCCCGATGAGCCTGCTCGAGCGGGAGGCCGATCACGTCGAGGGCTTCGCGCCGCAGGTCGCGGTCGTCACCCACGGCGGCGGCGAGAAGCTGGAGGAGCCGCTCGCCATCCGCCCCACCAGCGAGGCGCTGATCTGGAACAGCTACAAGCGCTGGATCCAGAGCTATCGCGACCTGCCGCTGCTCTACAACCAGTGGAACAACGTCCTTCGCTGGGAGATGCGGACGCGCCTCTTCCTGCGGACCAGCGAGTTCCTGTGGCAGGAGGGCCACACCGCCCACGCCACCTCGGCCGAGGCCACCGAGGAGGCGCTGCGCATGCTCGACGTCTACCGCCAGGTCGCCGAGGAGGTGCTCGCCATCCCGGTCCACACCGGCCGCAAGACCCCGGCCGAGCGCTTTCCCGGAGCCGATGAGACCTACTGCATCGAGGGCCTGATGCGCGACACGAAGGCCCTCCAGTGCGGCACCAGCCACTTCCTCGGCCAGAACTTCGGACGCGCCTACGACGTGACCTTCCTGAACGCCGATGGCGAGCTCGAGCACGCCTGGGGAACGTCGTGGGGCTTCAGCTCGCGAATGGTCGGCGCCACGATCATGGCCCACGGCGACGACGCCGGCCTGCGCCTGCCGCCAGCCGTCGCGCCGGTGCAGGTCGTGATCGTGCCGATCCACCGCACCGACGACGAGCGCGCCTCGGTCCTTGCCGTCGCGGAGCCGCTGCGCGCCGAGCTGGCTGCCGCCGGCATCCGGGTCCGCCTCGACGACCGCGTTCAGCATCGGCCCGGCTACAAGTTCGCCGAGTGGGAGGTCAAGGGCGTGCCGGTGCGGATCGAGCTCGGCCCGCGCGACGTGGCCGCCGGCAAGGTGGTGCTCGTTTCGCGCTTGGGCGGCGACAAGGAGGAGGTCCCGCTCGGTGAGGTTGCATCCGGCATGGCGGATCGCCTGGCCTGGACGCAGCGCGCGATCTTCGCCGATGCGGTCGCCTTCCGCGAGGCGAACTCGCACACGATCGGCTCCTTCGAGGACTTCGCGACCGGCGTCGAGGAGAAGGGTGGGTTTTGGATCGGCGCCTGGTGCGGCGACGACGCCTGCGAGGCCGAGATCAGCGCGAAGACGAAGGCGACCATCCGCTTCCTGCCGCTCCAGCCCGCCGATCCAAGTGCCGCCTGCATCCACTGTGGCAAGCCTGGGGTCGACACCGCCACCTGGGCACGGGCCTACTGAGCGATGCGCCGCCCGGCTGCCGGGCTGGTGGCCCTGCTGCTCGCCGGCTGCGGCATCCTTCCGTCAGGCGTGCCCGACTGGGTCACCAACCGCCAGCCGCTGCCTGCATGCTCCGCCGGCGTCGTCGACGTCGACAGCCCTGAAGCGGAGGCAGGGCAGAAGTGCCTGCTCGATGCGTTCCTCGAGGGACGCGGCGCCGAGCTCGTCACCGCCGGGCGGATGGAGACGGGCGACCCACTCGTCTCGTACGTCCGCATCCACGAGAACGGCACGGTCGAGATGTTCCTCAATCTGGGCGACGACCCGTTCGCCCCGGGTGCGTGGGAACGCCACCGGTGCGAGGACCTTCTCAGAACCGACCCGGAGGACGTTCGCGAGGGATTCACGCTGGCGGGATGCGAGCCGCTGCCTGTCCCGTGACGGCAACGAGTAGCATCGGCCGATGACCACCTCGGCAGGGCCGCACATCGTGTCGATCGACGAGATCCGCGCGGCCGCGGAGCGCATCCGGGGCGTCGCCACCCGCACGCCACTGCTGCGCTGGGACGACACGACATGGCTGAAGCCGGAGTCCCTCCAGCCCGTCGGGGCCTTCAAGATGCGGGGCGCCTACAACAAGATCGCCTCACTGACCGATGCCGAGCGCGCCCGCGGCGTCGTCACCTACTCGTCCGGCAACCACGCGCAGGCGGTCGCCCGCGCCGCGCGGCTGCTTGGAGCGCGGGCCGTCATCTGCATGCCGCGCGACGCGCCGCGCGTGAAGATCGAGGGCGTGGAGCGTGACGGCGCCGAGATCCAGCTCACCGGCATGGACTCCGAGGAGCGCCACGTGCTCGCCCTGCGGCTCGTCGAGGAGCGCGGCCTCGTGATGGTCGAGCCATACGACGACCCCGCGATCATCGCCGGCCAGGGGACGTGCGGGCTGGAGATCGTCGAGGACCTGCCGGGCGTGACGAGCGTGCTGATCCCGACTTCCGGAGGCGGACTGTCAGCGGGAGTGTCGACCGCCGTTCGCGCGCTGGCGCCCGCGGCACGGATCATCGGCGTCGAGCCGGACCTTGCCGCCGACGCCAAGGAGTCGCTCGAACGCGACGAGCTCGTGACCTGGACCGCGGAGCAGACCGGCCGAACGATGGCCGATGGCCTGCGCACGAACTCGCTCGGCCCGCTTCCCTTCGAGCACCTGCGGCGCTTCATGGACGAGATCGTGACCGCCACCGAGGCGGGCATGGCCGAAGCGATGCGCAAGCTCGCCCGCCGCGCCCGCCTGGTCGTCGAGCCCTCCGGCGCGGTCGCGATGGCCGCCCATCTCGCCGATGCCGCTCCCCGCCGCGATGGCGACGACGCCCGGGTCATCGTGATCAGCGGCGGGAACGTCGACCCCGAGCTGTACCTGCGGATCCTCGCCGGCGAGCTCTAGCCGCCGAGCAGCTCCAGGGCGCGGTCCAGCTGCGGGTCCTCGTCCGAGGTCGGATCCTCCGGCCCGGCGACCTCCACGTCCGGCTGGACGCCGTCGGGCGCGACCGAGTTGTGCTCGGGCGTGAACCATCGGTCCGTCGTCAGGCGCAGCCCGCCGCCGTTGGGCAGGTCGTTCCAGATCTGGACCGTGTTCTTGCCGAAGGTTGCCTCGCCGACGAGCTGAGCGCGACCGTGCTCCTGGATGGCGGCCGCCACGATCTCCGATGCCGACGCCGATCCGCCGTCGATGAGGACGACGACCGGAACGTCGTCGGATTGGAGCAGGCCGTCGACCGCGCGCCACTCCTGGACCTCCTCGCCGGACTCGACGGTGAAGAGCAGCTCGTCGGCCGGGATGAACTGCGACGCGATGCCGCGCGCCGCATCGATGTACCCGCCGGGGTTGCCGCGCAGGTCGAGGACGAAGCGGGTCGCGCCCTGGTCGAGAAGGCCGGAGATCGCCTCGCGGACCATGTCGGTCGCGCGGGCCGTGAAGGTCGTCAGCCGGACGTAGCCGACGCTGTCCTCGAGCAGCTCCGCGCGGACTTCCTGGAGGTCGATGACCGCCCGGGTCACCGTGATGTCCATCTCCTCGTCGTCGCGGCGGATCGTGAGCGTCACGTCCGTCCCGGCCTCCCCGCGCACGATGTACACGAGCGAGCTCACCGACTCGCCGGTGGTCGACTCGCCGTCGATGGCGAGGATCTGGTCGCCGGGCTGGAGGCCGGCCTCCTCGGCCGGCGAGCCATCGAGGGGCGCGACGATGACCATCGCGCAGTTGTCGGTCACGACCGTGCACGACTCGAGGTCCGCGGGGTCGGACAGGTTTTCCATGCCGACCTCGGCGCCGATGCCGCTGAACTCGCCGGACAGGTCCTCGAGCGCCTCGCCGTACTGCTCCGGCGGCAGGTAGCCGGAGTACGGATCCTCGAGCCCGTACTCGACCATCCCGCGCACCGCGCCATCCACGAGCTGCTCGTCGGTGATCTCGTCGACGTAGCTGGCGCGGATCTGCGCGTACGCGTCGCACAGGACCGCGAAGGCCTCGGCGGGCTCGGCGCAGGTGATCGTCTCGAGCACCGGGGTCGGGCCGGGCGCCTCGGACGGCACGACGACCGTGGGCTGCGGAGTCGCAGACGCATCGGCCTGGGCGACCGGGCCGCCGGATCCGCCGATGGCGAGGCCCGCGATGAAGGTGATGGCTCCGAAGAGGAGCAGGACGCCGATCAGGGCGGCGGCGTTGACGAGCGGCGGTCGACCGGTGGTGGGGGTGGAGGTCATGGTGTTCCTGCGAGCTGGGAGGGCGGCCGGCGCATTCTCCCCCGAAATCGGCACGCCTGCTGGTGTCCGCACAATGACGAACGGCGAGCGTTACCCGCGAACGGCGCGCAGTCCGAGGAAGATCGGGATCTCGGCGTTCGCGCGCGCGTCCCCGCGCGCGGCCTTTCCGGGGCGGCGATCCGGCGGCAGGTCCGGGATCTCGAGCATCGCATCGGTGGCGAAGCCGGCATCGGCGAGTACGTTGACGTAGGCGCTGATCGGCCGATGGAAGCTCCGCGTCGGAAGGCCGCCGCCCAGCGATTTCATCGGCACCGCCATCTCGCCGAGGTAGGCGTCGATGCGCCGATAGACCAGCTTGCGACCGTCGTCGGTGCCCCAGCCGGAGTGGCGCGGCTGCCGGAACGCCGGGTGCGTCATCAGCAGGACGACGCGCGAGCGCGGCTTCAGCGCCCACTCGACCGATGCCACCACGTCCTCGAGCGGATCCATGTCCTGGATCGAGAGGAGAAACATCGCCGCGTCGTGGGCAGCCGGCTCGAGGCCGGCCACCGCAGCCAGCCGCCGGGCGTCGCCGACGAGGAAGCGAGCGTCGCGCAGCCGGCCGTGCCGCCGCTTCGCGGCCGCGATCAGCTTCGCCGATGCGTCGATCACCGTGACGCGCGCGCCCGCCTCCACGAGGTACGGCGCCAGCACGCCCTGCCCGCCGCCGACGTCGAGGATCGCCTCGCCGCGCATTGGCTGAAGGAGGTCCAGCACGGCCGGGATGGCCAGCTCACGGTGGTAGGCCGAGCCACGGTCCCCGACCCAGCCGTCGTACCAGGTCGCGACACGTTCCCAGCTCGTCTCACCTGTCGGGCCGCCGGGCCGCCGCGAGCGCCCGCTCACCGCCAGCCGAGCTCCGGCGCGACGTAGCGCAGGATGCTCTCGATGGCGTGTGCGTTGTAATCCACGCCGAGCTGGTTGGGGACGGTCAACAGCAGCGTATCGGCGGCGGCGATGGCGGTGTCCTGCGCTAGCTCGCGGACGAGCGCCTCCGGCTCGGCGGCGTAGGATCGGCCGAAGATTGCGCGCGTCTGCTCGTCGATGTAGCCGATCTGGTCGTGCTCCTGGTGGCCGCGGCCGAAGTAGGTGCGGTCGCGGTCGTCGACGATGGCGAAGATGCTGCGGCTGACCGAGACGCGCGGCTCGCGGGCGTGGCCGGCGGCGTGCCAGGCCTCGCGGTACGCATCGATCTGCCTGCGCTGCTGGACGTGCAGGGGCTCCCCGCTCTCGTCGAACACGAGCGTCGAGCTCATCAGGTTCATCCCCTGCTCGGCGGTGGACACCGCGGTGGCGGTGGCGGCGGCGCCCCACCAGATGCGCTCGCGCAGGCCGGGCGAGTACGGCTCGAGCCGGAGCAGCCCGGGCGGGTTCGGGAACATCGGCCTGGGGTTCGGCTCGGCGAAGCCGCGCCCCTCCAGGAGATCGAGGAATACCGCGGTGTGGCGGCGGGCCATGCCACCGTCGTCCTCGCCCTCGGCGGGGACGTAGCCGAAGTGCCGATAGCCCTCGATCACCTGCTCCGGCGAGCCGCGGCTGATGCCGAGCTGGAGCCGGCCGCCGGAGATGAGGTCGGCCGCTCCCGCGTCCTCGGCCATGTAGAACGGGTTCTCGTAGCGCATGTCGATCACGCCGGTCCCGATCTCGATGCGGCTCGTCCGCGCGCCGACCGCGGCCAGCAGGGGGAACGGCGAGGCGAGCTGCCGGGCGAAGTGGTGGACGCGGAAGTAGGCGCCATCGGCCCCGAGCTCCTCGGCAGCGACCGCCAGCTCGATCGACTGGAGCAGCGCGTCGGACCCGGAGCGCACCTGCGAGTAGGGCGAGTCGGACCAATGACCGAACGAGAGAAAGCCGATGCGTTTCACGCGAGAAATCTACTCGCAGGACTCGGGGTTCGCGCAGACCGGTGGCTCCGCGGGCGGCTAGGCCGCAGTGGGGAGCCGCTTCTCCAGGGTGACCTGGAGGTCCTGCGTGACGCCGGTCGCGAAGCCTGCTTCGCTGATGGCGAGGTAGTACTCCCAGGTCCGGATGAACCGCTCGTCGAATCCCATCGCGAGCGCCTCACTGCGCCGCGCGAGGAAGGTGCTGCGCCAGGTGCGCAACGTCCGGACGTAGTGCTCGGCGATGTCCCGGACGCCCGTCACCACCAGGCCGCTGCCGTGGAGCGAGCGTTCGATGGCCGCAAGTGACGGCAGCAAGCCACCGGGAAAGATGTACGTTTGGATCCAGTTGGCTCCGGTCACCTGGCGCCGATAGCCGACATCGGGAACGGTGATGGTCTGCAGGCTCAAGCGGCCGCCGGGCGCCAAGGCCGCGCTACAGGCGCGGAAGAATGTCTCGAAGTACTGTGCGCCGACCGCCTCGAACATCTCGATCGAGACGACGGCGTCATACGTCCCTTCAATGTCTCGGTAGTCGCGAAGCTGGATGTCCACGAGGCGCTCAAGCCCGGCGGCTCGCACGCGCTCACGAGCGAGATCGTGCTGCTCGCGCGAGATCGTGATCGAGGTCACCCGGCACCCGAGCTCGCCGGCGGCGTACATCGCGAAGCCGCCCCAACCGGACCCGATCTCAAGCACGTGCATCCCCTCTCGCAGGGCGGCACCCTCAGCCACCAGCCGGTACTTGTTGCGCTGCGCCTCGGCAAGGGACTGGTCCGGTGCGGCGAAGACGGCGCTCGAGTAGGTCATCGTCTCGTCCAGCCAGAGCCGATAGAAGTCGTTCCCCAGATCGTAGTGGGCGGCGATGTTGCGCCGCGCTCCGTCGCGCGTGTTGCGGCGCAGCCGATGGGCGACGGTCCGGCGCAGCTGCACGGGCGCCCGCAACGGGCCCGTCGAAAGCGAGAGCGCCTCGCGGTTTCGGGCGCCGACGCGGATGGCTGCTGCCAGGTCCGGGCTCGACCACAACCCGTCGACATACGCCTCGCCGAGGCCGGTCTCACCGCCGATCAGCAGACGAAGGAACGCCTCGGAGTCGTGAACGACGATCCGGCCGCGCTCGGTCGCGTCGAGGTCACCGAACGTCCGGTGCGCTCCGTCGGGCAGGGTCACGTCCAGCCGTCCGCCGCGGATGCGCGACGCTGACGCGAGGACGACGCGCTCGGCGACGCGCGTCAGGATCGGTGTGGCGACGGCACGCATGCGACCGAGCGGCAGGACCGAAGTCACGAGACCGCACTCCGGTGGCGATGGAAGGCAGCACCGTGCCGCCACAGCCGCAGGGCGTGTACGTGGATCATCGCAGTCGTCTTGTGCGTCACCAGCGGGTACCGCAGCAGCATGCTCGCCACCATGCGCGAACTCAAGCGTCGACGCGCGAGATCCAGGCTGGCATGGAGCTGAAGCGCGCCGTTCTTCGACTCGTTGATCGTGATGCGCAGGCGGTCGACCTCGTCGCGAACGCGCACTGTGTACGAGCCCACCGGGTCGATGAACGGCGACACGTAGAAGGCCTTGTCCATGGACGCCACGAATGTTGTGCCATCTCTCTGGGGCCGCAGCGTGTAGAGATGGCGCTCGCCGTGGGTGTTGTGGACCTCGACGATCACAATCCGCAGTGCTCCGCCGGGGTCTCGGCAGAGATAGAAGGACGCCGGGTTGAAGACGTAGCCGAACACCCGCAGGTTGGTGACGAGTGTGATTCGCCAGCCATCGGGCTCCGCTCCCTCGGCCCGAAGGTGCGCCAGGACCGACGCGCGCAGGTCGACCGCGGGCGGGACGAAATGGTCCGCGTCGCGAAAGGCCAGCGCGTTCGCGCGATTGCGCCCAATGAGCCGCACGCGGCGTGGGACCTCGCCGAGCTCGTCGAGGTCGAGCGCCACGTAGAAGACGCCGTGCTCAAGCTCGTACTTGACGGGCCCCGCACGCCGATGGCGGACGATCCCCTCGAGGAGATGCGATCTCATGCCGCCAGCTCCACTTCCGCCGCGCGCACCCGCTCCGCCGCCTCGAAGCCCGAGCGACAGCCGTCCTCGTGGAATCCGTAGCCGAGATGCGCCCCGGCGTAGTACGTCGCCCGCCAGCCCTGGAGCTCTCGAAGCCTGGCCTGGGCGTCGAGCGTTCGGAACGTGTAGAGCGGGTGCCGCATCGTTCGCTCGGCGATGATCCGGTTCGGGTCGAGCCGCCCACGGTCGGGGTTGACCGACGTGCAGTACTCGGTTGTCCCCCGCAGGCCCTGCAATCGGTTCATGTGGTAGGTCATCGCGAGGACCTCGCCCGGCCGCCGGCAGTCTACCTGGTCCACGTTCCAGGAGGCGCGCGCCGCCAACCGCCTCGGCAGGAGCGTGGCGTCGGTATGGAGCACCACGTCGTTGGTCGTGTAGTCGAAGCCGCCCAGCGCCGTGCGCTCCCGCCCATCCGCGTCGTGGAGCAGGCTCAGGGCATCGTCGGCGTGCGTTGCGAGCACGACGGCGTCGAACCGCTCTTCCCAGCCCGCGGCGGTGCGCACGATGGCACCGTGTTGGCCGCGCCGGACGTCCACGACCCTGTCGCCGGATCGAACGGCGTCGGCAGGCAGCCGCTCGAGGATACGCTCGACGTAACGCATCGATCCCCCCGTGACCGTCCGCCAACGGAAGGCGTTGCCGTAGCCGATGAGACCGTGGTGGTCCAGGAAGCGCAGGAGATAGTCGACGGGGAAGTCACCGATCTGCCTCGCCGCCGTCGACCACACGGCCGACGTCAGCGGGAGGATGAAGTGGCTGCGGAACGCGACGCCGTACCCGCGCTCGCCGAGGAACTCCGACAGCGTCGTGCGTTCAATCGATGGAGGTGCGTCGAGACGCGCGCGGGCGTCGCGGTAGAAGCGAAGGATGTCGTTGAGCATGCCCCAGTGCGCGGGACGCACGATCGAGGTCGGGGGCGCGAAGAATCCGCGCACCCCGCGCGTGCTCCACTCGAGGTCGCAGGCTCGGCAGGTGCCGCCGAGCGACATGTCACTGGGCTGTGACCCGACCCCCAGGTCGGCCAGCAGGCCCACAAACTGCGGGTAGGTTCGTTCGTTGAAGACGATGAAGCCGACGTCGACCGCGAGCGCTCCGTCCGCTGTCTCGACCTCGACCGTGTCGACGTGACCCCCCGGCACACGCTCACCCTCGAACAATCGAATGTGGTGCCCATCTCGATGGAGCGCGTGGGCGGCGGTCAGCCCGCTGATCCCGGAGCCGACGATGGCGACTTTCATGCCGCATCTCCACGGGGCGCCTGGGCGTGAGCCGCGGCCCGGGCGGCGAGCGTTCGGCGAATGCCGTCAGACGCGTCCGCGGCGATGCGCCGGAACGTGCCCCCCAAAAAAGGTTCGGCCAGCCGGCGCAGGCCGTTCAGGCGAATGTCGGCGGTGTACTCGACGATCGTTCCGGCGTCGTCACGCTCGAAGCTGATCTCGTCGGTGGCCGACACACCCGAGCCGGAGCCCTCGAGCACCACCCGGCGCGGCGGCTCGAACGCCACGATCCGGTACTCCATCGGCACGACCGCATCGCCGCGACGAATGCCGAGCCGATAGCGCACGCCGACCCCTGCTTCGTCCGAACCGATGCGTTCGGCGGTGGCAACGCCGGGGTCCCATTCGGCGGAGTTGACGAAATCGGCAAGGTAGTCGAAGGCGTCCTCGATCGGGAGTGTGGTCGTGATGCGTTCGTTCAGACGAGTCATGTCAGTCTCAATACGGTTTGGGTCCAAATGTGCATGTGCACGTGCGGCGACGGGAGAGGGAGGTCGAGATGGCGATGGGCTGGCGCGATGTGCTCGACGACGCGCTCGAGGTCACGGTGGTCGGCAGCTTCACGGGCCTCGGCATCGCCGCTCGGCGCCGCCTCCACGGTTGGAAGGATCCGGCCCCTGGAGCGCTGTCGAACAGGACGGTGGTCCTCACGGGACCGACCTCCGGACTCGGCAGGCAGGCGGCCGACGACCTCGCCGCGCTCGGGGCGCGCGTCGTACTCGTCGGCCGTAGCCCGCAACGGCTGGCCGTGGTGCGGGACACGCTCCTCGAGCGCCATGGCGAAGACCGGTTTCCGACCGTCGTCGCGGACCTGGGGTCGTTGGCATCGGTGCGCGACGCGGTCGCGACAATCACGGCATCCGAGTCGCGCATCGACGTCCTGGTCGACAACGCCGGTGCCATCTTTCCCGAATGGACCATCGGCCCCGACGGGATCGAGGCCACGCTCGCGCTCATGGTTGTCGGGCCGTTCGCTCTCGAGGCCGGGCTGCTCCCCCTGCTGCGCGCGACGCCGGCCGCGCGGGTCATCGCCATGAGCTCGGGTGGGATGTATACGCAGAGCCTGCGGCTCGACGACCTTCAGTGGACGAAGGAACCCTTCTCCGGCCCGCGCGCCTACGCGAGGGCCAAGCGGGCGCAGGTGATGCTGATGCGCGAGTGGGCGCGCAGGACGCGCGGTGAGGGCATTGCCTTCAACGCCATGCACCCCGGCTGGGCGGACACGCCGGGGCTCTCGGCGTCGCTTCCCGGCTTTCGGGAGCTCATGCGGCCGATCCTGCGCACGCCCGCCGAGGGCGTCGATACGCTCGCGTGGCTTGCCGCCGCTCCGGATGGAGGGCGTCGATCGGGCGCGTTCTTCCTCGACCGCCGAGCGCGACCATTCGACCGCGTGCCGTCCACACGCACCAGCCGGGGCGAGCGTCGCCGCCTGTGGCAGGCGGTTGTCGGGCTGGCGGAGATCGACGATCCGGCCCCGGAAGGCTGACTCTTGCAGAATGATGGTTCGACCCATGGTGTCCAGTGTTTGTGCAATGTGGACACCATTCTAGCATCACTTGTCCATGGCTTGTCTAGTGTGGTGGCACGCGCTCAGCGGCCGATCATGTCCCCGACGAAGGCGACCGCGTTGTCGCCGAGGGAGTCGATCGCGTAGCCGCCCTCCTGGATGACCACGACGGGCATGCCCAGCGACGCAATCGCAGAGCCGATGCGCGAGTAGTCATCGGTCCGCAGCGCGAAGTTGCAGATCGGGTCCGCGTGGTACGTGTCGAACCCCAGGGACAGGACGAGCGGCGCGTCGGGTTCGAATGCGCGGATCCCGTCCAGCGCCTCGTCCAGGGTGGCGAGATAGGCATCGCCATCGGTCCCCGGCGGCAGCGGCAGGTTCAGCGTCGTGCCCTCGCCGGCGCCGGCGCCGCTCTCGACGGCGTACCCGCTGTAGTACGGGTAGATGCCGGCCGGGTCGCCGTGCAGGCTGACGTACAGCACGTCGCCGCGCTCCCAGAAGATCTGCTGGGTGCCGTTGCCGTGGTGGAAGTCGACGTCGAGGATGGCCACGCGCTGCGCGCCGCGCGCGAGCACCGACTCCGCGACGATCGCCGCGTTGTTGAAGAAGCAGTAGCCGCCGATCAGGCCGCGGCCGGCATGGTGCCCCGGCGGCCGGCACAGCCCGTAGGCGAGCGGCTCGCCCGCCAGGACGAGGTCCAGGGCGGTCAGCGCGATGTCGACCGCGGCGTGCGCCGCCGCCGCGGTGCCCTCGACGATCGGCGTGGCGGTGTCGAAGCAGAACGCGCCGAGCCGATCGTGGCGTCCGACCGGCAGCCGCTCCAGCGACATCCCCTCGGCGTAGGCGCCGAGCAGGAACGTATCGGGCAGCAGCGGGCGGGAGGGATCTCGGCCGGCGGCGACCGCATCGGTCCAGGCGTGCTCGACGAGGTCGATCAGCTCGACGGTGTGCACCGCCGAGATCGGGTCGGGCCCGTGCTCGGTCGGGGCGGTGAGCGCGTAGTGGCCGGTGGCCAGCAGGGCCTCGCGGATGACGGTCGCGCGTTCCGGCGACTCGTAGCACGGAACGGGCTGGCCGGCCACCAGCTCGACCAGGCCGTCGTGCGCGAGGTGATGGTCCGAGGCGATCAGCGGGGTCGGCATCGGCTGCGAACGATAGCGCCACGGCGAGCCACACGCGCCCGTAGACTCCGGACCGATGAAGATCGCTCACGTCCGCGAACGCACCGCCCCCGCAGGCACTCCCTGGCGCCTGGCCGCGGCGCTCGACGCCGACGGCACGCGCTGGCTCGACCTCGAGGAGGCGCGGCGGTCGCTCGTCGCCCGTGAGCCGTCGCGCGCGCACAACTCCAGCCTCTTCCGGCAGCCGATCACGACCCTCGACGCGCACCTCGCCGCCGGGATGCGGGTCGACGCGCTGGCCGACCTGCTGGAGGGCGAAGGGGACGAGCCGATGGACGCATCGGCCCTGGCGTTCGGTCCGCCAATTCTCCAGCCGCCGACCTTCCGCGATTTCTACGCCTTCGAGCGGCACGTCGGCACGATGTGGAAGCGGCGCGACATGGAGATCCCCGAAGCGTGGTATCGCCTCCCGATCTTCTACTTCAGCAACGTCTCCGAGATCCGCGGACCCGGCGACCCGGTCTGGGCGCCGAGGGGGAGCGCCGAGCTCGACTACGAGCTCGAGGTCGCCGCACTCGTCGACACGCCGGTCCAGGATCTCGACGCCGCGCGCGGCGAGGAGGCGATCGCCGGCTACACGATCCTCAACGACTGGAGCGCCCGCGACCTCCAGCGCGAGGAGACGACCGTCCGGCTCGGCCCGGCCAAGGGCAAGGACTTCGCCTCGTCGATCGGTCCATGGCTGGTCACGCCGGACGAGCTGGCCGATGCGCGGAGCGGCACGGGCTACGACCTGGCGATGACGGCGACCGTCAACGGCACCGAGCTGTCGCGCGGCACGTGGTCGTCCGCCCACTTCAGCTTCGGCCAGATGGTCGAGCGTGCCTCCGCCGACGTTCGGCTGCGGCCCGGCGACCTGTTGGGCTCGGGCACGGTCGGCACGGGCTGCCTGCTCGAGATCCGCGACGAGATCCTCGGGCGCTACCTCGAGCCGGGCGACGTCGTCACGCTCGCGATCGAGCGCCTCGGCGAGCTGACGGCATCGGTCGTGCATCGAGCGACGCGATGACGGATGCCGTCGACGCCCTGATCTCGCGGCTCTCCGATGCCGAGAGGCGCCTCTCCGAGCACGCCTCGCGGCCGCTGCCGCCCGGCCTCACCGATCCCGATCCGGGCGGCGAGGAGCGCTGGGAGGCCGGTCAGGTCTGGGCACACCTCGCCGAGTTCCCGGCCTACTGGCTGGCGCAGGCCCAGCGGGTGGTGGCGCTGCCGACGAACGAGCCCGTCCCGTTCGGCCGCGTGAAGACCGACACGGGTCGCATCGCGGCCATCGAGCGCGACCGCAACACCGATCCGGCCGCCCTGCTCGACCGCGTCCGCACCTCGCTGGCCGAGGTGACCGATGCCGCCCGCGCGCTTCCGCCGGAGGCCTGGACCCTCAGCGGCGTGCACCCGACGCGCGGCGAGATGACCGTTCAGCAGATCTTCGAGACCTTCATCGCAAACCATCTCGAGGAACACGCCGACCAACTCGATTCGCTGGGCTGATCCGGCAAGGGCGGGCATCCGCCTGCGGGCTGGCACGAATATCGCTGAAGCGAGCGTAAGGGCCCGCCCGGAAAGCGACCAAGCCGACATGACGATGCCGAACGACGTGGCACGCGAGGAGCTCGCCGCGCACGAGCCGCTCCTGCGCGGGGAGGTTGCCTTCAGGATGCTCGTCGACGCCGTCCAGGACTACGCGATCTTCCTGCTCTCGACCGAGGGCCGGGTGCTCACGTGGAATCGCGGCGCCCAGCGCATCAAGGGCTATACGGCAGACGAAATCGTCGGCAAGCACTTCTCGCTGTTCTACACGCCGGATGAGCGGGACGCCGGGAGGCCGATGAGCCTGCTCGGCTGGGCCGCCGAGCATGGCCGGTTCGAGGACGAGGGCTGGCGCGTTCGCAAGGACGGCTCGTGGTTCTGGGCGGACGTCATCGTCACTGCGCTGCGGGACGACGCCGGCGCGCCGTATGCCTACGCCAAGATCACGCGGGACCTCACCGAGCGACGAGCGTCGGAAGAGCGCCAGGCCGAGCTGCTCGCCGAGCGGCGCGCCAGGGCGGCTGCCGAGGAGGCGCTCCGGGCGCGCGACCGCTTCCTGAGCATCGCCTCACATGAACTCAAGACGCCGATCGCCAGCCTCCGCCTCTCCGCCGAGTCCCTCCAGCACGTGAAGGACTCCGGACGCCTCGACGAGGTCCGGCTGGAGGCCGGCCTGGGCCGGATTCACACCGCTTCCGAGCGCCTCGGTGCCCTCGTCGCCGAGCTGCTCGACATCTCGCGCCTCACCGCCGGCGTCCTCCCCATCCACCTCGCTCCCACCGATCTCGTCGCCGTGACGACCGACGTGATCGAACGCTTCACCGATGCGGACACCGGTAGCTCGGATCCGTCTGACCGCCCCGCCGGAGGCCATGGTCGAGGCCGATGCCTCGCGCGTCGACCAGGTGCTGACCAACCTCATCGACAACGCGCTCAAGTACTCCGAGGAGCCCGCGGAGGTCGACATCTCGATCGTCGACGTCCCCGACGCCGTCGAGCTCACCGTCGCCGACCGCGGGATGGGCATCAGCGACGTCACCGCCCAGCGGATGTTCGAGGCATTCGGGCGGGGCGACGAAGTCGAGCACGTGTCCGGGATGGGGCTCGGGCTGCACATCACCCAGCAGATCGTTGCCCGCCACGGCGGCAGCATCACCGCGGCGCAGCGGACCGACGGGCCTGGCGCAACGTTCACCGTGCGACTGCCGCACGCCGTGACGGCGTGACGGTGCGGGGGCGGATCCTCGTGGTCGAGGACGACGAGAGCCTGCGCGAGACGCTGGCCGAGGTGCTCGCCGACGACGGCCACGACGTCCGCGTCGCCGCCGATGGCGAGGCCGCGCTCGATGCCCTCCAGGTCTGGGCGCCCGATCTCATCCTCCTGGACCTGATGATGCCGAAGATGGACGGATTCGCGTTCCGCGAGGCTCAGCGCGACGTCGTGGAGGCGCGGCCGCCGAAGATCCTGCTCCTCTCGGCCGCCCATGCCGTGGAGTCGGCGGCGGACGAGCTCCAGGCCGACGCCTGGCTGGTCAAGCCCTTCGGGCTCGCCGACGTGCTTCGCGCGGTGGACGAGCTGCTCGCCGCGCCGGCCTGACGCCTGGCCTTTGGTCGGGCATCACCAGGCACGCAGCTTCGTCGGCCGGATCCGGATCGGCACCGAGTAGGCGCCGGAGAACTCCTCGGGGTTCGAGCCCAGGCGCGCGATTGCGTCGCGGTACTTCTCGATGTACTCCGGCAGCTCGAAGGCGGCCGGCGCCGACTCGTCGACCATGGCATCGGCGGTGATGACGGCGAGGTCGTCGCCCTGCTCGTCCGTGCGCATGGCGATCGCCACGCGCGGGTTCGACGCGATGTGCCGCAGCTTCGGCTTACCGGGCTGCGAGTAGACGAGCAGCGTCTCGCCGTCCCACCAGAACCAGACGGGCGTCGGCACCGGCGTGCCGCCGGGCGCCACCGTCACCAGCCACGCGACCTGTTCGTCGCGCAAGCGCGCGGCAACCCTGCCGCCGACCTCCGTCCCCGGATCGATCACCACGCGCCCTATCATGCACCCGATGTTCTACCTCCAGCGCGGCGAGGTGCCGCACAAGCGCCACACCCAGTTCCGCAAGCCGGACGGAGGCCTGTTCGCCGAGGAGCTGTTCGGAATCGAGGGCTTCAGCGGACGGGCCAGCCTCCTCTACCACCACACGCCGCCGACGCAGACCCACGAGATGGAGAAGGTCCGCGACGTCGCGCTCGAACAATCGGCCGATGAGGCCGCCGGGGCGCATCGGCATCGGCTGGTAAACACGAAGGACCTGGCGCCGAGCGGGGACGGGATCACCGGCCGCGTGCCGTTGTTCTACAACGCGGACGTCACCTTCGGCGTCGTGCTACCCGCGCAGCCGATGGAGCGGTACTACCGCAACGGCGAAGCGGACGAGATGTACTTCGTCCACACCGGGACGGGGACGCTGGAGACGATCTTCGGACCGATCGACTACGGCCCGGGCGACTATCTCGTTCTGCCGATCGGCACGACGTACCGCCTGCGGCCGTCATCGGGCGACCAACGCATGCTGTGGGTGGAATCGCCCTCGGCAATCGTGCCGCCGAAGCGCTACCGGAACGACTTCGGGCAGCTGCTCGAGCATTCCCCGTACTGCGAGCGCGACATCCGACCGCCTGCCGAGATGCCGGCGAGCCTGGAATCGGGCGACTTCGTGATCGAGGTCAAGACCCGCGGACGGATCACGGCCTACCACTACCGGCATCACCCGTTCGACCTCGTGGGCTGGGACGGGCACCTGTGGCCGTTCGCCTTCAACATCGGCGACTTCGAGCCGATCACCGGGCGCGTCCACCAGCCCCCGCCGGTGCACCTGACCTTCCAGCCGCGCAACTACGTGATCTGCTCGTTCGTGCCGCGCAAGTTCGACTACCACCCGCTCGCCATCCCGGCGCCGTACAACCATTCGAACATCAATTCGGACGAGGTCATCTACTACGTCGCCGGCAACTTCATGTCGCGCCGCGGCGTGGACATTTCGTCCTTCACCATTCATCCGGCGGGCATCCCGCACGGGCCGCATCCGGGGTCCGTCGAGGCGTCGATCGGCAAGGAGGCGACCGAGGAGCTGGCGGTGATGATCGACACGTTCCACCCGCTGCACCTGACCCGCCAGGCGTCGGAGATGGAGGACGATCGCTACCCGTACTCGTGGATCCCGCCGGAGGACGGCGCGGAGCACGCGCGCGAGCTCAGCGAGCGCGGCCCGGAGGCGTTCCCGGACTGATCGGTAGTGAAGACGCTTCTTGGGGAACCGCGGAACAGTGCGGATTCCGGCCACAGCCGCACTACGCTCCGGTGTTGGGTCCGAAGAGGGCGTGCTGCGGCTCTCAGCCTGCACCACGCCCTGGATGGACCCGACTTGCGCGGTTAGTGCGGCTCTCATCTCAATTCGAGCCGAACTCAGGTCGGTCGCATGAGGTCCCGTGCCTTCGCGACCATCTCGCGAAGTTCTTCCAGGTCGAGATCCGCCGCCCGCTTGAACTGCAGGTTCGCGCTCCCCGCCTTCACTTTGCCGAGCCGAGGCGCGTACAGCTTGGCAAGCGACACGCCATCTTCGGCGCCGCTGACGTAGAGGCTCAGGTAGTTCTTCTGCACGGCGAGGCCGATGACGAACCACTCGCCCTCGGCGCCGCTGCGGCCCTTGTACCGATACGCCCCGTAGCCAATGATCCGCTGCTCGCTCCCGCCCCAGAACTGCCCCTCCCAGAGCACGCGCTCCTCTCCGGCCATCACCTCGCTGATGACGGCGTCGAGGGTCGCGATGTCCTCGCGCACGGCGTCGGGCAGCGACGCGATGTGCTCGTCGGGTCTCGTCTTCGATCGTTCCACGGCGCAACTCTAGGATGAGGCAAGGGCGTGCTCAACCATCGGCCGCGGCGGCGCCTTCGGCCATGAGCTCGTCCACGTCGAGAATCGGACGAATCTCGATGCTGCCGATCGCCGCGTCCGGGAGCCGCGCGGCCCAGTCGAGCGCCTCGTCGATGGACGCGCAGTCGATGAGGTAGAAGCCGCCGAGCAGCTCCTTCGACTCGATGAACGGCCCATCGGTCACCATCCGCTTGCCATCCCGGATCCGCAGCGTCTTCGCCGTGGCGGAGGGCGTGAGCGCCTCGCCGCCGAGGTAGACGCCGGCGTCCTTCATCGCCTCGGTGACCGAGTAGTAGTCGCCCATGGCGGCTGCCTGGGCATCGTCGCCAAGGGCATCCCACTCGCTCTCGGCGCCGTTCAACAGGAGTGCGTACTTCACACGGGGTTCCTCCTCGTTCGCATGTGGTCGTTCCTGACATCCTCGACGTCCGGCATCGGCCGGATTCGACACGGAGGCTACGATGACGCCAGGAGACCTGCCCAATGACCGATCCGATCGCCGTCCCCATCAACCTCTTCGAGAACGACCGCGAGCTGATGGTGGTGGCACCGATGCCCGGGGTTGCGCCCGAGGACATCAGCATCGACGTCCTCGACGACGGCCGGCTGACCCTTCGCTCGCGCATGCACGGCGAGGGGCAGGACCGGATCCGGTACCTGCAGCGCGAGTGGTCGTACGGGCCGTACGAGCGGACGATCGAGCTGCCGTGCGCCGTCGACGCGATGCGCGCGAACGTGACCTACGGCAACGGCGTCCTCTCGATCACCTTCCCGAAGTCGGGAACGACGAGCTCCGGCCGGGTCCTCGTCCAGCGCACCGGCCACACCCGGGGGGTCGCGGCCGGGCACCGCGGGTCCCGCGGCGGGGACCCCGACGGCAACCCCGTCGCGTGATCCTCTACTTCCTGCGCCACGGCAAGGCCGGGTCGCCGCGGGCAACGCACGACGAAGCCCGCGAGCTGACCGATACCGGCGTCAAGGCACTGCGCGCGGCGGCACCGCTGTGGCGGCGCCTCAACCTGCGGCCGGAGGTCGTCCTCACCAGCCCGCTGGCGCGGGCGCTCCAGACCGCCGAGCTCTTCTGCGAGGCCGTCGGCGGCGAGCCCATGGTCGACGATCGGCTCCGTCCCGGCGCGGATTGGGGCGACATGGCGCGCGCGATGGCCGCCCATCCCGACGCGCGGCGCGTGATGTTCGTCGGCCACGAGCCCGACCTCTCCGCCACGGTCGCGGAGCTGAGCGGCGCCGCATCGGTGCGGATGCGCAAGGGCGGCCTGGTCTGCCTCGAGTTCTACGGCATCCCGGAGCCCGGCGGCGGCGAGATCGCCTGGCTCATCGACCCGGACCTGTACATCCACGACGGAGATGACTGACCGATGCCCGAGTCCGCCGCCGGCGTTCGCCGCTTCGACGACCCCGACGAGCACCGCGAGTTCCCACTCGGCCGATTCGACCTCGTCCAGGTCGGCGGCATGACCGTCGGGCGCGCCGAGTACGAGCCCGGCTGGCGCTGGTCCGAGCACGTTGGGGCGTCGCAGGGCAAGCGCAGCTGCGAGGTGGCGCACATCGGCCTCGTCGTCTCCGGGCGCAACCGGATCGAGATGGACGACGGCCGGGTCCTCGAAGTCGGCCCCGGCGACCTCTTCGAGATCGGCCCGGGCCATGACTCGGCGGTCATCGGCGACGAGCCGTACGTCAGCATTCACCTCCTCGGCGCCGATACCTACGCCGCGAAGTGACCGACGAGGCGCGGCGCGTCACCCGCTTCGCTGCCTACGCGCTGTGCACCGATGGCGACGCGATCCTTCTGAGCCGCATCGCCCAGGGCGCGACCTCGTCGTCTGACGGGATGTGGACGCTCCCCGGCGGCGGGATCGACTTCGGCGAGCATCCGCGCGACGCGGCATTGCGCGAGCTGACCGAGGAAACCGGGCTGAGCGGCGAGGTCGTCGACCTGGCCGGCGTCGACTCGTGGGCCGGCAACGTCGTCCTCCCCGGCGACGGTGTCCCCACCGACTTCCACGCGATCCGCATCCTTTACCGGGTGCGGATCACCGGCGGCGAGTTGCGCGTCGAGGTGGACGGCTCGTCGGACGCCTGCGCCTGGGTGCCACGCGCGAACCCCGAGGGGCTGCCGCTCGTCGAGCTGGCCGAGGTCGGCATCGGCCTGGCCTTCGACACGCCGTAGACTTCACGCCATGGCCGATGTCACCCTCCACACCCTGCTGCTCTGCGACTACGCGCTGACCGCACAGGACGGCAAGATCAGCGCGGTCGGCGTCTTCAGCCAGATCAACGTCGCCCGCCTGCCGGCCGCCCACGGCCGATGCTTCATCGTCGCCATCCTCGAGGCCTCGCCCGGACCGCACGAGCTGACGATTCAGGTCATCGCGCCGAGCGGCAAGCCATCGCTCCAGCAGGCACCGCGGCTTCGGATCGAGGTGCCGGCGAACGCCACCAGCGCGAACATCGTCGCCGAGTTGAAGGGGATGCGGCTCGAGGAGATCGGGCGGCATCGGATCGAGGTCCGCGCGGGCGACCAGATCCTCGGCAGCAGCCCGTTCACCGTCAACCTCATGCTGCGCCAGTCGCAGCCGGGCAACGCCTGACCCAGACTCACGGTTCCCCGAAACCGCGCGTTTCACACGCATGACGAACGAGATGGAACGCGCCTTCTACGCCTCGGACCCCGCGTGGGACGGCCGGTTCGTTGCCGCCGTTTGCACGACCGGAATTTTCTGCCGCCCGTCGTGCCGCGTCCGCAAGCCGCTGCCGCGCAACGTCGAATACCTGGCCGATGCCTCCGCCGCGCGCACCGCCGGCTACCGCGCCTGCCTGCGCTGCCAGCCGGAGTCGTCGACGCCGGTGACCCTCCGCGACGTCGAGACACCGGTCGGACGGATGACGATCGGCGCCACCGAGAGCGCGGTCGTGCTCTGCGACTTCAGCGAGCGTCCGATGATGGCGGCTCAGCTGGCATCCGTCCGTCGCCGGATCGGGCCGACCGGCTACGGCGACTCGCCGTTGCTCGACCGGCTCGAGACGCAGCTGCACGAGTACTTCGCCGGCACGCGCGACGACTTCGACCTGCCGATCGAGATGCCGGGCAGCGCCTTCCAGGAACGGGTCTGGGCCGAGCTGCGCCGCATCCCGTACGGCGAGACGATCAGCTACCGCGAGCTCGCCGCGCGGGTCGATGCCGGTGGCGCGTACCGCGCCATCGGCCGCGCCAACGGCTCGAACCGGCTGGCCGTCATCGTGCCCTGCCACCGCGTGGTGGCGGCGGGCGGAGGCCTCGGCGGGTACGGCGGTGGGCTGGACGCGAAGCGGCTACTGCTCGACCTGGAGGCGCGCGCCTAGCGTTCCTCGCGCCACGCCACCAGCACGCCGACGTCGTCGTACTTCCAGACCACGTCGACGGCCGCGAATCCCGCCGCGGTCAGCCACGTCAGGTGCTCCGCGGCGGTATCGGGGTGGTCGTGCTCGATCTCGTGCGGGTCCGGCTCGTCGGGCAGGTCGTAGAGCTCGGAGAGGCGGTCCATGGCCGGGCGGAAGTAGTCGGCGAGGAGGAAGACGCCGCCCGGCTCGATGTGCTCCCAGATGCGGCTGAAGAGGTGCCGCTTCTCGTCGGGGTAGAGGTGGTGGACGGCGAGGATGCTGACGATCGCGTCGTAGGTGCCGTCCAGCTCGGGCCGCGCGATGTCGCTCAGCCGCAGGTCGACCCGCGACTCGAGCCCGGTGAGCTTCTCTCGACCCCGGTCGAGCATCTCGTTCGAAACGTCGAGGCCGACCGCACGCGCCGACGGGAACGCCTCGAGCACGCGTCGCAGCGTGTAGCCGGTGCCCGAGCCGAGGTCCAGGAAGCGCTCCGGGGGCTTCAGGGCGAGGAGCGCGAGCAGGGTGTCGTGGATCTCCTCGTAGCGCGGGACCATCTCGCGGATCTGGGTGTCGTAGGACGGCGCCCAGGCGTCGAAGTGGTGGCCGACGCCCAGGCCGGTCGGGTCGGTCACCGGACGGGGGCACCCATCGCGTGATAGCCGCCGTCGACGTGGATCATCTCGCCGGTCGTCATCGGCGCCCAGTCGCTCATCAGGAAGGCGCACATCTGTCCCACCGGGGTCGCATCGGTCAGCGACCAGTCCAGCGGCGCGCGCTCGGCCCAGGTGCCGGCGATGGCGTCGAAGCCGGGGATGCTCTTGCCGGCCATCGTGCGGATCGGTCCGGCCGAGACGGTGTTGACCCGGATGCCGAAGGGACCAAGGTCGCGCGCCAGGTAGCGGGTGGTCGCCTCGAGGCCGGCCTTGGCCACGCCCATCCAGTCGTAGATCGGCCAGGCGAAGCGACCGTCGAAGGTGAGCGACACGACCGATGCGCCGCCATCGGCCCCGGCGACCTTCAGGGGCTCGAGGAGGCCGGCGGACAGCGCCTTCAGCGAGTAGGCCGAGGTCTGCAGCGCGATCGCGACGCTCTCCCACGGCGCGGTCAGGAAGTTGCCGCCCAGCGCGTCCTGCGGCGCGAAGGCGATCCCGTGGAGGACGCCGTCGACGCGACCCCACCGGCGCATCAGCTCGTCGGAGATCGTGCTGACGTCGTCGGGGGCGTTGACGTCCATCTGCATGACGTCCGGCGTGGTCGGCAGCTTCTTCGCCACCTTCTCGGTGAGCCGCACCCCCTTGCCGACGTTCGTCAGCAGGACCTCGGCGCCGGCCTCCTGGGCCACCCGCGCCACGGAGAAGGCGATGCTGTCGTCCGTCAGGACGCCGGTGATGAGCAGCTTCTTGCCTTCGAGCAGCATGTCGGGCTGTCCCTCAGTGCGAGCGATGGACGATGCGAGCCTTGCGGCGCATCTGGGCCCGATTGTACCCGCGGCCCCGGTCAGCCCTGCGGGATGCCCCGGGTGTTGCATGCGCCGCGTCGTGCATCGGTCTAGCATTCGCCGACCGATGATGGTTCGCCTCTACGACTACGACGTGCCCGCCGCCGATCCGGAGGCCGGCGTCCCCGCCCTTCGGCCGCTGCTCGAGGGTCTCGGCGACGTCGAGCGCCGCACGCTCCTGACCGGCCTCTTCAAGCCGGAGCGGATGCCGGGCACGATGGAGCGGCTGACGACGCTGGTCGAGGACCTGGACGCGAGCTTCGAGAACGCACTCGTCACGCTCGACAATGCGGGACGCAACCGGCGCTTCGTGGCGATCGACGAGGCGAAGGCCATCCTCGACCGATGGCTGCCGGAGACGGCGGTTGCCGGCGTGCGCGAGTGGGACGTGGCTCGTCTGCTCGAGCCGTACGGCGACGGCACGTATCACGGCAAGCTGCTGAAGCGGACCCGCAAGCAGCTACGATCGGTCTCCAGCCGGGAGGCGCTGACGACGCCGTTCCTCTTCCGCCGCACCTGGAGCGCAGCATGAGCCGATCCCAGCGCAAGCGCGGGCGCCCCTACCAGCCGATGCCGCGCCGCTCGAACCCGTGGATCGCGCGGCTCGTGATCGTGGCGATCGGAGTGCTGCTGATCTTCGGCTCCCTGGCCATCTTCACCTCGACCACGCCCTAGAGCGTCTCCTCCAGCAGCGTCCGCACGTGGAGCAGCAGCTTCACGAGCTCTGGCGCCGCGGCCACGAAGTCGATGTCGTCAGGCTGCACGTGGTCGAAGAGGCGGAACTCGGTGTGCGAGCGCAGCAATCCGGCGTCGCCATAGACCGATGCGAGCGCCCGCGACTCGACGAACGGCACGTGGTGATCCTCCGTCTCGTGCATCAGGTGCGTCTCGGCACGCAGGCCGGCGGCGTGGCGCGCGGGCGAGATCGCGTCGATGAAGGCAAGACTCGGCGCCGGGAGCGCCGCGATGGCGCGTTCCGCATCGGCCAGCGATGCGGCCGTCAGCAGGTCGTGGATCGTGCGCGCGGCGTACGTCTCGAGCGAATCGCGCAGCTCCCGGTCCGGCGGCGGCCGCTCCGCGGCCAGCACGGCGTCGCCGAGGGCATCCTCCAGCGCCCGGCGGTCGTCGGTGTCCGTGACCTGGTCGAGCATGAAGCCCAGGTAGATCTCGCGCGCCAGCTCTGACGGCGTCCATGCGACCTCCTCGCCCTCGCCGGTGCGGTAGGCGTGCGCCGAGACCGCCGCCAGGTACGTTGAGGCATCGGCGAAGGCGCCGAAGGCATTCACCCACTGCACCTCGTCGGCGATGCGCGGGTCCGTGGCGGCCAGCAGGGCGAGCGAGCCGCCGACGCTGAACCCGACGATCCCGACGCGATCCGGGTCGACCTCTGGCCGCGCGGCGAGGAGCTCGAATGCACGGACGACGCCGTCGACCTCGCCGGCCTCCAGGCGTCCCTCGAGCAGCACGCGCGAGTCGGGCACGAGCACGGCCACGCCGGTGCGGGCGAGGCCGTCGGCCACGCGCTCCACGACCGGGTGGTTGCGCCCGACATTGTTGACGCCGAGCACGAGGAGCATCGCGCCGGCCGGCTCCTCGGCCGATGCCCACGCCGGCAGCCACAGCTCCGCCAGCTCAGGGTCGCCGCCATCGGTCCCCGGGCGGTACTCGACCGCCGTCCGCTGCGGGGCCTCGCTGAAGAGGGAGAGCGGCTTCGGGCCAGCGTCGAGCAGGTTGGGCAGCAGGACGGCGGTCTGGATGGCGACCCGCGTCGGCTCCCACGCCACGGCGAGGACGGCGAGGACCAGCAGGACGATGCCGATGCGCCGTAGCCAGGCCATCGGCCAATCCTACGGTGCGCGTCAGCGGGCGGCGTGCCTCCGCTCGGCCCGATCCTGGACCTGGAGGCGGAGGCGGTAGAGGACGTTCCACTCCTCCGAGTTCAGGCTGGCCCGATCGATTCGGACCTGGATGCGGTCGAGCCGGCCGCGCAGCCGATCCAGGTCGCCGTTCGCCTCGCTGCCGGCGTTCACCAGCGCGTCCTCGAGCTGCTGCGCCTCGTCGTTCCAGGTCAGGTAGGCGTCGCAGAAGGCGACCTCGCGCGCGACCGCGGCCCGCACCTCGTAGGCGCGCTCCTTCGGGCCGTTGATCGAGATGTTCGTCGCGTACGCGAGCACCTCGAGGTCGCCGGCGTCGATGCGGATCGGCTCGCCGCGCACGACGGCGCCGAGGAGGTGCCGCGCCGGGAAGGCGACGGTCCGCATCGGCCAGCTCTTCGGGCCTGTCGCCTCGCTGACCGCGTAGTCGTCGATGCCCGCGGCCTTCAGCGCCGTCTTCACGGCCTCGAGCAGGTCGTCGTCATCGGTGTCGGAGCGCATGACGAGCGGGACCTGGACGAGCTTCCGCTTCTGGCGCCAGCGCTGGAACAGCAGAAACGGAGTGAGCACGACCATCTCCAGCACCGCCAGGCCGAGCATGAAGGTCGCCGGATACGAGACCGGCACGAGCCCCACCCACGTCCGGAGGTCGCGCTTCTCCAGGAAGCCGCCGTAGACGGCCGACGCGGCCACGCCGGGCGGCCCCAGGACGATCGCCGCGAGCAGCCCGAGGTAGTGGATGGGCTCGACGTCGAAGTTCCGCTCGATCACGCGAGTCGCCTCCAGGAGCGCGCCGGCGAAGATCGGGATCGCGAAGCCGAAGAGGACGACCAGCCACCCCAGGGAGAGCAGGCTGACGACGGCGAGGATCCGTCCCTGGCGCCCCGGGACCTGCCCGAAATAGAGCGCAGTCGCCCAGCCGAGCGCGAACGAGGCCGAGCGGCTGACGGCCTGCCACGCCACGATGAGCACGAACGGGAGGAACGGCATGCTCCGACACGACGCAAGCGACGTGCCGAGCGCTCGGCCGCCGCGTGCCGGAGCTCAGTCCAGGGCGAGCGGACGAACCGTCATGACGCTGTCGACGCGGCCCTCCCACTCGTCGCGCGGGGCGTCGCAGTAGAGCTCGATCTCGTTGCCGTCGGGGTCCGCGGTGTAGAGGCTGCGGCTCACGCCGTGGTCAGCCGACCCGCGCAGCAGCCCGTGCTCGGAGAGGACGGCGTGGGCCCGCTTCACGGCCTCCCAGTCGGCGAGCTGGATGGCGACGTGGTAGAGGCCGACGGCCGTAGGGACCGGCGACGGAGCCGAGTCGCCGACTCGAAGAAGGGCCAGGTCGTGATGGTTCTCGCCGGTGGCAGTCAGGAAGATCATCACGTTGCTCATCTCGCTCGCCACGCGGAATCCGAGCAGGTCGCGGTAGAACGCGAGAGACCGATCCAGGTCGCGGACCTTGAGCACCACGTGTCCCACCCGAACCGGCTGGAGCATCCAACGATGCTACCCCAAGGTCGTATCCGCCGGGCGAGCAAGCGACTGCTAGGGAAGCCCCAGCTTCGCGCGACACGCGGGCCACGGCTGGTAGCCGCGCGCGGCGCGCAGGCGTTCCGCCACGACGATCTGCTCGTCGCGCGTTGCCTCGTGCGGGTACGCGGCGAACTCCGCTCCCCCGTACCCGTTCCAGGTGCCCAGCGAGAACTGGAGGCCGCCGTAGTAGCCGTTGCCGGTGTTGATCGCCCAGTTGCCGCCCGACTCGCACTTCGCCAGCGCGTCCCAGACGCTGCCGCCGCTGAAGGTCGCCGTGGGTCGTGGGGCGGCGGGGACCGGTGCCGATGCCGCGACGGGGACGGCGAACAGCGTCGCCTCCATCGGGACTGGGACGGGGGCGTCGACCTCTTGCGGCGCCACGGCCTCCGGGCCGGTCGCCGCGCCGACGCTCTGACCGCGGGCCGACAGGATCCCGCCGCGAGGCGTATCGGCGCGGGGCGCGCCGCCTCGATGGACGAGCAGCTGGTCGCTGGGCACGTCGGGAAGCTCGGCCAGCGAGCGGGCGGAGAGCGGTGCGAGGACCGCGATGCCGGCGACGGCGATGAGGACGAGGAGCAGGACGCGTCGAATGATGATCATCGGCCTCTAGCCGCCCAGGTCGAGCGTGACGATGATGACGCCGGCGCTGCGTGGCCGATCGGTGACCAGCGCCCAGGCCGCCGCGGAGAGGTCGGCGACGCGCTGGCTCGAGGTGCCCCAGTAGCAGCCGCAGTAGTCGACGACCGGCAGCTCGACGCAGCGATCGGCGCAGACGGTCACGTACCCGAGGACGCCGCGTCCGCCGGCTCCGCCCAGCGCGCCGGGCAGGGCAACGAAGGCATCGGCGGGGGTGAAGCCGTAGGGGCATGTGCCGACCTTGTGGCAGTACCACGATGCGCGGCCGGTGATCGCCGAGCCGGATGGGGCGGCGGCCGCGGGCGGCGGCGCGGGGGCGGTGACGATCGCCGGCTTCGGAGTCGGAACCGGAACCAGGGTCGCCTCCATCGTTACGGATCCCGGGGTCGGGAGGGCGACGGCGGCGAGGTTCTCGGCGGCGCCGGCGGTCGGGGCGGTGGCGGCAAGGTCACCGTTGGCCACGCGGTCGGCGAGCAGGCTGCGCGCCTGGGTCGAAGTTGCGTCAGGAAGCCCGGCAAGCAGCGGCACGACCTCGATCGCAGCCTCGGGGCGGGCGGATCGGGCGGTGAGTGGCGCGAGGAGCGCGATGCCCATGACGCTCACGGCTGTCAGTGCGGCGACTCGCCGCAGCAGGTCCGGCAATAGAATTCATCCCGTTACGTGATCGACCGGCATGACCCCTGCGAAGCATGAGGCGTGCCGGCGAGCGGCCACCCTAGCATCCGGGCAGAACGGTGTCGAGCGCGGGAGGTACCAGTGCCACGCAGGAAGAAGGAGCCCGAGCGCCGTCGCGGAGCGGTCGTCGTGCGCGGCAAGCCGCATGCTGCGGCGGGCGGCACCGAGGATCAGAAGCTCCTCCGCTCGAGCGGCCCGGCGGACGGATTCCAGGACACCGATACCTGGCGGACGCTGCGAATCATGGGCGAATTCGTCGAGGGTTTCGACGCCCTCGCCGAGATCGGTCCGGCGGTCAGCATCTTCGGATCGGCCCGCGTCGGCCGGCGCAACCGCTACTACGGCGCCGCCCGGCGCCTGGCCGCCGCGCTGGTCAAGGAGGGCTTCGCGATCATCACCGGCGGCGGCCCCGGCATCATGGAGGCGGCCAACCGCGGCGCGAAGGAGGCCGGAGGCCTCTCGATCGGCTGCAACATCGAGCTCCCGTTCGAGCAGGGCCTCAACGAGTACGTCGACCTCGGCATGGAGTTCCGCTACTTCTTCGTGCGCAAGATGATGTTCGTGAAGTACGCCGAGGGCTTCGTGATCTTCCCCGGCGGCTTCGGCACGCTCGACGAGCTCTTCGAGTCGCTGACCTTGATCCAGACCGGCAAGGTCGAGCACTTCCCGGTCGTCCTCTACGGCAAGGACTACTGGGACGGCATGATGCAGTGGATCCGCGACAAGCCGCTCTACGAGGAGAAGGTCAGCCCGGAGGACCTAGACCTGCTCACGATCACGAGCGACATCGACGAGGCATCCGACGCGATCACGAAGCACTTCCGCTCGCGGGAGCGAGCGCAGACGGAGGCCGCCAGCCGCGCGGCGACGAAGCAGGCGGTCCAGCGAGCCGAGACCGGCAAGGGCCCCTGACCGCCGGGCCCGCTCAGCGAGGGCGGCCCTCGGCGAGGGTCGCGATCGACTTCGCGATCCGGCGCTGACGGGTCTCCTCGGTCTTCGCGCCCGTCACCTGCAGCACGTGCCACGACTTGTTGCTGTTCGACAGGGCGTCGAACGTGGCGCGCGCCTGCGGCTCCGCATCGAGCGCGGCGGCCAACTCGGCGGGGACGGCGACCTCGCGCTTCTCGGTGTCGAGCACGATGTCGACCTCGACCTCGTCGCTACCGGCCACGCCGGCCCCTGCACGGTTCTCGGCGCTCAGGCCGACCATCGGGGCGCCGTCGACGGTGGCCACGGTGGACCGATAGGTGTAGGCGCCGATCGTCACCCGCACCGGTGGCCGCCGTCCGGCGCCGAGCGCCTCCATCACCGCCTCGGGCACGACGATGCCGGTCGCGGTCTTGCCGCTCTGCACGACGGTGGTCCGGAACTTCATGGCGCTCCTCGCTGCGGGCGCCTGGAGGCGCGGTGCGATCGGGGCGTGAGTGCGACAGTGGCGGGCCCGACCGGATTCGAACCGGCGATCTCCAGCGTGACAGGCTGGCATGTTAGGCCGCTACACCACGGGCCCGCGGGTCGGCGACGGGGCCGGAGCATAGCAGACATCCCCCGCCCCTTCAGGGCGCTCGCCGGCCCCGCACCTCGGCCACCAGGAGGGCTGTGACGAGGCCGTATGCGGCCAGCCCGAGGAGCGCCGCCGCGCACGCGACGAGGAACGAGGGTGCCCGGTCCGGGACCGTTACCGCGCTCGTCGCCGACGCCGCCGCAAGCGCCAGCAGCAGCGCCGACAGGGTCGCCGCGAGGAGGACCGCGGCGCTGCGGGCGAGGGGCACTCCGGCGCGCATGCCGATGACGACCACCGCGTGGGCGACCCCCACCGCGAGCACCCCGGCCGCCACGGCGACCACCGCCCCACCGAGCGCGGCGAGGTCGATCGGCAGCGGCGGGAGAACGCGCTGGAGGCCGGTCGTGCCGAGCAGGCCGATTCCGATCCCGACGGTGCCCACGACGAGCCAGACGATGGCGCCGGCCAGCAGCACGGTGCGGGCCATCGGCCCTAGCGGTGTGGGCGAAGGAACAGCAGCGCGGCGACGCCGAAGACGAGCGTCGCGATCGTCAGCGCGATGGCCAGCACGGTGTCGGCCGGCGGAGTGATCGTCACGAGCACCGTCCCGAGCGCCGACAGTCCCGCCGCGAGCGCCGCCAGGACGCCGGTGAGGAGCCGTGCCCCGCGAGCGTTGGCGATCACGCCCAGGCCACCCGCGGTCAGGCCGCCGCCGAGCAGGACGGCGCCGATCCCAAAGATGAGCGGCACGACGCCGTACGAGGCGATGTCCGGCGGCGGGTCGCCGCCGAAGCGCACGCCGAGCGTCAGGGCCAGCGCGATGATCCCGATCCCGGTGATCACGAGCGCCACGCCACCGACGATGACCGCCAGGGTCGCGACGGCCGTCGCGTCTCCGAGGTGCTCCGGGGCGAGGGCGTGCGAGCCGCGTCGCCGGACGCTGGAGACGGATGCGGCGCGGATCGTTCGTTGGTTGCTCATCGGCGACGGATTGTACGCGCACGGCTGAATCCGCTCCAGCGGCACCTATACTCGCGCCGGATGTCGTTCAAGCTGCCCCCGGATCCGCAGACCGAGCGCCGGACCCGCATCGCGCAGCGGGTCAGCTTTGCCTTCGCCACGCTGTTGGTCGTCCTGCTGGCCTACCTCGGCTACGTCGGCTACGAGGGCTCGCGCCAGCTGACCGACGCCCCCAACGACTCGACTGACTGCCGCACCCCCGCGGCCCTCGGCTGGACCTACGAGCCCCTCAACTACCCGCCCGAGACCGATGCCGCCCTCGAGGCCGAGGCGGACCCGAAGGACTGCGCCGCGCAGGGGGCCGCGGCGGGCGACGCGCTCACCTCTGCCGACGGGACGCGGCTGGCCGGCTGGTACGTGCCGTCTGGCTCGGGTACTGGGCCGACCGGCCCGACGGTGATCCTCGTCCACGGCTGGGGCAGCAACAAGAGCGCGCTGCTCGATCGCGCCGCGCTCCTCCACGATCGGTACAACCTCGTCCTCCTCGACCTGCGCAACCACGGCCAGAGCGAGGCGGCGCCGACGACCCAGGGCGTCCGCGAGGCCGATGACGTCGAGGCGGTCGTGGACTGGCTCGAGTCGGCGAAGGCGCCGGAGCAGATCGCGATGGTCGGCGTCTCGATGGGCGGCGTGACCGCACTCAACGAGGCCGACGACGACCTGCGCATCGACGCGGTTGTGATCGAGTCGACCCACGCGACGATGGGCAACGCCACGCAGGCGCGGCTCGACGTCGCCGGCTACCCGCTCTCCCTGCCCGGCAGCTGGGCGATCCTGCTGGGAACGCTCATCCGCACCGGCGAGGACGTCAGCAGCGCCGATGCGGTCCAGGCGATCACGCGGCTCGACGACCGGCCCGTGCTGATCATCTCCGGCGGGCTGGACGAGACGATCGGCGAGAACGATGCCGGGGACCTGCTGGCCGCCGCGGAGGAGGCCCACACGCCCGCCGAGCTCCACGTCTGCGAGGAGGGCGGGCACGCCGACTCGCTCGAGACCTGCCCGGAGTCCTATCCGGGCTGGATGCTAGGCTTCCTCGAGCGCGTCCTGGCACCGCCAGGCTGACGCGCGCATCCCCGCCCAGTCAGACACCGATCGCGTCGCCGACCGCCCCGGCAGGACGCGGAATGCCGCGAGGTAGCAGACCGTGACCCTGGCTCCCACCGACGTCGACACCCGTTTCGACCGCACGATCGACCGCTGGTTCCGCGACCGGCTGGCCCTCAGCCCCGAGATCGCCACCTTCCTCGGGCTGCACGACCATGACGGAGACCTCGCGCCCGGCGGCCGCGACGGCATCGACGAGGAGATCGCCTTCTCGCGCCGCACGATCGACGAGCTCTCCGCGATGGACACGAGCGAGCTGAGCGCGGACCGTGCGCTCGACCGCGACCTGGCCATCCACCAGGCCCGTCTCGGTCTCCACTGGCTGACCGAATACCGGCCGTGGGCCGCCTCGTCGGGCGCGGCTGAGCACATCGGCGAGGCGCTGTTCCCGCTCTTCACGCGGGACTTTGCGCCGCTCGCCGAGCGGCTCGAGAGCATGGTCTCGCGGCTCGAGAAGGCGCCCGGCTACATCGCGGAGACGCGCGACCGCGTCACCGATCCAGTCAAGCTGTGGACGGAGATCGACCTCGAGTCGACCCAGCAGCTGCCGTCCTTCCTCGACACGATCGTGGCGGCCGCGCGTGCCGAGGGAGCGGAGGAGGGGCTGACCCAGCGCCTCTCATCGGCCTCCGACACGGTGAAGGCCGCGCTCGAGGAGCACGCCGCGTGGCTGCGCAACGACGTCCTGCCGCGCGCCGACGCCGACTGGAAGGCCGGCCCGGAGCGCTTCGAGGAGATGGTCCGTCTCCGCGAGCTCGAAGCCGATGGCGACGAGATCCTCGCCGTCGGCGAGGAGCTGCTCGTGTCGGAGAAGGCGGCGCGGAACGCCCTGCACGACGAGATCGAGCCGGGCGCATCGGCCGAGCAGGTGGCCGACGCTGTCAAGGACGACCACGCCGCGACGTTTGCCGAGGCGCTCGAGGAGTACCGGGCCACGATGGCGCGGTCGCGCGCCTTCGTCGTCGAGCATGGGCTGGCCACGCCGCCGGAGGAGGACCACCTCAGCATCATCGAGACGCCGTCGTTCGTCCGGCACCTCATCCCCTTCGCGGCGTACTACTCGCCGGCGAAGTTCGACCCGACGCCGGTCGGCACCTACATCGTCACCCCGCCGAGCACGCCGGAGATGATGCGCGAGCACAACCGCGCCTCGATCAGCAACACCAGCGTCCACGAGGCCTACCCGGGCCACCACCTCCAACTGTCCGCGGCGGTGACGAACCCGAGCCTCGTGCGCCTCTTCTCCGGCGCCCCCGAGTTCGCCGAGGGCTGGGCCTTCTACTGCGAGCGGATGATGAAGGAGGCAGGCTTCGACGACACCCCGAAGGGCTGGTACATCGTCCACACCGATGCGATCTGGCGCGCCACGCGGATCATCCTCGACGTCCAGCTCCATCGCGGGCTCATCGGCTTCGACGACGCGGTCGACCGGCTGGTGGCCGAGACCGGGTTCGAGCGGCCGGCCGCCCTGGCCGAGGTGAAGCGCTACACCTCGACCCCGACGTACCAGCTCTCGTACCTGTTCGGGCGCCACATGATCGAGAAGCTCAAGGCCGATGTGCAGGCGCGTCAGGGCGCCGACTTCGACCTTCGCCGCTTCCACGACACACTGCTCTACGGCGGGACGATGCCGGTTTCGTACGCGCGTCGCCTCTTCGAGACGAACGGCCGATGAGCCCGCGCATCGCCCTGGCGACAGCGCTGGTCGTCGTCCTGGCCGCGTGCGGCGCGGAGCCGACACCGACGCCGCAACCGGCCTGCCCGACCGAGCCGCCGACCGCGGTCTCGGCGCAGGCGACGCTCGAGGACGCAGCGCTGGCGACGGTCACCGTCAGCGGTGCCGTCGAGGGCGAGTTCGCCTTCGAGCTGTACCGGGACCAAGCGCCGATCGCCACCGCTAACTTCGTCGCCCTCGCGCGGTGCGGCTTCTACGACGGGATCTGGTTCCACCGTATCCTCGCCGGCTTCGTCATCCAGGCCGGCGACCCGGGGACCATCGGCCAGTCCGGCGACTTCCCGGGCCTGGGCAGGGGTGGGGCCGGCTATGGCTTCGAGATCGAGCCCCCGGCGGAGGACCTCTCCTACGTTCCCTACTCGGTGGCGATGGCGAACGACAAGCAGACCAACGACAGCCAGTTCTTCATCTCGCTCGTCGATCTCACCGATGGCCTTGAGCGCCTCTACACCATCTTCGGCCAGGTCGTTTCCGGGACCGAAGTGGTCGACGCGATCGCCACGGTGCCGGTCAACGACCCGCGCGTCGGGGTGCCGCTCGAGCTCGTGACGATCGAGTCGATCGTCATCTCCGGGGCATCGGAGCCGGCTGATTCGGGCGAATAGGGCTTCTATCGGCCGCCAAAGCGCTTTGCAATGTAAAGGAAACTAAACCTCAGGAAGTCTTGTCCAAACGGAACAGGCGGTCTATTCTGACGGTGCTGTTCGCACAGCGATTCACTACTGATCGCAAGGCCATGGGTAGGTTAGGGTTAGGGTAGTGCGGGAAACCGTGCGTGAAAGATGCCCTTGTGATTAGCGAATCCGGCAGCAATGAAGGCCCCCGCTTCGGCGGGGGCCTTCGTCTATCATCGGTCTCTCGTGGCGCCTGTAGCTCAGTGGATAGAGCGTCGGCCTCCGGAGCCGAAGGTCGCAGGTTCGAATCCTGTCGGGCGCGCCATCTCTTCGGCGGCCTTCTCGCCGCTGATCAGCCGGTCGTCGAGGTCGGCCACGTCCGTCATGGTCCGCGACCGGGCAAGCCCTCGGCGTCCTGCTCGACGACGACGTTGCGGCTGGGCAGGCCGATCCCGGTCTCGCTGAACGCGGCGAGCAGCCGGCGCCGCAGCTCGCCGGTCACCGCCCACTGCTCGCCCGCCTGCACCTTGCCGAGGACCTTGATCGACATCCCGATCTCGCCGAATGCCTCGACACGGACGGCCTCCGGTGCCTCGATGACGCGATCGGCCCAGTCCGGATCGGCGGCCAGGGCGGCGCCCACCTCGCCGATGAGCGCCATCGCGCGCTCGACGTCGGCGTCGTAGGCGATCGGCATGTCGAGGTTGATGCCGCCGTAGCCGCGCGTTCGGTTCGATGCGATGCGGATCTCGCCGTTCGAGACGATGTGCAGGGTGCCGTCGGCGTCGCGTAGCTTCGTCCGACGCAGGCTGAAGTCCTCGACGGTCCCGCCGACCTGCCCGACGCCGATGACGTCGCCCACGTAGAAGTGGTTCTCGAGCAGGATGACCATTCCGGCCAGGTAGTCGCGCACGAAGTCCTGCCCGGCGAACGCGACCGCGGCCAGCACGAGCCCGAGCCCCGCGATAACCGGGCCGAGGTTCAGCACGCCGAGGACGAGGATGACGACGAGCAGAAGGACGACGAATCGGATCGTCGACATCGCCAGCGTCTCGACGGTGTCGACGCGCTTCTGGACCTCCGTTGCGGTCAGCCGCTCCGTCGAGCCCGGCTGCGTCTGGCCCTCGAAGACACGATGGAGCACCCGGCGGATCGGCGCCCTCGCGAATCGCAGGACGAGGAGCCCGGCGACGATGATGGCGATGATCCAGAGGGCATCGTCTCGAACCTGATCGAGGAGCTGCTCGTCCACCGTGCAAGCCTACCCAATGGCATCATCGGTCCATGCAGGAGATGCGCGCCGCAGGTGGACTGCGGCGCCGAGACCGAATCGCCCGAGAGGCCGATGAAGAGCGCCTCGGCCCGGACGCAACGCGATCGGCCGCGAGCCGCGGCCGGGAGCGGCCGGAGGCCCCCGACGAGTACCGCACCGCCTTCGAGCGCGACCGGGACAGGATCATCCACGCGAAGGCGTTCCGACGGCTGAAGCACAAGACGCAGGTCTTCCTGAACCCGGAGGGCGACCACTTCGTGACGCGCCTCACGCACACGATGCAGGTCACCCAGGTGGCGCGGTCGCTGGCGGCGGCGCTCAGCCTGAACGAGCCGCTCGCCGAGGCGATCGCCCTCGGCCACGACGTCGGCCACTCGCCGTTCGGGCACACCGGCGAGGACGCGCTCTCACCGTTCTTCCCGCCCGACGGCTGGCACCACGCCGCGCAGAGCGTCCGGATCTGGGAGGTGCTGGAGGACGCGAACCTGACCTGGGAGGTGCGCGACGGGATCCGTGCCCACTCCTGGAAGATCTCGCCGCCGCCCGCCACCGCGGAGGCGTTCTGCGTCCGCTTCGCCGACCGGATCGCCTACCTTGCGCACGACGCCCTCGACGCCCTTCGCGCGGGCGTGCTTCGGCCGGACGCGTTTCCGCCGGCGGTGATCGGGCGATTCGGCCAGCCCGGCCGCGAGTGGGTCGGGGGGATGATCGGCGCGGTCATCGACGAGAGCCTGCGGACCGGCGCGCTGCGGATGGACGAGGCGGACCTGGCCGTGATGAACGAGCTGCGCGACTTCATGTTCGCGCGCGTCTACAACGCCCCCGACCAGCTCCGCCAGCAGCAGCAGGCCGTGGCGATCATCCGCGACCTGATGGAATGGCACCTCGCGCATCCCGAGGAGATCCCTGACTCGTTCCGGCGCGACGGCGCGCCGGCCGAGCAGCAGGCGGCCGACTACGTCGCCGGGATGACCGATCGGTTCGCTCTCGCGACACACGACCGCCTATTCAGGCCAACGCTGAACCTCTAGCCGCGAGGGCCGCGCCTTCGGTCAGAGTGTGCTCGCGTCGTCGACCCTCCCGAATGCCGCCTTGACCTCGCCGGAGTTCATGTACAGGAGGATCAGCACGGGCATGATCGCCGCACTGAACCCGACCCCGGTGCCCGGGTACTCGAGGAACCAGAGGAAGGCCTCGAACAGGGCGAAGCCCGCGACGATGATCGTGAACGTCCAGGCCCACGGCTGGAGCGACCAGAGACCGCCCGCGGCGAGCAGCCACGCGATCCCGGCGCCAATGGCGAGCCAGGCCCACAGCCCTGTCTGCTCGTACGCCGGAAGGTCGCCGAGGGCGCCGAACCAGTCGAAGCCGAGGAGTCGAAGGCCAAGGTAGAGCCAGTAGAAGCCGGCCAGGGCCGCGAAGAACCCGATGACCGACACGAGAATGGGCGGATTCCGCATCAAAGAAGCTCCCTCGAAGGATGACGGTGATTGACAAGACGATTAGTGAGCCGTGCACGCGGCACGGCATCACCCAACCTGCATGATACCGGCAGGGCCGGTGAGCATGGGCCGAGGAACCGCTAGGCGCGGAAGATCCGGAGGGCCGCTGGACGCAGCTCGAACGTCACCGGCGTGGTGCCGATGCTGACGCCGTCGGCATGGGCGAGCAGCGGCCGCCTGGTGCCCTCGATCGTCACCCGCGCCGCCCGATAGCCGCTGATCCGCGGCTCGCGCCGTGGCCGCCTGCGCGCGACCGCCAGGAAGTGGCGCAGGACTTCGAGGCGGCTCATGCCGCGGAACACGGCGACGTCGAGCAGGCCGTCGGTCGGGTCGGCATCGGCGGAGATGGCGAAGCCGGGGCCGTGGTACGGGCCGTTGCTGACGGTCACGCTGGGCGACCCGGTTCGATAGGCTCGCCCGTCGATCGTCACCCGCATCGGCGTGCGGCGCCTCCGCAGGGCGCGCCAGAGGGCGCGGATCGCGGACCACCACCCGCGGTTCTCGGCGATCTCGATCGTCAGGAACCCGATCGCGTCGATCCCCACGCCGGCGGCCTCGAAGAACGGGATGCCACCTTCGTCGCGCACGACCCAGCCGCAGTCGATCGCACCGCTGCGGCCCTCCACGATCACGTCGAGCGCATCGTCTAGCGTGTCGGGCACACCGGAGCCGCGCGCGATGTTGTTGAAGCTGCCGAGCGCCAGGATGCCTAGGGTCGCCTCCGGGTGACCGACCAGCGCCGCGGCGACCTGCGACACCGTTCCGTCGCCACCGCCGACCACGATGTCGTGATCCGCCGCCGCGTTGCGAGCCAGCTCGGCGGCATCGTCCTGCTCGGCAAGCACATGGAGCTCGACGTCGAGCCCGCGGCCGCGAAGGGCGGCCGCCAACGCCTCCGGCCGGAGCCGCTCGGGGTCGTCGTCGAGCCCCGGCCCGGAGCCCGGCCTGCCCCCGGCGGTCGGGTTGACGAGGAGCAGGATCGGCCGCCGCGTCACCGGTCGTCCCGGCCGTAGGCCTGGAACGTTCCGTCGCCGCACTCGAGCACGAAGTTGTCCGGCAGGGGGGCAGCGCTGGCCGTCGGCACCTCAGCCGGGTCGACCCACACGGTCCACGACGCGAACCCGACCGTCGTCCGGAACCCCGGCTCCAGCGGGTCGTCGACGCCCTCGAGGCTCGGGCTGGCGGCAGGCGAGCCGATCGCCGAGAAGGCGCCATCGGTGTAGTCCAGGTCGGCCGGGCAGCCCGTCGGCGGCCCCGCACGCCAGATCGCAATCAGTCCCACAAGGACGAAGACACAAGCAGCCAGCGTGCCGCAGCCGATCGCCCGCCAGTTCACGGACGAACGATCCCGAACCCGTCGTACTCGCCGCTTGCCGGCTCGCGACGACGGTCGACGGCGTCGACGAGCGCTCCGGGCGGGCCGCGCCGGATGAGCCGCTCGAGCTCGTCGAGCGCGTCGGGCGCGCCCTCGGCAACGAGGTCGACGGCGCGATCGTCATCGGCGTTCATGACCCAGCCGCTCAGGCCGAGCGCAGCGGCATGGCGACGCACCCACCACCGGAAGCCGACCCCCTGGACCCGGCCGGTGACCCGAGCCGTCAGCCGCTCACCCCTCACCGGTCCGCCTGCGGCCAGGTCAGCATCGCGACCTCGAGGGCCAGCCGCGGAGAGCCGTTCTCGCGCAGCCCGTCGTGGATGCGCTCGAGCTGCCGCACCATCGCGGCCATCGGCGCGGTACCGATACGTGTGCCGAGCCGCCCGATCTCCGGCGCCAGCTCACTGCCCGGCGCCAGCTGCGGACGGCCCGCGGCGGCGAGGAGCAGGTCGCGGGCGAGCGCCAGCCAGACCTCGGTTACGAGCATCGCGGCGCCGCGCTGCGCGGACGGCGCGACCTTCGCCTCGCCCTCCGTCTCGACCGTGGCCGATGGCGGCGCCTCGAGCCGCGCCGCCTCGTCGAGAAGATCGGTGACCGCGGCGAACCGGTCGGCGCGGCCGCGGCCGAGCAGCGTCAGGAGCTCTGCCTGAACGCGGCGCCGCCAGTCGAGGATCTCGGGGCGGTCGGCGTAGCGCTCCGCCATCCCGCTCAGCCCGTTCGACAGCGTGGCGAGGGCCTCGGCCAGGTCGGCGGGCAGCGGGCGATGGTCCATGAGGTGCCGCACAAGATCGTCATGCGCCACCGGGCCGAGCCGCAGGGACTGGCAGCGCGAGCGGATCGTCGGCAGCAGCCGCGCCGCCTCGTCGGCGACGAGGATGAAGACGTGCCGGCCGGTCGGCTCCTCGAGCACCTTGAGCAGCGCGTTCTGGGTCTGCTCGTTGGCCCGGTCGGCATGCTCGATCAGCACGACCCGCCGCTCGCCGGCGATCGGGGCCCCCGCCGCCTCGAGCAGCCAGTGTCGCGCGACGGCGACGATGCTCTCTCCCGTGGAGCGCGCCTCGCGCCATGCTTCGGGCGATCCGACCAGCAGGTCCGGGTGCGCGCGCGCCCTCGCGTCACGACAGCCGCGGCAGGCGTTGCAGGGCCGGTTGGCCGCGTCGGCATCGGCGCAGAAGGAGAGGGCGAGGAGGTCGTCGACGAACGCCCGCTTGCCGGAGCCGCGCGGGCCGTGGACGAGGAGCGTGCCGCCCGGCCGCCCGCCGCGCCCGGAGCGCAGCGCGAGCCGCCGTGCGGCCGGCTGCCCGACGCTCAGGAAGCCTGCCTCGGCCGTGTCGATCATCGGTCCGAGTATAGGTTTCGCCTCGCCCGCCCACCCTGGCGGCGTCTGGCGATTTCTGCAGGCGGTGGCATACTTCGTGCACCCCGAGCCGGGCCGAACCCAAGGAGGACACCATGCCGACCGGAACGGCACGAACGGCAGACGAGATCACCGATTCGATTCGCACGCTCGTCGACCGCGTCGCCGAAGCGAAGCTCACCCAGGAGCTGGCCCGGCGCGGCCATGATGTCGCCGACGAGGTCGGCTCGTTTGCGAACGAGACCTGGCGCGACACGCGGCCGATGCGTCGCGACGCGCGCAAGCAGTTTGAGCGCACCATGAAGGATGCGTCGAAGTGGACCGACCGGACGTGGAAGCGCACGATTCGACCGGCGTTCAAGAACGTCTGGAAGCAGCGGAAGGTGGCGATCGGCGCGGCCGGTGCAGCAATCCCCGCCACGCAGGCCGTCATCGACGACACCGCGGTTCGCCTCGGCATCAAGCAGGAGCGGCGGCACTGGGGCGCCTTCTTCCTCGGCGTGCTGATCGGTGTCGCGGCCGGCGCGATCGTCGCGCTGCTGACGGCGCCGAAGCGCGGCAGCGAGATGCGCGACGAGATCGGCGCCCGCGCCGAGGAGCTCGCAACGAAGGCCAAGGACGAGTGGGTTCCGATCTTCCAGCGCGAGACGAACGGCGCCGGCGACACCATCCCCGGCGAGGCGACGGTCACCGAGGCCACCGCGTCGGTCGAGGAGTCGGCCACCGAGGCCGGTGACGCGACCGGGGATGCCGCCGACCAGGCCGCGTCGGAGACGGCCGAGGCGATCAACGAAGCGTTCGACGCCGTCGATCGGGAGTCCTCAACCTAGCAGCTCGACCGAATCGCAAAGAGCCGGCCCACCGGGCCGGCTCTTCTGTGTCGGCTGGTCGTCTGGATCAGCTGGTCGTCGTCGGCCGCGACGGCCGCGCCGATCGGAAGCGGCCCCAGATCCCCTGCGGCTCGTCGCCGTCTGCGGTTGCCTCGGAGCTGGTGGCGGAGGCAACGCCCTCGGCACCGGCCGCATCGGCCGCGGGCTTGGCCGTCGAGCGTCGCGAGCGCGACTTCGGCTTCTCGTCCGTATCGGCGGCCTTCGTCGTCGAGCGGGTGCGGCGCTTCGGCTTCTCCTCGGCTTCGGCCGGTGCCTCCGCATCGGCGGCGGGCTTGGCGGTAGAGCGTCGCGAGCGCGACTTCGGCTTCTCGTCCGTGTCGGCGGCCTTCGCCGTCGAGCGGGTGCGGCGCTTCGGCTTCTCCTCGGCCTCAGCCGGGGCGTCCGCGTCGGCGGGCGCGAGCTGCGCCGGATCGATGCCGAGCTCGGCGAGGGTGGCCGCATCGGCCTCTTCGAAGGTGTACTCGCGGTCGCCCTCGGGCGCGTCGAGCTGGCTGAGGTCGTCGAACTCCTCCCAGCCGACCTCCTCGGCGCCGGTCGCTGCGGCCGGCGTCTCCTCGCGGCGCGACCTTCCTCGGCCACGGCCACCACGGCGCCGGCGCCGACGGCGGCTCTCCTCGGTGGAGTCCGTTTCGGTGGTGGTGGCGGTGGCGACGGGGACCTTCTCGCCGGGCGGCTCGTCGGCCGGCGTCGCGGACGCGACCGCTGCCGGCGCTGCCGTGCGACGGCTCGTGCCCCGCGTGCGACGGCCGTTGCCGGTGCTGGCGGGGGTGCCGGTCTTGAGGGCGGCGAGCGCCGCGGCGGCCACCGATGGTGAGGCCTCGCGGAAGCCGAACTCGGGAGTGACCTCCTTGGCCGGCATCTCGGGCGCGCTCATGCCGGCGTCGCGGATGGCGCGACCCTCCTTCCGGCTGATGGAGGCGACCTTCATGATGTCCATGAACTCATCGGCGACGGCAATGAGGTCGGACGAGGTGTTGGGCTTGAAGCTGATGACCTCGGCGCGCACTCCCTTGTCCTGGAGGGCGCGGATGGCCGGGGCGAAGTCACCGTCGCCGGACACGATCACGGCGATGTCCATCCGATCGGCGAGGCGGAACAGGTCGACGACCAGCTCGATGTCGAGGTTGGCCTTCATGCGTCCATCGCCGAACTTGCGGATGTCCTTGACCACCGGCTTGTAGCCGTTCTTGGCCAGGAAGTCGATGAACTTGCGCTGGTTCTCGTTTTCCGGGTCGAGCCCGGTATAGGCATAGGCGCGAATGAGGTCGCGCCCCTTGGTCGCGTGCTTGAGCAGGGCGACGTAGTCGACGTCGACATCCTGGCCTCGAGCCGCGTAGTAAAGGTTGGCGACGTCAACGAACATCGCCACGTTCTTGCTCACGGTTGAGCTCTTCTCCTGTGGTGTTTGATATGGCCGATGCGGGCGGAGTCTCAGCCGATCTGACGGCCGAGCGTGCGGCCGCGGCTCGCGAACCCCAGTCGCTTCCAACGCGACGGTTCTGCGGATGCCAGCGGCTCGGATACCTCCACCCGAGTACAGCCCTTATGTCTTGCCGATGTGGCGAGGTGCTCGACGATCGCGTCGCCGGCATGTCGCCGTTCGGCGGTGTCCAGCTCGCTTCCCGCGAGCCCCAGCTCGTCGATCACGCCGACGAAGGGACCCGATCGCACGGACGGCCGGATGCTCAGGACTCCCACGCCGACCACGCGACGTCCGGCCTCGGCGACGACGATCGTCGCGGACGGGACATAGAGCAGGTTGCGCAGGAAGTCGGCGTCCTCGTGCCCTCCTCGATCGGCCCCGCCCTGCGCCACAAGGCGGATGGCGGCGTCGAGATCGGTCGGTCGGGCGCTGCGGACGTGAACCTCCAACAAAGGCCCCCCAAAAGGGGTACGGGCGTGCGACTCGCAGCGGGTGCTGCTGGACGACCCTTGGCAGGATACCACGCTTCGCCGGTTGAACCCCGAGGGCGGCATCGCAGTAGAGGTTCACACGTGCGGTGCGAATCTATTGCGTCGCGTCACCGGGCGCCGCTATGATGCCGCGCACCTTGATACGCCGGGCCCGCGCATGCGCGATGCACCCGAGCGAACCCAGTGGAGGAAGAGAAACCGGATGCAGAAGTACATGCGATGGAGCGCGATCCTTGTCGCGCTCATGCTCGCCCTCGCGGCGTGTACCCCGGATGACGGCGGTGCCACCGATGAAGGGGAGCCGACCGACGGAGGGGAAGCGACCGATGGTGGCGGCGAAGATCCGACCGCCGCCTGCGAAGGCGACGCCTTTGGCTGCGTGGAGGTCGCCGATGGCGACGCCATCCTGCTAGGGACGGCGCTGTCGATCACGGGTGACACGGCCCCGCTGGGCCTCGACAGCCAGTACGGTGCTCAGGTCCGCGCCGACGAGCAGAATGAGGCCGGAGGGGTCCTGGGGCACGAGCTCGAGTTTGTGCACGAGGACGCGGGCTGCGGCGACGCAGCGACCGGTCAGACGGCCGCTCAGGCGCTCGTGGCCAACGACAACCTGCTGGCAGTCATGGGTACGACCTGCTCGCGCACCGCGGTCCCGGCCGCGCCGGTGCTCGGCGAACTTGGGATCCCGCTGATCTCCTCGTCGAACACGAGCCCGACCCTGACCGATCCGGAGAACGAGGAGTACGCCGGCGAGTTCTTTCTCCGCACGGCGCACAACGACCTGATCCAGGGCGCTGCGATGGCGACCTTCGCCTGTGAGCAGGGCTTCGCGACGGCCGCGACCATCCACGATGGCAGCACCTACGCGGACAACCTCCGCGCTGTCTTCGAGGAGGAGTTCGCCGCTCAGTGCGGTGGCGAGATCGTCGCACAGGAGGCAGTCGCCGTCGGCGACGTCGAGTTCTCGAACGTCCTCGGCCCGATCGCGGATGCCGCGCCGGACCTGCTGTACTACCCGGTCTTCCACCCTGAGGGCACGTTCATCACCCAGCAGGCCCGGGAGATCGCTGAGCTGGACAGCACGCAGCTGGCCGCCTCGGATGGCCTGCTCGGTTCAGCGGACCTGACCAGCCAGGCGGGCGACGCAGCCGAGGGGATGGTCCTCTCCGGCCCGGCGTGTGCTGGCGAGGATTACGAGGCCAACTTCATCCCGGCCTACCAGGAACTGTCGGGCGAGGACGCCGTTCTCGCGCCGTTCCACTGCCATGCCTATGACGCCATCGGCATGATCATCGCTGCGATCGAGGACGTGGGAATCGAGGGAGACGACGGGACGCTGTATATCCCGCGCCAGGCCTTCCGCGACTCGCTCTACGCGACCAGTGGGTTCGAGGGGCTGACCGGCACCCTGACCTGTGACGAGTTCGGTGACTGTGCCGATCCCGCCATCACGGTGTCGGAGATCCAGGGCGGCGAGTACGTCGTCATCTGGCCGGAGTAGCGGTCCGGACGTTCGGACGTTGAATACGGAGGTGGGCCCGACAGGGCTCACCTCCGTTCTCTTAAGGAGCGGAGGAGCGCAGAGTGCTGCGAAGACCTGAGCGCCTCACGCTGGTCGGGATCACGATGTGGGCGCTGGCCATCGGGGTCATCGTCTTTGTCGTGGCCGGCACCTACGCGACCCTGTCGTCCGGTGAGATCAGCGGCACGACCTGGACACGGCTCGTCGTCGCGGGCCTCAGCACGGGCGCGATCTACGCGCTCATCGCGCTCGGCTACACGCTCGTCTACGGCGTGCTGCTCATGATCAACTTCGCCCACGGCGAGGTCTTCATGCTCGGCGCATTCGGGGGGATGTTCGCGGCGGACGCGCTGCTAGGCCCCGAGGGGCAGCTGGTCGACCAGCCCATCCTCGGGCTCCTCGTCGTCTTCCTGGTGGCGATGGCCACCTCGATGCTCGTGGCCATCATTCTCGAGCGTGTCGCCTATCGGCCGCTGCGAGGCGCGCCACGGCTCGTCCCGCTGATCACGGCCATCGGCGCCTCGCTCTTCCTCCAGTACACCGCGTTCGGGATGTTCGGCTCGCGGACGCAGCGCTATCCGAGCGTCGACATCCTCGAGGGCCGGGTGACCCTCTTCGGCCTCGAGTTCGCGACCATCCAGGTCGTGACGATCGTCTCCGCGATCGTGCTCATGGGGATCCTCTACTACGTCGTCGAGCGCACCCGGACCGGGCGCTCGATGCGTGCGGTCAGCGAGGACAAGGACGTGGCCTCGCTCATGGGCATCGACGTCGATCGCACCATCGTCACCACCTTCATCATCGGCGGCATCCTTGCCGGCGCCGCGGCGGTGCTCTACTCGTTCCTGTTCCTGAGCGTTGACTTCGGGATGGGTGTCCTCCCCGGCATCAAGGCATTCACCGCCGCCGTGCTCGGCGGCATCGGCAGCGTCACCGGCGCGATGGTCGGCGGCGTGGTCATCGGCGTGCTCGAGACGGTTGCCCCGACGCTCGTCCTGACCGGCTTCGGCGTCCCGTCGCCGGCACAGCTGAGCGACGTCGTCGCGTTCGGCGTCCTCGTCCTGGTTCTCATTGTCCGTCCGACCGGGCTCTTCGGTCGCAGAGAGAACGTCTGACATGGCGAGCGAGACGCGCACAGCGTACGGGCCAGCCGCTTTCGCCGGTGTGATCGCCGCGACCGGGATGATCTACCTGGCGACGGTTGGGCTGGTCGGCACGTTCGCAGAGCGGCCGATCGTCGCCGGCATCGGCGCTGAGGGAGTGGGCGTGGTCACGCTCGGCCGGCTGATGCTCCTCGGCGTCCCGTTCATCACCGCCCTCGTGATCGGGGCGCGCGGCCGCGCGGCCGGAACCGCGTCGGCCGGCTCGCTCGTCGGCGCCGCGGCACTGTGCGGAGCGGTCGCGGGTGCGATGTTCGGCGCCTTCCTCATCCTGATCACCGCCGTCGATCTCAGCGGCATCTTCATCCCGTTGACCGCTGCCCTCGCGGAGTTCCTCGCCTACGGTCAGGAGCCGATTGTCGGCGCGGCCATCTGGCTCGGCCTTGCCACGGTCAGCGCGCTCCTGGCCGGGCTCCTGGAGCTGCTCGCCGCGCGCGACCGGCGCGCGATTCTGGCCGCCATCGGGATCGTGATCCTCACCGCGCTCCTCGAACCGATCATCGAGCCGATCCTGGGCCAGCTGGAGCTCGACGCGATCAACGACTTCCTGTTCGCCGAGGGCGGGCTGACGCCGGCCGCGGCCGCCCTGATCGCCGGCGGCGTGCTCGCCTACATCTGGGCGACGTCGAGCCCTGCGAGTCCGGTCCATCGGCAGCTGGAGGGGATGTCCGACCAGCGCCGGCGTCAGCTGCGGTACGCGGGCCTCGTCGTCGGCATCCTCGCCGTCCTTGCCATCCCGCTGGTGGCGACCGGCTTCGTGAGCCTGGTTCTGTTCAACGTCGGGCTGTATCTGATGCTGGCTCTCGGCCTCAACATCGTGGTCGGCTATGCCGGCCTTCTGGACCTCGGCTACGTCGCCTTCTTCGCTGTCGGCGCGTACACGATGGGCCTGCTGACAGCACCGAGCTCGGCGCTGAGCGGACCGATGTCGACGTTCGGCCCGGAGTGGGCGTTCTGGCTGGCCCTCCCGTTCGTGCTGCTCGCCGCGGCCCTCGTCGGGATCCTGATCGGGGCCCCGGTACTCCGGCTCAGAGGCGACTATCTCGCCATCGTCACGCTCGGCTTCGGCGAGATCGCCCGGGTCCTCGTTGAGTCGGACGCGCTGCGCTCCGTGCTCGGCGGGCCGAACGGCATCGTCGGCCTTCCCGGCCTGTACCTGCCGTTCATCGGCGAGCTGACGTCCCCGGCCGAGTACTACTACCCCGTTCTCTTCTTCTCGGCACTGGCCGCGTTCATCGCCTGGCGCCTGTCGCGCTCCCGAACCGGGCGCGCGTGGAACGCGATGCGAGAGGACGAGTCGGTGGCCGAGTCGACCGGCATCAACACCACGAACTACAAGCTGCTCGCGTTCGCGCTCGGCGGCACCCTCGGCGGCCTGGCCGGCGCCATCTACGCCGTGCAGCTGTCCACGGTCTTCCCCGGCGGCTTCACGCTCCTCGTCTCGATCACGGTGCTGGCGATCATCATCCTCGGCGGAATGGGCACGATCCGCGGCGTGATCGCGGGCGCGCTCATCCTCGTCGGCCTGCCGGAGGCGCTGCGTGAGTTCGGCGAGTACCGCTTCCTCGTCTACGGCGCAGCGCTGGTGGCGATGATGATCCTGCGACCCGAAGGCCTGTTCCCGAGCCGAACGCGGCGCGAGGAGCTCCACGAGGACATCGAGTCGGGGCCGACCGTCGAGGGTGAGGCCGCCCAGCTGCCCGAGAGCGGCCCGAGCCCCGCTGCAACGGGAGCCACCGGATCATGACGACCGAGACCGTGCAGCCCTCGCCGCCCGACGTCGAGCCCGACGAGCAGGGCGTCCTGCTGCAGGTCACCGGGCTGACGAAGCGCTTCGGCGGCCTGACTGCCAACCACGACATCAACCTGACCATCCCGCGCCGCTCGATCATCTCGGTGATCGGCCCGAACGGCGCTGGCAAGACCACCCTGTTCAACCAGATCACGGGGTTCGAGGAGCCCACCGAGGGTTCGATCGTCTTCGACGGCGTGGAGATCGCCGGGCTGTCGCCCCATGTCATCGTCGGGCTCGGCATGGCGCGGACGTACCAGAACATCCGCCTCTTCCAGAACATGACCGCGGTGGCCAACGTGCTCGTCGGCAATCATGTACGGATGTCGGCGCAGTGGTGGCAGATCCTGCTCGGGCTGAGATCGGTCCGTCACGAGGAGGAGCGGGCGAAGGAGCTCGCCTACGGGCTGCTCGACACCGTCGGCCTCTCTCGCCGCTACGCGCACGATCTCGCCAAGAACCTGCCGTATGGTGACCAGCGAAGGCTCGAGATCGCGCGGGCCCTGGCCAGTAACCCGACGCTGCTGCTCCTCGACGAGCCGACCGCCGGCATGAACCCGGCCGAGACGCGTCAGACGACCGACCTCATCGCGCGGCTGCGTAGCGAGCTCGGCCTGACGGTCGTCCTCATCGAGCACGACATGAAGGTGGTCATGGGGATCAGCGAGCGGATCACCGTGCTCGACCACGGCGAGCTGCTCGCCGAGGGCATGCCGGACGAGATCCGCGCCGATCCGCGGGTGGTCGAGGCCTACCTGGGCACGCAGGCCACCGGCACATGACCACCACGACGACCAACGGTGACCGCGAGCCGCTGCTCGAGCTCCGCGACCTGCACGTCTTCTATGGCAACATCGAGGCGCTCAAGGGAATCTCGCTGACCGTCGGCCGCGGCGAGGTCGTGACCCTGATCGGCTCGAACGGGGCGGGCAAGAGCACCGCGCTGCGAGCGATCAGCAGCACCCACAAGCCGCGTTCGGGCCAGATCCTGCTGGACGGGAAGCCGATCCATCACCTCCCGCCGCACGAGGTCGTCACCCTCGGCGTCGCCCAGTCGCCCGAGGGCCGGCGCGTCTTTTCGCGGATGACCGTCTACGAGAACCTCCAGATGGGCGCCTACAGCCAGGACAAGGCCCACCTGGACGATGACGTCACGCGCGTCTTCGACCTGTTCCCGCGCCTGAAGGAACGGCGGGGCCAGAAGGCCGGAACGATGTCCGGCGGCGAGCAGCAGATGCTGGCGATGGGCCGCGCGCTGATGGCACGCCCCTCGATCCTGCTGCTCGACGAGCCGTCGATGGGCCTCTCCCCGATCCTCACCGACCAGATCTTCGCGATCATCAAGGAGATCAACGCCCAGGGCACGACCGTCCTGCTCGTCGAGCAGAACGCGCTGATGGCGCTCAACGCCGCCCACCGCGGGTACGTGATCCAGACCGGCAAGATCATCCTGTCCGACACCGCGGAAAATCTCGCCGCCAACCCGCAGGTCCGCCAGGCGTACCTGGGCGAAATCTGAGGCCGCCGTGGCCGAGCCGACCGGGCCGCCGCCCCGCAAGCAGCCGGGCGACTATCGCCCCGACCTGCGCCCGATGCTGATCCTTGGCGCGCTCCTGCTCGCCGTCGTGATCGCCTGGGTCGTGCTCTCGCCACTGATCCTCCCGCGCTAGGCTCACGGCCCAGCCGCAGTGCCCGACTCGATCCGAGGGCCGGCAGACGCCGCGTCAATACCGCCGCGGAACCCCGAAGCCCGAGCCCGCGCCGTACAGCACCAGCGCCACGCCGATGGCGGCGAGCGCCAGCCCCGGCGACTGCTGAGGCAGCGGCAGGTAGCCGACCGACCACAGCTCCCAGGCGCGGTAGGTGAGCGTGACCGCCCCGATCAGCCCGAGAATCAGATACACCCACGGCGAGTCCAGGAAGAAGCCCCATCGGCCGCGCATGTAGCCGATGTCGAGCACGACCAGCGTCGCGATCGCGGCACCGTAGATGATCACGCCAGGCCCCTCGAGGCCGATTCCCTGCTGCGCGGGCACGTTCACGCCCGATACCGTGTCGCCACCGGAGTGCCACCACGGCAGGAAGCCCGAGGCGATCATCGCCAGCGCCCCGAACAGGATCAGCAGCCGATAGCGCCGCCCGCCCCCGTCCATCAGTTCAGCCGTCCGGCGGCGCGCCGCCGTAGACCGATGGCTTCAGCACGCCGATGTAGGGCAGATTTCGGTAGCGCTCGTCGAAGTCGAGGCCGTAGCCGATGACGAAGCGATCGGGAATCGTGAAGCCGACGTAGTCGATCGGGATCTCGGCCAGGCGCCGTGCGGGCTTGTCGAGGAGGCAGCAGACCTTGATCGAGGCGGGATTGCGCTCCCACAGGTAGCGCAGCAGGTAGTTGAGGGTGAGGCCGGTGTCGATGATGTCCTCGACGATGATCACGTCGCGCCCCTCGATCGGCTTCGAGAGGTCCTTGAGGATGCGCACCTGCCCTGACGTCTCGGTGGCGGCCCCGTAGGACGACACCTCCATCAGGTCGATGCTCGACGGCAGGTCCATCGCGCGCATGAGGTCGGCGAGGAAGACGAGCGCGCCCTTCAGGACACTGACGAGGACCGGGTCGCGGCCGGCGTAGTCGACCGTCAGCTGCGCGGCCAGCTCGGCGACGCGATTTGCGACGGTCGCCTCGTCGAGCAGGATCTCCTCGACGTCGTCATGCAGGCTCACGGGGCCGTGCTCGCGCCGGCGACCTCATCGGTGACGATGGAAGGCGCCTTCGCGGCGCCATTGCCGTTGCCGTTCCCGTTGGCGGTGATCAGATCGGCTAGGAACCCCGTTCGGCCGTACTTCACCATCAGCGCCCGGAAGTCACGCGCGTAGAACAGCTTCACGCGGATCTCCGGGTAGAGCTGGCGCATATGGCGCAGCTTGCGGTTCTTGCGGCGCACCAGCGACTGCTTCAGCGTCGTCAGCTCGATGTAGAGGTCGATCTCCGGAAGGTAGAAATCGGGCGCGAACGACTCGATGACCGCGCCGTCGGCGTTCCAGGAGATGGGGAAGACGTCGGGTTCGTATCGCCACGCGACACCGTAGTAGTCGAGGATCCTCGCCAGCTCCGCCTCGCTCTCGTGCGCGAAGCGGGGTGGCGAAACGGAGGTCAGCTGATCCGCCACCTGACCTCGATCGTAGCCGTCCGAACCGCCCTGAGCGTCATCATCGCGAGTATATCGGGCGGAGTTATCCACACGTCGTGAACGATTGCGCAAATCGTGGATAAGTCGCCTTGTCATCCACAACCGGCCCCTGTCAGACTGAGGATCCTGCTTCTGCGAGCGACCGAGTACGGTAACCGCGGATGACTCGGGGCCGATGCGAAAGCCGGCCGCGACGCCGATCATTCGCCGGGAAGACCGAAAGGTCGCTCGAAGGAGCATTTCTCTTGCGCCAGACCGATGCGCCCGATGCCGATGCGCACGCCGCCCGCCTCGAGCTCGAGCGTCTCCTGGCCGCCGGTCCGCCGTCGCTGCCGCCAGGCTTCGCCGATGGCGTCGAGCGCTACGTCGCGCTCCTGCTGGACGCCAACCGCCGCCTGAACCTGACGCGGGTCGTGGAGCCTGACGCGGTCGCGCGGCTGCACCTGCTGGACGCGCTGTCCGCGCTTCCGCTCCTCGATGCGATGCCCCGCGTTGATCGCTGCCTCGACCTCGGCTCGGGCGGCGGGGTGCCGGGGATCGTCCTCGCCCTCGCGCGCCCGCGGCAACGGTGGCTGCTCGTCGACTCGGTCCGCAAGAAGGTCGATGCGCTGCGCGCCTTCGTCGAGGCACTGGGCATCGGCAACGTCGAGGTCGTCGCCGAGCGCGCCGAGGTCCTCGGCCGCGACCCGTCGCACCGCGAGTCGCACGACGTCGTCGCGGCGCGCGCCTGCGCACCGCTCCCGGTGCTGGCCGAGTACGCGCTGCCGCTGCTCGCGGTCGGCGGCACCCTCGTGGCCTGGAAGGGCCCGGTCACCGACGAGGAGCTGCGCGCCGGAAGCGCCGCGGCGAGCGCCTGCGGAGGCGGGGCCCCATCGGTCCATCCGTCTGGGTTCGCCGAGCTGGGCGATCACCGCCTCGTCGTCATCGCCAAGGAGTCGCCGACGCCGGAGCGATACCCGCGAAGGCCGGGTGAGCCGGGCCGGCGACCGCTGGGCTAGGGCCGGCCCGGGGGCCATCGACTAGACTCGATTCCCGCATGCGCATCGCCGTCCTGTCGGACATCCATGCCAACCTGCCTGCCCTCGAGGCAGTCGCCGCCGACCTTCCCGCCGTGGACGCGGTGTGGGTGCTCGGCGACACGGTCGGGTACGGCCCGCAGCCGAATGAGGTGATCGCAACGCTGCAGGCGATGGGCGCCCGCAGCGTCATGGGCAACCACGACGGCGCGGCGATCGGCACCGTCGACCCCGTGCACTTCAACCCGGACGCGCGGGCGGCGATCGAGTGGACCGCAGACGTCCTCGACCCGAACGCGCGCTCGTACATCGCCGCGCTTCCCGAGGTGCGCAGCGACGGCCACCTGACCGCCGTCCACGGCTCGCCGCGCGACCCGATCTGGGAGTACATCACCGGGCCCGGCGTCGCCGCCGCGAACCTCGAGGCCTACGAGACCCGGCTGTGCCTCTTCGGGCACACCCACCTGCCGGTTGCGTTCCGGGCGGTGGACGGGGAGATCGACACGACGATCGGACTGCCGGGCACGGCGGCTCGACTCGGGCGGGAGCGCGCGATGCTCAACCCCGGGAGCGTCGGCCAGCCACGCGACGGGTTGCGCGACGCGGCCTACGGCGTTCTCGAGCTGAACGGGTCGGGGGACGGCGGCTCGTTCGAGTTCCGGCGCGTCGCCTACGACATCGATCGAACCCAGCGCCTGATGCGCGAGGCCGGGCTGCCGGTCCGCCTCGTGGAGCGGCTCGACTACGGACGCTGAGTCGGGGCGCCGGCGCGCGTCCAAGCAGCCTCGCGACGCGCGACAGGGCGCCGTAGGATACGAGCAGGCATGACACTCTTTCGGCGCGCCGAGAAGCGCCAGGTCCCGTTCGACTACGCCCGCATCCTCATTCCCCTCGTCGGCGACGAGCAGATCGACCATCCGGCACTCAAGGTCGCCGGCCTGCTGCTCGGAGGTCGCGAGGGCGTCGAGGTGTCGCTGCTGCACGTGATCGAGATCCCGTTCGACCGCAACCTCGACACCGAGGACACCAAGGCGACGGATCGCGCGGAGGCGATCCTCGCCGACGCGGAGTCGCTGCTGCGCGCCGCTGGCGTGCCGTCACGATCCAGCACCGTCCAGGCTCGGGCGGCGGGCCCGGCGATCGTCGACGACGCGCAGGAGCTCGCAGCCGACCTCATCGTCATGGGGCTTCGCTACAAGAAGCGATTCGGGGGACAATGGGACGCGGGACGCACCGTCCCGTACGTCATGCGCAACTCGACCGCGCCGGTGTGGTGCCTGCGCGCAGAGACGAAGGAGCTGGCACACACGCCATGAGGGTCATCATCGTCGGCTGCGGCCGCGTCGGAGCCAGGGTCGCCGCGGAGCTCGACCAGCGCGGTGAGACGGTCACCGTCATCGACATCAGCGCGCGCGCCTTCGGGCGCCTGCCGACCACGTTCGGCGGCGAGACCGTGCGCGGCAATGGCACCGACGAGGACACGATGCGCTCCGCCGGCGCCGACCAGGCCGACATCGTCATGGCCCTGACCGAGGGTGACAACCGCAACGCCCTGTCCGCCCAGCTGGCAAAGCACACCTTCGACGTCCCGCGCGTGATCGCGAAGATCAACGACCCGCTGCGCGGCGAGGCCTACCGCGCGCTCGGCCTCGAGACGATCTGCCGCACGATCATCCTCGGCGACGCGCTGGTCACCGCCGCGATCGAGGGTGCGGAGGCGACGAACGGGTTCGTCGAGGCGCCGACCGCCCAGCCGCTGCGTGGCGCGCCGGCGCCCGGCTCGCTCGCCGCGGAGGAGGCGCGCGCCGCGGCCAAGGCCGAGGAGGAGGAGGCGCTGACGCCCGAGGCGACGGTCGTCCAGCCCGGCGGCGGAGAGGAAGGCTTCTAGCGATGTACGTCGTGGTCATCGGCGGCGGCAACGTCGGCTACTACCTCACCAAGGAGCTCCTGGCGGCCGGCCACGAGGTGGTCGTCATCGAAGAGGATCCGGCCCGCGCGCGGCAGATCGCCGACGAGCTGGGCAGCATCGTCATCGCCAACGACGGCTGTGAGGGCCGATACCAGGCCGAGGCCGGCATGGGCCGCGCGGACGTGGTGGCCGCCGTGACCGGCGACGATGCCGTGAACCTCGCCGCCAGCCAGGTGGCGAAGATGCGCTTCAACGTCCCGCGCTCGATCGCGCGCGTCAACGACCCGAAGAACGAGAAGCTGTTCCGCCAGCTGTCGATCGACGACACCGTCAGCCCGACCCGATCCATCCTCGGCGTCATCGAGCACGAGATCCCCGTCCACGAGCTCCTCCACCTCGCGGAGCTCGAGGGCGGCCAGGTCCAGATCGTCGAGGCCCACCTCGATGCCGACTCGCCCGTCATCGGCCGCGAGGTCGGTGCGCTGTCGCTGCCGGAGGGCAGCACGATCGCGGTGCTGATCCGCGACGAGCGACCGCAGTCGCCCCGCTCGGACACGAAGCTGCGCCCCGGCGACAAGCTGCTCGCGGTCACGAATTCCGGTGGCGAGGCGGAGCTCCGCAACCTGCTCATCGGCGAGTAGGGCTCTACGCGTTGTCACAACCCTTGACAACACCATTGTCAGGGTTTATGGTCCGCCAATGGACCGATCTCGACGCCTGGCGCCCACCGTGGACGCCCCGCGCCGCGACGACCTCACGCGACCCCGCTACATCATCAGCATCGCCGCCGAGCTGGCGAGCTGCCATCCTCGGACGCTGAGGATCTACGAGGAGGAGGGCCTCCTCCAGCCGCAGCGCCGCAACAACCTTCGCCTCTACAGCGAGGCCGATATCAAGCGCGTTCGTATCATTCGTTTTCTCACGCGCCGGCAGCGAGTCAACCTCGCCGGCGTGCGGGTCATCCTTCAGCTCGAGGCACTCGGCAAGATCCGGGTCTACGACCTGTTCGATGAGGACGATGTCGAGCGATTCGCCGACGAAGTGTCCGACGAGCCAGCGCTCGCCGAAGGAGCAACCCGACGTGGCAACTGAGAACCGAGACCAGAACAAGGACATCCCCGAGATCGAGGCGACCGAGGAGGAGAACGGCGCGCCGCTCGACCGCGTGCAGGTGCTGCCGCTGGTCGCGCTTCGCGACACGGTGATCTTCCCCGAGATGATCGTGCCCCTCCAGGTCGGGCGTGATCGGAGCGTCAAGGCGCTCGACCGTGCCGTGCGCGCCTCGCAGCCGGTGGCTCTCGTCACCCAGCGCTCGAGCGAGCAGGACGAGATCAGCAACGTCGACGAGCTCTACACGATCGGCACCCTGGCGAAGATCGCCCAGGTCATCCGTCTCCAGGACGGCACGATCCGCGCGATCGTCCAGGGCCAGCGCCGCATCCGGCTGCTCGACCTCGTCCAGACCGATCCGCACCTCGAGGCGCGGGTCGAGGTCATCGACGACCAGGCCGACAAGACCCTCGAGATCGAGGCCCTGATGGCATCGATCCACGGGCAGATCGAGCAGTACGTCAACAGCGGCGCATCGGTCCCGCCGGAGGTGGCGGTCGCGGCTCGCAACATCGTCGACGGCGGCCTGCTGGCGGACATGACCGCGTACAGCCCGGAGATGACGACCGAGCAGCGCCAGGAGCTGCTCGAGACGATCGACGTGGCCGATCGGCTGCGGCTGGCATCCGGCTTCCTTGCCAAGCAGATCGAGGTGCTCGAGCTCAAGGGGCGCATTCAGTCCGAGGTCAAGTCCGAGATGGACAAGACCCAGCGCGAGTACATCCTGCGCGAGCAGATGAAGGCGATCCAGAAGGAGCTTGGCGAGGACGACCCGGCCGTCGCCGAGGCGACCGAGCTGCGCGAGAAGGTCGAGCAGTCGGCGATGCCCGACGAGGTCAAGGAGAAGGCCCTCAAGGAGGTCGACCGCCTCAGCCGCATCCCCAGCGCCAGCCCCGAGCAGGGCGTCATCCGCACCTACGTCGACTGGCTGGTCAGCCTGCCGTGGGGCGTCGAGACCGATGACAACCTCGACCTCGATGCCGCCGAGAAGGTCCTCCACGAGGACCACTGGGGCCTCGAGAAGCCGAAGGAGCGCATCGTCGAGTACATGGCCGTGCGCAAGCTGGCCGAGAAGATCCGCTCGCCGATCCTCCTCTTCGTCGGACCGCCCGGCGTCGGCAAGACCTCGCTCGGCAAGAGCATCGCCCGCGCCATGGGCCGCAAGTTCGTGCGCATGAGCCTGGGCGGCATCCACGACGAGGCGGAGATCCGCGGCCACCGGCGCACCTACATCGGCGCGCTTCCGGGCCGGGTGATCCAGAACATCAAGACGGCCGGGTCGGCGAACCCGGTGTTCATGCTCGACGAGATCGACAAGGTCGGCATGGACTTCCGCGGCGATCCGTCATCGGCGCTGCTGGAGGTGCTCGATCCGGAGCAGAACAACAGCTTCCAGGACAACTACCTGGAGGTCCCGTTCGACCTGTCCAAGGTGCTCTTCATCGCCACCGCCAACATGCTCGACACGATCCCGCCGGCGCTGCGCGACCGGATGGAGGTCATCCAACTGCCCGGCTACACCCAGCTGGAGCGGGTTCGGATTGCCGAGCGCTTCCTCGTGCCGAAGCAGCTGGAGGCCCACGGCCTGACCGAGGGCAACCTCGTCTTCGAGGAGGGCGCGCTCGTGCGCCTGATCCAGGCGTTCACCCGCGAGGCGGGCGTCCGGAACCTCGAGCGTGAGATCGCCAACGTGGCGCGCAAGGTCGCGCGGCGCGTGGCGATGGACGCGAAGACGAAGGTCGTCGTCAAGCCCGATGACCTCGAGGAGTACCTCGGACCGGCCCGCTTCGACTACGGCGAGCTCGAGGCCGAGGACCAGGTCGGCATGGTGACCGGCCTCGTGGTCAGCGACGCGGGCGGCGACATCGTCCAGGTCGAGGCCACGAAGATGGACGGCAAGGACGACTTCCTCCTGACCGGCCAGCTGGGCGACGTGATGAAGGAGTCGGCGCGTGCCGGGATGAGCTACATCCGGGCTCGGACGAAGGAGCTCGGGATCGACCCGACCGCCTTCGAGAAGTCGACGGTCCACATCCACGTCCCGGCGGGCGCGACCCCGAAGGACGGTCCGAGCGCCGGCGTGACGATGGCGACGGCCATGGCCAGCCTGCTCACCGGCCGCCCGGCGCGACGCGACCTGGCGATGACCGGCGAGATCACCCTCCGCGGGCGGGTCCTGCCGATCGGCGGGCTGAAGTCGAAGCTGCTGGCCGCGCATCTCGCCGGCGTGAAGACGGTCCTCATCCCGAAGCGGAACGAGAAGGACCTCGTCGACGTGCCCGAGGAGGTGCGCAGCGAGCTCCGGATCGTGCCGGTGGAGAACATGGACCAGGTGCTGGCCGAGGCGCTCATCGACGCGCCCCGGCCGGCCGCCCGCATCAAGGCCGAGCGCGACGAGCGCCAGGCGCGGGTGGCCCGTCGACCGCGACGGCCGCGCAAGCCGGCCGACGAGCCGCCGATCGCCGCGAAGGGCGACGGCACCTCACCATCCGACCAGCCGCCGGCGGGCCAGCCGGCCTAGGGTGATCGGCGGCGGAGTCTATCCGTAGACGACGCCGCCAACACAGCGCGGATGGAGTACAAGGACTACTACGCGACCCTCGGCGTTCCGAAGACGGCCTCCCAGGCCGATATCAAGAAGGCCTATCGCAAGCTGGCCCGTGAGCTCCACCCGGACACGAACAAGGATCCGGCCGCCGAGAAGCAATTCAAGGAGGCCAACGAGGCCCACGCCGTCCTCGCCGATGCCGAGAAGCGCAAGCAGTACGACGAGCTGGGCGCGAACTGGCAGGCCTACCAGCAGGCCGGCTACGGCTCCGGCGGCGCGACGGACTGGGCCGGTTTCGGCGGGGCGCCGGGCGGCACGCGCTGGACGTATCGGTCCGTCCGCCCCGAGGAGATGGGCGGCTTCAGCGACTTCTTCGAGCAGTTCTTCGGCAGCGGCTCGGGCGCCCAGTTCGGTGGAGCCACCGGCGGCGGGTTCGAGTACGTCGACCTCTCCGACCTGCGTGGCGGTCGAACGGCGACCCGGAACCGCTCGATCCCGTCGGCCCAGGCGACGGCGGAGGTGACGCTGGCCGAGGTGGCCACCGGCACCGAGCGCCTCGTCAACGTCAACGGACGGCGACTGCACGTGAAGATCCCCGCCGGCGTCGGCGAGGGCTCGAAGGTGAAGCTCAGCGGTGCCGTCGACGGCGGCGACCTCGTCATCAACGTCACGGTCAAGGCCGATCCGCGCTTCGCGCGCGAGGGAACGAACCTCCGCAGCGAGCTGCCGCTGACCCTGGCCGAGGCGATCCTCGGCGCGGAGGTTCCCGTCCCCACCCCGACCGGCAGCGTGAAGCTGCGGATCCGGCCGAACACCCAGAACGGGCAGGAGATCACGATCAAGGGCCGCGGCCTGCCGAAGCGCAGCTCGTCGCAGAAGGGCGACCTGATCGTGACCGCCCGCGTCGTGATGCCAAAGCTCGACGAGGACGCACGGGCCGAGCTCGAGCCCATCCTCACCAACCATCCCCAGCCGAACCCACGCGAGCCGAACTGAGAGCAGACTGATGCGGACCGATCGATTCACCCAGCGTGCCACCGAGGCGATCGTCTCGGCGCAGTCGCTTGCCGAGTCCGAGGGCCACGCCCAGCTGGAGGCGGCGCACCTCCTCCTCGTCCTGACCGAGCAGCCGGACGGCGTGGTGCCGGCCGTGCTGAACCGGATCGGCGTCGCGCCCGCGGCCGTGGCGGAGGCGCTGCGCACCGAGCTGGCGAAGCTTCCGAAGGTCTCCGGCGCTGCCCAGCAGCTCCAGCTCTCGAACGAGGCGCGTCGGGTCCTGACCGATGCGCATGCCGTCGCCGAGCGGCTGCGCGACGAGTACGTTTCCACCGAGCACCTGCTGATCGCCACGATCGAGGCCGGCGACAGCAGCGCGGCGCGCGTCCTGCGCGAGGCGGGCATCGAGCCCGCATCGGTCCTGGAAGCGCTGACCGCGATCAGAGGGAGCCAGCGTGTGACGAGCGAGAATCCCGAGGCGACCTACGAGGCCCTGGCGAAGTACGGCCGCGACCTGACGGCCGAGGCGGCGAAGGGGACGCTCGACCCGGTCATCGGCCGCGACGAGGAGGTGCGCCGCGTCATCCAGGTCCTCAGCCGGCGGACGAAGAACAATCCCGTCCTCATCGGTGAGCCCGGCGTCGGCAAGACCGCGATCGTCGAGGGGCTCGCTCAGCGGATCGTGCGCGGCGACGTCCCGGAGGGCCTGAAGGAGAAGCGGGTCGTGGCGCTGGACCTGGGCGCGCTGATCGCCGGTGCGAAGTACCGCGGCGAGTTCGAGGAGCGGCTGAAGGCCGTGCTCAAGGAGGTCACCGACTCCGCCGGCAGCATCATCCTGTTCATCGACGAGCTGCACACCGTGGTCGGCGCCGGCGCCAGCGAGGGCGCCATGGACGCCAGCAACCTGCTGAAGCCGATGCTCGCCCGCGGCGAGCTGCACTGCATCGGTGCGACGACGCTCGACGAATACCGCAAGCACATCGAGAAGGACGCAGCGCTCGAGCGACGCTTCCAGCCCATCGTCGTCGACCAGCCGAGCGTCGAGGACACGATCAGCATCCTGCGCGGGCTGCGCGAGCGGTACGAGGTCCACCACGGCGTCCGCATCACCGACTCGGCGCTGGTCGCGGCCGCGGTCCTCTCCAACCGCTACATCACCGGGCGCTTCCTCCCCGACAAGGCGATCGACCTGGTCGACGAGGCCGCCAGCCGGCTGCGGATGGAGATGGACTCGATGCCGGCCGAGCTCGACGAGATCGAGCGGCGCCGGATGCAGCTCGAGATCGAGCGCGAGGCGCTGCGCAAGGAGAAGGACGACGCCTCGAAGGCGCGCCTCACCGCGCTCGAGCGCGAGCTCGCCGACCTCCGCGAGCGTGGCGACGCGATGAAGTCGCAGTGGGAGCGCGAGAAGGAAGTCGTCCAGACGATCCGCGCCACCCGTGAGGAGATGGAGCGCCTCGGCCCGGAGATCGAGGCCGCCGAGCGAGCCGCCGACTACGCGCGCGCCGCGGAGCTGCGCTACGGCCGCGCCCGCGAGCTCGAGGAGCGGCTCGCCGAGCAGGAGGAGCAACTGCGGCAGCTGAAGGCGTCGGGATCGGTCCTGCTCAAGGAAGAGGTCGACGCGGACGACATCGCGACCGTGGTGGCGCGCTGGACCGGCATCCCGGTCAGCCGCCTGCTGGAGGGCGAGACCGAGAAGCTGCTGCACATGGAGGAGCGGCTGCACGGCCGGCTCATCGGCCAGGACGAGGCGGTCGGCGCTGTCTCGGACGCGATCCGACGTGCGCGAGCCGGGCTCAAGGACCCGAAGCGGCCGATCGGCTCATTCATCTTCCTGGGACCGACGGGCGTCGGCAAGACGGAGCTGGCCCGCGCCCTCGCCGAGTTCCTCTTCGACGACGAGGCGGCGCTGGTGCGGATCGACATGAGCGAGTACATGGAGAAGTTCTCGACCTCGCGACTGGTCGGCGCACCGCCGGGCTACGTGGGGTACGACGAGGGCGGGCAGCTGACCGAGGCGGTCCGGCGCAAGCCGTACCAGGTCGTGCTCTTCGACGAGATCGAGAAGGCGCACCCCGACGTCTTCAACGTCCTGCTCCAGCTACTCGACGACGGCCGCCTGACCGACGCGCAGGGCCGGACGGTCGACTTCAAGAACACGGTCGTGATCATGACCAGCAACATCGGCTCGACCACGCTCATCGAGGCCGCCGAGGCCGGGCCAGATGCGTTCGAGGGCGCCGCGGAAAGCGTCCGCCTCCAGCTGCGCGAGCACTTCCGTCCCGAGTTCCTCAACCGCGTCGACGAGATCATCGTCTTCCGGCCGCTCGACGAGTCGCAGCTGCGCCAGATCGTCGGCCTGCTCGCGGCCGGCGTCGAGCGCCGCCTGGACGAGCGCGGGATCACCCTCGACGTCACCGATGCCGCGCTCACGCTGCTCGCGCGGGAGGGCTACGACCCGGTGTACGGGGCGCGGCCGTTGCGCCGCGCGATCCAGCGCCGCCTCGAGAACCCGCTCGCCCGCCGCATCCTGGCCGGCGAGTTCGGCGACGGTGGCACGGTCACGGTCGACGTCTCGGCGGACGGTGAGCTGACCTTCAACGGCTCGGTCGAGCCGGTCGAGCCGACGCCGCTCCGAACCTCCGAAGCGTCGCCCGGTGCGTCACCGACGACCGTGCACTAGATCAGCATCCTGACCGCGCCCGGCAGGCAGTCGACCTCGACGTCGAGTGGCTCGTCGAGGTCGCGGCCGTCGGGCCACACGCCGTCGTCCACGTGGATCCTCACGCCGGCCGGAGCCTGCAGGCGCACCTCACGCCCGCGCGCCGTTCGCAACGGCGGCATGACGCCGCTCGCCAGATGCAGCCGCTGGTCGAGGAACTCGAGGATGCCGGCGCGGTCGGCATCGGTCACGAGCACGACGTCGAGCAGCCCGTCGAACGGATCGGCCTCGGGAGCGAGCGGGACGTTGGGCCCGACGAACTTGATGTTGAGGATCTCGATGGCGAGGTAGTCACCGGAGAGGTCGGCGCCGTCCACCGTGATGCGCCACGGAGCCGGGCGGGCCTCGCCGAGCAGGTCCGCGAGCAGGTGCAGCGCGCGATCCGTCTCGCGCCCGAGCAGCCGGAGATCCCCGTCGACTTCCTTGGCACGGCCCATCAGCTCCGCGATCCACCCGCCGCCCACGCCCTCCACGAAGCGCCGCGACTCCCCGGACGCCCGCACCTCGCCGGCGTCGACGTGCCGCGCTGCCTCGACGTCCCACGAGTCAACGAGCTCGCGCGCATCGCCGAGCAGCCCGAGCGTCTTGGCGATGTTGTTTGCCGTGCCGATCGGCAGCGCCGCGAACGGCACGTCGCGGTCGGCGGCCGCCAGCGCGACCTTGCGCACGGTGCCGTCGCCACCGGCGGCGACGACGAGGTCGCCCGGATCTTGCAGGAGGGCCTTCCAGTCGCCCTTGCTCGACCGATGGCGCACCTCGTGTCCGGCATCGGTCAGCAGCGAGACGACGTCGCCGGCATCCTGGCCGTCACCGGCGGTCGGGTTGTGGACGAGTGCGATCTTCATGACGGCACCACTCGCAATTGGAGGGCCATAGCAGAACCGATGCGGATCCTGGTCGCCAACGACGACGGCATCCACAGCCCGGGCATCGCGGCGCTCGCCCGCGTCGCGGCCCGCTTCGGTGAGGTGCGCGTCGTCGCACCCGACGTCGAGCAGTCCGCCGCCAGCCACGCGGTCACCGCGTCGCGCCCTCTGAGCTACCGGCGCTCGACGTTCCCGGAGGGCTTCGAGGCGTGGCGCGTCAACGGCACCCCAGCCGACTGCGTCGCGCTCGGCGTGCACCACTGGTCGGACGTCGACCTCGTGGTGTCGGGGATCAACATCGGGACGAACCTCGGCAACGGCCTCTGGCACTCCGGGACGCTGGCCGCGGCCAAGCAGGCGACACTGTTCGGCCTGCGCGGGATCGCGATCAGCACTCCATCGACCGCACGGGGCGGCGAGGAGCCCGACTTCGCCGCACTCGAGCCGCACGTCGAGCGCATCCTCGCCGCGCTGATCCCGTTGACCTCGGCGCGCCTGCTGAACGTGAACGTGCCGGTCAACCCGCACGGGATGGCGTGGACGCGCCAGGCGGTCCGCCATTACGACGGGCGCATCGTGCCGGACCAGGACCCGATGGGCCGCACCCACTTCTGGTTCACGGTCGTGCCGATCGAGCGGACCGAGCCCGGGACCGACCTGTGGGCCATGGAGCGCGGGCACGTGTCGGTCACGCCGCTCGGGCTCGACCTGACCGATGCCGCCGCCCTCGAGCGCCTCAGCGCGGAGCTGCCGCTCGACGACCCGACCGAGCTCGAGCCGGCGGAGGCCGTCGAGGAGGACGAGTCCTAGTCGCGCCTAGCGGTGGCGGCGGCGGCGACCGGCGGGCGTTGGCTTCGCGCGATCCTTGTCGCTGCGGCGCGGCGGCGGCACGAAGCGGCGGCGGCGGATCTCGTCGTTGGCGGCGGCGATCCGCGGCGGGAAGCGGAAGAAGGCGGCGTAGAAGGCGAAGGCCGTCGCCGGCAGGATGATCGCCAGCTGGAGGAGCAGCGGCACACCGATCACGCAGAGGAGCGGGATGATGCCCCAGCCGACGACGATCGGCCAGAAGATCCACTCGTGGAGCGCCAAAATCTCGGGATAGCGGCGGTATCGGCGCTGCGCCATCGTGTAGACGACGACGGAGCCGAAGGCGATCACCAGCCCGGCGACCCACATCCAGGTGAAGAGGTCGGGGAAGGCGGCGGGAGTGAACGGATCGGTGAGGATGCCCATCGGGGCGGGAGTCTAGCATGCCTATAATCGGAACCCCGACGCCCAGTCCACGCACTCCGAGGATGTCGATTGCGCGCCCTTCTCTCTGTCAGTGACCGTGAAGGCATCGTCGAGCTCGCGCGCGGACTGACCGATGCCGGCGCCGACATCTTCGCCACGGACGGCACCCGCGCCCATCTGACCGATGCGGGCATCGCCGGCATCCGGCCCGTCAGCGAGCTCACCGAGACGAACGAGATCCTCGGCGGGCGGGTGAAGACGCTCCACCCGAAGATCTTCGCCGGTCTCCTCGCGCGTCGCGACCAGCCAGATCACCTCGCCCAGCTGGCCGAGCAGGGCATCGAGCAGATCGACCTGGTCGTCGTGAACCTGTACCCCTTCGCGCAGACGGTCCGCGAGCCGGCCACGAGCCTCGACCAGGCGCTCGAGCAGATCGACATCGGCGGCGTCGCGCTGCTGCGCGCCGCGGCGAAGAACTTCCCCGGCGTCGCCGCGGTCAGCAGCCCGACGCAGTACGCATCGGTCCTGCGCGACGTCAAGACCCTGGGCAGCGTCAGCCCGGAGACTCGCCAGAAGCTCGCGGGCGAGGCCTTCGCGCTGACCGCGACCTATGACGCGCAGATCGCGAGCTACCTGAACGCCGCCTCGGGCACCGTCTTCCCCACCCGCCTCACGATGGTCGTCGAGAAGAAGGCGGACCTGCGCTACGGCGAGAACCCGCACCAGCTCGGCGCCTTCTACACCGATCCGGCCCATTCCGGCGGCAGCATCAGCGCCGCGCACCAGATCGCGGGCAAGGATCTCTCCTTCAACAACCTGCTCGACCTGGATGCGGCCTGGACGATCGCCAGCGACTTCAAGACGCCGGCGGTCGCGATCGTGAAGCACGGCAATCCCTGCGGCCTGGCCTCGGTCGTGGACCTGGCCGAGGCGTTCCGGCTGGCCCTCGAGGGCGACAGCGTTTCCGCGTACGGCGGGGTCATCGGCGTGAACCGCACGATCGACGAGCCGACCGCCCGAGCCATCCGGCCGGGCTTCTTCGAGGCGATCGTTGCGCCGGGCTACACGCCGGAGGCCCTCGAGATTCTGCGGACGAAGCGCGGCTTCGAGATCGTCGAGGTGCCGCCGGCGGACACCGAGCTGGACGAGCTCGGCATCGGCCGCTTCGACTTCAAGCGCATCGGTGGCGGCCTGCTGGTGCAGACCTTCGACGAGATGGAGGAGGACCGCGACAAGCTCCAGCCGGTCACCCAGCGCCGCCCGACCCTCGAGGAGCTGACCGACCTGCTGTTCGCCTGGCGCGCGGTGCGCCACGTGAAGTCGAACGCGGTCGTGCTGGCCAAGAAGCACGCGATGGTCGGCATGGGCGCCGGGCAGCCGTCACGGGTGGTCAGCGTCGAGGTGGCGCTGCGCAAGGCCGGCGAGCGCGCGCCGCTCTCCGTCATGGCCTCGGACGCCTACTTCCCGTTCCCGGACGGCATCCAGATCGCGGCCCAGGCCGGGGTGACCGCCATCATCCAGCCCGGCGGCAGCATCCGCGACGAGATGGCCATCGAGGTGGCGGATCGGCATCACATGGCCATGGTCTTCACCGGCCGCCGGCACTTCAAGCACTAGACCGATGCCCCCCTCGACCCGCATCGACAAGCTGATCATCGCCGAGGCACTGCGCGCCACCGAGGCCGGCGCCATCGCCGCCTCCCGCCTGATGGGCCGTGGCGACCGCGACGGCGCCGATGCCGCCGCGGTCAAGGCGATGCGCAAGGCGATGGACGACGCCGAGCTGTCGGGCACGATCGTCATCGGCGAGGGAGAGCGCGACGAGGCGCCGATGCTCTACATCGGTGAGCAGGTCGGCAATCCCGAGGCGGCGATGTCGGTCGACATCGCGGTGGACCCACTGGAGGGCACGAACCTCGTTGCGACAGGGTCCGCCAACGCGACCGCGGTGCTGGCCGCCGCCGAGCCCGGGGGCCTCATGCATGCGCCGGACACCTACCTCGAGAAGCTGATCGTCGGACCGATGGTCACCGGGCACGTGTCGATCACCGATCCGGTCGAGACGACGCTGAACACGATCGCCGAGCACCTCGGCCGCAAGGTCTGGGACATCACCGTCGTCATCCTCGACCGGCCGCGCCACGAGAAGCTGATCGCCGACGTCCGCGCGGCCGGCGCCCGAATCAAGCTCATCGGCGACGGCGACCTCACCGCCGCCATCTCGGTCGCCGTTTCCGGCACCGGCGTGCACGCGGTCATGGGCATCGGTGGAGCGCCGGAGGGCGTCCTCTCCGCGGCCGCGCTCAAGTGCCTGGGCGGCGAGATCCAGGCTCGCTTCCGCTGGCGATCGGACGAGGAGCGCGAACGGGCCCGGGAGATGGGGGTGGACGTCGACGACACCGACCGCGTCTACACCACCGACGACCTCGCCTCGGGTCAGAACCTCGTCTTCTGCGCCACCGGCGTGACCGATGGCGAGCTGCTGCGCGGCGTCCGCTTCTTCGGCGGCGGCGCGCGCACCCACTCGCTGATGATGAGCTACCAGGGTGGGCTGGTCCGCTTCATCGACACGGTGCACATGTGGGACCCCGGCAACCCCCCCAAGGTCCGCCTCTAGCTACCGGTCGGCGACATCGTCGTCGTGGATGTCGACCCCCGAGAGCAGGGAGCGGGCGACCCACCGCAGCCAGCCATCGCCACGACGATCGCCACGAATGCCAGCCTTCGCGACAACCTGTCTGTCATCTCGCTCCCTAGGCCGGAAGTCTCTCGACATCGTAGAGCTCGAGCATCCGATCGGCCGATGCGACCGTCAGCCCTTCGGCCTGCGCCTGCGCGACGAGCATCCGATCGAATGGATCTCGATGGTGAGCCGGCAGGGTCGCCGCACGGATCACATGGTCGAACGTGATCGACAGCTCGGTCACGTCGCGCCGATGCTTCGGATCCGACAGCCACGCCTCCGCGGACGTCGGCAGCTTCAGCCGGCCAGCCTCAAACTTCGTCGCAATCTCCCATGCGCTGACCGCCGAGACGTGGAGCTCATTTGCCGGATCCTCGATGATCGTGCGGGCGGCGTTGCGGAGACGCTCGGGCTCACCCCACATCCACAGCCAGACGTGCGTGTCGAGCAGGATTCTCATCGTTCCCACTCGTCGAGTAATCAGGATCCGGCCTGGTTGTGGACGGACCGTGGATGAGTCCGTCAATGAGATGTGAATTCGTGGACAAAGGGGATGGTCCGCGGAGCGCAATAGCCGTACGGTGACCTCGGCGCCAACGGAGGTGCCGCCCGGACCGTCACCGGACTTGACACTGGAGAGGGCACTCGACTCGACACTCGACCGACTACTCGACCTGGCAGCGGTAACGTTCCAGGCGCGGGGGTAAGCGCGGGATCGAGCACGGGACCTTCCACCGGATCAGACACCGGACCGGGGCGCGGGAGTTCCTCCGTCGGCGCTGTTTCGTTGTCCGCTCACCGGCGGGCAACGGAGCGAATAGGGGCGACCGGCGCGACCCTCGGGACAGAGGCGCATCGGCCGCCCCGTTCGATTGTTCGGCGCACGCAGAGACCCCGGCGGATGACCGCCGGGGTCCGAGCGTCTCAGGGTTGACCTGGTCGCGCCGCGATCAGGCGTTCCCGCACAGGACATAGGCGGTCACGGTGACCGCATCGGACCTGTCAGAGTTGCCGCTGTCGCTGTCGGAGACCACCTCGGCCTTGAATGTCCAGACCGTCCCCGAGGACGGGTAGGAGGAGACGGCAACGATGACTGCACCCGAGCTGGTCTCGATGACGCTCCCGCCACCGCCGTAGGCCACCAGGCCTGCGCCGCACGTTGCCGTGACGGTATAGGCCTCGCCCTTGTCCGCATCGGCGTCGCTGGCGGGCGACGCGCCCACCACTCTCACGAGGCCGACGATTCCCGAGCCGGCGGGACCAGCCGGACCCTGCGGACCAGCCGGGCCTGTGGGGCCTGCCGGGCCCTCCGGACCAGCAGGGCCTTCCGGACCCGCCGGGCCCTCGGGACCGGGGGGACCACCGGGGGTACCCGCAGGACCTTCAGGACCTGCCGGGCCCTCGGGACCGGGCACGGGCGGGAAGGCGTTGTTGTATCGATTGAGGAAGGCAGCCATCTGGCCTCGGGTCACGCTGTCCTGCGGACCGAAGTTGCCGTTGGCGTAGCCGCTCGTGATGCCGTTCTCCACGAGCCAGTCGACGTCGTCGTGGAACGTATGGCCTGTGGGGACATCGGGGAACTGGTGGGATGCGAACACCAGACCGGTGCCTAGAACCATCGCAGTCAGGGCACCGATGGGCGCGAGGGCGCGCTTGTGCATGCGAATGAACTCCTGTCAGACGGAAGCCCGACCCTGAGGTGGGCGGCCTGCCGTCGCTTCTATCCCCCTGGGTCAGCCCACGCGTTCCCCGCGCGCTAGCCCTCTCCTCCGTATTCGCGACACTGCTCATGGCCGTTGGGACGTTTGGGCCCTGAGCGGGATGCACCGTATGTCCCGGCCCCAACCCGGAGCGATAGCCCACTAGTCCCAGTGGGTCTCCGTATCGGTACGTACGTACACGAGCGCCCCGCGCGTTCGTCAACCGCACTCTCTGAGGCGCCAGCTAGCTCCGGGACTGCGGATCCGCCCAGTCCGGACCGCCGACTCGCATGACCTCCTGGTTGGCGACCGTGGCCAGCAGGTCGGCGACCGAGACGTCGACCCGGAGATCCGAGCAGTTGCGCCACGGCAGCAGGCCAGGATCCAGCTCGGCCACCGGCTCGAGGGCGAAGCGGCGCTCGTGGAATCGCGGGTGGGGCACGATGATGTCGTGCTCCGTGTCGGTCACGCAGAGGCCGTCGAAGGCGAGGATGTCGAGGTCGATCAGCCGCGGGCTCCATCGCTCCGCGGTCATGTCGCGCCCGAGCGCCTGCTCCGTGCGCTTCAGCGCGGCCAGCAGGTCGGTCGGCGACAGATCGGTCTCCAGCTCGAGGGCGGCATTCAGGAAATGCGGCTGGTTGAAGGAGTTGCGCGGGGCGCTGTCGTACAGCGATGAGACGCGGACCACCTGGCCGATGGCGCGAAGTTCAGACACCGCCGCGCGGAAGGCGACGGCGGGTTCGCCGAGATTGCCCCCCAGGCCGATGAAGGCGCGCACGCTGGCCAGACTCTAGCCGATCACGAACCCCGACCTTCCAATCGGCTGGTAATCGGCTGATAATCGGTCGCCGCTAGAGTGGCCTGCGAGCACCGCCGCTGGCAGGCGGCGGCATCGGTGTCTCATGCGCCGGGAGACCGTCGATTGTCGGAGATCCAGCACGCCTACCCGCTGATCCTCAACAAGGTCGCGTCGCCCCACTACGCGACGCCGCTGCTGCGTCGGGCGCGCCTGGTCGAGTGGATGAACGAGGCAGCCAACTGCCGAGCAGTCGTGGTCGCCGCCGATGCCGGCTACGGCAAGACGACGCTGCTCTGGCAATGGGAGCGCGAGGTCCCGTTCCCCTGCTACTGGTACAAGCTCGACCGCAACGACCGGGACTGGACGTTCCACGTCAGCTATCTGATCGAGGCGATCGCCAAGCGCCACGAGGGGTTCGGGCGTCGCGCGCACTCGATGCTCCAGCAGATGGGTGGACCGGGCTCGTCACGGCCGGGCGTCGCGGCCTACCTGCTGGCGGAGATGCACCAGCGCCTGACCGAGCCGTGCACGTTCATCATCGACGACTGGCAGTACGTCAATGCGGTCACCGAGGTGCGCGGCCTCTGGAACCAAATCCTGCGAGATGCACCGCCGACCTGTCGATTCGTCTTCGCATCACGCGTCAAGCCGCGCCTCCAGTTCGCGCGGTTCAAGACGCACGGCGGCTACGCCGAGCTCAGGACCGATGCGCTCCGCTTCACGGAGCCGGAGATCGGCGAGCTATTCCGGGACGTGTACAACGACCCGCTCGACCCATCAGAGCTCACCGAGCTCGAGCAGCGCACCGAGGGCTGGGCGGCATCCCTCCAGCTCGTCGAGGTGTCGCTGCGCGAGCGCACCTCGCTTGACGAGCGGCGCGACTTCATCCGCTCCATCACCGCCACGACCGATAGCGCTCTCTTCGAGTTCCTTGCCGAGGAGGTGCTCGACCAGCAGCCGGAGGAGACGCGAAACTTCCTGCTGACGACCTCGATCCTTCAGCAGATCACGCCAGAGGTCGCGGAGCGCCTCGCCGGCGTCCACGACGGCCGCCGCGAGCTGACCGATCTCGAGCATCGCGGCCTGTTCACGAACCGGCTCGATGAGAATCGCTACCGATATCACAACCTGTTCCGCGAGTTCCTCGAGCGCCGCCTGATCAACGACCGCTCCGAGGCCGAGGTCATCGGTCTCCACATCCACGCGGCCTCCTACTTCGAGACCACCGAACAGTGGCCAGAGGCGATCCACCACTATCTCCGCGCCGGCCTCCAGCGCCAGGCCGCCCGACTCATCGCGAAGTACGGCGAGGATGTGGTGGCGCATGGCGGCCTCGGCCGGGTCGACGAATGGCTCCGGCAGCTTCCGGCTGGCCTGATCAAGCAGAACGCGAGGCTCAGCCTGTTTTGGCGAAGCGTGTGGATTCCATGGCCAGTGGGATGGCGCCGTTGAGGCCCTTTCACGCGCCCGTGACTACTTCGCGCGTAAGGGCGATCGTCGAATGCAAGCACTCGCCTGCCTGAAGTTGAGCACGATCTACATCCACTTGGGCAACGTCGAGTTGGGCTGTGAAGTTGCGGACGAGGGCATCGAACTCGTCCCGGCAGACGCCATCGGGACTCGGCTGAGACTCGAAGGAAATGTTGCGGTCACACGGACCTGCTGACGCAGTCAGCCGATGCTGTCGTCGCCGAATGCGAACGGATCGCCGTCGAGGCCGAGGCGCGAGATCTTGACCACATCGCAGCGATCGCCTATCACAACGCTGGCGAGACCTTGGTGAGGATGGGCAGGGTTGACGAGGCAATCGACAGCCTGAGCGAGCGGCAGCATTCTGGGGCGACGCACCCACGAGTCCATTCGCCGATCACTCAGGATCTGGTGAAAGCTCTGCTGATGGCCGGACAAATCGCGAAGGCGAGAGCCGTCGCAACAGAGGGCCTCCAGCGGACCAAGCCGTGGACAAGGTCGAGCGCGGAAGCAGCCGACGGCATGGCAGCCGTCTTGATCTCTGATGGGAAGTTCGTCGGAGGCAGCTTGCCCTTCTCGATGGGGCGCTGCGCGATCGCGGTGCCCTCGGGGGCGTTGGAGTCACACCTCATGGCGCAACGCGCGTCGATGCCCTGTTCCTGTCCGGGAGCCTCGCCAGACCAGATGAAGAGGCCAGCTGAAGGACTGGAGCAGGTTGGACTCCCGATACGTGACTGATGCGAGCGTCGCGGACGCACTCTCGGCTCACACCGCTGGCGACTGTCGTGGGAAGTGTCGAGATGCAATGACCAGGATCTCAAGCAGACGGCAAGCGCGGCATGCGCCTGACCATGCTCGCCGGGATGGTGAAGATTGGTGTGCTTGCATTCGAACATGGACACACGCGAGACATCGATCGCGCCTTGGCGAACGGTGCGGGAGACCCTGGACGCTGGCATCGGGACCGGGCTCCGATGGTGGTTGCGCCGATACGCTGCGCATGCGTCGACGGCACTGCGGGTCGACGGCGGTGTTGAAGTGATTTGCCGCCTGGCGGAGCTGGATCCTGACGGCTGGCGTCCTGCATTGATCGATGTCCTCGAGGTTGCTGAGGGCCGCGACCGCGCGCAACTCTTGGAATCCTCTCGCACACCTGGCGAACAAGTCCACCGTCGATGCACTAAGGCGATCGACGGGCACGATGTCGCGGAGCTTCGCCGCGGACTTCGGACGACTCAGGCAGCACGGCTGTTCCTCCGAACGTTTCGGCAGGATGAGCCTCAACCGGGCTGACTGGAATGGTCCTGACGATCAGCGTCGACAAGAAGCGTGTTCGATTGCTCTTGGCTCTTGCTAGCTGCGCGAGCCCATGCCGACCTCAGCCGGGACCTGTGCGTGGAGATCCTGTGGCCAGACGCGGATGCTGACGCAGCGGTGAACAACCTCAATCAGACGGTGTTCCAGCTCCGCCGATTCATCGACTCGGACTATCACGGCGGCGACAGCCCCGAGTATGTGACGAGTACATCCGAACAGGTCTCTTTGAATCCCGAGTTGATCCACACGGACCTCAGCCGAACTCCGACGATTGCCGCACACGCTCGATGGCGCTGACTGGAGCCAGCGGCAGCACATAGCGCGACGCTCGATCTCGCTGATCCGCGGTGAGTTTCTCGCTGATCTCGCATACGAGGAGTGGTCGTCGACGCAACAAGTCCGAGTCCACAGCGAGGTGCGTGATCTCTTGCTACCGATCGCACTGGCTTCGCGTGCTGACTTCGACGTCGACGTTAGTGTCCAGGCTGCCGCAGCACTGCTGATGCTTGATCCGTGGGATGAGAAAGCCGTCGTCGCCATGGCGGACGGACTCGCTCGCTCGGGACGGCGAGTGGCGGCCCGCACCCTTATCACCGACTTCGCGAGCCGGTATGAGCGCGAACTCGACGAACGTCCATCGGAGGAGTTTATGCACTCCGTGACCGTCCTCGGCAACGTCCCAGTCAAGCCCACATTGACCACTGACCGAGACTCATCGCTTGCCGCTTGACTTTTCTGCGGGGATAGCCTAGAGTACTAGGCGTTCGCAGTACTTTAGTACTCGGCAGGACGCGCAGATCCATCGGCTGAACCTGGGCACTTGGGCCGATGGGGAGCAAGTAGTGCAACCGACCGTTCCGTCACCGGAGTGTGTCGGTTGATACGTCCGTAATCGGAAGAGGGCACCTTCTGATGTCTCGAGAAAACTTCAAGGGCTGGTAAGTCCCAGCCCAGTGAGGAACAGCATGCGGGCATCGATTCGTCAATGGATCGCGCTGCTTGTCAGCCTCGGATCCATCGTCGCCTTGGCACTTGCCGGGGGAGCTGGCGTCCGGGGCTTGTAGAGGCGCGATGCTAGACTCGCGACCTCACAGTAATGTGATGTCGTGACCCCGGCAGTTCAGCGCCTCATCCTCGCAACCGTAGCCGTCGCAGTTCTTGCAATTGCGGCGGCTCTTTTGTGGTTCCCACTCCGACCGGAGATCGGGGGACCCATCGGAGTCGCTTACTGGACGGTCCTGGCTCTGGCGGCGAGCGCGCTGCCGGTGCAGCTCCCGCGCGGATCGATCGTGTCAGTGGGCGCGGCACCGATCCATTGCCGCGACGCATCTTGGGCGGGCCAATCGCCGGCGCCGCCGTCGGCGTGATCGGGACCCCGACCTTCGCGAGCTCAGGGGTCAGATTCCGTGGTACGGAACGCTGTTCAACCACGCGGAGCTGGCGATCTCTGGCGTCGCGGCTGGCATCACGTTTGTCCTCACAGCCGAGCTCCTGGGCGGGGAGGGCTTCTCGTTCTTCAGCGCGCATTCATTCGTGGCGGCCCTGCTCGCCGGAGTCGTCTTCCTGTCCGTGAACTTCTCGCTGACGCTGCTCGCGGTGTAGTGCTCGCACTGGCGCGTCCATCTCAACGATCTGGGCGGAGGACGTCGGCGCGGTTGCGATCAGCTTCGTCGGCTTGATCCCCATCGGTTGGTTGATGGCGCAGACCTTCCTGCTCCCGAACAGCATCGGATGGTGGGCAGTGGCCCTGTTCGCCGTCCCGCTCTTCACGACACGCGTGTGCCTACGCTCGGTACGTCGAGACGCGGGAGCTGTTCGAGCAGACGATCGAGGCGCTCTCGAAGGCCGTCGACGCGCGCGACCCGTACACGCGCAACCACTCGAGCCGGGTCAGCCACATCGCTGAGGCGATGTGCCGCGTGATGCGGCTGCCGGAGAACGAGATCGAGCGCATCAAGTGGGCCGGGCTGCTGCACGACATCGGAAAGATCGGCATCCGCGACAACGTGCTGCTGAAGGAGGGGCCGCTGGACAAGAGCGAGCGAATCCTCATGAACCAGCACCCGACCATCGGCGCGGAGATCGTGGCGCCGGCGCGCCAGCTGGCCACCGAGGCGCCGCTGATCCGGGCCCATCACGAGTGGATCAACGGCTCCGGCTATCCGGACGGCCGTGAGGCACTCGACATCCCGCGCGGCGCGCGCGTTCTCACGATCGCCGACGCATACGAGGCGATGACCTCCTCGCGCCCCTACCGCAAGACCCCGCTAACCCACGAGCAGGCCGTCGACCAGCTCGAGCGCTTCAGCGGCATCCAGTTCGACCCGGAGATCGTGCCGATCCTGGTCGGCCTGGATCGGTCCATCCTCGACCGCCCGCCCGACCGCGACGACGAGCTGCCCACCATGCTCCACCAGCCCCTCCCACGAGACGTGCCCCCGTCGCCGGAGCAGCCGCGCACTGCCCTGGCCTCGGACGATGTTTCTTAGCACCATCCTCCTCGCGCTCATCGTGGGCGCACTGGCCGGGGGAGGCGTTCCCGCGGCTGGCGGACCTGAAGCTGCGCTGGGTCTGGCTGCTCTTCGCCGCGCTGCTGCTGCGCCTCCTTGCCGGGCTGAGCCGAGAGACCGGCATCGCCGCCGACATCCCGACCGGCTGGGCCTTCATCCTCGCCTACGGCCTGATCTTCATCTGGCTCTGGGGCAACTGGCGCGTGCCGGGGCTCCAGATCGCCGCGGTCGGCATCGGCGCGAACATGGCCGCCGTCCTCCTCAACGCCGGCCAGATGCCGATCTGGTCGGCCGCCTTCTTCGCCGCCGGCTTCGACGAGTCGGTCATCGCCAACGATCCCTTCCACTTCCTCCTTCGAGCCGAGACGGTCGCGGACTTCGTCGCAAGCGGCGGGCTCTTCGGCGACGTCATTCCGCTGCCGATCCCGATCATCCGCGACGTGATCAGCATCGGCGACGTGCTGCTGGCGCTCGGGATCTTCTGGGCCGTCGTCTACTCGATGACCCGCACCGACGCGCCGTCGCGCGGCGCGCTGGCGCTCGGCGCGACGACGGTGCATGCGGCCCGCGACGGCCACGCCCGGAACGGCCGGCGCGGTGTACGCCGAGGCGCGCGAGATCCCGCGCCGAGGTCTCCGAGGCCGGCGCCGAGCTGGCGGGCATGCGGCGCCAGTCGCCGTACCTGCGCCTCTTCGCGAACCGCAACTTCAGCCTGCTGTGGACCGGCCAGCTCATCTCGCTGATCGGCGACCGGATCCACGTCATCGCGCTCGGCGCGCTCGTCGCCGGTCGCGGCACCGATCTCGAGGTCGGCATCGTCTTCGCCATGACCGCGGTCCCGAGCATCTTCCTGGGCCCGGTCGCCGGCGTGCTCGTGGACCGATGGGACCGCCGCCGCACGATGATCGCCTGCGACCTCGTCCGCGCCGTTCTCGTGCTGGCGGTGCCGGTGGCGTTCGAGATCCACATCGGCCTCGTCTACGCGAGCGCCTTCGCGCTCGCCACCGTGACCCTCCTCTTCCGCCCGGCCAAGACCGCGGTGATCCCCGACGTCGTCGGCGAGCGCGACCTGGTGGCCGCCAACTCCGCGCTGTCGGTGCCGGAGACCGCGGCGGACCTCATCGGCTTCCCGATCGCGGGCCTGATCGTCACGGCACTGGCCGGGGTGCTCGGTGCGGCCTTCGTCCTCGACGCCGGGACGTACGTCGTCTCGGCGGTGCTGCTGTGGGCGATGATCCTGCCGCGCCAGGTGTCCGAATACACCGAGCGCATGTCGGTTCGCGCGCTGTGGCGCGAGATGCGCGAGGGCTTCGCCTTCCTGTGGAGGCAGGCGGCGCTGCGCTCGAACACGCTGCTCTCCGCCGTCGCGCAGGTCGCGGTCGGCGCCGAGATCGTCGTCAGCCTGATCTACGCCCGCGACGTCGTCGACCGCGGCACGCTGAGCTTCGAGCAGATGTACGCGCTGCTGCTGACGGCCCTCGCGGTCGGCAGCGTGGTGGCCGGGGTCGCCGTCGGCGCCATCGGCGATCGGTTCCCGAAGGGGCCGATGGTGATCGTCGGCTTCATCGGCATGGGGCTCTCACTCGTGCTCACCGGCCTCGTGACCGATCCGATCCTGGCGCTCGTCTCCTTCTTCCTGGGCGGCGCCTTCAACATGGTCTTCATCATCCCCACCGTCACGCTGTTCCAGGAGCTCACCCCGCAGCGGCTGATGGGCCGGGTCGTTGCCAGCCGACAGGCGCTTGTGTTCGGCTCGATCGCCGCCTCGATGGGGCTCTCCGGGTACCTCAGCGGCGTCATCGGTCCGGCGCAGGTGCTGGTCATCAGCGGCGCCATCTGTGCGGCCGCCGGCGCCGTCGGCATCCTCATTCCGTCGATGCGCAACGCTCGGTAGGAGCGGTTTCCGGGCGCGGAGTATATACGTATATACCGGGCGCCAACCAGCCCGACGATCTGCTACCCTTCGCGCGCCGTGGGACTGATCCTCGATCTTGCGGTCGTCGCCCTTGCCGTGGCGGTGATCGGTTCGCTGGCGCTCCTGGCCTGGACCCTCGCCGTCAGCGCGGTGCGCACGGTGGCCGAGGGTCGCGCCGAGGTCGCGGCTGCACGAAGCCGGGTGGCATCGGCGGAGGAGCGCATGACGGCCGCCGCCGGGCGCGCGTCCTCGACCCTGGAACGACTGAACGAACGCACGAGAGACCGATGACGACCAGCAACGAGCCCCAGCGCGAGCCCGGCTACCGCGGCGCCCTGCCGACGCGCGAGGACCGCCTGGCGAAGCCGTGGATCCTCATCGTCATCGCGATCTTCATCGGGGTCATCGTGCTGAGCGCTGCCGGCATCCCGTCGCGCTTCGTGCCCGACCCAACTCCCCTGCCGATCCCGTCGATCCCGGCCACGCCCTCGCCCGAGCCGACCGATTCGCCGTCGCCTTCGCCCTCTCCTTCGGAATCGGGCTCGCCTGACGCCAGCGTATCCGCCTCGCCGTCACCCACGCCGGCGCCATAGGGGAAGCGTTCGCGCAATCACTGACTCGTAGCCATCGAAGCGATGTATCGGAGTGGAAGACCGGCGTCGCGCCGATCTCAGCTCATTCCGCGATGTCATCCGACGCTTGCTTCGCTAAGCCGAGGTCCCCCTGCGCCGCCAATGCTCCACTAGGGTTCTGAAAGAAGTCCCGCCTCGACAGCCAAGTCGAACAGGTTTCCCTGGACGCCGAGGTCGATGAGCCAAACCCTCGGGTCGCCTGCCGCCGAATTCAGGCCGACCAAGGGACCGACTCCGGTCATGTATGTAACTCCTAGCCTCGGATGCTCACGGGCTCGTGCTTCTAGGAATTCCCACCCGTCGCCACCGCGCAGCTCGGTCCCGATCTGTCGCCACTCGAAGTATCTCGGGTGAATTTGCGCCATCTCTGCGATGGCCTGAGCCTCCTCTGGCGTGAGCGGCTCTGCGAGGGTGATACCAGCTCTCGCTTCACCGTCGGGGTTCTGTTCGGCCGCCTGCCTTAGCTCCTCGAGACGCGCCTCCCGGTACGAAGCCACATCTGAGAGATCCCTCACCCCTGGCGTTTCCTCAACTCGGGTGGCGCAACTCGCAACAACCACCAGACAAGCCGCCAGAGCCGCGCATGTGCGTAGTCCGGATCGGAGCGTGGGCCGATCCAGACTCAATGTGACCAGTTCCTTGTCAGTCGTGTGAATCCCATCCCGCCAGTTGCCAATAGAGGTCGTTGAGATGGACGTCGACCGCCTCGCCAACGTTTCGCCGAACCTGCTCAGGGGCCAAGTCGATTAGGAACACAGAATCGTGCGACGCCAGCGCCGAGTATCCCCCTGCGGGAACGGTTACGTCGGCCGCGACGATCCCGAGCATTGACGTCCCCTCTTCAGCAGCTGCCGAGTCCATCTCTGCCCAAACATGCGGGCCGTACGTATTTCCGTACGTGAGCCGCAGACCTGATGGCGTTAGGTCGCTCACAGCTTCGACTGCGTGAATCTCCAGCCCGAGCGCCTCGAGCTCCTGAAGTTCGCGACCGGAGAGCGGACGCGCGAATGTAGCCACACCGCTCGCCGGACTGGACTTGGTTAGAGCTTCTCCAAGCGCGCGACTATCGGCCGCGTACGCATCGAGTCCGGCGCTGAGGTCAGGCGCAACAACATGCGTCTTCCCCTCATCTACTACGGTTTCCTCATAGCCTTGGGCTAGCGCACTGGGCGCAGGCGGTGCCGACTCTGCGAAAAGCGGTCCGCCGTCGTTCTGACAAGCCCCCAAGCTTCCCGTTGGCGGGTTTGCGGGTGCGGCCTTCGTGCCATACGTATCGCCGCCAACCCTCAGGTTGTTGCGACTGCTGGGGGAGTAGGTCGAGATGACCTGCCACTTGTCGTCGCCTCCAAGCTGGGCAGAGAGCTGTTCGGAAAATCCAACTACTCCACTGCTCGGATCCCAAAGCCACACGCCGTTCACGTAGAACCATCGCATGTAGTACACGTTCATCGTGTAGTTCACGTTAGCCGTCGGAAAGGTGGACGACTCCGACGTGATCTCAGCCTCCGTACAGCGGGTGGCGCTGAGGTCACGATCGAAGAACGGAGCAGGAATAGTCGTCTCGAACCTTCGTGTGGCGCTCAGGTGCGTACTTTCATCGTGCGTGTCGGCGGTAAACCGATAACCATGCGTCGCCTGGTGTCGCATGTTGGCGGCGCGCGTGCTGTCCCACCACAGGGAGCTGAAGCGTGCCCGAATCGTGTCCCCGGTGGTTAGTGTCGTGAACGGCCCACCAAGGTAGAAAGCCTCGCCCGTTGTCACCCACTCGGTGAAGTGAGCTGCAGCCGGCGAGACGGCCAGGAATACAGACAACAAGACCGCCAAAAGCGGTGCGCGCAAACGAGCCATCGTGATCAAAGTTCCTCCATCACTCAAGAAGTGAACTAGCAGGAACTGATCGGGGCACAGCCATCGAGTGGAGTCCACGTCTCCGGCCCGACCAACTCTGAGGTGCTCAATGATTATGCGACGGTCCGCAACAGATGGACCGGATGGCGTTCTGCGAAAGTCGGTCAAACGCCGCGCGAGGTCGTGCGGGCGGGTGGCCGATCCATCGGTCAAACGCAGCGCGAGCAACGCCTCCGGTGAAGATCGGCCGATCGATCGGCCACAAGTCACCGCCCGAGTCCGATTTGTACGGATTCCGAACGGCCCCCTATACTGACCGAGCCCTCCAGGCGGGGGAAATCAGAGTCGCCGCGCTCGCTCGAGCCTGACGGAGGAACCGATTGGCAGACCCTGCTCGCACGATCCTCGTCGTCGATGACGAAGAGGACATCCGCGCCCTCCTGACCGACCTTCTCAAGGATGCCGGCTACACGACGCGTCACGCGACGACCGGCGCCGAGGCCATCGAGTCGGTGGGCAAGGACATGCCCGACCTCGTGATGATGGACGTGAAGCTGCCGGACCAGGATGGCCTCGCCGTCCTGCGCCAGCTGAAGCGCGAGCATCCGGACCTCGAGGTCATCGTGATGACCGCGTATGGCGGCAGCTCATCGGCCATCAAGGCGATGGAGCACGGCGCCTACGACTACGTCACGAAGCCGTTCGAGATGGACGACCTGCTCGCCACCCTGAAGCGAGTCTTCGAGCACGCCGACATGAGCAACGAGGTCAGCGCGCTGCGCCTGGAGCTCGGCAAGTCAGCCGCCGACCGCGAGCGCATCGTCGGCTCCTCGAAACCGATGCTGGAGGTCTTCAAGCTCATCGGCAAGGTGGCCGGATCCGACGCGACCGTCTTCATCACCGGCGAGTCCGGCACCGGCAAGGAGCTGGTGGCCGAGGCGCTGCATCGGGCAAGCAAGCGCAATCCGCATCCGCTGGTGAAGGTCAGCTGCGCGGCGCTGCCGGAGACGCTGCTCGAGACCGAGCTGTTCGGCCACGAGAAGGGCTCCTTCACCGGCGCGATGACGATGCGCAAGGGCCGCTTCGAGACCGCCAACAAGGGCACGATCTTCCTCGACGAGATCGGCGAGATGACTTTGGCGACGCAGACGAAGCTGCTGCGCATCCTCCAGGAGCGTGAGTTCGAGCGCATCGGCTCCAACGTGCCGATCAAGATCGACATCCGCGTCATCACCGCCACGAACCGCGACCTCGCTGCCGAGGTCGAGAAGGGCCGCTTCCGCGAGGACCTCTACTACCGGCTCAACGTGATCCACCTCCACATGCCGCCGCTTCGCGATCGCAAGGAGGACATCCCGCTGCTGGTCGAGCACTTCCTGGTGAAGTACCGATACGAGCCGGGCGCCATCCCGACCTCCATCACGGAGGAGGCCCTGACGCGGCTCGTCGACTACGACTGGCCCGGCAACGTGCGCGAGCTGGAGAACGCGGTCGAGCGCGCGGTCGTGCTCGCCCGCGGCAACCCGATCACCGCCGAGCACCTGCCGTTCAACCGCAATCGCGAGTCGGAAGTGTCGCCGAAGGGGCTGGCATCGCGACGGACGCGGCTCGACGCCGACAGCGCCAAGCTCGACGATCGCCGCCAGGCGCTGGAGGACGACGAGGCCGATGCGGCCGTCGCCGAGACCAACGGCGCGTCCAACGGCTCGGCCTCGTTGAAGGATCGCGTCGCCGATCTCGAGCGGCAGCTCATCAAGGATGCGCTGGATCGCGCCGACGGCAACCGCACGAAGGCGGCCGAGGAGCTCGGGATCTATCGGCGCCTGCTGTACGCCAAGATCAAGGAGTACGGCCTCGAGGACTGAGGCGGGGTCTCTCCCGCCGCATTATGGCGGCGGGCGGGTGCAAGCCGGCCCGGTGGTATCCTTCTTGCCCTTTCCCGGATCGACCATCACACACGAAGGGACGCTATCGCCATGTTCAGCCGAGTTCGGATCGCGATCCGCTTCTTCTTCGTCGGTCTGGCCGTTGGCGTCCTGCTGGCGCCTCGCAGCGGCGAGGAGACCCGACGCCTGTTGCGCGAGAAGGCAGACAGCCTTCTGAATGACGTCCTCGAGGCCGCAAGCCTCGGCGCCAGCGCGACGAGCAGTGCCGCCACGAAGGTCGCCGAAGCCACCGCCGAAGCCGCCGACGCCGCAGCCGATGGCGACGATGGCGGCGGAACCTCGAAGCGCACCCGCGCCAACAGCAGCCGCGCGAAGACGGCGACATCGACGGCCGCCAGCCAAGCGGGCGTCTGACCCGGAACTGAGACCGATGCGCTGGCCGCGGCTGTCGCGGCGGCGCCGACCGTGGGGTGCCGGCGGCGCCACACCTGACCCGGCAAGAGACCGGGCGCGGATGGTCGCCGAGCAGCTCGAGGCGCGCGGCATCTCCGACCCCGAGGTCCTCGAGGCCTTCAGAACCGTCCCCCGCCACTCCTTCGTCGAGGGCGACGAGCCGTACGGGGACCACGCGATGCCGGTCGGGTCGGGGCAGACGATCAGCCAGCCGTACATCGTCGCGCGCATGACCCAGCTTGGGCGGCCGCGCGGTGGGTGGACCGGCGCGAAGACGCTCGAGATCGGCACCGGGTCGGGCTACCAGGCCGCCATCCTCAGCCAGCTCGGCGCCGACGTCACGACGATCGAGCGCCACGCGAGCCTCGCAAACGACGCCCGGCGGCGGCTGAACACGGCCGGATACGACAGCATCCAGATCGAGGTCGGTGACGGAACGGAGGGCTGGCCGGCGGGCGCGCCGTATCGGTCCATCCTGGTCACGGCGGGCGGTCCATCGGTGCCGCAGCCGCTGCTGGAGCAGCTTCACCCCGACGGAGGCCGGCTGGTGATGCCGGTCGGCGGTCGGGAGCACCAGCTCCTCACGCGAGTCGAGCGCAGCGGCGACGAGCTGCACAGCACGGAGCTCGAGCCGGTCGTGTTCGTGCCGCTGATCGGCCGATACGGCCTGCGCGGCGACTGAGCGGCCGTGGCATGGAGCGTGCATCCCTCCTCGTGGGAGGTGAATTCAGCATGACCATCAATCGCACCACGACCGATCCGGACGACGGCACCCGGGTCGTCGAACGAGAGACCTACGTCGAGCGACCCGCTCCGGCGGCCTACGCGGCACCGCCGGCAAGCAGCAACGTCAACGTAAACAGCGACGGCGGCTACGTGGCGACATCGCCCGGCCCGCTCTACTACGCGCGACGCGTCGTGTCGCTCCTGTTCGGGATCCTGTTCGTCCTGCTCGGGATCCGGATCGTGCTGCTGCTGCTGGTGGCGAACGAGGGCAACGCGATCGTCGACTTCGTCTACAGCGTGACCGAGCCGTTCGTCGCACCGTTCCGCGGCATCTTCCAGTTCGACCAGGTCGTCGCGGGCGACGCGACCCTCGACCTCGCCGCGGTGGTGGCGCTGATCGGCTGGCTGCTGATCTACCTGCTGATCATGGCGATCCTGCGTCTCGGAGACCGCGACACAACGGCCGCCTGACCGATTCGCCCGCCGGGCGATCTCAGCCCGGCGGGACCGCCACGCACCGATTCCAGCTCGCGACGATCCGGCCGTCCTCGGTGTAGATCGCGAAGAGGGCACGCGAGCCGGCATTGTGCATGACCGGAAAGACCGTGGCGCAGGAGGCAGCTGCCGCCTCCTCGACGGTCGTCGCGTCCGTGACGACCACCGTCACGAAGTCCTCGTCGGGCTCGTAGGAGACCGATCGAACCGCCGGCCACCGCGCCTGGATGCGCTCCTCGACCACGTCCCAGTCGAGCGCGAAGGTCGGCGGGGGCTCGCCGCCGACGAGGATCGCGAGCGCGACGGCGGCGATGGCGGCAGCCACGGCGGATCTCACCGCGCGACGATAGCCCCTCAGCGCTAGAGCGGCGGCAGTTCGAGCGCGCCGCGCTCCGCCGGCGTGGCCACCGGACCGCGCTGGCCGTTCCGCAGCACGCCGGCGCGGGCGAGCTCCTCGTCGTAGACGCCCTGGATGCGGCGCACCTGGGCATCGATGCTGAACCGATCGGCAACCGTCCGGCGACCGGCCTCGCCGAGCCGTCGACGGAGGTCGGGGTCGCGCAGCAACTGAACCACCGCCTCCGCGAGCGCGGCCACGTCGCCGGGGGGCACGAGGCGGCCCTCGGCGCCATCGGTCACGACCTCGGGGATGCCGCCGACGGCGCTGGCGACCACCGGCACCCGGCGCGCCATTGCCTCGAGCAGCGAGATGCCCTGCGCCTCGCGGAGGGAGGGCAGGACCGCGATCGTGAGGTCGGCGGTGAGCGCCGAGATATCGTCGCGGCGGCCGGTGAAGATGACGCGTTCGTTGACGCCGATGGACGCGGCCCGGGCGCGGAGCGCACCGGCCTCGGAGCCCTCGCCGACGACCGCCAGCCAGGTCTCGGGCACCGCGCGCAGGATGGCCGGCATGGCGTCGACGAGATGGATGTGCCCCTTCTCCGGCTCGAGCCGCGCGACCACGCCGAGCAGCGGCGCCGACCCCGGGATGCCGAACTCCCTGCGCAGCGCGCACGGCAGCACGGGACCGGTGAAGCGCGAGAGGTCGACCCCGTTCGGCACGACCGCGAAGCGCGCACCCTCTCGCCCCTCCGCGCGGACCTTGCGCGCGATCGCCTCCGAGGGAACGATCAGCCGGTCCATCGACGGGGTGAGGGACGCGAGGAGTCGCACGTCCTCGGGGGAGCGGACGCGAGACGAGTGGACGGTCGCCACGATCACCGCGGTGCCGGCCGCGACCGCCGCCCGCGTCCCGATCACCTCGGCGCGGAACATGTGGGCGTGTACGAGGTCGATCTCCTCGCGCCGCAGCCAGGCCTTCAGCTCGCGCACCGCCAGCTCGTCATCGGTCTCGTCCAGGACGTCCACCGGCACGCCCAGGGCGCGCAGGCGCTGCACCGCCGAGCCGGCGGAGAGCGAGAGCGCGCGGACCTCGTACCGGGATCGGTCGAGCCCGAGCAGCAGCCCGGTGTAGCTCTCCTGGGCGCCGCCGCTGCCACCGGTCGCCAGCAGCTGGAGCACGCGCGGCCGGGGATGGCTCCGTGACCGATGAATCCGCCGGTGGCGCGTGTACGCCGCACCGGCGAT
>CAWIXR010000003.1:0-202465 GCA_963840145.1 uncultured Chloroflexia bacterium
TCGATGGGTGGCCCGCATGGTGACAGTCTCCTCGACGTGCAGACGCGACGAATAATTGAGACGGAACCGAGGGAGAACGGTGCTCTTCCGGCGCGCTTCGCAGTGGTAGAAACTCGCGTATGACTTGAGACGTCTAGCTTCTGGAAGGCGAGTTGATGCGGCAGTTGGCTGCGGTTGGTGCAAGTCTCATTCTGGTGCTCTCGGTAGCGTCACCCGTGAAGGGGTATGTCCACAACCGCGGATGGTTCACGACGGCCGCCATCGACAGCAACTCGAACGGCCAGTTCGATCTCGACGTCTGCTTCGGCACCGGCCACGGTAGCGCCATCTACCAGAACCGAGCCGCGCTGTTCGCGGAGCTGTCACGTTGGGATGACACCCAACCGGGGCTCTTCTTCGATCAGCAAGCATGTGGCAACGACAACTCCAACATCAAGATTACATGGGCGTTCTTCGAGGACGGGGCATGCGAGAGTTCTCCAATCCCGATCCCTGCAGGGACGACCCTGGCGGTAACCCCAATCCCCGCCAACGTGAACGTCGGGTATGACGAGATCGACATCTTTATGAATTTCGAGTGCTCGGATGACTTCGATTGGGAAGACAACGACGGCATTGCCAACAACAAGTTCTCCGCCACTGCGACCGTGTTACACGAAGGCGGCCACACGCTCGGCTTGCGGCACTCAAACGTGGCCAATGTAGTTATGTCCGCCGGGGGACCGGCCGATTGCACTAACCACGGAAACGTTCCGTTCCTTGGGATGGACTGGACGCTGGGCGATGACGATGCTGAAGGATTTTGTGACCGCTCCCGGGCATCCCCGATTCCGCCGCGGGGTTCCCTGTCGTCGCCGGGTGTCATGAATAGGAGCAAGGAAGTCCTCTCGAAGGGAGATCGGGATGCGTAACTACCCACTACGGAGCACGGCCATCTTTATCACCATCGTGAGCGCGATTGCAGTCGCACTCGTATTCGCGGTAAGCCGAGATGCCCTAACCGCGCTCGTCACCGCCGAGCCGAGCGGCGCGGAGCAGAGTGTCCAGGCGACACACTCGCCCGCGAGCTCCTCCACGGGACTGACGGAGGAAGAGGCGATCTCCGCGGCGCACACTGTCGCACCTCAGACCGTCGACCGCGAACTACGCGTCGTACGGTCGGGCCCGATCAGCGACGTCTGGCCAGACAGTTCGATTCAGGATTGGGCTAGTGATCTGCCACCCGACGCACCAGTCTGGTACCTGTACTTCCAAGGTGACGATGATCTCGGGACGATCGTGCTCCTGCACGATGCAGACGCAAGCGTCATCTATCTGACGGACGTCGAAGCGTTCACGGTGCCGTAAGTCAGCGGCTGCTCTCGCTCAGTCCCTGCGCGTGTCCGACCTGACCATGGCGTAAGCACGGTCGTCATCTCAGGTGGGCGTAGGCGGTCAGCGTCAGAAACTCGGTGAAAGTCTCGGCGAAGATCAGGTCGTCCAAGAGGGCGGTGGCATCGGTCCAGGGGGAGTCGGGGGAGACCTCGCGGAGCTTGGCGAGCTCCTCGTCGCGGATCGTGGCGTATCGGTCTGGCGTGAGCGTGCCGCCGTCGGCAAGGCCCACGCCGTGGACGCGCCACTGCCACAGCTGCGAGCGAGAGATCTCGGCGGTGGCGGCATCCTCCATCAGGTTGTTGATGGCGGCGGCGCCGTTGCCGGCCAGCCACGAGGCGAGGTAGGAGAGGCCGATCGATACGTTGGCGCGCACGCCGGCCTCGGTGACCGCGCTGCCGGGGACGGAGACATCGATCAGGTCGCCCGCGGAGACGCGGACCTCGGGGCGCAATCGGTCCTTCTGGTTGGGCCGATCGCCCAGCACCGCGTCGAAGACTGCGCGCGCGACCGGCACGAGGTCCGGATGGGCGACCCAGGTGCCGTCGAAGCCGTCAGAGGACTCGCGCTCCTTGTCGGCGCGGACCGCCGCGAGGGCACGCTCGTTGACCTCGGCGTCCCGGCGCGACGGGATGAACGCGGCCATGCCGCCGATCGCGTGCGCCCCGCGCCGATGGCAGGTCTGCACCAGCAGCTCGGTGTAGGCGCGCATGAACGGCACGGTCATCGTGACCTGCGCGCGATCGGGGAGGACCATGTCGGGCCGCGTCCGGAACTTCTTGATGATGCTGAAGATGTAGTCCCAGCGGCCGGCGTTGAGGCCGGCGGCGTGGTCGCGCAGCTCGAAGAGGATCTCGTCCATCTCGAAGGCGGCGAGGATCGTCTCGATGAGCACGGTGGCGCGGACCGAGCCCTGCGGCACGCCCAGCGCCTCCTGCGCGGCGACGAAGATGCGGTTCCAGAGCGCCGCCTCGAGGTGGCTCTCGAGCTTCGGCAGGTACAGGTACGGGCCCGATCCGCGCGCCAGCAGCTCGCGGGCGTTGTGGAAGAACCAGATGCCAAAGTCGAAGATGCTCGCGCTGATCGGCGCGCCATCGACCAGGACATGCGACTCCGGCAGATGCCAGCCACGCGGCCGGATGCAGAGGGTCGCGATCGGAGTCGTTGAGGGCGTACGACTTCTCATCGGTCTGGAAGGTGAGCGTCCGGCGAACCGCCTGCGACACCGCCCAGTGCCCGGTCACGACGTTGTCCCAGGTGGGGGAGAGGGCATCTTCGAAGTCGCACATGAAGACCGATGCGCCGCTGTTCAGCGCGTTGATCATCATCTTCGGCTCCGCCGGCCCGGTGATCTCGACGCGCCGATCGTCGAAGTCGGCCGGCGCCGGCGCGACCGTCCACTCGCCCTCGCGGCTCTCGATCGGGTTTGGCAGGAAGTCCGGCGTCTCGCCGGCGTCCAGACGCCGCTGCCGTCGCTCCCGGTCCTGGAGCAGCTTGGTGCGCTCGTTGTTGAAGGACCGATGCAGCTGCGCCACGAAGTCGAGCGCCTCGGGCGTCAGGACCTCCTCGAGATGCGGCGCTTCGGAGGTGATCACGACGCCGGCGGGCAAGAGCTTCATCGGTCGATTGTCCGGTGCGTGGCGGTCAGCGTCAAAGGTCGCCGCTTCGGTAGGCCGGTTGCGCGCCTGTCAAGGGTGCTGCGTGACAACGTGCAGCACGTTGGCACGAGATCGCGTTGGCACGATCTCACGCAGAGGCGCTGACAGTTCCGTCACGGAATCAGTTCGACCTCGCCGGTGCGCAGGTCATACCGGCTGCGGCGTGGCGCTTCGGCCTCTGTGCCGGGAGCCGGGTTGCGCTCGAGCATCGCGATCTCGATCGTCGTCGCGGGAAAGACCGCGTGGATCTCCAGCGGGACGTCGCCGGTGTTGGCGGTCCCGTGCGGCGTTCCGGCCGGGATGAAGATGACCGCGCCGGCACCGACTCGCCGCTCCTCCTCGCCGAGCCTGGCCGTCCCGTCGCCGGCGATGATCGTGATCGCCTCGTCGACGTCGTGCGTGTGGAGCGGGATGCGGTCGCCGACGGCGATCGCCTCGCGGATGATCGCCAGCGTGTCGACGCGCCGGCGTTCGTCGCCGGGATCGACCGCGAACGCCCAGCGCGAGTCCGGCCGGTGATCGTCGGGATCGCCGACCATCGGCTCCATGGTCTGCCCCTCGATGATGCTCACCCGGCCCCCGCGGCAGCCATCGGAGATGACTCGCGAGCCAGGATCGCGACCAGCAGGACCGCCAGCAGCGCCACGAGCTGCGCGACCGATGAGACCGCCAGGCCGATCGGCAGCGTCGCCACGGCGGCCACCGCCGCCAAAGAACGAACCCACGCGTGGCCCCAACCGATGGAGAGCCGCAGAAGCACGTCGCCCACGAGGTAGAGCCCGATGCCCAGGCCCAGGGCCAGCGCGGCGTAGAACGGCAGCGGCTCGAAGGCGTGGCCGATCGCCGACTTCACGCCGGCGGCGAAGCCGACGATGCCAAGGATCATCGGAATCTGGGCATAGAAGTAGGCGTTGAGCGCGATGCGAATCCGCCGCTCCGGCGTGGCCTCGAGGATCGCCTCCTCGGCGCGGACGTCGTCGCCGCTGAAGTACAGCCACCAGAGGCAGCTGGCGATGATCAGCGCGAGGCTCGCCGCCGTGAGCAGCGGCGCCTCGAGCGGCACGCCGGCGGCTCCGACGCTGATCGCGACGATCGACTCGCCGAGCACGATGATCAGCAGCAGCCCGTGACGCTCGACGAAGTGGCTCCCCTCGATCCGGAAGCCCTGCGGACTGGCGACGAACGAGGTCACGACGGCAAGCCCGAAGGCGGCGGCCCACGCGACGTAGACGAGCGGCTCGGACAGGAAGCCCGCGCCGAGGATGATCGACGCGCCGATGACGTTGAGCAGCCCCAGGGTCCTGACGCCCGACATGCCCTGGCCCCACTGCGCACCCGCGAAGAGCCCGGTGTGAATGAGGATGACCGCCATGAAGCCGATCCCGAAGACGACCCCGCCGCCGGTGAATGCCGTCGGGATCGCCAGCGCCATCACGAGGAACCCGACCATCGCCGCCAGCAGCAGCAGCTTGCGCATCGGCCGGTCCGGCGCGACGGCGTTCGTCAGCCACACGTAGCCGCCGAACATCCACCACAGCACGCCGAACAGCAGCAGGACCCGCAGCACCGACACCAGCGTTGGGTCGGCGGCCAGGACCGCGGTCAGCTGGGTGACCGAGAAGACGAAGACGAGATCGAAGAAGAGCTCGAGCGTCGAGACCGATCGACGCTCCGGCTCGGCTTCCGGGGTCACCGCCGGGCGAACTCGATCGCCACCAGTACGAGACCGATGAACCCCACCGCCACCATCCACCACCCCGCCTGCGCCGAGACCCCGCCGACGGTGATGCCACCGATGCCGGACAGGATGAACAGGACGGCGACGACCACCAGGAGGATGACCGCGGTCCGAGGGCGGCTGCGACCGTTCGTCATCGGTCTATCGGCTCACTGGAAGCGCATGAGGATCATGGTGGTGAAGACGATCGCGAACAGTCCGAGGTCAATCCGGCTGACCGTGCGCAGGCGCTGGACCGCGGCGGGGTAGTCGGGCGTGTCCCTGAGACCCTCGAGGATCGGACCGATGTACCGCGCGCCGGTGAACACGAGCCCGAGCGAGCCCACCAGGGCGACGACCCAGAGGATCCCGTAGGTCGTGCTCAGGTCCTCGAACGACTGGATCCTGCCGAACACCGTGCCGCGCAGGATCCCGAGCAGGATGACCAGCGACGAGACGATCGGGAACACCCGCTTGCCGATCTGCCCGAGGCGCGAGTTCGTGATGCGGCCCTGGCTCTCCGGAAGCTCCGCCAGCGCCGGACTGACCAGGAAGTACATCGAGATCGCGTAGCCGAACCAGGTGATGCCCAGCAGTACGTGGAGCCACTGGACCGCGAAGGTGGGCCAGTCCATGCCGGACCTCCGTCTTCATCTCCGCCGATGACTTCTCGGGCGTCATCGGTCGGTTGTCGAAGGGTAGCGGCTCCGTGCATCACCATTTCTGTCATTCGGCCGAATGCGAGGCGAGATGCTCAGCCCGCGTCCCTCCGGCGGTCGCGCCCTCGAAGGCCCGCGGCCCGCCGGGTGCATGCGGCCGGCGTCGCTGAGCTCCGCGATCTTCGCGAGGTTGATGGCGCTCCAGTTCGACGTCTCGGCGCCGGGCGTGAAGCGCATGGCGTACACCTCGTCATCGATCCGCGAGTGAGCCCGTCGATCCACCCGAAGCAGAGCGCCTCATCTACCGACTCGGCATACGTCATCGACGTCTTCGCACGCCCTTCTTGTAGTAGCCCACCCACAGCTCCGAAGCCGTTCGTGGTTGGCCTCCAGCCAGGCGCGGAAGTCGGCGGCCGTGGGGAAGAGCGTGTGCGGCTCTGGCGTGCCCTACCAGCCACCGGCGTCTCGATGAGCCGATGCAGGACGCGCCCAGCCACGGCGCGCCGGTAGTCGGCGGTGGATCGCACGTCGTCGATCGGCTCAGCTCGGCCGTGAGCGCCATCACGGCCGCGTCGGCCATCTCGCGGTCGGTCGCGCGCCCTCCAGCACCGCCTCGGTGGCGCGGGCCCTCACCGTCGTTGCCGCGACCGAGCCGAGGGCGAGGCGCACATCGGCCCAGGATTGCTCGTCGCGCGCGGCGCGCCAGGCAAGGGCCATGACGACCTTGCTGATCGCCTGCGCCCGCCGCGTGCCGATCTTGCGAAAACGGACCTGGCGGTCCGGTGACAGCGGGGATGCGGACGCGGAGCAGCAGCTCGTCGGGCTTTCGGGCCGCGGTGCGGTACGCCGGCCAGAAGTCGTCGGCCGCGACCGTGCGCTCGCCGACGCGGATCCGAGGACCATCTCGGCTTCGCACGCCAGCAGCACCGGCAGGGTGTCGCCCGCGGGCGACGCGTTGACGATGTTGCCGCCGAGCGTGCCGCGGTTCTGGATCTGCGCCGCACCGATCGTCGCCGCCGCTTCGACCAGCGCCGGCATGACTTCGGCGATGACGGGCGAGCGACGGATCTCGGTGTAGGTCGTCAGTGCGCCGAGCACGAGCGTATCGGCCTCGACGGAGATGCCGCGCAGCTCGTCGAGGGCCCAGATGTCGAGCACGCGTTCCGGCGGCTCGCCGATCTCGCCGGTGACCTGGACCATCAGGTCGGTCCCACCGGCGATCGGTCGCCACGGCGCGACCATCGGCATCGGCGAGAAGGGCGTACGCCGCCTCCAGGCGGGTGGGAGACTCGGAGGCGGGCTCGATCGCGTTCGGCATCGGTCCTTCGGTCAGCCCCGCATGCCGCGCAGGAAGCGGATGAGCAGGTAGACCCCGACGACGAGAGGACGAGCTGGCCGGGGGTCATCGCGAGGGTGATGTCATGGTCCTCGAGCGGCCTGCGTCGAGCGGCTCTCGCGCTCGTTCGCTCATGGGGTGTGCACTCCGTTCGGCGGCAAGCGCGATCGCCTCGATGATCTTCGTGTAGCCGGTGCAGCGGCAGAGGTTGCCGGCGATCGCCTCGCGGATGGTGTCGTCGGTCGGGCTCGCCGCCGCTGTCCAGGAACGCCCGTCCGGCCATCAGCATGCCCGGCGTGCAGATCCCGCACTGCGCGCCGCCGGTCTCGAGAAACGCCTGCTGGAGCGTGCCGAGCGTCCCCGTTCGCGGCCATGCCCTCCACGGTCTGCACCGATGCGCCCTGCACCTGGCTGACGGGTATCAGGCAGGCATCGACCACCGCGCCGTCGATGAGGACCGCAGCACGCGCCGCACTCGCCCTCGCCGCAGCCCTCCTTCGTGCCGGTCAGGTCGAGGTCGTCGCGCAGCACGTCGAGGAGCCGCCGCATGCCGGTGGCGTCGACCTCGACCGGCTCGCCGTTGACGGTGAAGTGAAACTCATCGGTCCTCCGGGTCCTGCGGCGCCCGGAACGGCATCTCGTCGCCGCCCGCCGGCAGGTCCTCGATGACCGGCGTGCGCGGAGCGGGCTCCTCGAGCGAGATGCCCGGCGCCGGCGGGGCATCGCCGTCGGTCAGCGCGGCGATGATCCGCTCCGGCGTGGCCGGCAGGTCGTGGATCCAGACGCCGGTGGCGTCGTGGATGGCGGCGACGACCGCGGGCGCGCCGACGTCCATCGGCAGCTCGCCGACGCCCTTCGCGCCGTGCGGCGCACCGCTGAACGGCTTCTCGACGAGGATCGACCGCAGCCGCGGCGCGTCCAGCGAGGTCGGGATGAGGTACGTCGCCAGGCGGTCGTTGAGGTAGCGGCCGTCGACGAGCTTCATCTCCTCGATCGTCGCGTAGCCGATCGCCTGGAGCGTGCCGCCCTCGACCTGGCCCTCGGCGAGGATCGGATGGATGACATGGCCGATGTCGTCCGCGCTGACGCAGTCGCGCACCGCGACCTCGCCCGTGTCGAGATCGACCTCGACCGATGCGACGCACGCCGCCCAGCCGAACGCCGGGTAGGCGTCGCCGCGGTAGGTCTTGTCGTCGAACGGCTCGCCGGGGTAGGGGACGAACTGCTCGTCGATCCGCATCGGACCGGCCTCGCGGTACGCCGACGCGAACGGCCGGCCGGTCTCCTCCTCCACGCGCGCCCGCATTCGCTCGGCGGCCCGGATGAGCAGCCCGCCGACCACCATCGCGGTGCGGCTGGCCACGGTCGGCCCGCTGTCAGGGACGATCGAGGTGTCCTGTGGCGCGATCTCGACCTCGCCGAACTCGACGCCGAGCGTATCGGCGACCAGCTGCGGGAAGATCGTCTTCGTGCCCTGGCCCATCTCGGTTGAGGCGGTCAGGATGCGGATGCGGCCGTCATCGGTCAGCTCGAGGCTGGCGACCGATGCGAGCTTGACCTCGCCGGAGCCGGTGAAGCCGGCGCCGTGCCAGGCTAGCGCGAGGCCGATGCCGGAGGCGACGCGGGCGCCGTCGGTCCTGCCCTCGCGGAAGGCTCGCGTCTGGCCGGCGTGCCGGTCGAAGGCCGATGCCTGCGCCGCCGCCTCGAGCACGTCGATCCCGCCCACCGACTCGCGCAGCATCTGGCCGGTCGGCGTCGTGTCGCCCTCGCGATAGACCCAGCGGCGGCGCAGGTCCAGCGGCGATGCATCGAGGGCGTCGGCGATGCGGTTGACCTGCATTTCGGCCGCGAACTCGGTCTGCGGCGCGCCGAAGCCGCGGAAGGCGCCGTTCGGCGGGGTGTTGGTTGCCATCGCCCGACCGGTGATCCGCACGTTCTCGCACCGATACGGCCCGCCGGCATGCAGGACGCCGCGGCTGAGCACGACCGGTGTGAGCGTGCAGTACGCCCCGCCGTCCATGATCACTTCGATCTCCTGGGCCAGCAGCTCGCCGGTCTCCGACACGCCCCAGCGAGCGCGCACGACCGCCGGATGGCGCTTCGTGGTGGCGCTGATGTCCTCGTGGCGGTCGTAGATCATCCGCACCGGCTTGTGGCACTTCAGCGCCAGCAGCGATGCGTGCAGGGCGATGATCGAGGGGTACTCCTCCTTACCGCCGAAGCCGCCGCCGGTCTCGGCCTGCACGACCACCGCCAGCTCGTCGCCCATCTTCAGAGCGCGCTTCATCGCCTTGTGGACGTAGTACGGGCACTGGAGGGAGCCGTGGACGGTGACGCCGCCGTCCTCGCGCGGCACGGCGATCATCGCCTGGTTCTCGATGTACAGCTGCTCCTGGTGGCCGACCCGGTACGTGCCCTCGATCACGACGGTGGCCTCGTCCATTGCCACGGTCGGGTCGCCGTGCTCGACGGTGTAGTGCGCGAACTCGCGCTCCGCCTCGAGCGGGTCGAAGACCGCCGGCAGGCGCGTCGTCCGCAGCCTCACGTGCGCCTTCGCCGCACGGAGCGTGGCGCGATCGGGAGCCGCGATCAGCGCGCATGGCTCGGCCTGGTGCTGGATCTCGCCCCCAACCGGGACGAGCACCGGCTGGTCGTCCTGGATGAGGCTGACGAGGTTCTCGCCGGGGATGTCGTCGGCGGTGACGAGCACGACCCGCTTCCAGTCGAACGCGTCGTCGAGCTCGATCGCCTCGAGGCGGGCGTGCGGCTCCGTCGAGCGGATCGTGGCGCCGAACCAGGCGCCGGGGAAGACGAGGTCATCGGCGTACTTCGCTTCGCCGGTGAGCTTCGTGGACCCTCTCGGCGCAGTGGCGCCGCGGGCCGCGCTCGGCCAGGGGCGGGTGCGTCGACCGGGATGACGAGCGGCGAGGCGTCCGGCGGCGCGCTGGCCGGCGCGGCGACGCCCGGCGGCACCGTTCGCGTGGTCAGGCGCGGGCGGTCGTCCTCCATCGGTGCATCCTAGCGTCCCGGTGTCCATTGACGGAGCACGTAGATTGACGGCCGATGAGCTTTCTGGATCGTTACAGCCAGGCTGCCGAACAGGCCGCGCCAGGCCGCGGCCGACGGCATCGCATCGGTGACCACGCCGCTAGTCGATGTGGAACAGCACCTCTTCGCCGCGCAGGATGGCCGACGACTCGCCCAGACCGTCGAGGGCGGACTCCCACGACTCGTAGAGCGTGCGGAACGTCGCCTGCGGCAGCAGGTCGTTGGCGATGAGCCCAATCAGCGCCGAGTAGGCGGCGGCGCGCGCGGGCTGCGGGACCTCTCGGCGAGCGCAGGCAACGGCGAGAGCCTGGGTGGCGACCTCGAACTGGTCGAGCCGACCGGCGGCGGCCAGGCGCGTGAGCGCCTCGCTGCGCGCGTCTGCGACGCTCGGGGTCACATCGGTCTCGAGCGCGGCGATTCGCGACTCGTGCGCGTGCAGCGTGTTGAGCTCGTCGAGCAGGGCATTCAGCGCGAGCAACGCGTGGCTCGGGGCGGCGGGCATGACCGGCTCCTCCTCCGCGTCGTGGCGGGCATGACCACGGTTCGGAACGCGCGAGCCGCGATTATCGGCCGCGGCGCAAGACCCGTCCAGATCGCGCGCCGGTATGGCGGCCGGGCTCGACGACCACCTCGCCGCCGACCAGCACCCACTCGATGCCGTCGGGGAAGGCGCGCGGCTCGTCGTACGTAGCGTTCGAGCGCACGCGCTCCGGGTCGAAGACGACGACATCGGCCACGTACCCGTCACGCAGGAGGCCACGGTCACGCAGGCCCAGGCGGGCGGCTGCGGCCGAGGTCATCGAGCGGACCGCCTCGGGGAGGCTGATCAGCGCCTCCTCGCGCACGAACTGCCCGAGCACGCGCGGGAACGAGCCGTACGTGCGCGGCGAGGGCTTCTCGCCGACGAACGTCGAGTCGGTGCCGATCATCCCGACCGGGTGCCGGATGAAGTCGCGGAGAGTCTCCGTCCACGGTCCCGGCGTGACCTGGTTGACGCGCAGGTCCTCCTCAAGCAGCAGGTCGCAGAGCACGTCGACGGGGTCGCCGTCGCGATCGCGCACAACCTCGCCGAGCGTCCGGCCCTCCCACTGCAGCAGGTCCGGCCGCGCGAAGGCGCCGAGCCGCACGTCGTCCCAGGCATTACGACCCGCGTAGAGCACCCCTCGCTCCTCGAGATCACGTCGGATGCGGTCGCGGACGGAGGTCTCGGCGAGGCGCTCCTTGGTCGGGATCGGTCCACCCGCCTGCACCCACGGCGGGATCATGATCAGCAGCCGGGTGCTGGCCCACTCGTAGGGATACGTGTCGAATGTCACGTCGAGGCCTTCCGCCCGCGCGTCGTCGACGAGCGCCAGCATCGGTCCAGGCCCGCCGGGGAAGGTCTGCCGGTGATAGAAGTGGGTGATGTGCGACGGCCCCTCTCCGCGCCGGCCGATCTCGATCGCCTCGCGGAAGGGATCCAGGTACCGATCGCCGAGCGCGTAGCGCACGTGCGTGTGATAGAAGCCGCCGAGGACGGCCGTCTCGCGGGTGAGCTGCGCCAGCTCGTCGGTGCTTGCGTAGGCGCCGGGCGGGTAGTCCAGCCCCGAAGAGAGGCCGATGGCCCCCTCCTCCATCGCCTCGCGCAGCATCGCGCGCATCTCCAGGATCTGGGCGTCGGTGGCCTCCACCTCATCCCAGCCGATGGCGCTCATCCGCAGCGCGCTGTTGCCCACCAGGAAGGCCAGGTTGACCGATGGCCTGAGGTCGTCGAGCCGGTCGAGGTAGGTCTCGACCGAGCCCCAGTCACAGGCGAGGTCGTCGGGACGCCCGTCGAGGCCGGCGTTCATGTGGACCAGTGCTTCGAGGTCGTTCGGGTCCGGGATCGGGGCGTAGCTGAGCCCATCGACGCCGATGACCTCGGTCGTGATGCCCTGCCGCACCTTCGGCTCGTGGAGCGGGTCGGCGAAGATCATCAGCCCCGAGTGCGAGTGCAGGTCGATGAACCCGGGGGCAACGACGAGGCCCTTGGCATCGATGCGGCGGGCCGCGCGTCGCCTCCTCGGTCTCGCCGAAGACGAGGCTCAGGCGGCCGTCTCTCACGCCTACCGCGGCCGCAAAGCCCTCGTCTCCGCTGCCGTCGACGACCGACCCGTTCTCGATGATCAGGTCAAACGGCTCGCTCACGCGGGAGGCGACCAGCTCTGGAGCTCGACGACGTTGCCCTCGGGATCGGTGACGTAGCACCAGGTGACGCGGCGGCGGTCGGCGGTCGTGAGCGTGACGACGTCGCCGACCGGGCTCCCGCCTTCCGCGAGCACGCGGTCGCGCGCTTCCTCGACGTCCGCGACGGCGAAGGCGATGTGCCCGAAGCCGGGCCGATCGATGGCGGGCTCCTGGCCCTCGCCGGTGGAGGCGAACGTGTAGATCTCGAGTGTCGGGCCCTCGTCGCCGTGCCCGGGCAGTCTCAGGTGGATGCCCTTCAGCGCCGCATCGGTGATGCCGGTGCCGCGGGAGAGGTCCGGACCGGCGTAATCGCGCTCCGGCGGCACCGGCGTGCAGCCGAACAGGCGCTCGTACCAGTCGGCGATGAGGCGCCAGTCGCGAGCGATCAGGTTGGTGTGGCCGTATCGGACGCCGGGGATCGGGCCTTTGTCATTCACGCGAACATCGTAGGTCGTCCGGCGCGAGTGGTGATCCGTGGTGCGGCTGCTACGAGCACCGACGGCCCATGGTGCTCGCCATCCACTCGTGGTGCGGCTGCTTCGCCCATCGAACGCGGCGTTGGGTGTCCAACCCACTCGTGGTGCGGCTGGATCGACAAAGCGCGCCGCGCCACTGGTCGTTGCAGCCGTGGTGCGGATGAACGGCCGCGAGCAGCACAATGGACCGATGACCGTCGCCGCCGTGATCCTCGCCGCCGGCGCGTCGACGCGGTTCGGATCGCCGAAGGCGGCCGTGCGGATCGGCTCGCGCACGATGCTCCAGGTGGTGGTCGACACGGCAACGGCGGCGGGCCTGGCGCCGGTGATCGTCGTCGCGCCGCCGTCACTTGCAGTCCCGGAGAGCGCGGAAGCCGTTCGCAACGACGCCCCGGAGCAGGGGATGAGCCGGTCCCTGCGGATGGGGATCGCCGCGCTGCCGCCGGATGCGGAGGCCGCGGTCGTGCTGCTCGCCGACCAGCCGACGGTCACCGTCGAGCACCTCCGCATCCTGGACGGCTGGCGCGGCGGCACGCCGGTCGTGGCCACCCGCTCGGACGGCGTGCTCGGGCCGCCGGTGCTCATCGAGCGCGAGGGCTTCCACCTCGTCGAATCGGTCGGCGGCGACGCCGGCCTGCGCGGACTCCTCCGGGTCAATCCATCGGTCGTCACCGCCGTCGAGCATGACGCCGTCCCCGACATCGACACGCCCGACGACCTCGAGCGCATCACCGAGCCCTGTCCGGGCTGCGGGGCGCGCTACCTGCCGCAGGCGCAGGACGAGACGCATCACTACATCGGTGCCTCCGCGGCCTGCTGGGCGGCCTTCGGTGAGCTCCTCGCGCGCGAGTTCGGCGACCCGGGCTACGGGATCGTCCATCGCCATACCGTTGATGCCTACGTGGTCCAACACCCCGGTGCCGATGGACGGCGGGAGCGCCAGTCGGTCGCGGTCCACCTCGTCGGGCTCTGTCACTGGCTCGAGCACGGCCTGTCCGCCGCCGAGCTGAACCCGATGACCCAGGGGCTCGCCTCCTCGAAGCCGGACTGGCCGTGGCTCACGCCGCCGGAACGCTACGAGCTGACCGTCGTGGACGTGCTCCGGGCGACGAGCGGGGAAGAGCACGTCCGGATGACGCGGGAATGGGCCGCGTCCGTCTGGGAGGCGTGGTCGCCGCACCACGCTGCCGTGCGCGCCTGGGCCGCCGAGGCCCTCCGGGACCGAGGGTAGAATCGCTCACATGTTCGATTCGGGCGCCCAGAACCGATGACCATCGAGCGGATCACGACGGCCGAGGTCGCGGAGGACGAGCGCGCGCTCGAGTCGACCGTCCGGCCGAGGCGCCTCGACGAGTTCGCCGGCCAGGACCGGGTCAAGGAGAACCTGGCGATCCTGATCGACGCCGCCCACAAGCGCGACGAGCCGGTCGACCACATCCTCCTGTACGGGCCGCCGGGACTGGGCAAGACGACGCTCGCGAACATCGTGGCGGCCGAGATGGGCGCGCAGATCCGGACGACGAGCGGCCCTGCCATCGAGCGGGCCGGCGACCTGGCGGCGGTGTTGACCAGCCTGAGCGCCGGCGACGTGCTGTTCATCGACGAGATCCATCGGCTCAGCCATGTCGTCGAGGAGATCCTCTATCCCGCGATGGAGGACTTCGCGCTCGACGTCGTGCTCGGCAAGGGGCCGGGCGCGCGGACGGTGCGGCTCCAGATCGAGAAGGTGACGGTGATCGGCGCCACCACCCGCGTCGGGTCCATCACCGGACCCTTGCGCGACCGGTTCGGCGTGACGTATCGGCTCGACTACTACACCGATCTTGAGCTCGAGCACATCCTTCGACGCTCGGCGGAGATCCTCGGGGTGCGCCTGACCGATGACGCCGCCCGGCTCGTGGCAGCCCGCTCGCGCGGCACGCCGCGGATCGCGAACCGGCTGCTCAAGCGCGTCCGCGACTACGCGCAGGTCCGCGGTGGCGAGGACGAAACGGTGACCGAATCGCTCGCCTCGGACGCGTTGGCGCTGCTCGACATCGACGAGCGAGGGCTCGATGCGATGGACCGCCAGCTCCTGCGTGCGATCGCCGAGCACCACGCCGGCGGGCCGGTTGGCCTGGCCACGATGGCGGCGACGGTCTCGGAGCCGATCGAGACGATCGAGGATGTCGTCGAGCCCTACCTGATGCAGATCGGGCTGCTGGCGCGGACGTCACGCGGTCGCACCCTGACCGCCGGCGGCTGGGAGCACCTCGGGCTGACTGCGCCCGCGGCAGCGGGCGCATCGGCCGCGGCGCAGCCCGGCCTCTTCGACGGATAAGCACAGGGCAGACCAATGTCCCCCGAGCTCGGGCGCATCATCCTGGTCATCGGTCTCGTGCTTGTGGTCGTTGGCGGCCTGGCCGCGATGGGCGTGCGGCTGCCGTTCGGGCGGCTGCCAGGCGACATTGCGATCGAAGGGGAGCGGGGAGCGATCTACATCCCGATCGCCTCGATGATCGTCATCAGCGTCATCCTCACGATCGTCCTCAACTTCTTCCTTCGTCGATAGCGCCTGCGGCGCGGAAAACGGCCACGGGATGGCTCGGTCCGAGAGTAGGCTGCGCGGCGGCACCGGTGCCCAACATGGTGTCGGGCGCGAGCGTGCCACGGAGCGGAGGGTGGTCCGTGGAAGCGGAGGTCACCGAGGTACCCAGGAGCGAGCCAGCGCCACCAGACGAGTCGCGAGGCGGGTTCGACTCCTACTTCAAGCTCAGCGAGCGGGGAACCAATATCGGGACGGAAGTTCGTGCCGGCGTCACCACCTTCCTGGTGATGGCGTACATCATCTTCCTCAACCCGCTGATCCTGTCGAATATGTTCCCGGAGGGCGCTGAGCGCGACGCGTTCATCCCCGCAGCGGCCGCCGGTACGGCACTCGTTGCGGGTCTCCTGACGATCCTCATGGGCCTGGTCGCGAACGTGCCGATCGCGCTGGCCGCGGGACTGGGGATCAACGCCATCGTGGCCTTCACGCTCGTCATCGGTCTCGGCCTCTCACCGGCCGGAGCGATGGGCGTGATCGTGATCGAGGGGCTCGTCGTCCTCGTGCTCGTCCTCGTGGGCCTGCGCGAGGCCATCATGGATGCGGTGCCGCTCGCGCTGAAGCGCGCGATCGGCGTCGGCATCGGCCTGTTCATCCTCTTCATCGGGTTCGTCGATGGCGGACTGATCGTCCCGGGCACGCCCATCGTCCAGTTCAACTTCCCGCTGGAAACTTCGACGTGGGTCTTCGTGCTCGGATTGGCGCTGACGATCGTGTTGATGGCACTGAAGGTTCGCGCCGCGCTGCTCATCAGCATCGTGGTGATGTCGATCGTCGCGTTCGTCCTCGGGCTCACGGAGCTGCCGGAAAACCTGAGCTTCGTGCCGGACTTCTCGACGCTCGGTGACTTCGACGTGACGGAGGTCTGGACCCTGCCGCTCCTGGCGGCGGTGCTGACGATCTTCGCGATCATGCTCACCGACTTCTTCGACACGATGGGCACCGCGACCGCGATCTCGGAGCAGGCGGGCCTCTCGACTCCGGATGGCAAGGTGCCAGGCATCAATCGCGTCCTGCTCGTCGACTCCCTCGGCGCCGCAGCCGGTGGCGCCGGCGGCATCAGCTCGAACACGAGCTATATCGAAAGTGCGGCGGGCGTGGCCGAGGGCGGTCGAACCGGCCTGACCGCGGTCGTCGTCGGCATGCTCTTCCTGCTCGCGGTCTTCGTGACGCCGCTTGCCGGGCTGGTGCCATTCGCCGCGACGGGTCCCGTGCTCGTCGTCGTCGGCTACCTGATGGCCACGCTCATCAAGGACATCGACTTCGGCGACATGGAGGAGGGGCTCCCGGCGCTGCTGGGCATCACCCTCATGCCGCTGACGTACAACATCACCGTCGGTATTGGCGCGATGTTCGTCACGTACGTCCTGATCAAGGCCGTGCGCGGCAAGTTCGGCGACATCCACTGGCTGATGTGGGTCGTGGCCATCGCGTTCGCGATCTACTTCGCCCAGGCCTGGCTCAACACGCTCATCTGAGCGCCTGCCGGTCCTGACAGACCGATGCGCCCGGCCGGTCCATCCGGCCGGGCGTTACCGTGTCCGGCGTGAGACTCCGGGTCGACGACTTCGACTACGACCTGCCAGAGGGCGCGATCGCGCAGACCCCGGTCGAGCCGCGGGATGCGTCGCGACTGCTGGTGCTGGACCGCGCCTCGGGCGTCGTGGAGCACGCGCGGTTCCGCGACATCGGCCGCTGGCTGAGCCCCGGCGACCTGCTCGTCGTCAACGACTCGCGCGTGCTGCCCGCGCGGCTCCTGGGCCAGCGCGCCGGCGGCGGGGCCGCGGAGGTGCTCGTGCTGCGGCCACTGGAGGGCGAGCGGCGCTGGGAGGCGCTCGTCCGTCCCTCGCGACGCCTGGCCATCGGCGCCTTCGTGACCCTTCGTTCTGGCGAGCGAGTCGAGATCGGGGAGCGGCTCACGGACGGCACCCGCGCCGTCACCTTCGAGCACGATCCGGACGAGGTCATGGCCGTGGCCGGCGAGATGCCGCTGCCGCCGTACATCCGCGACCGATCCGCGCCGCCGGACCGCTACCAGACCGTCTACGCACAGCCGCCCGGTTCGGCCGCCGCACCGACGGCCGGGCTCCACTTCACCGACGACCTGCTCGGGTCGCTCGAGGCCGATGGCGTCACGCGCGCCTCGGTCACCCTGCACGTCGGGCTCGACACGTTCCGGCCGCTCGAGGGCGAATTCGTCGACGAGCACCACATCCACCGCGAGTGGTACGAGGTCCAGCCGGCAACCCGCGAGGCGATGGCGGGCGCACGTCGCGTTGTGGCGGTGGGAACCACCTCGGTCCGCGTGCTTGAGACCGCCGCTCGCACCGAGGCCGCCGCAGGCTGGACCGACCTGTACATCACGCCGCCGCATCGGTTCCGGACGGTCGACGCGTTGATCACGAACTTCCACCTGCCGCGCAGCTCGCTGCTCCTGCTGGTGACCGCCTTTGTGCAGGCCGGAATGGGGGAGGGCTCGGCCTTCGCGGCGCGCGACCGGCTGCTCGGCGCCTACCGGGAGGCGCTGGCGGAGGGGTATCGGTTCTTCAGCTTCGGCGACGCGATGCTGATCGTCTAGTTCTGGTCGTCCGAGCGGGTCGGGACGGCCTCGCGCTCCTCATCGGACAGCTCGAGGATCTCCTCGTCATCGCCGATCGGCACGGCGGTCGGCCGAGGCCCAGCATCCTCGGCCGGCGTCTCTGGCGGGGTCTCGCCATCGGTGCCATCGGCCTCCGCCTCCGCCTCGGTCTCGGCCTCGGCGGGTGAGCTCGGAATCTCGCCCTTGCTCTCGGCGATCTCCTCGGGGCTGTCGCCGGTCGGCGGGATCGGACGCGGCCCGCCCGGGATGACGCCGGGAACGTCGGACGAGACGCGGCCGGCGGGGACGCCGAACGGCTCGGCCATCACGGCGCAGACGCGGGCGAGGTCGCAGAGTGCCTGGCCGAGGTCGGGCGACTCGGTGGCCGCCTCGAAGTGCGGATGGTGCAGCCGGAACGACCATCGGGTGCGGTGCTCGCGGGCCCAGAGGCGGAACGTATCGGCTCGAAGCTCGACGCCGCGCAGGACCTGCCACGGGTACATCAGCATCGCGAGGCGGTAGCGCGCGGATGAGCCGAAGGGGGCGTAGCGGTGATCGAGCAGTCCGACCTCGGTGGCGACCATCACGCGGCGCTCGTCACCCTCCTGCCCAGCCTCGATGGCATAGACGGCCAGGTCCTCGACGCCAAGGCTCTGGAGCTCCAGCGCGATCCACTCCTTCACCTCTTCGTTCAGGAACGGCATCCGCGGCCACTCAGTCAGTCGCACCCGCGTAGGTTATCGAATGATTACAAGTCCGTGCCGTATCCTGCGCCGATGCCGGCCGCCTTCAGCCTCGAGCCGACCGCGGTCGGGCGCGCGCGGCTCGGCCAGTTGACGACCACCCACGGACCGATCGATACGCCGCAGTTCATGCCGGTCGGCACCCAGGCGACGGTCAAGGCGCTCACCCCCGGCGACCTCCGCGCGGCGGGCGCGCAGATGATCCTCGGCAACACCTACCACCTGAACCTGCGCCCGACCGCGGAGCGCATTGCCCGCCTCGGCGGGCTGCATCGGTTCATGGGCTGGGATGGACCGATCCTGACCGATTCGGGCGGCTTCCAGGTCTTCTCGCTGGCGCACCTGCGGAGCGTGGACGATGACGGCGTGACGTTCACGTCGCACCTCGACGGATCGATCCATCGCCTGACCCCGGAACGCGCGATGGAGATCCAGGCCCTGCTCGGCTCGGACGTGGCGATGGCCTTCGACCAGCTCGTGGATCCGGGGCTGCCGCGCGACGAGGTCGCAGCGGCGATGGAGCGGACCCATGCCTGGGCGCGTCGCTCGTTGGACGCGCGCACCGGCGACCAGGCCGTGTTCGGGATCGTCCAGGGCGGCGTCGACCCCGAGCTGCGGCGCGAGTCGGTCGCGGTGATCGCGGGGATGGGGTTCGACGGGATCGCCGTCGGCGGGCTGTCGGTGGGGGAGTCGAAGGCGGAGATGGCCGTGACCCTGGAGGTGGTCGCGGAGGCGCTCGGCGACGATCCCCGGCCGCGGTACCTGATGGGCGTCGGCTCGCCGCCCGAGTTCTTCACGGCGGTGGAGCGGGGGATCGATCTCTTCGACTGCGTGCTGCCGACGCGCGTGGCGCGGACGGGCCAGGTCTGGACCGATGCCGGCCGCCTCAACCTGCGCAACGCCGCCTTCCTCGACGACGCCTCACCGATCGACGCCGCGTGCGCGTGCGAGGCCTGCCACGGCTTCTCGCGGGCCTACCTCGCCCACCTGTTCCGGGCGCGGGAGCTGCTCGCGTACCGGCTGGCGACCGTCCACAACGTGACCTGGACGCTCGAGCTGATGCGACGCCTGCGCGCCTCGCTGGCCGACGGCTCGTTCGATGCCCTCCGCGAGCGGATCTCGGGGGCATTCGTTCGCGTCGACTGATCCTCGATGGCCTGGCCGGGGTACTTCTGATAGGAATCCCCAGCGAGGCTCGAGGCATGTACAGACCACTCATCGTGCTGGCGTTGGCCGGCGTGCTCGTCGCGTGCACCACCCAGGGCGACGGCGCGACCGACTCGCCGGAAGGCTCTGCGGCCGCATCGGCCGGGGCTTCCGGAGCGTCGTTGGCCGGCCCATCGGCGGCGTGCGAGGAGGCGTTCGCGCCGCTCGTGGAGGCGGAAGTCGCGGCGCTGTCCGACCTCGGTAACCTGCCGAACGAGGTCGAGCCGACGATCGAGAGCTGCGAGTCGGTCGCCGACTGGATCGCGGGCGCGCAGCAGATGGTCGAGGATGAGATCAGGCCCGGCGGCGCCGCGCTGCTGCTGAGGATCCGGTGCGAGGACCTGTCGCTGTCCCGCACGCCGATCTGCCAGGAGCTTGAGTAGCCGCTTCATCGGCCAAACGTAGCGCGAGACGGCCTTGCGGTGACAAATGGCCGACGGATCGGCGACGCCCGGCCGCGATCCGACCGTATGACGGCGTATGACATCGGTGTAGAATGGCTTCGAATCATGACGGGGGAGCTGTCACGAAGCGAGGCGTAGAATCGGCCGCATCGGCTGCAGTAAGCGCCGGGTAAGCGGGTGGTAAGGGCCGGCAGCGCATGATCGGCGCAAGCTCGACCGGCTCACACATCGGAGGTTCGAGCGATGGCAAAGGGGCGGGATCGACCACGCAAGGAGCCAAAGCGGAAGCCGAAGGAGAAGGCACCGAAGAACCCGACCGGATCGGTCACGCCGACGACCTATCAGCCGCCGATGCGGCAGGTCGAGGTCATCAAGCCCAAGCGCAAGGAGCGCGAGGACGAGCCCCAGGACGAGGAGTGAGCTGACGCCACCGGGGCCGCAGGCATCGAACGAGGAGCGAAGCGAGACGATGGACGCAACGGTGGTGGCGACTCAGACCCCAACGGCGAAGAACGGCGACGGCGAGCGGAGCCGGGCCGTGGACGCCGCCATCCTTCAGATCGAGAAGCAGTTCGGGCGCGGCGCGATCATGCGTCTCGGCGACCGCGAGGCGCAGAACGTCCCGGCCGTCTCGACCGGCTCGGTTGCGCTCGACCTCGCCCTCGGCGTCGGTGGCGTGCCGCGCGGCCGGATCACCGAGATCTACGGCCCGGAGTCGAGCGGCAAGACGACACTTTGCTACCACGTCGCGGCCAACGCGCAGCGCAACGGCGGAGTGGTGGCCTTCATCGACGCCGAGCACGCCCTGGATCCCGGCTACGCCAAGAACGTCGGCGTCGACGTCGACGAGCTGCTCGTCAGCCAGCCGGACACCGGCGAGCAGGCGCTCGAGATCGCCGAGACCCTGATTCGGTCCGGCGGCGTGGACGTCGTCATCGTCGACTCGGTCGCCGCCCTCGTGCCGCGCGCCGAGATCGAGGGCGACATGGGTGACGCCTTCGTGGGCCTCCAGGCGCGCCTGATGAGCCAGGCACTGCGCAAGCTGACCGGTGCCATCAACCGCAGCCAGACCGCGCTGATCTTCACGAACCAGCTGCGCGAGAAGATCGGCGTCATGTTCGGCAACCCCGAGACGACGCCCGGCGGCCGCGCCCTGAAGTTCTACGCGTCCGTGCGCATGGACATCCGCCGCATCGAGACTCTGAAGACCGGGACCGATGCGATCGGCTCCCGCACCCGGGTCAAGGTGGTGAAGAACAAGGTCGCCAGCCCCTTCCGGGTCGCCGAGTTCGACATCATGTACAACGAGGGCATCAGCGTGGAGGGCGGCCTGCTCGACGTCGGCATCGCCGCCGGCATCCTGAGCAAGACCGGCGCCTGGTTCAACTACGGCGACATCCGCCTAGGCCAGGGCCGCGAGAATTCGCGCGAGTTCCTCAAGCAGAACCCCGAGATCGCGGCGAAGATCGATAACGAGATTCGCGGCAAGGTGGCCAGCATCGAGGTCGGTGTCGAGGGCATCAGCGAGGCCGAGTAGACGCCTCAGCCGATGCGTAGCCCGCCTGTCCGCCGGCCGAGGGCCGCCCCGGAGCCACCCGACGTCCCCAGGGCGATGGAGATCGCGGTCGGCTTTCTCGGGACGCGGCCACGCACGCGCTGGGAGACCGAGCGGCGGCTGCGCCGCGCCGGTGCCAGCGACCCGGTCATCGGCGCGACGGTCGAGCGCCTCGCGGAGCTCGGCTACCTCGACGACGCCGCCTTTGCCCGTTGGTGGGGCGAGCAGCGCGACCGCCACGGCCCGCGCGGCAGCCGGATGATCGAGGCCGAGCTGCGTCAGCACGGCGTCCCGCGCGAAATCATCGAGGCGTACCGGGTCGAGCACGCCGCACCGGAGCGGCGGCCGGAAGACGAGGCGGTCCCGGTCAGCGAGGCGGAGCGCGCCGCCGACGCCCTCGCACGGCACCTGCGCCGCCGGCCGCTGCCGACCGACCCGAAGGCGCTCCAGCGCATCGGCATGTTCCTGATGCGCCGAGGGTTCGATCCCGAGACCGTGCGCGCCACGATCCGCGAGGCGGGCGCCGAGGCCGCCGACGACGTAACCTAGGCGACCCAAGCCAGCACGACCGCACCAGGGATGCGCACCGCCATGGCCACCAGCACCGCCGCCACGCCCGAGGAGTACATCGCCGCGCTGCCGGACGGCCGCCGCGAGGCCGTCGCCACGGTCCGCGAGGTCATCAACCGCAACCTGCCGCCCGGCTACGTCGAGGGGATGTCGTACGGAATGATTGCCTGGTGGGTGCCGCTCGAGACGTTCCCCGACACCTACAACGGGGAGCCGCTGGGCCTCGCCGGCATCGCCAGCCAGAAGAACTACATGAGCCTCTACCTCATGACCGTGTACGGCAGCGCCGCCGAGGAGGCGTGGTTCAAGGAGCGATACGCGCAGTCGGGGAAGAAGCTGAACATGGGCAAGAGCTGCCTGCGCTTCCGGCGCCTGGAGGAGGTGCCGCTCGACGTGATCGGCGAGACAATCGCGCGGGCCGATCTCGACGGGATGCTGGCGCACTATGCCGAGGCCCGCGGCTCGGCGCGCAAGACGCGAGCCGCCGGTAGTGACGGCCTGCCCTGACCCGCGAATCCGTATCGGTATCCGTGGAAACCCGGATGCGGATGGGGGATCGGTGCCTACAATGATGGCGCCATGAAGCTGTCCGAATGGCTCGACGAGTACCGTCGCTTCGAGCCCGACTCGATCGTGCGCCAGGCCGCCGAGCCCGAGGATGACTGGGAGGATCCCGGTCTCTTGGCCCCCGCGGACCGGATGCGCGACGAGGCACCTCGCTGGCGCGAGCGCGCCGAGCGCGTCGGCTACGGACGCCCGACCACGCTCTGAGCCCTCACCCCGCCTGAGCGCACGCCGGCCGTCTTCGGGCTAGGCTGCACGCATGCGCTACGCCCTCATGACCGAGCCCCAGCAAGGGCTGAGCTACGACGAGATTCTCGCCGCGGCGCGGACCGCCGAGGAGTCCGGGCTGGAGGCCTTCTTCCGCTCCGACCATTACGCGAGCTTCCCCGGCGGCTCCGGCAAGCCGACGACCGACGCGTGGACCACGCTCGCCGGCCTGGCGCGCGAGACCTCGACGATTCGCCTCGGGGTGCTCGTCTCGCCGGTCACCTTCCGCCTGCCCGGGAACCTGGCCAAGGTGATCCAGACCGTCGACGAGATGAGCGACGGCCGGGTCGAGGCCGGCTTCGGGGCCGGCTGGAACGACGACGAGCACGCGCAGCTCGGCCTGCCGTTCCCCGAGCTCGGTGAGCGCTTCGAGATGCTAGAGGAGCAGATGGCGATCATCCACGGCCTCTGGACCGAGCCGGACGGCTGGTCGCACCCCGGCGAGCGGTGGCCCGTGACCGGCTCGGTGCGTCACGGGGAGATCGCCCGCGGCGGGCGCCGGCATCCGCACGTGATCTTCGGCGGCAAGGGCGGCCCGCGGCTGGCGCGCCTGGTGGCGCGCTACGGCGACGAGTTCAACCTGAGCCCCGGCAGCCCGGAGGCCGTCCCCGAGGCCCGCGCCAACATCCGATCCGCCTGCGCCGATGTCGGCCGGGATCCCGAGGGGATCGTCTACTCGGCGATGACCGGCGTGCTGGTGGCCGAGACCGATGCCGACCTCAAGGCGCGCGTTGCCGACATGCTGGCCGCCCTCGGCCAGTCCGAAACCGATGGCGAGGCCTGGCTCGAGGACCGACGGCAGCGCTGGATCATCGGGACGCCCGAGCAGGCGATGGAGCGGGTGCACGCATTCGAGGCCAGCGGCACGCAACGGCTGATGCTCCAGGACTTCGTGCCGCGCGACCTCGATCACATCCGGCTCATCGGGCGCCTCTTCGCCTAGGGAGCGAGCAAGCGGTCCGCGGGAGGCGGGCGGGCCTTTGCGCTACACTCCCGCTTTCCGGCCGGAATCGGCCGTCCGCTTTTCGTCTCGACCGATTCGCCCGCCGCGCGGGCGCCAGCACCCGCCCAATCCGGGCTCCAACGACGAGGAGGAGCCGAATGCCTGAACTCGTTGTCGTCATCGTGGCGGCCGTGGCCGCCGTCATCGGCGTGCTCATCGGTTTCATGGCGCGCCGCTACGTCGCAGCCAACTCCGTCAAGCACGCCGAGAGCTATGCACAGCGCCTCGAGGCCGAGGCCCGCGCGAAGCAGAAGGAGATCGTCCTCGAGGGCAAGGACGAGGCCCTGCACCTGCGCCGCGCCGCCGAGGAAGAGGCGCGCGAGCAGCGAGCCACCCACCAGCGCACCGAGCGCCGCCTCCTGGACCGGGAGGAGGCGCTCGACCGTAAGACCGCCGCGCTCGAGGAGCAGGCGCTGGCGCTGAACGCGCGCGCCGAGGGCCTCGAGGTCGAGGCCGCCCGCCTGGGCGAGCTGAAGCAGCGACAGCTCGTCGAGCTCGAGCGCGTTTCCGGCCTGTCGGTGACGGAAGCCCGCCACACGCTGATCGCCCAGATCGAGGACGAGGCGCGCGCCGAGGCGCAGCATCGAGTCCGCGAGATCGAGCGCCACGCCTCCGAAGAGGGCGACGAGCGCGCTCGCCGGATCCTGACCACCGTCATGCAGCGGATCGCGGCCGACCACACCAGCGAGGCCACGATCACCGTCGTGGCCCTGCCGAACGAGGAGATGAAGGGCCGCATCATCGGCCGCGAGGGGCGAAACATCCGCGCACTCGAGCAGGCCACCGGCGTCGACCTGATCATCGACGACACGCCGGAGGCGGTCGTGCTCTCCGGCTTCGACCCGGTGCGGCGCGAGGTGGCGCGCATGGCGCTGAACAAACTGATCAGCGACGGCCGCATCCACCCCGGGCGGATCGAGGAGACGGTCGCGAAGTCGCGCCAGGAGCTGGAGGTCGTCATGCGCCAGGCGGGGGAGCAGGCCGCCTACGACGCCGGCGTGCCGGGGCTGCACCCCGAGCTGATCAAGCTCATCGGCCGCCTGAAGTACCGCACCAGCTACGGGCAGAACGTGCTCAACCACTGCATCGAGACCGCGCGCCTGGCCGGGCTGCTGGCGGCCGAGATCGGCGCCAACGTGGCCGAGTCGAAGAAGGGCGGCCTGCTGCATGACATCGGCAAGGCGGTCGACCACGAGGTCGAGGGCCCCCACGCTGCCATCGGCGGCGACATCGCCGCCCGCTACGGCGTCAACGCGACCGTCTGCAACGCGATCGCCGCCCACCACCAGGAGGTGGAGCAGGAGTCGACCGAGGCGACGGTCGTCCAGATCGCCGACGCCATCAGCGCCTCGCGCCCGGGCGCTCGCGGGGAGAGCCTCGACAACTACGTCAAGCGCCTCGACGACCTCCAGCAGATCGCGCTCAGCTTCCCCGGCGTCGAGCGCTGCTTCGCCATCCAGGCCGGGCGCGAGATCCGAATCCTCGTGCGCCCCGAGGACATGGACGACCTCGCCTCGAGCCGCCTGGCGCGCGACGTGGTGAAGAAGATCGAGGAGCAGCTCCAGTACCCCGGCCAGATCAAGGTCACCGTCATCCGCGAGACGCGCGCCGTCGACTACGCGCGGTGACCGCCGGCGAGCTGCGCATCGCGGTCATCGGCGACATCATCGGTAAGCCCGGACGGCTGGCCGTGACCCAGCTGCTGCCCGAGCTGCGCGCCGAGATGGCGATCGACATGGTCATCGCCAACGGCGAGAACGTCGCGGCCGGGGCGGGCCTGACCCCCAGCCTGGCCGAGGAGCTGCTCGCGGGCGGCATCGACGTCATCACCAGCGGCAACCACATCTGGGACAAGCGCGAGATCTACGACTACCTCGACACCCCGCGCCCCGTCCTGCGACCGATCAACTACCCCGACGAGGCCCCCGGTCGCGGCTGGCTGATCCACCACACCGATGACGGCGACGAGGTGGCCGTCATCAACGCCATGGGCCGCGTCTTCATGAACCAGCTCGACAGCCCCTTCACGAAGCTCGACGAGCTGCTCGACGGCGCCGCCGATCCGCTGCCGGCGGTGCGAGTGCTCGACTTCCACTGCGAGATCACCTCGGAGAAGAACGCGATGGGCTGGTACCTCGACGGGCGCGTCTCCGCCGTCGTCGGCACCCACACCCATGTGCCGACCGCCGACGCGCGGGTCCTGCCCGCGGGCACGGCCTACATCAGCGACATCGGCATGACCGGGCCGCGCGACTCGGTGATCGGCTTCAGCCTCGAGACCGTCCTGCCGCGCTTCACGCGCCACCTGCCGACCCGCTTCCACGTGGCCGAGGGGCCGGTCTCGTTCAACGCGGTCGTGATCTCGGTCTCGCGGGCGACCGGGCGGGCGAGCGCGATCGAGCAGGTCCAGCGCACCGTCGAGGTGTAGGGGAGTGGGGCTGCGAGTATATGCGTATATACTCGCTGGCCCGTGACGCTCCCACCCCTGATCGGCGTCGTCGGCCCGACCGCCTCCGGCAAGACCGATCTGGCCCTCGCCCTCGCCGACCGCCTGCCGGTGGAGATCGTCGTGGCCGACTCGCGCCAGGTGTACCGCGGTATGGACGTCGGCACCGCCAAGCCGCCGCGGGCCGCGCGACAGCGGGTTCCGCATCACCTCATCGACGTCGTGGACCCGGATCAGCCGTTCACCGTCGCCGACTGGGTTGAGCGCGCCCGCGAGCTGATCCCCGAGATCGCGGCGCGCGGCAACCTGCCCATGATCGTCGGCGGCACGGGGCTGTACGTGGCGGCCCTCGTAGACGGCCACGACTACGCCGCTCAGCCGTGGTCGCCGGAGCTCCGGCAGCGCCTGGCCGACGAGCTGGAGACCGATGGGCTCACCGCCCTCGTCGCGCGCCTGGAGGCCGCGAATCCGGCGGCCGCCGCGGCGATCGACCTGCGCAACCCGCGCCGCGTCCTGCGCGCGCTGGAGCGGGCCGAGGCCGGAGGTGGGGGAGCGACGCCGATCGCAGCGCCGTACGAGGGGCGCGTGGCGCTCATCGGCCTCGATCGGCCACGCGAGGTGCTGTACCGGCGCATCGACGAGCGCGCGGCCTGGCTGTTCGCGCATGGGCTGCTCGACGAGGTGCGCGCGCTGCGGGCCGCGGGATTCGGTCCGGAGCTGCGGCCGATGACCGGCCACGGCTACGCCGAGGCGGCCGCTCACCTGGCGGGGGAGTGGACGCTGGAGCGCGCGGTCGAGGTCACCGCGCGACGCACGCGCCAGTACGCGAAGCGCCAGCTGACCTGGTTCCGGCGCGACCCGCGGCTGCTGTGGGTGCCGGCCGGCGATGGACCCGCGAACGCCCCCGACGTCGTGGAGCACGCGGAGCGCGTGGTGCGCGCCGCGATCAGCTGACCGGCAGGCCGATCGACTGACGCCAGGCCGCGACGCCGGCCAGGCCGTCCGGCGGCAGCGCCATCGTCATCGTGGTCAACGGCTCGACTGCCTGCTCGAGCGGGCCGGGCCGGCCAAGGAAGAAGCCCTGCCCGGCGGTGATGCCGAGCCGCAGCAGCGGACCCATCTGGGCGGAGCGCTCGATGCCCTCGGCCACGACCAGCGCGCCGGTGCGCGCCGCGAGCTCGACGACCGAGCCGATCACCGCGTTCGACGGGCGCCCCGACTCACTGCGCTGGACGAGGCTGAGGTCGACCTTGAGTACGTCGAACTCGATCTCCGACAGGAGCCGCAGGCCCGAGTTGCCGGCGCCGATGTCATCGGCCGCGAAGCGCACGCCCGCGCGGCGGAAGGCGGCCATCCGCGACCTGGCACGGTCGAGATCGTTGAGCGGCTGGTGCTCGGTGAGCTCGATGATCAGCCGATCCGGCGAGAACTCGTAGCGGGCCAGGATCGCGAGGATCGCGCCGCTGCTGAACTCGGAGGCCTCGAGCGTCGAGGGTGCCAGGTTGACGGTCAGGAACTGGTCGGCGGGCAGGCTGCGCGCCCCGGCGACGATCGTGTCGACGCAGGCGAGATCGAGGCGCGTGACGTGCCCGCCGGCCTCGGCGGCCGCGAACAGCTGCAACGGCGTGGCGAACGGCGCGGGCGGCATCGGACGGATGAGGCCCTCGACGCCGATGACGCGGCCGTCGGGGATGGCGACGATGGGCTGGTAGACCGGGTGCAGCTGCCCGCGAGCGATCACCTCGGCCACCGCCGAGACCGAAGCGCCGGACGGATCGGCGACCTCCATCGACGGCTCGTAGATCACGATGTCGGTGCGACCGCCGCGCTTGGCGGTGTAGAGGGCGGCATCGGCCTGGGCGTACAGCTGTGCCGGGCCGAGGCTGAGCTCGGGGATCGCGGAGAGGCCGCCGGAGAACGACAGCGGCTCCGCCTCGTCAATTCGCAGCGTCGGCTCCAGGGCCTGCGTCAGCAGCCGCCGCGAGACGACGCGGGCGCCATCGAGGTCGGTGTGCGGGAAGATGATCGCGAACTCGTCGCCGCCGACGCGGAAGGCGCGGTCCGCGCGCCGCAGCGATGTGTTCAGCAGCGCGCCGAAGCCGCGCAGGACGCGGTCGCCGTTGGCGTGGCCGCGACTATCGTTGATCGACTTGAACTCGTCGATGTCGACCAGCAGCAGCGACAGCGGCACCTGGTAGCGCAGCGCGGCCGCGACCTGGCGGTCGAGCTCCTCGTGGAACGCGCGGTGGTTGCCGAGCCCGGTGAGGGGATCGCGCAGCGCATCGGCCACGGCCGCCTCGTAGCGGACCTGGAGCTCGGCCTGGGTCTTCACCAGTGGCGAGACGGTGCGCCACATCATCACGCTCGCTACCGCAAGCGCGGCCGCCGCCCCGGCGCCGATGGCGACCGCGGCGGTGTCCTGCAGCGCGACCGCGACGCGGTAGACGATCGCAAACGCGAGCACGCCGAGCACGACGCCGCCGAGCATTCGGCGGGTCAGAACGCCGGTCGAGGCCACCGTCTTTACGGTGGCCTGATCCGTGGGCTCCACGTGGCCTCCTGGCTTGCCTGACCCCATCGGGTCCGGTGCGGTGAGGTATCGCAGACCGAGCGTGGGAAGGCACTAGGACGTTCGTACCCGTCACCAGGCCGATGTCGTGGCCGATGCCGCCCGCAGGCGGGTCGGCTACCATTTATCGAACAGATGTCCGAACGCGCCACGATGATCGACCTCACCGCCCCGGTCGAGCGCGCCTTCCTCATCGGCCTCGACGATCCCGGCAACGGCCGGTGGCCGGTGGACCGATCGCTCGACGAGCTCGCCGCCCTGGCCGAGACGGCCGGGGCATCGGTGGTTGGCAGCGCATCCCAGCGTCGCAGCGGGCCGGATCCGGTGTGGTACTTCGGCAAGGGCCGCGCCGCCGAGCTCGTCGACGAGAAGGCGGCCACCGACTTCAACGTGCTCATCGTCGACGACGAGCTCGCGCCGAACCAGCAGCGCAGCCTCGAGAAGCTGCTCGACTGCAAGGTGCTGGACCGATCGGCGCTGATCATCGACATCTTCGCCCGCCATGCGAAGACGAAGGAGGGCCGCCTGCAGGTCGAGCTCGCCGCGCTCGAGTACCACCTGCCGCGCCTGACGCGGCTGTGGACCCACCTCTCGCGTACCGGCGGCGGGATCGGGACGCGAGGGCCCGGCGAGAGCCAGCTCGAGACCGACCGGCGCCTCATCCGCGAGAAGATCAAGAAGGTCCGAACCGAGCTCGACGACGTGAAGCGCCAGCGCGCCACCGCCGCCCGCAACCGGGACCGCCACGACGTCGCCACCGTGGCCCTGGTGGGCTACACGAACGCCGGTAAGAGCACGCTGCTCAACGCCCTGGCCGATGCGGACCTCTACGCCGCCGACATGCTCTTCGCCACCCTCGACCCGACCAGCCGCAAGGTGAGCCTGCCGTCCGGGCGCACCGTGGTCGTGACCGATACGGTCGGCTTCATCAACAAGCTGCCCCATGACCTGGTCGACGCCTTCCGCGCCACGCTCGAGGAGGTTATGCGCGCTGACCTGCTGCTCGAGGTCGTCGACGCCGCCGATCCGAACTTCGTGGCGCAGCAGGTCGCGGTGCAGTCGGTCCTCGACGAGCTCGGCGCCGGCGCGAAGCCGCGGATCACCGTCTACAACAAGGTCGACCTGCTCCCGGCCGATGCCGGCGCGCGGCCCGACACCGAGTCCACGGCGTTCGTCAGCTCGCTGACCGGCGAGGGGCTGGACACGCTGCGCCAGCGCATCGGCGACGCGCTGCGGCACCAGATGGTCGCCGTCGACGCGGTCGTTCCCTACGAGCGCGGTGAGCTCGTCGCCCGCGCTCGCACCTCCGGCGACGTCGAGGAGCGCTACGAGGCCGGCGGCGTGCGCGTCAGTGGCCACCTGCCCGCAACGATCGCATCCGAGCTGGCCGCCGCGGGTCGCAGCAGCCGCCGTCGCCCCGCCGCCCAGCGCTGAGCGAGGTGGCCGACCCGGACGAGCCGCTCGTCGTCGAGGGCCATCTCTCGGTCGAGGCCGTGCTCGAGGCCGGCGTGCGGCCGGTCCACCGCGTCTGGGCCGTGCGTCCCGGCGATCGGCGCCTCGGACGGCTGCGCGCCCTGGCACGTGAACGCGAGGTGATCATCGACGCGGTCGAGGCCGAGCGAATCGAGGAGCTGGCCAGCGGACGCAGCCACGGCGGCGTCATCGGCCTCGTTGGCGAGCGTCGCGAGCGATCCGTCGACGACCTGCTGGCCGAGGTGGGGGAGGGGTCGATTCTGGTCTTCCTCGACGGCATCGAGGACCCGTTCAACTTCGGCCAGGCGGTGCGCGCCCTCTACGCCGCCGGCGTGGACGGGCTCGTCATGCGCCGCTCGTGGGAGACGGCGCTGAGCACGGTGACGCGCGCGTCGGCTGGTGCCACCGAGCTGATGCCGACGGCGCACGCGGCCTCGGTCGAGGCGGCCGCAGAGGCCGCCAGGGCCGCCGGACTGCGGATCGCCTGTGCCGTGGCCGATGCCGAGGCCACCGAGCTGCATCGCGCCGACCTGACCGGCGGGCTGCTGCTCGTCATCGGCGGCGAACGGCGTGGCGTGACGCGATCCTTCGTGGCGCAGGCGGATGCGCTGGTGCGGATCGGCTACGGACGGGAGCGGGCACCGGACCTGGGGGCCGCGGCCGCGGCGGCCATCATCGGCTTCGAGGCGCTGCGGCAGCGCCGGGGCTAGAAGACGCGGCGGCCGGCCAGCCGGTGCGTGCGCGTGGACGTGCTGTCCGGACGCGAGAGGCGCCGCCAGACGCGCTCGCGGATGGCGAGGCCGGCGACGAGATACAGCGCGCTGACGGCGGTCAGGAGGCCGTAGCCGACGGCTGTCGGGCCGAGATCACCGCCAATGACGGTTCCACCGACCATGCCGAGGCTACCGAGTGCCAGCCCGGCGACCGCCATCGACCACATCCTGCTGCGTCGCATGCTTGGAGCCTACGTGCGCGTACGCGAGCGCCGCATAGGACCATCGGGGTAATCGGGGGGCGTACCCACCCGCCCGGACTACTCAGGCTGTCACTTCCGCAAATGTAGGTTATGTGATGTAGGCGCAACGTGGAGCCGCTGCTCGTCCCGAAACCTTCAGCCAACGAAGCTGGACTATTCCTGCGAGACCATCTGTTGCGCGGCCCAGGTGTTGCCGTCAGGGTCGCTGAAGTACACGAACCAGCCCCACGGCTGCTTGTCGACGTCGCTGGCGTCCACGCCGCGTGAGCGCAGCTCGTCGCGCAGCGCCTCCGCGTCCGGCACGACCACCTGCAGGCCCTTCTGCGACCCCGGAGCCATCTCGGTGGTTCCTGTGCCCAGCATGATCGAGCAGGCGGAGCCCGGCGGCGTGAGCTGCACGAAGCGCAGCGTGTCGGTGACGCGGTGGTCGTGATCGGCGTGGAAGCCGACCTGGTCGACGTAGAAGGCCTTGGCGCGGTCGACATCGGTCACCGGCACGGCCACGAGCTCGAGCTTCATGTCCATGCGCTCATGCTACGGGCTCTGGCGTGGCCGTGTGGCATGCGTGCAGAATCAGCGCGGGAGGGTCCATGGCGAAACTGCAGCGTCGCAAGGTCAGCGACCCGAGCGAGGTCCGCGAGGTCCCGTTCGGCCGGTTCAACCTGTTCGAGCTGGGCGACTCGACCGCCGGATACACGGTGTTCGAGCCCGGCTGGCGCTGGAGCGATTCGGTCAAGCCGATCGCCGGCACCGCGACGTGCCAGTTCCACCACCTCGGATTCACCCTGTCGGGCCGAGCGCACGTCGTCATGGCCGATGGCGCCGAGCTGCGGATCGAGCCGGAGGCCTTCTTCGAGATCCCGCCCGGACACGACGCCTGGGTCGTGGGTGACGAGCCGTGGGTGTCGATCGACTGGGGCCCGAGCGCGTCCTACGCACGACGCGTCGGCTCGTCGAGCCGCATCGTGGCGACCCTGCTGTTTACCGACATCGTCGACTCGACGCAGACCGCTGGCCGGCTCGGCGACGCTGCCTGGCGTGACCTCCTGCGGGCTCACGACTCGGTCGTCCGCCGCGTGCTGGAACGCTACGGCGGCCGCGAGGTGACCACCACCGGCGACGGCTTCCTTGTCCTGTTCGACGGCTCTGAGCGGGCCGTGGAATGCGCGCGGGCGCTCTGCGAGGCGCTCGTGGCCGAGGGCATCGTCATCCGCTCGGGCGTCCACACCGGCGAGGTCGAGACGGAGTCCGGCAACGTACGCGGGCTGGCGGTTCACGTTGCCGCCCGCATCATGGCGCTCGCCGGCCCCGGGGAGGTGCTCGTGTCGTGGACGACGCGCGACCTCCTCGACGGATCGCCGCTCCGCTTCACCGACCGCGGTCTCCACGAGCTCAAGGGGTTGGCCGAGCCGCGCCGCGTCTACGCGCTCGAGGCGCCCGAGGCCTGATTCAGCTGTCCGCGGCCGTGCCGCTTGCCTCGGTGAGCGTCGTCGGGGCGCCGTGGACGGCCGGGATTGAGCCGAGGCGTCCCGCCTGATAGTCGGCGAAGGCCTGCATCACCTCGTCCCGGGTGTTCATCACGAACGGCCCGGCCCAGGCAACGGGCTCATGGATCGGCCGCCCGCCGAGCACGAGCACGTCGAGATTCGGGCTGCGGCTTTCCTGGCGCGCCTCGGCGGCCACCCGGACGACGTTTCCGACGCCCAGCACGGCCAGCTGGCCGGTCTGAATCGGGATCCGCTCGGCTCCGACCGATCCGGAGCCGGCGAGGACGTAGACGAGGGCGTTGTGATCGGCCCGCCAGGGCAGGACGAGCTCGGCCTCCGGGCTGAGGGTGGCATGCAGGAAGGTCATCGGCGTGTAGGTCGTGCCCGGACCGGCATGCCCGCCCAGCTCGCCGGCGATCACGCGCACGAGCGCTCCCCCGTCGGCGGACGCCAGCAGGCCGACCTCGCCCGCGCGGATGTCCTGGTAGCGCGGCGCCGACCACTTCTGCGCTGCCGGCAGGTTCACCCACAGCTGGATGCCGTGGAAAAGCCCGCCGGAAACGACCAGCGCCTCTGGTGGCTTCTCGATGTGCAGGATCCCCGCACCCGCGGTCATCCACTGCGTGTCGCCGTTGGTGATCACTCCCCCGCCGCCGTTCGAGTCGCTGTGCTCGAAGGTGCCGTCCATCATGTAGGTGACCGTCTCGAAACCGCGGTGCGGGTGCCACGGCGTGCCCTTCGGCTCGCCGGGGGCGTACTCGACCTCGCCCATCTGGTCCATGTGGATGAACGGGTCGAGCGCGCGCAGGTCGACCCCGTGGAAGGCGCGGCGAACCGGAAAGCCCTCGCCCTCGAAGCCACGCGGCGCAATCGTGACGCTGGCCACGCCCCGCTCGCGCGCGAGCGCCGGATCGGGCTCGGGCACGCGCGGGAGGACGGTGATGTCGTCGACGGTGATGGCTGGCATGGACCGATGATACACCAGATACTTGCGTATGCAACTATCTACGGGTCGCGCTGCCCCAGTAGAACGGGCCGGACGCCTGGACCGATGCGTTCCAGCCCAGTTCGCCGAGCCGCCGCTCGAGATCCTTGGGTCGCCACCGAACCTTGACCGCGCGATGGACCGATCCGTCCGTCAGCGGCCGGTTCACGATCCCGGCCTCGCGGTCCACCCAGTCCTCGTCCCACAGCCCGTGATCGGCCTCGTCGACGATGAAGACGCGGCCACCGGGCGCCAGGAGCGCGGCAAGCCCGGCCCAGAAGCTCTGGAAGCGGGCCAGCGGCACGTGCGAGAGGAAGAAGCCGAAGAAGACGACGTCGTACGTGCGGGCGGCGCTCAGGGCCAGGGCATCGGCGACGTGGCGACGCACGTTGGGTCGCTCCCCCACCTTGGCGCGGTTGAGCTCGAGCATCTCGGGCGAGGCATCGGTGACGAGCAGCTCGTCGGCATAGTCGGCGAGAATCCCGGTCCACTGTCCCGTGCCGGCGGCCAGCTCAAGCACCCGGCCGCGCGGCGCAAAGGCGCGGAGCGCGTCGCGGATGCGGTTCGCATCGGCCTCGAAGGGGTCGCCCTCGGGGCTCGAGGTGGCGTCGTACTCCGCGGCGCGGGCGCGGTAGTAGGCGATCTGCTCGACGATCAGGTCCCGGTCAGGGTCCATCAGCGCCGCTCGGCGGGCACTCCGAGCGTCACGGCCGCGGCGACCGTGGCGGTCGCCAGCGCGAGGGCCTGGTTGGCCGAGAGCGCACCGTCACCGCCGAACAGCTGCGTCGCCGGGCTCGGGATCGCCTGGAGCACGATCGGGATCAGTGTCCAGCCCAGCACCAGCGCCGTCGGCGCGGTCGCACCAGGCAGACGCAGCGTGCGCGTGGCCACGGCGACGAGGACGCCGAGGAAGGCCGACAGCAGCAGGATGAGGATCAGGGCCGGCTGGTCGCGCGCGCCGGACGCGTTCACGAGGTTCACAATGCCGCGGTACGCGACCGTCACGCCGAGCGACAGCAGCAGGCCAAGGAGCGCGGCCCGCGCGCCGATCACGACGGCACCAGCCGGGCCGCGAGGCCGCGCGCGATGCGGTACGACTTGCCCGCACCCATGACCAGCACCGCGTCGCCTTCGCCGAGGTGATCTGCGACGTACGCGGTGGTGGCGTCGACGTCGCCGGTGGCGATCGCCGGGGTGCCGGTGGCGCGCTCGATCGCATCGGCCAGGGCCTCCGCGCTGGTGGAGGCCATCGCCTCCGGCGTGTCGCGGCTGGCGAAGATCTCGGCGATGACGACCTCGTCGGCATCGGTGAAGGCGTTCGAGAAGGCGTCGATCAGCAGCGCCGTTCGCGAGTACATGTGCGGCTCGAAGACCGCCCACAGGCGGCGATCCGGGCCGACGCGCTGGCGCATGGCGGCGATCGTGGCGCGCACCTCGGTCGGATGGTGGCCGTAGTCGTCGTAGATCGTCACGCGCGGAGTATCGGCGATCAGCTCCATGCGCCGCCCCGCTCCGGCGAACGTGCGCAGCCCATCGGCCAGGCGGTCGAGATCCGCGCCGAGGGTTCGGGCCATGGCCAGCGCGGCCGTGGCGTTCAGGACGTTGTGGGTGCCCGCCAGGCGCGACTCAAACCGTCTATCGAAGAGCGTGAAGGCCGTCCCGTCGGGCGTGAACGTCACCTCGGAGGCCGACAGTTCGCCGCCGGGACCGTAGCGCACGATCCGTCCCTCCCAGCCGCGCAGCCGCGCGACGAGCTCATTGGCGCCCGGATCGTCGGCGGCGGTCAGCAGCAGGCGCCCGCCGAGGGCCGGATCGGTGCCCATGCCTCGCACGAAGCGCTCGAAGGAGTCCATCACCGCCGCCGCATCGGCGAAGTAATCGGGATGGTCCATCTCGACGTTCGTGACGATCGCCCCGGCCGGGTGGTAGTTGAGGAAGTTGTCGCCGAACTCGTCGGCCTCGACCACGAACGGCCGCCCATCACCCGCACGGACCGATGCGCCCCACGCACCGATGAAGGCCCCGACCTCGACGGTCGGGTCCAGGCCGGCTTCGACGAGCAGGTGGCCGAGGAGGGCGGTCGTCGTCGACTTTCCGTGCGTGCCGGTCACGCCGATGCCGATCCGCCCCGGTGCGGCCATCAGCTCGCCGAGGAGCGCCTGCCAGGTCTCCACGGGGATGCCCGCAGCCTCGGCGGCGGCGAGCTCGGCGTGGTGCGGCACGGCGCGCAGCGCCGGGGTGATCGCCACCCGATCGATGCCGGCGAGATGCGCCGGATCGTGGCCGGATTGCCAGCTGATGCCGGCGGCGTCGAGCGGCGGCGTGTACGGCGAGGGCGCGTCGGCGTCACAGCCGTCGACGACCGCACCGGCCCGTTGCAGCAGGAGCGCGGCGCCGGCCGCCCCCGATCCGGCGATGCCGATGACGTGGATCCGCTCGCCGCGCCGGATCACGCCGGAGGCTCGGAGGCGATGCGGGTCGCAAGCTCGAGGGCCGCCAGCGCCGAGGCGCGCTTGTTGCCGTCGCGGTCGTACGGCCAGGTGTGGCGCTCGACGACGGCCGGCCCGTCGCGGAGCGCGGCGGCGACGTAGGTCAGCCCCACCGGCTTCTCCGCGCTGCCCCCATCCGGGCCGGCGATGCCGGTGACCGCCAGCGCCAGGTGGGCCACCGGAAATCGGTCGAGGGCGCCGGATGTCATCGCCTCCGCCACCTCGGCCGAGACGGCGCCCACGCGCTCGAGCAGGTCGCCAGGCACGCCGAGCAGCTCCTCCTTCACGGCGTCCGAGTACGACACGATGCCGCCGAGGAAGTGGTCGCTGGAGTGCGGCACCTGGGTGATCGCGTGCCCGACCAGCCCGCCGGTGCACGACTCGGCGGCGGCCATCTGCCACCGGCGCTCCACGAGCGCGCGGCCGAGCCGGCGCGCAGCGGCCTCGAGGTCGTCATCGGTCGGCGGACGCGCGTCGCTCATCGGTTACCGATAGTTCGTGAACTGGAGCGCCACGGGGTAGTCGAGCGCGCGCAGGTCGGCGATGACCGCCTGCAGCTCGTCCTTCGACTTCGCGCTCACGCGCACGGCGTCGCCCTGGATCACCGGCTTCGTCTTCGGGAACGCCTCGCGGATGCGCTTCGCGAGCTCCTTGGCCTGGTCGCTGGTCAGGCCGCGCTTCAGCTTGATGTCCTGGCGCACCGTTCCGCCGGATGCCGGCTCGAGCTTGCCCCACTCGAAGATCTTCAGGCTCAGGTTGCGCCGCACCGCCTTCGTCTCGAGCAGGTCCTTGGCCGCGCCGGCGCGGTACTCGTCATCGGCCGTGAGTGTGATCGCGTCCTTGCCGAGCTCGAAGCCGACCTTGCTGCCCTTGAAGTCGTAGCGCGTCGCGATCTCGCGCCGCACCTGGTCGATCGCGTTCACCAGCTCCTGCTGGTCGAAGTCGCTGACGAGGTCAAATGAGGAATCCGCTGCCATGTCGTTCGCTCCCCTACCCTTCTGCTCGTGTGATGCGCCACTCGACGACGTCGCCGTTGCCGCCCATGGCGCCGACGGCAATCCCGTTGATCGTGAGCAGCACCGCACCGGCGTTTCCGGCACGGATGCGCAGGTTGTCGTTGGCGGCCAGGTCGACGCGGTCGCCCGGACCGGAGATGCCACCCGAGACTCCATCAACCGGCGTGCCGTCCTCCTCGACCTCGAGGTAGGACGCGGCGCCGTTCATGCGAAGCGTGGCACGCAGCCCCTCCCCCGCCCCGACGTTCACGCGACGGGTGATCGGCCCGCCGTCACCCGTCGCGACGCTGAGCTGCCAGCCGCCCGGGCGCAGCCCGAGCTCGCCGCTGAAGGCGCCGGCCGCATCGGCCGTGAGCACGAGCGGTTCCGGCGGAGTCGGCGGGGCCGTCTGGATGGCGACCGGCTGGCCGGCGGCATCGGTCACGACGAAGGTGGGAGTCGGGTTCTGGGCAAGGGTCGCGGTCACCGTGACCTCGGCGTTCGGCGCCGCGGTGCCGGCCACCGGCACCGGTCCGCGGACGGTGGTGTTCGCCGCCGGCTGCTCCAGGCTCAACGCCACGGGCGCGGCGGTCGGGCTCTCGGCCACGTCGGTGACGACGAGGATCGTACGCTCCTCCATCTCCGACTTGCGCCCGGTCGTCGGGTCGTTGGCGACGAGCTGCATGACGTTCGACCCCGGCAGCAGGCGGACGGTGACCTCGAAGTTGCCCTCGGCATCGGCGGTGACGGTCGGGTTCTCGGACAGGTTGCTGACCTTGACGCTCGCGTTCGGCTCGGTCACGCCGCGGACGGTGATCTCCAGCTCGGTATGGCCGTTGACGTTGCCGGGCGGGTCGATGATCCGCAGCTCCGGCGTGCGCGCGAAGTTCACGAACTCGAAGCCGAGATAGGCGACGAAGCCGCCGACCAGGATCGTGAGGATCGCGGCCACCACCGCGCCAGGCGTGATGACGAAGGCGCGCGAGCGCCGCGCTCCCAGCGGCCGCGGCGGGGCGGCCGGGCGCGGGCGCTCGCCGGCGACCGCGGCGCTCTCGATACGGTAGAGGTCGATCAGATACTCGGGATCGAGCCCGAGGTAGGCTCCGTAGTTGCGCAGGAAGCCCTTCGTGTAGACCGGGCCGGGCAGCTCGCGGTACTCGCCGCGCTCGAGGGCGGACAGGTAGCGCTCGCGGATCTTCGTTTCGCGCTCCACCCTGGCGAGGTCCACACCCTTCCCCTCCCGGGCGGTGCGGAGCACCTCCCCGAGCTTGTGGACGTCGCCCGTCACGGGTCCTCGCCCTCGTCGGGCGCGTAGTCGCCGCCCCAGCCGTCGCTCGTCACGAGCACTTCGCGGAAGCGGCTGCCGTCGGCGGGACCCACGATCCCGCGGTCCTCCATCTGGTCGAGGATGCGGGCCGCCCGCGCGTAGCCGATGCGGAGGCGACGCTGAAGCAGCGACGCCGATGCCTTGTCTGACCGCCGCACGATGTCGACCGCCTGCGTCAAGAGGGCATCGGCGTCGTCGTCCTCGTCCTCGCCGGGGCGGCCACCGGCCTTGCCGTCGCGGCGCGGGGCGGTGATCTCGGGCCGGTACTGCGCGCCGCCCTGCGCGCGCCAGTGCCGCGCCAGCCCCTCGATCTCCGGATCGGTGACGAGCACGCCCTGGAGGCGGACCGCGCGCGGCGCGTCGATCGGCTGGTAGAGCATGTCACCGCGACCGAGCAGGTCCTCGGCGCCGGTCGTGTCGAGGATCGTGCGCGAGTCGATGCCCGAGGTCATGGCGAACGCGATTCGCGACGGGATGTTCGCCTTGATCAGGCCGGTGATGACCTGGACCGATGGGCGCTGCGTGGCGACCACGAGGTGGATGCCGGTCGCCCGCGCCAGCTGCGCGATCCGAGTGACGGTGGCCTCGACCTCGTAGGCGGAGACCATCATCAGGTCGGCCAGCTCGTCGATGACGATCACGATGTACGGCATCCGCGGCTGCCCGGGCCGCAGCGCCTCGTTGTAGCCGGCGATGTTGCGCACGCCTCGGCCGGCGAACTCGGCGTACCGGCTCTCCATCGTGCCGACCGTCCACTTCAGGGCGTTGACCGCCTTGTCGGGCTCGACGATGACGTCGGTCAGCAGGTGCGGGACGCCCTTGTACTGCGCCAGCTCGACGCGCTTGGGGTCGATGAGGATCAGCTTCACCTCGGTCGGCGTGGCGCTCATCAGGAACGAGCCGATGATCGCGTTCACGCAGACGCTCTTGCCCGATCCGGTGGCGCCAGCGATCAGCAGGTGCGGCATCTTCGACAGGTCCGCGCTGAACGGCTGGCCGGCTACGTCCTGGCCCAGGGCGAAGGCGAGCTTCGAGCGCTTCGCGACCTCGCCGTGCAGCGGGCTGGCGAGGACCTCCTTGAGCGTCACGAGGTCGAAGGCCGAGTTCGGGATCTCGACGCCGACGTAGGGCTCGCCGGGGATCGGCGCCTCGATCCGGATGCTGCGCGCAGCCAGCGCCAGGGCCAGGTTGTCCTGGAGGCCCTCGATCCGGCTGAGCTTGACACCGGGGTCGACGTCGAGGGCGTACTGGGTGACGACGGGGCCCTCCTGGATGCGCGCCACCTTCACGCCGATGCCGAAGTGGGCAAGCGTCTCGCGGATGCGCTGCCCCTTGGCGGTGAGGTCCATCTGCGCCGCGCTCGACTCCGGTGCGTCGGCGAGCATGTCGAGCGTCGGCAGCTCCCAGGGCCGTTCCGCGGCCTCGAGTGCGGCGTCGGACGCCTCGAGATCTCCCACCGCGGCGAGGTGCGCCTCCTCGGACTGCTCCAGCTCGACGTCGGTCGGCGCGCCATCCGGAAGCGGCTCCGGCACGACGGGGATCGGCATCGGACGCGGGCCGCCGCCGTTCGTGCTCGGCCCGGGGCGTTCGCGGCGCACGATGACCGGCGGCTCGTCGTCGAGCTCGGGCTGGCCACCGATCCGGTCGCGCATCCGGTCGAAGAGGCCCGCCTTCGCGGCGGCCGCCACGGCGGGCTCCGGCGCATCGGCCGTCCGCGGCCGGCGGGCAGCGGCGCGTCGCGCCACCTCATCGGCCTCCTCGCGGCGCGTGTCGCGATCGGCGAGGTAGGCTGCAACGAGGTCGCCGACGGTCATGTTGAAGTACAGCAGCAGGCCGACGATCGCGAGCAAGACGAGCATGACCCATGCCCCGGGCACGCCCAGCGCGCCGGTCAGCAGGCCGCTGACGCCGGCTCCCAGGAGCCCGCCGCCCTCGCCGGTCTCGATCGCGTCGGGCGCCGTGCCGCCGACGAGGTGGAACATGCCGAGGATCGCGAGCGCGAAGACCGCGGCGCCGATGCCGGCCATCCAGCGCTCGGCGGGCATCGTCTTCATCCACAGCATCAGGGCGAAGCCCGCCAGCAGCGGCGCGGCCAGCGCGATCCCCCACCCCAACGTGGTGGACAGCACGTCGTGCCAGGGCTGGACGATCGCGCCGGCATCGGGCGCAAAGAGCGCGATCACGCTGAGGATGGCCAGCGCGACCAGCACGAACGCGAGCGCCTCCCGCACGAATCGGCCGCTGACGACGACCGGCGCCTGCTGCCGACGGCGCCGCGTCGTGCGGCGCCGGGGTGCCGTCCTGCGTCGCGTCGCCACGCGGCTCAGACCTCCATCACGATCGGCAGAATCATCGGCCGCCGCTTCGTGTGCTGGTGGAAGTATCGGCTCAGGGTGTCGCGGATCTTCGTCTTCACATAGCCGGCCTCGGCGGTGTGCTCGTCCTCCCGGCGCTGGCGGAGCGCGTCGACGAGGTGGTCGCGCGCCTGGCCCATCAGCGGATCCTCGGGGTCGGAGAGGAAGCCGCGGCTCACGAGATCGGGCTGGCCGACCACCTGACCGGTGTGCCGATCCAGCGTCACCGCCACCATCACCACCCCATCGGAGGCGAGCATGCGCCGATCGCGGAGCACGACCCCGTCGATGCCGTCGATCGCCGCGATCCCGTCCACCAGCACCGCGCCGGCGGTCACCGATCCGGCCATCCGGGCGCGTGAGCCGTCGAACTCGACGACCTGGCCGTTCTCGAGCACGAAGATCTTGTCGACGTCGACGCCGGCGCCCTCGGCCAGCAGAGCGTGCTGCACGAGCATGCGGTACTCGCCGTGGACCGGGATGAAGTGGCGCGGCTTCACGAGGCCGAGCATCAGCTTCAGCTCCTCGCGCGACCCGTGGCCCGAGACGTGGCAGTGCACGAGCGGCTCGTAGTGCACCATCGCGCCCTCCTTGAAGAGGTTGTCGATCGTCTTGGCCACCGCCTCCTCGTTGCCGGGGATCGGTGAGGCCGAGATGATCACGGTGTCGCCGGGCTCGATCGTGATGTTGCGGTGGTCGCGGTTGCTCATCCGCGTCAGCCCGCTCATCGGCTCACCCTGGGAGCCGGTGGTCATCACCACCAGGTCCTCCTTCGAGAGCCGCTGGAGCTGGTCCTTGCGGACCATCGTGCCGTCGCGGTCATCGAGGTATCCGCGCTCGAGAGCGATCGCCGTGTTCTGCTCCATGCTCCGGCCCAGCGCGACCATCTTGCGGCCGTGGGCCCAGGCGGCATCGATGACCTGCTGGACGCGGCCGATGTTGCTCGCGAAGGTCGCCACGATCACCCGGCCCTGCGCCTCGCCGACGAGGCGATTGAGGCTCTCCCCGACCGTGGCCTCGGAGAGGGTGTAGCCCTCCTTCTCGGCCCGCGTCGAGTCGCTGAGCAGGAACTCGACGCCGCGGTTGCCGATCTCGGCGATGAGGCCGAGGTCGGCGCGCCGGCCGTCCGGCGGGGTGTGGTCGAACTTGAAGTCGCCGGTGTGGACGACCGTCCCGAGCGGCGTGGCGATCGCGTAGCCGACCCCGTCGGGGATCGAGTGGCTCACCCGGAACGGGGTGATCGTGAAGATGCCGACCGCGAACTCCCGCCCCGGCTCGACGACGTGCAGCGGCGTCGACTCGAGCAGCTTGTGCTCGCGCAGTTTGCCCTGCACGAGGCCCTCGGTCAGGCGCGTGGCGTAGATCGGGGTGCCGGGAATGCGCGGCAGAACGTATGGAAGCCCGCCGGTGTGGTCCTCGTGGCCGTGGGTGAGGATGATCGCGCGAACCCGGTCGCGGTTCTCCTCGAGATAGGTCGCGTCGGGAATGACGAGGTCGATCCCGAGCATGTCGGGATCCGGGAAGGCCAGTCCGCAGTCGACGACGAGAATCTCGCCGCCGGCCTCGATGGCCGTGATGTTCTTGCCGACCTCGCCCACCCCGCCGAGCGGGATGATGCGCAGCGTATCGGCCATTCAGCGTTCCTCGAAAAGGGTCATCTGAGAGGCCTCGCTGAGGCCCGGATCCGGGATGACCGCCGTCACCGTCGCCTCCTCCGCCTGGATCGTCGCCGCCCGTTCGGCCTCGATTGCCTCGCGCGCGTCCAGCAGCGCTCCCGGCAACCCGCGCATGTCCCGGAAGAGGGTGTCGCGCAGCGAGGCCTGGTGCAGCGCCGCAGCAGGATGGTACATCGGGAAGACGTGCTGACCGGAGAAGGACCGGCGCAGTCGGCCGTGGGCCTCGCCGATCCGCGCGCCGGGCAGGTAGCGGCGCAGCGAATGACGCCCGAGCGTCACCACCACTGCGGGATCGAGCGCGGCCTCCTGGCGGGCGAGGTAGCCGGCACAGGCCGCCGCCTCATCCGGCTCCGGGTCGCGGTTGCCGGGCGGGCGGCACTTGACGATGTTCGTGATGAAGACGTCGGCTCGCTCCCAGCCGATCGAGCGCAGCAGCTCGTCGAGCAGCTGCCCGGCCGGCCCGACGAACGGGCGGCCGGTCGCATCCTCACGCGCACCCGGTCCCTCCCCCACCAGCAGCACGTCGCTGCGCGGGTTGCCCTCGCCGGGCACGGCGTTCGTGCGGCGCGCGGACAGCGCGCAGCGCGTGCAGACGACGACCTCGTCCGCGACCTGCGCGAGCGCGGCCGGCCCGTGCGGGAGCGTCTCGGTGGCGGTGCCGGTCACTTCGGCACCGAGGGTAGCGCGCCGCCGCGTCGCCGCGGCGGCGCCATCGGCCTAGGAGCGGTCGTTGTCCCCGTTGCCGCCGGAGGCCGCGCCTGCCTTGGCCATGTGCCGCTCCATGGCGGCACGCCGGCTGAGGTTGACGCGACCCATGCGGTCGATCTCGGTCACGACGACCATCAGCTCGTCGCCGATGCTCACCACGTCCTCGACTCGCGGGACCCGGTAGTCGGCGAGCTGGCTGATGTGGACCAGCCCCTCCTTGCCGGGCAGGATCTCGACGAAGGCGCCGAAGTTCATGATCCGCGTCACGCGGCCCAGGTACTCCTTGCCGACCTCGACGTCCTTGGTCAGGCCCTCGATCCAGCTGATCGCCTTCTGGGCGGCCTCCCCGCTCGTCGCGGCGATCTGGATCGTGCCGTCGTCCTCGATGTTGATCTCGGTTCCGGTCTCGGCGGTGATTTGACGGATCACCTTGCCGCCGGCGCCGATGACGTCGCGGATCTTGTCGACGGGGATCTTGATCGTCGTGATGCGCGGGGCGTACGGGCTCAGGTCCTCGCGGGAGGCGCTGATGACCTCGGTCATCTTGCCCAGGATGTGCATCCGGGCCGTATGCGCCTGCTGGAGGGCGTCACGCATGATCTCGGTGGTGATCCCTGCGACCTTGATGTCCATCTGGAGCGCGGTGACTCCGTCGGCGGTCCCGGTGACCTTGAAGTCCATGTCGCCGTACGCGTCTTCCTTGCCGGTGATATCGGTCAGGACGGCGTAGCGGCCGGTCTCCTTGTCGGTGATCAGGCCCATCGCCGCGCCGGCCACCGGCGCCTTGATCGGCACGCCGGCATCCATCAGCGCCAGCGTCGAGCCGCAGGTCGAGGCCATCGAGGTCGAGCCGTTCGAGCTGACCACCTCGCTCACGACGCGGATGACGTACGGGAACTCGTCCGAGCTCGGCAGCACCGGCAGCAGGGCACGCTCGGCGAGCGCACCGTGGCCGATTTCACGCCGGCCGGGGCCGCGCATGAACTTCGCCTCGCCGACCGAGTACGGCGGCATGTTGTAGTGGTGCATGTAGCGCTTCTCGGTCTCAGGGCTGATCGTGTCCATACGCTGGACGTCGCTCGAGGGCCCGAGGGTCGCAATCGAGAGCGCCTGGGTCTGTCCGCGCTGGAAGAGCCCAGAGCCGTGGGTGCGCGGCAGGACGCCGACCTCCACGCTGATCGGCCGGATCGTGGTCGTATCGCGACCGTCGATGCGGACGTTCTCGCTGAGCACCAGCTCGCGGACGGTGGCCTTGGTCACGACGTCCATCAGTGCGGAGCCGATGCCGTGACGGCGGCGGATGTCCTCGAGCCGATCCCCCTGCTCCGAGCGGTCGTACGACTCGCGCGCGCGGCGGACCTCATCGGCGATGTCCTGGCGAAGCGCCTCCATGCGCTCGGCGAGTCCCTGGGTGAAGTGGATGAACAGCTCCGCGGTGGCCTCCGCGTCGGGCATCGCCCGGTGGGCGGCGGCGTGGTCGCGGCCGAAGACGAAGCGGACGAGGTCGCCGAGCTTCCAGGCCCCCGCATCGGGATAGAGCTGGTAGCCGAGCTCGAGCGTGTCGAAGATCCCGGCCGGCTCCCACTTCACGTCGCTCGGGAGGTGCCGGTAGATGAACGGCAGGTCGAAGGCGATGTTGTGGGCGACGATCGGCGCGTCACCGACCCAGCCGACGAAGTTCGCGAGAACCTCCGACGCGGTCGGGGCGTTCGAGACGTCGTCGGTGCTGATGCCGTGGACCTGGTGCCCCACGATCGGGCGGCCCGGGTTCACGAGCGACTCGAAGCGATCGACGACCTGGCCGTCACGCACGCGGAGCGCGGCGATGTCGACGATGTAGCCGTTCTCCGGCTTCATGGCGGTGGTCTCGAGGTCGAAGACGACGAACTCGGTCTGGCCCTCCGCGAGGCGCTTGCCGAGCTTGACGACCGAATCGGCCTTCGGCCCGACGAACGGCACCTTCTTCGGCTTGCCGGCCGATGCGACCAGCTTCTCCTGCATGTCGATCGACTTCTGGAGCTCGGCGTGGCCGTAGGCGATGGCATCGGCCATCACGTCCTCGGGCAGGATCTTCGCGCCCGCCTCGACCATCATCACCGCCTCGCGGGTGCCGGCGACGACGAGGTCGAGCTCGCTCTCGACGAGCTGGCTGTTCGTCGGGTTCGTGACGAAGTCGCCGTTCAGGCGACCTACCCGCACCGCGCCGACCGGTCCCTGGAACGGGATCTGGCTGATGCTGAGCGCGGCCGATGCCCCGTTGAGCGCGATGATGTCCGGGTCGTTCTCCTGGTCGGTCGAGAGGACCGTCAGGACGACCTGGACCTCGTTGTAGTAGCCCTTCGGGAAGAGCGGGCGGAGCGGCCGATCGGTGAGGCGCATCGCCAGGATGGCGGCCTCCGACGGGCGCGACTCGCGCTTGATGAAGCCGCCCGGGATCTTGCCGGCAGCGTACATCCGCTCCTCGTAGTCGACGGTGAGCGGGAAGAAGTCCGCGCCCTCGCGCGGCTCCTTTGCGGCGACCGCGGTCGCCAGGACGACGGTGTCCCCATAACGAAGGAGCACCGCTCCATCGGCCTGTTCGGCGAGCTTGCCGGCCTCCATGCTGAGGACCTGGCCGCCGATCTCGGCCTCGTGCTTAACTGCCACTGATTCCTCCAGTGTTTCTCTCGTGTGCGTCGGCACCGTGCTGCGCGGCGCGCCCTAACTCGTGTGGCGCAGGCTCAGCGCAGGGGCCGATGCGGGTGGTGAAAAGTGATGGATGTGCGAGACCCAGGTCCCGATGGGTCCTGGGTCGATCGCGGTCGATATCTAGCGTCGCAGCCCCAGGCCGCTGATGACGGCGCGGTACCGATCCACGTCATGGCGGACCAGGTAGGCCAGCAACCGTCGGCGCTGCCCGACGAGCTTCAGGAGCCCTCGGCGCGAGTGATTGTCCTTCGGGAAGCTGCGCAGATGATCTGTCAGCGACTTGATCCGCTCGGTGAGCAGCGCGATCTGCACCTCAGGTGACCCGGTGTCCCCCTCGTGCGTGGCGTACTCGTCGACGATCGCGCTCTTCGCATCCTTGGCGAGCGGCACGTATTCCTCCACATTCGTTTCCGTAACGTTCGCGAGTTTACCAGAGGGGACCGGCGGCCGCTCTTTCGCCGGGGTCTGCGAGCCCGGGCCATGGTTTTTCCCGCGCAGGCAACCAACGGACACCGAGGGCGCCGATGATGCCCGTGGTTTGCCGCCCGGGGCAATTTCGACGCCGTTTCACGCGAGTTACGGACCATTGTTCGCCGTTAGTTACCCCGCGAGGCAAACCTGAGTGCAGGCCCTCAGCCCTCATCCGTCAGCAGCCGTCGCCGCGCGTCCGCCTCGTCTGCCCGCATCTGCTCCACCAGCGCCTGGACCGATGCGAACCGGCGCTCCTCACGCAGCCGCGCGTCGAGCTCGACGGTGAGCGTCGCGTCATACAGGTCGCCGTCCCAGTCGAGCAGGTAGACCTCGACGAGGACGCGGCCGTCGTCGTGGAATGTGGGTCGCACTCCGACACTGACCAGCGCCGGGTGGCCGGGGCCGACGGAACGCTCCGGCACCTCTACGTGCCCGAGGTAGATGCCGAGCGCGGGAAGCGCCGGCGTGTAGTCGAAGGCGAGGTTCGCGGTCGGGAAGCCGAGCTCGCGACCGCGGTGATCACCCTCCACGACGGTCCCGCGCAGCAACGGCGGCGCTCCGAGCAGTGCGGTGGCCTCCCCCACCTCGCCTGCCGCGAGCATGGTGCGGATGCGAGACGACGAGACGGGCTCGCCGCCGACGACGAGTGGCTCGACCGCGATCGCGTCGAAGCCCGAATCCGCGCCGATCTCCGCCACCCGCTCGAGCGTCCCCGCGCGACGATGTCCGAAGGCCGAATCCGGCGTCATCGCAACGCCCCGAAGCTCGATCCCAGGGGAGAGCGCGTCGAGAAAGGCCTCGGGCGCGAGGTTGCGCAGCTCGTCGTCGAAGGGGACGACCACGACGTGTTCGGCGCCCGCCGCCGCCAGCCGCGAGCGGGTCATGTCCGGCGGCAGGAGGCGTGGGACGGGAACGCCCCGGATCACCTCGTCGGGATGCGGCTCGAAGACGATCGCCACGGCGCTTGCCCCGCGCTCGCGCGCCGCCCTGACCGTCTGGTCGAGCAGGTGCCGATGCCCCTGGTGCACCCCGTCGAAGACGCCGAGGGTGACGACCGCCGGCCCGATGGCCGAGACGTCGAGCCTCACGACTCGGGGTCCGGCGGCAGGACCTTCTCGGGACGCAGCTCGCCGCCGGCCAGCGACCCGACGCCGATCAGGCGGCCGGCCTCGTCGACGACCTTGACCTTGCCCGGCGAGCCGTCGGAGACCGCCTGCGCGGACCCGTGGACGAAGCGCCAGGCCGCATCGGCCCCGAGGGACAGCTCCGGCAGCGGCAGGAGCCCTGCCACCGGCTGGATGGCATCGGCCAGGCGATTCTCGCCGGCCAGCGCCTCGAGCCGATCAGGCGTGACGCCGTCCTCGACGCGCAGGCCGGCGGCCTCGGTGCGCCGCAACGCGTGCAGGTGGCCGCCACAGCCCAGCTGCGAGCCGAGGTCGCGGGCGATCGATCGGACGTACGTGCCGGTCCCGCAGCGCAGGTCGATGCGCACGTCGAGCCAGCCGTCGCCGGCGCTGACATCCAGCAGCTCGATCGCGTCGACGGTGACCGTTCGTGGCGGCACCTCGATCGGCTCCCCGGCACGGGCGGCGCGGTGCGCGGTACGGCCGCCGAGCTTTCGTGCGCTGAACGCCGGCGGACGCTGCTCGAAGGTGCCGACGAACCCGGCCAGCGCCGCCTCCACGGCCGCGCGAGCCGGCAGCGGCGCGTCAATCGCGGTGATCGGCCCTTGGGCGTCATCGGTCTCCGAGCTCTGGCCGAGGCGGATCACCGCGTCGTAGCGCTTGCGGCCGCCCGTGAGCTCCTCGCTGAAGCGCGTCGCGGCTCCGACGAGGATCGGCAGCACGCCCGAGGCGAGGGGGTCGAGGGTTCCGGCGTGGCCGATCCGCCGCGTGCCGGTGAGGCGCCGCATGAGCCCGACCATGTCGTGGCTGGTTGGGCCGACCGGCTTGTCGAGGTTAACGACCCCGAGCATCGGCGCGCTCGAGCTCGCGCTCGCACTCGTCGAGGACGAGGCGCATCGCCTCGTCGAGTGGCGCGGTCACGGTGCAACCGGCGGCGCGGGCGTGGCCGCCTCCCCCGAAGGCCGAGGTGATCGCGACGGCGTCGGCGCGCGCCGAGGTTCGGACGCTGACGCGGGTTCCGGTCGCATCGGCCTCCTTGAAGAGGAGCGTGATGTCGGCGGCCTTCGTCCCGGCCAGCAGGTCGATGAATCCCTCCGACGCCACCGGGTCGGTGCCGGTCTCGGCAAGCATCGCGTTGGTCATCGTGGCGAACACGATCCGCCCGTCCCGCCGCTCGACCGCCCCGGCCAGGATGCGGCCCCACAGCGCCAGCGTGCTGAACGGCTTGTCGGCATAGATGGACCGATGGATCGCCGACAGCGGGGCCCCCGCCTCGACGAGCGAGGCGGCCACGCGCAGGGTGCGCGGCGTGGCATTCGGATGGGCGAACGTGTGCGTGTCCTGGACGATGCCGGCCAGCAGGACGGTGGCGATGTCGGCGTCGATCTCGACGCCGAGGTCCGGAATGAGCAGCGCGACCATCTCGCAGGTCGCGGCCGCCTCGGCGTCGACCCAGGCGACGGCGGCCTCGCTCCCGTCGTTCGAGACGTGGTGGTCGACGTTCACGATCCGTGCCCGCGAGAGCCACTCCGCGCAGTCGCGCGCGATCGCCCCCGTGCGTGACGGCGGTCCGTCGGTCACGAGCGCCACGTCCGGCTCGAGTGCGGGCGTCTTGCGGACCTCCGAGGCGTGGGGAAGCCCGACGAGCGCGGGCGGCACCGGATCGGCGGCGACGACCTCGACCTGCTTGCCGAGCCGCTCGGCGGCCATGCGCAGCGCGAGTGCCGAGCCGAGCGTGTCGGCGTCGGGGTTCTCGTGGCAGATGATCGTGATCCGGGTCGCCTCGAGGATCGCGTCGGCGGCGGCCTGGCGGCTCACGCCTTGCCCTCGTCGGCGAGCTCGTTGAGGAGGCGCAGCACGCGATCCCCCGCCTCGATCGAGTCGTCGTGGCGAATAACGAGCTGCGGCACGTGGCGGATCGTCAGCCGCCCGCCGAGCTGGCGTCGAAGCCACGGGGCGGCATCGGTCAGCGCCTTCAGTGCTGCTTGCTGCTCCTCCGTCGTGCCGAGGACGCTGACCCAGACCTTCGCCGAGCCGAGATCGCGCGCGGTCTCGACCCGCGTGATCGTCGCGAACCCGATGCGCGGGTCCTTCATCTCACGCTGGAGCAGCTCCATCAGCTCGGCTCGGATCTGGCTGTCGAGCCGATCCGTACGCTGGCTCATCGGTCTAGGCCCGCGGCTCGGCCACCATCTGGTAGCACTCGATGACGTCGCCCTCGGCGATGTCCTCGGCATCGAGACCGATGCCGCACTCGAGGTTCACGGCAACCTCGCGGACGTCGTCCTTGAACCGCTTCAGCGACGTGATGCGGGTGTCGGCGATCAGCTCGCCGCTGCGGAAGAGGCGTGCCTGGGTGCCGCGCACGATGCGCCCATCGGTCACGTACGAGCCGGCGATGTTGCCCGCTCGGCCGGCCTTGATGACCATCCGCACCTCGGCGTGGCCCTCGACCTGCTCGACGAGCTTCGGCTCGAGGAGGCCGGAGAGAGCCTGGCCGACGTCGTCGGTCAGCTTGTAGATGACGTCGTAGATGCGCACGTCCACCCCGGTCGCCTCGACCGAGCGCTGCGCGCCGGCATCGAGCTTCGTGTTGAAGCCGATGACGACCGCGTCCGACGCGGAGGCGAGGTTGATGTCGCTCTCGTTGATGTCGCCGGCCCCCTCGCGCAGGATGTTGATCCGCACCTCGGTCGAGTTCAGGCGCTCGAGGGCATGGCGGATCGCGCCGAGCGAGCCCTGCACGTCGGTCTTCAGCACGACCCGCAGCTCCGCGACCTCGCTGTCCTTGATCTGTGCGCTGACCTCCTCGAGCGTGCTGACCGTTCGCCCGTCACCGCCGGCGGCCGCGATCTCGGCGGCCTCGGCCGCGTCGCGTGCCGTCTTCTCGTCGGCGACCACGCGCAGGATGTCGCCGGCCTCCGGCAGGCCCGCGAGGCCGATGATCTCCACGGCCGTCGCCGGCTCGGCGACCTTCACGCGCTTCCCGGCGGCGTTGTTCAGCGCGCGCACGCGGCCTGAGGTCCTTCCCACGCTGACGATGTCGCCGACCTTGAGCGTGCCGGTCTGCACGAGGACGGTGGCCACGTTGCCGCGGCCCTTGTCGACCTTCGACTCGATGATCGTGCCGATGGCCTCGCGATCGGGGTTCGCCTTCAGGTCCTGGAGGTCGGCGACGAGCAGGACCATCTCCATCAGGTCGTCGATGCCGGTGCGCTGCTTGGCGCTCACCGGGACGGCGATGATGTCGCCACCGTACTCCTCGATGAGCACTTGGTTGTCCGCCAGCTCCTGCTTCACCCGGTCGGGTTGGGCATCGGGCTTGTCGATCTTGTTGATCGCCACGATCATCGGCACCCGCGCGGCACGGACATGGTCGATCGCCTCCTTCGTCTGGGGCATGACCCCGTCGTCGGCAGCGACCACGATGATCGCGATGTCCGTGACCTGCGCGCCGCGGGCACGCATGGCAGTGAAGGCCTCATGGCCGGGCGTGTCCAGGAAGACGATGCGCTTGCCGTTGTGGTCGACCTCGGACGCACCGATGTGCTGGGTGATCCCGCCGCTCTCGCCGGAAGCGACCTTCGTCTCGCGGATCGCGTCGAGCAGGCTCGTCTTGCCGTGGTCGACGTGGCCCATGACCGTCACGATCGGGGCGCGGGTGATGAGGGTGGCGGGGTCGTCATCGCTCCACAGCGGCGTGCGACCGTTGGTCTCGCCGGCCGACCCGGGCGCGACGAGCTCGTGATCGGCGGCCTCCGCGGCCGCGGCACGCTCCGCGGCCCCGCGTTCGGTCGTCTCGAAGCCGAGCTCGCCGGCGACGAGCGACGCGGTGTCGAAGTCGATCGACTGGTTGACGGTCGCGAAGATCCCGTTGCGGATCAGAACGTTGATGACCTCGGCATGGCTGACCCCGAGCGTCTCCGCGAAGTCCTTGACGACCACCGGATTGGGCAGCTCGACGGGGCCGGCGGGACGGACCGGGGCGGTTTCGGTCGCGACGCCGCCCGGACGCGGGCCGGTGCGCTTGCGCTGCGGGCGTGGCCCGCGACGCGGTCGGTATCTATTTGGCGGCATCGTTCACCTCGAATTCGAGCGCGGAAGGCGTTGGCTCCGCGCCGAGCGCCCGTTTGATGGCCGCCGCGGCCGTGGACTGGTCGCGGCATGCCGGATCGTGACAGAGATACGTTCCGCGACCCGGCTGGCGGCCCGTGTCGTCGCGGACCACCGACCCGTCCGCCGTGCGGACCAGCCGGGTCATCTCGCGCTTGGCGCGCGGGGTGCGGCAGACCGCGCAGCTGCGGGTCGGAACATGGTCAGGTCGTCGCTTCGGCATCGGGCGCTGCCTCCGCCTCCGGCGCGGCACCGACGAGCGCGGCTTCCTCGCCATCCTCACTGTGCTCGACGTGCCCGCCACCGGCGGCCGCGGTGGCCACGCCAGCATCGGAGCGGATGTCGATCCGCCAGCCGGTCAGCTTGGCGGCGAGGCGGGCGTTCTGCCCCTCCTTGCCGATGGCCAGGCTGAGCTGACGCTCCGGCACGATGACGTTGGCGATCTTGTGCTCCTCGTCGATCCGCACGCTGAGCACCTCGGCCGGGCTCAGCGCCTCGGCGACGAAGCGCCCCGGATCCTCGTCCCACAGGACGATGTCGACCTTCTCGCCGTTGAGCTCGGCGACGATCGACTGGATCCGCGCCCCGCGCTGGCCGACCGCCGCGCCCTTGGCGTCGACGCCGGTCTGGCGGCTTTCGACCGCCACCTTGGAGCGGCTCCCCGCCTCGCGCGCGATGCCGCGGATCACCACGGTCCCGTTGTAGATCTCGGGGATCTCCATCTCCATCAGGCGACGAAGGAAGCCCCGATGCGTTCGTGAGGCCACGATCACGGGGCCACGCGTGGTTCGGCGCACCTCCATGACGTAGACCTTCAGGTGCTGACCGATGCGGTACGTCTCGTTCGGCAGCTGCTCGGTCACCGCCAGCACGGCCTCGACGTCCTTGCCCATGTCGAGCACGACGGCCGAGTCGGTCGTGCGCTGCACGTTGCCGGTCATGATCTCGCCCTCTCGGGCCGCGTACTGCTGGAAGACCACGTCCCGCTGTGCCTCGCGGAGGCGCTGCCGGTACACCTGGCCGGCCGTCTGCGCCGCGATCCGGCCGAGCTGGGCCTGCGTCACGTTCTCGGGGATTCGCACCTTGCCGCCGACGCCGGTGGTCGGGTCGATCCGCTGCGCATCGGCCGCGGCCATCTGTGCTTCGGGATCCTCGATCTCCTGCTCGCCGGCGACGACCTCGTACTCGCGCGCCACGCTGATCTCGCCCGTCTCCGGGTTCACCGTGACGACCACGTTCTCGGGGGCATCGGCGTTGCGTCGGTAGGCCGATTCGATCGCCTGCTCCAGCGTATGGATCAGGACGTCCTGGGGCACACCTTTCTCGGCGTTCAGCTGGAGCAACGCTCCAATGAAGTCTCGATTCATGCCCCGCTCCTTTTCCCGCAGACAAGCAAAAACGTGGGAGGCGAACCGACCCACGTCTCAGGCGCTCAGTTCAATATTGATGGTTCGAGATCGGCCGGTCGAACCGTGCGGAAGTATACCGGATTGCCCCCATCTCCGCCACCGGCGAGGCTGGGGCCGACGAGCGACGCGGCCATGGAAAAACGGCTCGACACGCTCATCGGCTGTTTAACGGAGGCCGATCTCCTCCTCTCGATCCATCGGCAGAGCCGGGATCACCGTCCTCTAGAGGCGGCCCGACTCCATCATCGCCTTCAGGTTGTCGAGGTCCTTCTGGAACACCCGTCCGAAGTACGACATGAACGGGCCGGCGAAGGGCTTCAACCAGCCTCCCGGCTCCATTTCCCAGTGCCAGTCGACTCGCGTGCCGTCGCCGGCCGGCGTGAATGTGTACCTCGTTCGGCCAGTGCCGCCCCACGAGGCGCTGATCAGCTTGAGCGCCACCGCACGGTTCCGCTCGAGCTCGGTCACCTCCATGACGCTCTCCATGGTCCCGCCGAACATGCCCTTCACCACGGCCCGCCGCTGGGTTCCGACCCGGGGCGGGCCATCCGTCAACAGCTCGCCACTGATCGCGTTCGCCGCCCATTGCGGCGACAGGGCAGGGTCGGTGAGGACCGCGAACACGTCCTCCACGGACCGACCGATCGTGACGCCGACGTCCGCGTTTGCCATCCGCTCAGCTCCTCTCGGTTGAAGCAACGGGGCAGGTGCGAGAGTGCGGCTTCCGGCGGCAAATGTCCAGACGCGGCTTTCTGCGCCAGCCGATCATCTCGACGGGGCGCGCGATGGTGACGGTCCTGGTGGTGGAAGGGCTCTTTCGTGCTCCTATCCGCCGGTGAACAGCCGCTGGATGTCCTGAATGCTGATGAGGATGACGAGCGCGATGAGCACCGCGAAGCCGGTCAGGTAGATGAGGGCCTCGCGCTCTTCCGGGATCCGGCGGCGGCGGGCGGCCTCGATGAGCACGACCGCGATGCGTCCGCCATCGAGCGGCGGGAACGGCAGGACGTTGAGCACCGCAAGGTTGATCGACAGGATGCCGATGAACGAGACGACCGCCAGCAGTCCGGCGTCGATGACCTCACCGGTGATCTGTGCGATGCCGATCGGTCCACGGGCGTCCCCGGCGCCCTCCGGATTCAGGCCGATGAGCCCGCCGACGGCCGCGGCCAGCCCGCCCGGGATCTCGATGGCCGCCGTCCCCGCCGTCGAGAAGCCGAGCAGCAGGGCGTCCACCACGCCGGCGGCACGGGGCTCGCCCTCTCCGATGCTCTCCGGCTCCCAGCTGAATCCGATCGCGCCGCGCCCGGCCGCCAGGTCCTCCTCGGTCAGCTCGCGCGGCGTGACCGTCACACTGATCGGCTCGCCGTCGCGGACGATCGTGAGCGTGACCGGCTCGCCAGCCTGGTTCGAAACATAGGCGGTCAGGTCCCGCGACTCCTCGAACGTACGGCCGTCGGCTGCGGTGATCAGGTCGCCGACGACGAGAACCTCCTCTGCCGGGCTGTCCTCCTGGACCTCGATCACGTGCAGCGGGCCGAGGGGAATCGGCTCCGGCTGGGCCATGAGCCACGAGAAGGCGAGGCCGGCGAGGAGGAAGTTCATCGCCACACCAGCCAGCAGCACGCCGATCCGCACCCAGATCGGCTTCTTGTTGAAAGCGCCCGCCATGGCGTGCTCGATCTCTTCGTCGGTCAGGCCGTTCTCGCGGAGCCGGCGCGTCTCGACCGGCCCGTCCTCGCCGAGCATGCGCACGAAGCCGCCGAGCGGGATCCAGTTGAGGCTGTACCGGGTGCCGTGCCAGGTGAGCGACGCGATCCGCGGCGGGAACCCGATCCCGAACTCCTCGACGGTGATGCCGGCGCGCTTGGCGGTGATGAAGTGTCCGAGCTCGTGGACGAGGACGAGCACGACGAGGATCGCAATGAACGCGGCGACGGTGCCGATGACCTCCATCAGGCGATCGCCTCCGCCAGCCTGCTTCGCACCTCGGCGTCGAGGGCGACGATGGCGTCGAGGCTCGGCTCATCGGCCGCGCCCCAGCGGTCAACCGCGGAGCCGATCGTGTCGGCGATGGCCGGGAAGCTGATCCGCCCCGCCAGGAACGCGTCGACCGCGACCTCGTCGGCGGCGTTGAGGATGACTCCGCGGTTGCCGCCGGCGTCGGCGGCGGCGCGAACGACGGCGTAGGCGGGGTGGTCCGCATCGGTCAATGGAGCGAACTCGAGGCTGCCCCAGTCAGCCGGCGCGGACGAGGTGGCCGGCGAGGGCAGGCGCTCAGGGTGGGTCAGTGCGTACTGGATGGGGAGCCTCATGTCGGGCAGGCCGAGCTGGGCCTTGTACGAGCCGTCGGCGAACTCGACGAGCGAGTGCACGACGCTCTGGGGGTGGATCACTGCGTCGATCTTAGAGTACGGGAGCCGATACAACCATCGAGCCTCCATGACCTCGAATGCCTTGTTCACCAGGGTCGCCGAGTCGATCGTGATCTTCGGTCCCATGCGCCAGGTCGGGTGCGCGAGCGCCTCCGCTGCCGTGACCGATGCAAGCGCCGCGGCGTCGCGACCGCGGAACGGTCCCCCGCTGGCGGTCAGGACCAGACGCTCGACATCCTCGATGCGTTCCCCGACCAGGCACTGCCAGATCGCCGAGTGCTCGCTGTCGACCGGGCGCAGCCGGTCGAGCGGGTCGCCGCCGAGCTCGTCGAGCAGCGCCGCGACGAGGTGGCCGCCGGTGACGAGCGTCTCCTTGTTCGCGAGCGCGACGCGCTTGCCGGCTCGCAGCGCGGCCAGCACCGCGGGCAGCGCCGCCATGCCGGTCGTGGCGACGACGACGAGATCGACGCCGTCGGCCGTGGCCAGCTCCTCGAGCCCGCCATCGGCCCAGCGGTCTTCGAGGCCGTCGGGACGGTCGCCGGGTGCCCAGGCTCGCGCGCCCGGCCAGTCGGCCAGCTGTGCGTTGAACCGATCGTCGGCGTGGCCGGCGGCAAGGCCAACGACCTCGAAGCGGTCCTCGAGCGCGGCCACGACCTCCAGCGTCTGGCGCCCGATCGAGCCGGTCGAGCCCAGGACCGCGAGGCCGCTCATACGACCCGCCCGGCCACCAGGAGCGCGTACCCGGCCAGCACCGGCGCGGCGAACAGGAACGAGTCGATCCGATCGAGGATGCCGCCGTGGCCGGGCACGAGGAAGCCGGACTCCTTGCGTCCAGCCGCGCGCTTCAGCATCGACTCGGCCAGGTCGCCGGACTGCGCCGCGATGCCGACCACCGGGCCGATGATCAGCGGGTGCCACGGCTCGAGGCCGATGAGCACGGCGCCGACGCCCGCGGCGATCGTCGCCAGCACGAGGCCGCCGAGGAGGCCCTCGATCGTCTTCGACGGGCTGATGTGGTCGAGCATGTGCCGCCGCCCGATCAGGCGGCCGGTCGCGTAGGCGCCGGTGTCATAGCCCCAGACGACGAGAATGAGCGTCAGCGCCCACGCCGCGCCCGAGCCGAGGCCGAACATCCCGACCGGCGTGTTCCACGACCCACCCGCCGGCGCGAGGTGCGCGACGAGCACGATCGTCGGCAGCAGGAGGCCGATGTAGGCGATGCCGAACGTCGTCGTCGCCCACGTCTGGAAGCCCGCGCGCGGATCGGAGCGCGTGAACGACACCAACGCGAGCAGGAGCATCGCGGCGACGAGGGTCGCGGCCACGAGCCCCGGCGGGTCGAGCGCGGTCAGCAGCGCTGTCACGACGCCGCCCACTCCGGCCTCGTTCGCGCTGACGAGGCCCGCCCCGAGGAGAGCCACGCCCGCCACGATCCCGAGGACCTGTGGCGGCTCGTAGCCCGCGGCGTCGAGCAGGGAAACGACCTCGACGAGCGCGAGGAAACCGACGATGCCGATGAGCAGCGACAGCCACGGCTCGCCGAGGAAGACGATCGCCAGGATCAGCGGCGCAAGGAGGAGGGCGGTGATGAGGCGGGTGCGGAGCATGGGTCAGCCGCCGAACCTGCGCTCGCGGCGCTCGTACTCGGCCAGGGCGCCGTCGAGGTCGTCGGCGGTGAAGTCGGGCCAGTACTTCGCGCAGAAGACGAGCTCGGCATAGGCGGCCTGCCACAGCAGGAAGTTGCTCGTGCGCTGGTCGCCGCCGGTGCGGATGACGAGGTCGACGTCCGGCTGCCCGGAGGTGTAGAGGTAGTCGGCGAAGTGCGCCTCGTCGATGCCGTTCGGGTCGACCTTCGCCGCCATCAGGGCACGTGTCGCGTCGATGATCTCGGCGCGCCCGGAGTAGTTGAAGCAGATGTTCAGCGTGATGCCGCGGCCGCCGCTGGTGCGGTCCTCGGCCGCGCGGATCGAGCGCTGGACGTCGGACGGCGCTTCGTGGAGGCGACCGATCACCCGCACGCGGACCCCCTCGGTGACAAGCTCGTCGGTGTATTGGCGCACGGCGCCGTCGATCAGCCCGAACAGTCCGGAGACCTCGTCGTCGGGGCGCGCCCAGTTCTCGGTGCTGAAGGTGTAGACGCTGAGCGTCTCGATGCCGCGATCACGGGCGCGGCGCACGACCGGCCGAATCGCCTCGATGCCCTGGACGTGGCCGGCGAGGACCGGCAGGCCGCGCTCCCGCGCCCAGCGGCGGTTGCCGTCGGCGATGATCGCCACGTGCCGCGGTCTCGCCGGCTCCGGCACCGGTCAGACCTCCAGGATCTCGGTTTCCTTGCGGTCGGCGCGGGCGTCGATGGCCTCGATGTGCCGATCGGTCAGCCTCTGGAGGTTCTCGAGCTCGCGTCGCTCCTCGTCCTCGCCGAGATCGCCGTCTCGGAGGGCCTTCTTCAGGGCGTCGGCCGCCTCGCGCCGATGGTTGCGGACCTCGACGCGCGCGTCCTCGGTCCGCCGTCGCACCTGCTTCACCATCTCCTTGCGCCGCTCCTCGGTGAGCGGCGGCACGTTGAGCCTGACCACGGTGCCATCGACGTTCGGCACGAGGCCGATGTCGCTCTTGATGATGGCCTTCTCGATCGCCGACAGGACCGATCGGTCCCACGGCTGGATCACGATCAGGTGCGGGTCCGGGGTGCTGATGCCGGCCACCTGGTTCAGCGGCGTCTGGGTGCCGTAGTAGTCGACGGTGATCCGCTCCACCATGCCGGTCGAGGCGCGCCCGGTTCGGATGGTGGCGAAGTCGCGCTCCATCGCGTCGATCGCCCGCGCCATCTTCGGCTCGATCGCGGTCAGCGCCTCGTGCGTCATCGGGACTCCTCTCCTGCGATCAGCGTACCGATGCGCTCGCCACGGACCGCTCGCGCGATGTTCCCCGGGACGGTCATGTCGAACACGACGATCGGCATCTCGTTGTCCATCGCCAGGCTGACGGCGGTCGCGTCGAGCGCCTGGAGCCGGTTGCTCAGCAGCTCGGTGTAGCCAATGCGGCTGTAGCGCTGGGCATCCGGGTGCTTCTCCGGGTCGGCATCGTACACCCCGTCCACCCTGGTCGCCTTGAGGATCACCTGGGCGTGGACCTCCACCGCGCGCAGCGTCGCGGCGGTGTCGGTGGTGAAGTACGGGTTGCCCGTGCCCGCGACCATCACGACGACGCGGCCCTTCTCCAGGTGCCGCACGGCGCGGCGCCGGATGTACGGCTCGCAGATCTCGTTCATCGCGATCGCGCTCATCACCCGCGTCGGCTGGCCGAGCTGCTCGAGCGCGTCCTGCAGGGCGAGCCCGTTCATCACGGTCGCCAGCATCCCCATGTAGTCGCCGGTCGCGCGGTCCATTCCCTTCGCGCTGGCGGCCAGCCCGCGGAAGATGTTGCCGCCGCCGACCACGACGGCGGTCTCGATTCCCTCCCCCGCCGCATCGGACACCTCGCGGGCGATCGATCGCACGACGCCGGGATCGATGCCGTACTCGGCCTCGCCGAGCAGCGCCTCGCCTGAGAGCTTCAGCAGCACCCGGCGCTGGGGCGTGGCGCCCGCATCGCTCATGCGCTCTCCGCGGCCTCGCCGCTATCGGCCTCGGCCGCCGCGGACTCCCCCACTGCCATGCGGGCGAACCGAGCGACCCTGATGTTCTCGCCGAGCACCGAAACCTTCTCGGTGATCAGGTCACCGACTGTCTGGTCGGTGTCGCGGTACGGCTGGTCGAGGAGCACGGCACCGGGCGACTCGTACCACTTGTTCAGGCGGCCCTCGACGATCATCGGGACGCGATCGGCCGGGCGCCCTTCGCGCTCGGTGTCGACGGTGAAGAGGCGCCGCTGCTCCTCGAGGACGTCGGCGGGGACGTCGTCGCGGCTGATCCACCGCGGCTCCAGGGCGGCGATGTGCATGGCGACCGCCTGGGCCAGCTTCTGGAAATCGTCGGTGCGCGCCACGAAGTCGGTCTCGCAGTTGAGCTCGACGAGCACGCCGAGGCGCGAGCCGTGGTGGATGTAGCTCGCGATCACCCCTTCGCGGACCTCCCGGCCGGCCTTCTTCGCGGCCGTCGAGAGGCCCTTCTCGCGCAGCCAGAGCACTGCGGCGTCGAAGTCGCCTCCGGACTCCTCGAGCGCGCGCTTGCAATCCATGATGCCGGCCGCGGTCATCTCGCGGAGGCGCTTCACATCCTCTGGCTTGATCATCAGCGTGTTGGTCATGGTCCTTTCCTGGCGGTGCCTAGCTGGCCGCCGGCTTGGTGTGCTCGTCGATCATGCGCTCGTGCTCCCGGTCGGGGTCGTGCTCCGGCTCGCCCTCGTCCAGGTGTGCGGCGCGGCGCGCTCGCGCCTTTCGCTCCTCTTCCTCGTCGTCCTCGGGCTCGGGCTCGAAAACGAGCGCCTCGCCCGTCGCGAGGGCGGCGGTGTAATCGGCCTCCGAGGTGAGCGCCGAGTCGTCGACCGGCGGCATCGCCTCTGCCTGCTCGAACTCCTCGTCCAGCTTCGCCTGGCGCTCCTGCTGTGCCGTCGCGGCAGCATCGGCCATGAGGCCGCAGATGAGGCGGACGGAGCGGATCGCGTCGTCGTTGGCCGGGATGACCCAGTCGATGAGGTCCGGGTCGCAGTTCGTATCGGTCATGGCGACGATCGGGATCTCGAGGCGGCGGGCCTCGGCGACCGCGATCTCCTCGCGATGCGGGTCCACGATGAACACCGCGCCCGGCAGGCGGCGCATCTTGCGGATGCCGCCGAGGACCGCGTTCAGCTTGTTGATCTCCTCGGAGAGCTTCGTCGCCTCCTTCTTCGTGAGACGCTCGAACTCGCCGGCGTCGCGTCGCGCCTCGAGCGCCTCGAGGCGCTGGATGCGGCGCTTGATCGTCGTGAAGTTGGTGAGCATCCCGCCCAACCAGCGCGTGTTGACGTAGTGCTGGCCGGAACGCTGCGCGGCTTCCGCCAGCGCTTCCTGGGCCTGCTTTTTCGTCCCGACGAAGAGGACGCTCTCGCCGCGGCGCACCGTCTCGCGGATGAACTCGAGGGCGGCGTCGAGCCGGCTGACCGTCTGGGCCAGGTCGATGATGTGGATCCCGTTGCGCTCGGCGAAGATGTACTCGCGCATCTTCGGATTCCAGCGCCGGGTCTGATGCCCGAAGTGGACGCCCGCTTCGAGCAGCTGCTTCATGCTGGTGGCAGCCACGTGTGAAAACCTCCGGTTGTTCCTCCGCCCGGCATCGGCTCCCGGTCGACCCTCGGTTGTGTCACGAGGGCACCGTCGAACAGCAGGATCCGCCAGGCGTGTGTGATGGGTGCTCACGGGCTCGCGAGCGGCGCTGAGTATAGCCGGTCTTGATTTCGGGCACCAACGAGGCGCTGCGCACCAGACCGATGCGGACGGCCCCGCTCCGCACCGAACGGTACGGAAGTACTCCCAAGGTCCCCCATGCGTACCTTGACCCACCGGATGGCCCTCCTAGCATCGGTCAGCGTCCCGTTGCACCGCCTGGAGGACCGATCCATTGCGAGCCCCACGCCTGGCCCTGATCGGAGGCATCACCCTCGCGATCGCTCTCACGCCCGTTCTCAGCGCCGCCGTGCTGGCGGCCGATCCGACCGTCGTCGTCCAGCCCGGCGATACGCTCACATCGATCGCGAGGCGCCACGGTTTGTCGGTCGGTCGACTTGCGGAGCTCAACAACCTGGCGAACCCGAATCGGATCTTCGTCGGGCAGCGGCTGCGGGTCGGTCGTGACGGGTCAGGGTCGTCCGGCTCGGGCCACGCGCCTGCACGCACCACGATTCATGTCGTCAACCGCGGCTCGACACTGTGGGAGATCGCCCAGCGCTACGGCGTCAGCGTGAGCGCCATCGTCGACGCCAACGGCATCACCAACCCCCGCCGCATCTTCGCCGGCCAGCGCCTTGTCATTCCCGGGGCGTCCGCGCCTCAAGCATCGGGCTCGCGCACGCCGAGCGGCGGTGCCGCAGCCCCGCGGCCGGCCGCGCAGGTCGTCCATGTCGTCAACCGCGGGTCGACGCTGTGGGAGATCGCCCAGCGCTACGGCGTCAGCGTGAGCGCCATCGTCGCCGCCAACCGCATCGCCAACCCGAGTCGCATCTACACGGGTCAGCGTCTTGTCATCCCCGGCGCGAGCGCCCCGGCGCGGTCGTCGGGTGCATCGGCGCCGCGACCCAGCATGCCTGCGTCGATGGCGGAGCTCGTCGCCGAGCGCGACTGGGTGCGCCGCGTGCTCGTGCACGAAGCTGACAGCCAGGGCGTGCCGCGGGCCCTCGTGCTGGCCGTCGCCTGGCAGGAGTCGGGCTGGCAGCAGGGCGTCGTGAGCCACGCCGGTGCGGTCGGCGTCATGCAGCTGATGCCCGGGACGGCCGACTGGATCGGGCAGTCGATGCTCGGGCGACCGGTGCGCATCAACGAGGCGCGCAGCAACATCGCCGGCGGTGTCCGGCTGCTGCGTCACTACCTCGACCGCTACGACGGCAACCGCGACCTCGTCCTGGCCGCCTACTACCAGGGCCAGGGCGCGGTGGACACCTATGGCATCTACGCGGTCAGCCGCCCCTACATCTCCTCGATCAAGGCCCTCGAACGGCTCTTCGGCGGCTGACGCCTAGCCGATGCCCGGCACGCGGACCAGGCGCCAGCGACCGGGCGCGTCGGCCGGCTCGACCGTGACGAGGTCCACGCGAAGCGCCCGATGAGCGTGCCGGCCGCTCGCGCCGATTGCGGCGAGGGTCCGCCCCAGCCGCGCGACGCGCCTGGCGTCGACGCTCAGCACCGCACCTCCCGTCCGGTGGGTCCGGCGCGCGCGGACCTCGATCGCCACGAGCGTGCGCTGCGGATCGATCGCCACGAGGTCGACCTCACCGCCCGTCGGTGAGCGGGCGCGGCGCTCGACGACCCGCCAGCCGGCATCGGTCAGCCAGCCGGCGACCGCCGTCTCCGCGGCAAGGCCGAGCTGATGACGCGGGTCGCCCATCGGCGGATGATGGTGGCGCGCCGCTTACCGGCCAATTACTGCGTGCTTACCGGTCAGGCCGATGCAACCGCGACCTCGAGGTCCTCCATGGCATCGAGCTCATCGAGGGTGTCGGATGTCGCGAAGTCGAGCTCCATCTGCTCGCCGAGCTCCACGGCCCTGACCCGCGCGAACGAGCGCCGGTGGAAGGCCGTGATGCCGTGCTCCTCGATCCCCCGCCGGTGGTCGAGGGTTGCGTAGCCGGCGTTGTGTTCCCAGCCGTAGAACGGGTGGCGCGCCGCCAGGCGGTCCATGAGCCGGTCGCGGATGACCTTCGCGATGATCGAGGCGGCGGCGATCGAGTAGCACTTCGCGTCGCCGCGGACGATGGCGGTGTAGGAGCCGACGTGCTCCTGGAAGCCGTAGACCCGCAGCCCGTCGATGAGGACGTGCTCGCGCTCGGCGACCCGGCAGATCGCGCGGCGCATGGCGAGGTTCGTGGCGTGATAGATGTTGATGCGGTCGATCTCGGCGACGCTGGCCGCGCCGATCCCGACCGCCAGCGCCCGTCGGCGGATGTACGGGAAGAGCCGCTCGCGCTGGGCGCGGGAGAGCATCTTCGAGTCGCGGACGCCGGCGACGCGGCGCGCGTACGGTGGCCAGGCAACCGCCGCGGCGACGACGGGCCCGCTCAAGGAGGCGACGCCGACCGCATCCGCCCCGACGATGACGGTGCGTCCCTGTTGCCAGTGGTCGCGCTCGACGCGCGTCGACGGGCGCATCACACGCTGCGGACGTCGCCGGCCGGTCATGCGCTCAGTCTAGGCCGCCGAGCGGCGGCAGACGGTCAGTTGGCGCGGCGCTCGCGAAGGGTGGCGGACTTGCCGACGCGGTCGCGCAGGAAGTACAGCTGCGCGCGTCGCGCGACACCGTGGCGGACGACCTCGATCTTCTCGACCCGCGGCGCGTGGACCATGAAGGTCCGCTCCACGCCGACGCCGCTGGCGATGCGTCGGACGGTGATGGCCTTGTTCAGCCCGCCGCCGCGCATGCGCATCACGGTGCCCTCGAAGACCTGGATCCGCTCGCGGTTGCCCTCGACCACCTTGACCGAGACGCGCACGGTATCGCCGGGGGCGATCTCCGGGACATCGGTCCGGAGCTGCTCGCGCTCGAGCTCCTTGATGGCGTTCATCGGGACGACCTCGTTCTCGCGGCTGTGACCGCGCTCATCGGTATGACATGCGAACGCGACCGCTGACTGCGGCCGCGACGGGCGGGAGTATAGACCGATGCCCGCCTGGCGGCAAGGCAGCGTGCGCTGAACCTACTCCCTTGGACGTACCGGATCTCGAGCCGTCTATCCGTGGGACGGTTCCTACGACCAACGTCGTGCCCGGACCGGCGCTTTCAACCGCATGGCGAGTATCTCACCACGGAGCGTGCTGCTTGTTCGCGCTTCCATCCGCGGTGCGGCTATGCGGCGACGGAACGTGAGCTCGTCGGTCGTAACAGCCGTGGTGCGAGTAGCGCGAGGCGCGGAAGCGTCAACGGAGGTCGAGGCGCAGCTCCTCGAGGATACGCCGATCGTCGTCCGAGATGGCCGCGGACTCGAGAAGGTCCGGGCGTCGCTCCAGCGTGCGACGCAGGGCCTCGCGTCGGCGCCATCGGTCAACCTCGCCGTGGTTGCCGCCGAGCAGCACCGGCGGCACCTCGAGGTCGCGGAACCGCTCCGGCCGGGTGTAGTGGGGGTGCTCCAGCAGCCCGGCCGCGAACGAGTCGCCCTGGTGGGAGGCCTCCTGGATGGCGCCCGGCAGCAGTCGCACGACCGTGTCGATCACCACGAGCGCAGGCAGCTCGCCGCCGGTGAGGACGTAGTCGCCGATGCTCACCTCGCGGTCGACCAGCGTCCGCACGCGCTCGTCGATTCCCTCGTAGCGGCCGCAGACCAGCGCCAGGTGCGGCTGCTGCGCGAGGTCGCGCGCGAGCGCATCGGTCAGGCGCTCTCCTGCCGGGTCGAGCAGGATGACCTGGGCGCCTGCCTCGCGCAGCGGCTCGGTCGCCGCGAATAGCGGCTCCGGGCGCATGACCATCCCGGCTCCCCCGCCGTAGGGGTAGTCGTCCACCGACCGATGACGTCCGAGGCCGTGCTCCCGTAGGTCGGTGATGCCGAAGGAGACGATCCCCTGCTCCGCCGCCCGGCCGATGATCGACGTGCGCAGCGGCAGCTCGAAGAGCTCCGGGAAGATCGTGACGACGTCGATGCGCATCGGTCAGCGAACCTCCTCGGCGTCGTCGGGGGCGACGACCATGACGCCGGCCTCGAGGTCGATGCGCTGCACCACGCTCCGCAACGCCGGCACCAGCCGCTCCCCGCCAGGACCCACGATCCGGTACACCTCGTTGCCGCCCGCGCGGAAGATCTCCACCAGCTCGCCAACTGGCTGAGCGTCCGGGGTCTCGACGCGCAGGCCGATGAGGTCGTCCCAGTAGTACGACCCCTCGTCGAGCTGGCGAGTCGGCACTTCGAGGTAGCGCCCGGTCAGGGCCTCGGCCGCCTCTCGGCTCTCGATGCCGTCGAGGTGGAACACCGGCACCCGGCCTCCGGACTCGACGTGGCGGATGCGGCGCGCGGCAGCCTCGCCCTCCGGCCAGACCTCGGCATCGGCCTCCAGGCGCTCCGGCCAGTCGGTCAGGATCTCGACGCGCAGGCCGCCCTTCAGGCCTTTCGCGCCGAGGACGCGCGCGACGGCGCGGCGCTCACTCGGCGTCGGAGACGATCTCGAGCTCGACGTGGCGTCCGTCCCGCGCGGCCATCACTCGCAGCAGGCTGCGCATGGCATTGGCGATGCGTCCGTCGCGGCCGATGACTCGGCCCATGTCTTCCTGGTCGACGCCGAGCGTGAGAAGCGTCTCGTCACCGTCCTCCTCGACCTCGACATAGACCGCATCCGGCTTGTCGACCAGCGACTTCGCGACGTACTCGAGGAAGTCCTTCACGCGTCGCTCGCCTTCTCGCCTTCGGCGTTGTCGGCGGCCTCGTCGTCAGCCGACGCCTCGGCGGCGGGGGCCTCGTCGGTCGCCGGCTCTTCGGCGGCGGGAGCCTCCTCGGCGGGAGCCTCTTCGGCGGCGGCCTCCTCGGCTGCCGGCTCGTCGGCGGCGGCAACGGGGACTTCCTCGGCAGCGGTCTCCTCGGTGGCCTCGACCGCCGGAGCCTCGGCGGCGGGCGCCTCCTCGGCGGCGGCTTCAGCCGCCGGTGCCTCGGCCGGGGCCGATGTGGCCGCCTGCGCCTTGGCGGCGGCCTTGCGTGACGGCTTCGCGCCTGCACTGCGGGTGGCGCGCTTCGGCGTGGGGGCATCGGCGCCGGCCTTCGCCGTCGCCTCGGCCTGGCGCATGAGCTTGACCACCGCGTCGGAGGGCTGGGCGCCCTTGCCGATCCATGCGTTGATCTTGTCGGTTTCGAGCTGCACGGTGGCCGGCTCGGTGAGCGGGTCGTAGAAGCCGAGGATCTCCAGCGCGCGCCCGTCGCGCGACCGGCGCTTGTCGATGGCGATCACGCGATACGAGGGCCGCTTCGTGGCCCCGATGCGTGTCAGCCGGATTGCTACTGCCAAGGGGTTCGTACCTCAGGTGTGGATTCGCTGATCGTTGAATCGGCTCACGGCTCTTCGACCGTGAGGACCGCGTGGAATTCAATGTGGTCGGGCCGGAACGGAACGGTGAGCGCGAAGGACCCGAGCCCTGAAAGGATATCGCGTGCGTCGTCGTCGAGTTCGACGACCAGGCTGACGAGGCTGCCGACGGTGCCGACGTCGGCCCACGCCTCGGTCCCGGCACGGGTGCCGGCCATCCCGAACGCCTGCTCGTACGCGCTCGTGTGGTCGAGAGTGAAGCCGCTGTCCCGTGCCTCCGCCACTGCAACCACGTCGGTCGCGCTGAGACCGATGACGACCACCCCGTCGACGATGCCATACGCGGCGTCGATCGTGTCAGGGACCGAGATCGTGGTGATCTCGATCCCCTCGAGCGTCTCAGTCGATGCGCTCCCGCCGGCAAGGCCGATCCCGTCCGCCACCCGACCCAGCGTCTCGGTCGCGGCGTCCGGATCCGACGGCCGCAGCAGCAGCTGGCCAGACGGCATCGCGGTCGGGCCGATACCGCCGAACGCGATCGCCGTCTCCCCTTCGAGGAGCGGCATCACGTCCTCGTCGAGGTCGAGGCCGAACGCGAATGCGGCCAGCGCCCGAATCGTGTCGAGCGTGCTCGTGACCTCCTCACCCTCCGGCACCTCGTCGACGACGGCGAGGCCCTGCTCCAGAATGTCGCGCAGTCCGAAGACGGTGACTTCGGCAAGGGTGCGTTCTGGCATCCAGCCGCTGAGCGTGCCCGACGGCGACTCGGCGGCTTCCGAGGGCGGCGAGAGCGGCGCGGTGCCGCTCAGGCGCAGGCCGTCGGTCTCGGCGACGAGGACAGCGCTGGCGGTCGTTGCGCCACCGAGCTCGATGGTGGTGCCCGAGGCATCGGCCACGCCGGTGAGGTCAACGAAGAACGAGGCGAGGTGATCGGCGGGGTGCCCGTCCATCGCCTCGGTGAAGGCCGGGACGGTTGCCAGCGACTCGGTGGCAGTGCTCGTGTCGATCACGGCATGGAGCGCATCGGCCCCGTTGCCGACGACCAGCATCCCGTCGACGAGCCCGTAGGCGGTCCCATCGCCGACCTGGAGCTCGATGCCGGCGTAGGTCTCGGTCGTGAAGGTGATGTCCTGCTGCGCCGTAAGCTCGGCGATCGCCGCGCGTGCCGCGTCCGGATCGCTGGTCGCGGCGAGGATCACCGTCGATGCCTCGAGCGGATCGGATCCGTTCGGCCAGGCGGCAACCGCGACCTGGTCCCCGAGCCAGGGCTTGACGTGCGCGCGGTAGTCGATCCCGGCGTTGCGCAGCAGGTTCTGTACGACCGTGTCGATCTTCTCGTCCAGCGCGGCCTCGTCGGCGAACCCGGGCAGGCGGCCGATGAGCCCGGACAGGTTCATCTGCTGGCCGGTCGAGGGCTGGAGGTAGAGGTTCGCGTAGACCATGGTGTTCGCCGGTGCCATGGTCGCGGCGCGGTCACCGGCGCCGGCGAAGAGGACGAGATAGGCGGCAACGACGGCGATGCTCACGAGGCCGATGAGGGTGACCGAGGCGATGACGAGCCGATGCATTCCCCGCTCAGCGCCCGAGCAGCGCGCCGAGGCCGCCACCCATCCGCGGCATCTTGCCGCCCGAGATCATCTTCATCATCTTCTGCATCTCGGCGAACTGCTTCAGGAGCCGATTGACCTCGGCGGTCGAGGTCCCGCTGCCGAGCGCGATGCGCCGCCGCCGGCTCGCCTTGATCAGCTCCGGCCGGCGTCGCTCCTCCGGCGTCATCGAGTCGATGATCGCCTCGATCCGCTTCATCTGGCCCGAGTCGACCGCCTCCTGCGCCGCTCCGGCCATCCCGCTCGCACCGGGGATCATGCCGACGAGCTGGCCGATCGGTCCCATCTTCTTGATCTGGTTGAGCTGGCTGCGGAAGTCCTCGAGCGTGAAGCGGTTCTCCATCATCCGCTGGGCGGTGCGCTCGGCCTCCTCGGTGTCGACCGTCTCCTGGACGCGCTCGACGAGGCTGACGATGTCGCCCATGCCGAGGATCCGCTGCGCGAGCCGGTCGGGATGGAAGGGCTCGAGACCATCGGTCCGCTCGCCGGTGCCGAGGAAGCTGACCGGCAGCCCGGTCGCCGAGCGGATGCTGAGGGCGGCGCCACCACGAGCGTCGCCGTCCATCTTCGTGAGCACGAGCCCGGTGATCGGCAGCTTGGCGTGGAACGCCTCGGCGACCTTCACCGACTCCTGGCCGGTCATGGCGTCGACGACGAGCAGCGTCTCGGCGGGCGTGATCGCGCCGGAGATGCGGACCAGCTCGTCCATCATCGCCTCGTCGACGTGGAGGCGCCCCGCGGTGTCGAGGATCACCACGTCCACGCCGCGCCCCTTCGCCGCCTCCAGCCCGGAGCGGGCGATCTCGAGCGCCGGCGTGCCGACCGGGCGCGTGTGGACCTCGACGCCGATCTGGTCGCCGAGCTGCACGAGCTGGTCGACCGCCGCCGGCCGATAGACGTCGGCGGCCACGAGCAGGGGCTTCTTGCCGTCCTTGCGCAGGCGTACCGCCAGCTTCGCGGCGGTCGTCGTCTTTCCCGAGCCCTGGAGGCCGACCATCATCAGGACCGATGGCCTCGCCTCCAGCCGCAGCTTGTGGCGCTCCCCGCCGAGCACGGCGACGAGCTCGTCGTGGACGATCTTGACGATCTGCTGGCCGGGGTTGACCCCGTTCAGGACGTCGGCACCTAGCGCGCGCTCGCGGACCCGGGCGACGAACTCCTTGACGACCTTGAAGTTGACGTCGGCCTCGAGCAGGGCGAGGCGGATCTCGCGCAGCGACTCTTCGAGGTCGGCCTCGGTGATGCGCGCCTTGCCGCGAAGGCGCTGCGTGACGCCCTGGAGGCGCGCGGACAGGGATTCGAACATGGGGGACCGTAACGGGTGTCTCAGATCCGGCGCTGAGGCGCCGGCAAACGGCTGCCCATTCTAGGGGTGGGCGCCCCCAGCGGCAACGAGGGCTACTCCGCGAAGAGCCACTCCACGAACGCCTCGGGGTCAAACGGGGCGAGCTGGTCGATCTCCTCACCGATGCCGGCGAAGACGATCGGCACACCGAGCCGATCCGCAACGGCCAGCGCCACGCCGCCCTTGGCGCTGCCGTCGAGCTTCGTGAGCACGATCCCGGTCACGCCCACCTCGCGGCTGAACCCCTCGGCCTGGAGCAGGCCGTTCTGGCCGGTCGTGGCGTCGAGCACGAGCAGCACGTGCCGCGGCTGTCCGGGGAGGCGGCGCTCGATCACCCGTCGGATCTTGGACAGCTCGTCCATCAGCTGCTGCTTGTTCTGGAGCCGCCCGGCGGTGTCGACAAGGACCGCGTCGAGCCCGCGCGACTCGGCGGCGGCCACGGCGTCGAAGGCGACCGCGCCCGGATCGGCGCCGGCGCGCTGGGCGACGACCGAGACCCCGAGCTGCTCGCCCCAGATTCGCAGCTGCTCGATCGCGGCTGCGCGGAACGTGTCCGCCGCCGCGAGCGCGAGGGTCGTGGCCGTCGGCGAGCAATCGGTGCGCGAGCTTCGCGATCGTGGTCGTCTTGCCCGTCCCGTTGACGCCGACGAAGAGAATCACCGATGGCGCCGCCCCGAGCTCGAACGTCCCTGATCCGACCCGAGCGAGCCGGTCTCGGATCTCGGTCGCCAGCGCACGCCGTGCGTCCTCGCCGGTGCGTCCGCTGTCCGCGCGGAACCGCTCGCGGGCCGCGTCGATGAGCTCGAGCGTGGTTGTCGCCCCCACATCGGCGCCTATGAGGACCTCCTCCACTTCGTCCCAGGTGGCATCGGTGGCCGGCGAGCTGCCGAGGATCGAGCGCAGCCGCGCGCCGAGGCCCGATGGCGCGGCACGCAGGCCCATGCCGCGCGGCTCGCGAGACGGTCGCGCCACGGTGGACGGGGGCGCAACCGGTTCGGCGGCGGGAGCCTCCGGCTCCGGCGGGTCGCGGCGACGGCGGAACACCTAGGCGCCGACCTCGACGGGGACGTCGGCGAGCCGCAGGGAGAGGACGCGGCTGACGGCCGCATCGGTCATCGTCACGCCGTAGATCGTATCGGCAACCTCGATCGTCGCCCGGTTGTGGGTGATGACCACGAAGTCGATCGACTCGCTCAGCTTGCGAAGGGCCTCGGCGAAGCGGCCGATGTTCGCCTCGTCGAGCGCGGCGTCGACCTCGTCGAGGATGCAGAACGGGACCGGGTTGACGGTGAGCATCGCGAACAGCAGCGCCACGCCGGTCAGCGCCCGCTCCCCGCCCGACAGCATTGCCAGGCGCTGCAGCCGCTTGCCCGGCGGCCTCACGACGATCTCGATGCCGCCGGCGGCGTCGCCATCGGTGTCGTCCGAGCGCTGCAACGAGGCCGATCCGCCCGCGAACAGGAGGCGGCAGAACTCGTCGAACTTCTCGCCGATGGCGCTGAAGGCGGCGTCGAACCGCTCCTCGATCTCGCCGTCGAGTGTGCCGATCAGCTCCTCGGTCGAGGTAATCGCGCCGCGCAGGTCGGCGTCCTGGCCGCTCATCTCCTCGAGCCGGGTGGCGACCTCGCGGTGCTCCTCGACCGCAAACGGGTTGACCGAGCCGATCTGCGCCAGCGTGCGTCGCACCCTCCGGCTCTCAGCCTCGAGCGCCTCGTCAGCGAGCGCATCGATCTCGTCCATCGGCGCCTCGACGCTCGTCTCCGGCAGCCCGTCGAGCGCCAGCTCGCGCTCGCGCGCCAGTGCGGCAAGCGCCTCGTCCCTCCTCGATGCTTCGATGGCGGTGGCCTGCGCGTCGCGCTCGAGCTCGCCGAAGCGGGCCCCTCCCCCGCCCTGGTCGCGCTCGAGCTCGAGCAGCTCGGTGCGGCGGGCGGTCCGCTCCCCTTCCGTGCGTTCCTGGATCGCGGCCGCCTCCGTGTCCGCGGTCCTGGCCGTGGTTGCGGCGGCCTGGAGCTCGTCGCGCTCGGCGCTCAGCCGCTCGACGCTCGCGCGCCGGTCAGGCAGTGAGGCTTCGAGCTGGGCGACGCGCGCCTCGCGCAGCGAGCGGTCGCGGCGACGGCCTGCGACCCGCGTCTCGAGCGTCTCCGCCTCACCGCGCGTCGCGTTCCAGGCGTCCCGAGCCGCGTCGCGCACGCGGGCGCGCTCGTCGCGCACCTGGCGGGCTCGATCGGCGGCCTCCTGGAGCTCGGCGAGGCGCGCGGGCGGCGTCGTCGGGCCGTTCTCGACAGCTGGCTCCCGGGCGATGACCGCCTCGAGCTGTGTCAGCCGCTCGGCGAGGCGGGCGACGGTGTCACCGGCGGAGTCGGCCTCGGCGCGGAGCCGGCGCAGGGTCGCATCGGCCTCGTCGGCGGCCTCGCGAGCGGCCAGGTGCGCGTTGCGCGCGACTCGCAGGTGTTCGGACGTGTCGTGCGCCTCAGCCTGGGCGGTGCGCGCCTCCGTCTCCATCCCTCCGACGGCGGCCGTCAGGTCGCGGCGACGAGCATGGGCCCGAGCCGATGCCCCACCCGGCGGGTCGGCGCGGCCGCGCAGGACGATCACCCCGCGTCCGTCGGCGAGGTCACCCTCGGCGGTCACCGCGCTCCAGCCGGGCGGTAGCAGCTGCCAGCCGTCGAGCAGCGCGCCGACGTCGCGGGCAACCGCCGTGCGGCGGAACGCGACGGGACCGGTGTCGCCGGAGCCGGTCCACTCGGCGAGCGTCCTCTCCGCGCCGACCGCCTCGAGCGCCGCGCGGCGTCCGTCGTCGCCGTTGGCCGAGGTCTCGGCCAGGAGCCGGGCCGCGCCGCGCGCCTCCGTCAGCTCACCGCGCGGGTCGCCGCCGGACCACAGCAGTGCACCCTCCAATTCGCCGCCGACCACCGCCTCGACCGCCGGCCACGCGGCCTCGGGGGCGTCGATCGTGTCGAGCAGGCTCGACCATCCGGCCGCTACCAGGCGACGGCCGAGCCGCGTCCCGGCGTCATGGGGCTCCTCCGCAGCGGCCAACTCGGCGCGGGTCGCCCGCAGGCGCTCGTCGATCTCCACCGCTGCCTGGCGCGCGGCGTCCGCGGCGGCCTGCGCGGCGTCTCGTTCCTCCTCCGCCTGCGCAAGGGCCGTGGATGCCGAACGGGCACGTCCCTCGGCTTCCGCCAGCGCCGATCGTGCGGCCTCGACCACCCGCCGCGCTTCCTCGACCGCCGCGGTCTGCTGCGCTCGCTCCGCGCTGGCCTCCTCGAACCGGGCCTGGCGCCGGGCCGCTTCCTCCGACTCTCGGGCCGCCGCGGCGATCCGATCGCTCTCCCGCGCCCGGATCTCGGCCACCGCTTCCTCGGCGGCGAGCAGCGCCTCGTCGGCCGCTGCCAGCTCCGCGACTGCCGAGCGCCAGCCCTCCTCAGCCTCGCTCGCGCGTCGCACGGCGGGCGCCACCTCGGCGACCGCCTCGTCGTCGGTGCTGTCGAGCTCGCGCTGCGCATCGGCCAGCTCGGCCGTCTCGCGTTCGAGCGCGGCTGCCAGATCTCGCATGCGAGCGTCCAGGGACTCCAGCCGGCCCTCGGCGCGGATCACAGCTTCGCGGGTGGCCTCGCGTGCGTGGCCGGCGTCGCGCGCGGCCTCCTCCGCCGCCCAGTAGCGCTCCTCGGCCGCCTGCACCGCCGCCCGTCCGGCGTCCTGCGTCTCGCGCAAGGCGGCCAGCGCCGACTCGGCGGCCGCCGCCGCGCGCCGCGCCTCGCCCAATGCCGCACGTGCCGCACGCTCGCGGCGCCGGTGCGAGGTGACCACCAGTGCCCGTGCCCGAGAACCGAGCGCGTCGTGCTGCTGCTGATGCTCGGCCTGGAGGGCGAGGCGGCGGACCTGCGGCTTCAGCTCGGCGATCAGGTCGCTGACCCGGGTCAGGTTGTCGAGCGACTTCCCGAGCCGCACCGACGCCTCGTTGCGGCGCACCTGGAGCCCCTTCACCCCGGCCGCCTCCTCGAAAAGCTGGCGCCGCTCTTCCGGACGCAGGGACAGGGCGGCATCCACGGTCCCCTGCCCGACCACGACCAGCTCGTTGGCGCCCAGCCGCCCCTCCCCGAGCAGCTCGACGACGTCGCGCAACCGCGCCCTGGCGCCGTTGATCAGGTACTCGCTGTCGCCGGACCGATAGGCGCGCCGGCCGACCGACACCTCGGCGAAGTCGATCGGCAGCCAGCCGTCGCCGTTGTCGAGGGTCAGGATCGCCTCGGCCATGCCCTGCGGCCGGCGCTGCTCGGACCCAGCGAAGATCACGTCGTCGGCCCGGCGGGTGCGCAGCGAGCGGTTCGACTGCTCTCCGAGCACCCAGCGCACCGCATCGGCCATGTTGCTCTTGCCCGATCCATTCGGGCCGATGACGGCGTTCACGCCGGGCTCGAAGACGAAGCGCGTCGGATCGGCGAAGGACTTGAAGCCGTGGAGGCGCAGCTCCTTCAGGCGGCTCATGGGGCCGGGATCGCCCGGGCGTGGAGCTCGGCCAGGGCGGATTCGGCGGCCATCTCCTCAGCTCGCTGGCGGCTCGACCCCGAGCCATTGGCCATGCTCTGCCCGGCGATGACGACGATCACGCTGAAGTGCTGCTCGTGCGGCGGACCGGTCGTGCCGGCGAGCTGGTACACCGGCTTCGTGCCGTGATGGCGCTGCGTCCACTCCTGGAGCCGCGACTTCGCCGACTTCGGCGGGCCCTCGATCTCGGCGAGGGCGTCGAGCCGGGGGCCGAACAGCGACGCCAGCGCCTGCTCGGTGCGCTCTGCGCCCTCGCTCAGCGAGAGGGCGCCGGCCAGCGCCTCGAAGGCGGCGGCAAGGACGGACGGACGGGTGGCGCCGCCGGCCTCGGACTCGCCCCGGCCGAGGCGGAGGTATCGGTCAAGGCCGGTCTCGAGGGCCAGGTCGGCGAGGGCGTCGCGGTTGACGAGCGCGGCGCGGCGGGCGGTGAGGAAGCCCTCGTCCTCATCGGGATAGCGGTCGTACAGCAGGCGGCTGACGGTGAGGCCGATGACGGCGTCGCCGTAAAACTCCAGGCGCTCGTTGTGGCCGGAGACGGCCGTGGGGTTCTCGTTGTAGAAGGAGCTGTGGACGAATGCCTGGCGGATCAGCTCCGGATCCGCGAGATCGATGCCGAGTCGATCGGCGAGCTCATCCAGCGGAAGAGCGTCCATGGGCGAACCCGCTCTACTGCTGATGCTCCTCGATGAACTCGACGGCGTCGGAGACCTTCTGGATCTTCTCGGCGTCTTCGTCCGAGATCTCCATCCCGAACTCCTCCTCCAGGCTCATGATGAGCTCGACCAGGTCGAGGGAGTCGGCGTTGAGATCTTCGACGAACGAGGCCGTTGGGGTGACCTCTTCCTCGTCGACACCGAGCTGCTCGACGATGATCTTCTTGAGGCGTTCGAATGTGGTCCCATCAGTCACGAATTCAGGCTCCTCCACCCGATCTGGAAACGCTCCCCAAAACGCCATTCACGAGGCGGCGGGCCGCATCGCCGGCATAGATCCGGGCGAGAGAGACCGCATCACGCATCGGTTCCCCGCTCGGGGTCGCGGCGGAGTATAGCACCTCGTAGAGCGCGCTCCGGAGGATCGTCCGCTCCACGCGACCGAGCTCCGGAACGGGAATCAGGGGCGCCTCGACGGCGATCCGGGCATCCAGGTCTGACCGATGCTCGTCCACCCCGGCCACGATCTCGGCGGCGTGCGCGCGGACCTCGTCGGGCACCTCGCGCTCGTCGGCGAGCCGGTCGAGAGCGGCGGGGGCCGCGCCCGGGCGGAACTCGGCCTCGAAGAGCGCCAGCATCGCCAGTCGCCTGGCGAGCAGCCCGGCCGCGTTGGCCCGCCTCTTCGAGGCGTTCGTCACGGGGCCGGCGTCCGCTCGCGGTGGAGCCGGGCCGCGATCCGCGACCGCACCCCGCGGTGCGCGAGCGCCGGATGCTGGCGCGACCACTCGCCGATCAGCTCGGGCACCCGCGCGTGCGCGGCCTCGGAGGCAACGCGGATCGCGTGCTCGATCATCCGCGCCTTCGCGCGCCCGTGGGTCACGATGCTCACCCCCTTCACGCCGAGCAGCGGCGCGCCGCCGTAGCGCTCGTGGTCGAAGCGGGCGCGGGTGCGGTCGAAGCCGGGCTTGAGCGCAAGGAGCGCCAGCGGCGCGAGCGGTCCCTGCTGGAGATCCTCGCGCAGCGATCGGAAGATGAAGGTCGTGATGCCCTCGAAGAACTTGACGACCACGTTGCCGACGAAGCCGTCGCACACGACCACGTCGGCGCGGTGCGCGATCATGTCGTGCGCCTCGACGTTGCCGACGAAGTGGAGGTCCGCGGCCGCCAGCTTGGCGTGCGTCTCGCGCGCCCGCTCGTCGCCCTTCTCGACCTCCTCGCCGATGTTCAGCAGGCCGATGCGAGGGTTCTTCACGCCGAGCACGTGCTCGGCGAAGATCGCGCCCATCGCCGCGAACTGGACGAGGTTCTCGGGCTCGGAATCCATGTTGGCGCCGACGTCGAGCAGCATCACCGGCCCGGTGGCGGTGAGCATGTGGGCCGGCAGCGCGGGTCGGTCGATCCCGCTGATCCGGCCGAGGCGGAAGATCGCGGCGGCCATCGTGGCGCCCGTCGAGCCCGCACTGACGACCGCATCGGCTTCCCCGTCGCGCACGAGGTCGGTGGCGACCACGATCGAGGCGCGCCGCTTCGTCCGCAACGCCGTCGCCGGGTGCTCCCCCATCTCGATCACCTCGGGGGCATGGACGAGACGCAGGTTCGCCGGTCGGGGGCGGCCGTCCTCGGCCATCTCGCGCTCGACGCGCGGCACGTCACCGACGAGGATCACCTCGTCCTGGGGGGTACCGACGGCGTAGTCGATCGCTCCGCGGACGACTTCGCGAGGGGCAAGATCGCCGCCCATCGCGTCGACCGCGATCCGCATCGGTCGTTAGAGCTGCTGGGTTTCGGCCGGCCCGACCGCCTCGATCGTGACCGCCTCGCGCCCGTTGTACCACCCGCAGGTGGGGCACACGTGGTGGGCGCGCTTCAGCTCGTGACAGTGCTCACACTCGACCAACGGCGGTGCGCTGATCGCGAGATGCGCGCGGCGCTCACCCTGACGCGCCTTTGAAACCTTTCGCTTGGGAACGCCCACGCGGAAACTCCTTGACCGATGAAAACGGGGACGCCGCAGTATAGCCGGACGCCCCAACATCCGCTGCCCTCGCAAGATCGGCCGATGGATCCCATGGGACCGTGCGTCAGCGCGTGTCCTCGTCCCCGTTGCGCAGGAGTGTGGCCAACGCCGCCAGGCGCGGGTCGATCTCCTCGTCGGCATGCGCGTGGTCGCCACGCTCGAGGCGCTCGCCGCAGACCGTGCAGAGGCCCAGGCAGTCGGGCCGGCAGAGAGCGAAGAGCGGCTCGGTCAGCGAGAGCTCGTCATGGAAGACCGGGTCGAGCTCGATCTGATGATGCTCGTCGATCCGCGGCACCTCCGCGTCCTCGGCCTCGCCCGCGATCGGCGCGCCGCTGACCGGATCGACGGTCGGCAGGAATTCCTCGTTGATCGGGACGCGGACCTCCTCGACGAACGGATCGGTGCAGCGCGAGCATGTGCGCCGCAGCGTGGCGCTGAGCTCGCCGCGCAGGAGGATGCCGCGGTTCGTGCGCTGGAGGCGCAGATCGGCGTCGATCGGTCCGGCCAGCTCGACGTCGGGCCCGAGCGTGAGGTAGTGGTCGCGCAGGCGGATCTCGCGCGTCGATCCGGGCGGCTCGTGGAGGAGCCCGGCGACGTTGTAGGAGGTCATTGGCGAGGAGCGGCTTCGGCCCTCTCCTGCGAGTCGATGGGAATGACATCGGCGCCCGGCTTGGCCGCGCTGTCGTCCACGGCACCACGGTGGCGCTCGTCGAGCATGTCGATCCCGCGCTTGATGCTGGTCAGGGCCTTGATGCACTCGCCCTCGAGACGGATGAGGACGCCGGCGGCGTACTCGTCGGCGCCGCGGCGGACCTCGCGGGCCTCGTCCTGCGCGCGATCGAGGATCTCGGCGGCGCGCTGCTGCGCTGCGCGGACGAGCTCACGCTCCTCGAGCATCTGGACGGCCTGCTCCTGGGCCCGTGCGACGATCGCGTCACCCTCCTCGCGCGCCCGCTCGGTGATGCGGCCGGACTCCTCGGTGATGCGGCGCGCCTGGCGGACCTCTTCGGGCACGGCAACGCGCAGCTGATCGATCAGGTCGAGCACGGTGGCCTGATCGAGGACCACGTTACTCGTCAGAGGCAGCTTCTTGCCGGCTGCGACCAGCGACTCCAAGCGCTCGACGAGGAAGATGATGTCCGTGGCGGCGACCCTCCTTGCTCGCGATTATACGCGTGGGTCAGCGCGCATTCGGTCGCTCAGCGCTTGCGCGACGGGCTCCGGCAGCATGGCCGTGACGTCGCCACCGAAACGCGCCACCTCCTTGGCCAACGACGAGCTCACGTAGCCGTACTCGAGGGCGGTCATCAGGAAGGTCGTGTCGATCTCCGGCGCGAGCTTGCGGTTCGTCAGCGCCATCTGCAGCTCGGCCTCGAAATCGCTCACCGCGCGCAGGCCGCGTACGATGAACCCGGCCATGTGGCGGCGAGCGAAGTCGACCGTCAGGCCGTCGAAGGCATCCACCATCACGTGCTCTCCGAGCTCGGCGACCGACGCTCGGATCAGGCCGACCCGCTCGTCGATATCGAACAGCGGCTGCTTCTTCGGGTTGTTCAGCACACCGATGATGAGCCGATCGAAGAGCGACGCGGCACGCTCCGCGACGTCGAGATGCGCGTTCGTGATCGGGTCGAACGAGCCGGGGAAGACCGCCACTCGCGTCATGCGTCCTGAGCCTCCAGGAAGGTGAGCATCGTTTCCCCGAATCGTCGTTGCCGGACGACGGCCAGCCCATCGACCTCGGGCGTCTCGGCGCGCCAGAATTGCTTGATCACGACCGATGCGCCCGGTGCCAGCAACGGCGCGAGGGCGCGAAGCGGCGCCACGATAGCACGCACCTCGTACGGCGGATCGAGCACGACGAGGTCCCACGGTCCCTCGGCGGCAGCCAGGAAGCGCTCGACATCTGCCTCGTGGACCGATGCGCCCTCCAGCCGCGTTCGTTCGAGGTTCGCCCGCAGCGCCGCGAGCGCCGCGCGGTCACGCTCGACGAAGTCGGCGTGCTCCGCCCCACGCGAGAGCGCCTCGATCCCGATTGCCCCGCTCCCCGCGTACAGGTCGAGCACCCGCGCGTCCGGCACCCGATCGCCGAGGATCCCGAACAGCGTCTCTTTGACCCGATCGGTGATCGGACGCGTCTGACTCCCCTTCGGCGCGGTCAACGGCACGCCCCTGGCGGTCCCGGCGATCACCCGCATCAGGCGGCGTCGCCCTCGGCCTCGACCGGCGCGAAGTCGGCCTGCATGCGCGCCAGCTCGGGGCGGAGCTCGCCATCGGCCACGAGCGCATCGGCCAGGTCTCGGGCGCGCTGCGCCAGCGCGAGGTGTCGGGGATCGAAGAGGCTCGCGACCTTCAGCGGCGGCAGGCCCGACTGGCGCGTACCGAGCAGGTTGCCGGCGCCGCGCAGGCGGAGGTCCTCCTCCGCGATATGGAACCCGTCCAGCGACCCGCGCACGACCTCGAGGCGTTCCAAGGCCAGCGGATCGGTCGAGTCCGAGAGGAGGATGCAGAAGGACCGATCCGGACCACGCCCCACCCGGCCGCGCAGCTGGTGCAGCTGTGCGAGGCCGAATCGCTCGGCGTCCTCGATGAGCATGACCGAGGCGTTCGGCACGTCGATGCCGACCTCGATGACGGTTGTCGCCACGAGCACGTCGCTCTCCCCCGCCGCGAAAGCGGTCATCGTCGCGTCGCGCAGGTCGGCGCGCTGCTGGCCGTGGACGAGGGCGACGCGCACACCGGGCAGCGCCGCGGCAAGCCGTTCCGCCTCGGCCTCGGCGCTGGCCGCCTCGAGCGACTCCGACTCGACGACCAGCGGCGCCACCACGAACGACTGCCGGCCCTCCGCGGCCTCCGACGCCAGGAAGGCCTCGATCTTCGGCATCGCCCGACGGTCGCGGATCTCGGTGCGGATCGGCTGGCGACCGGGCGGCATCTCGCGGATCGTCGAGATCGAGAGGTCGCCGTATACGGTCAGCGCGAGCGTGCGCGGAATCGGCGTCGCGGTCAGCGCAAGCGTGTGCGGCTCGCCGCCGGCGCCCTTGGCCTGGAGCGCGGCGCGCTGGCCGACCCCGAACCGATGCTGCTCGTCGACGATCGCCAGCCCGAGCCGCGGGAACTCCACGGCCTCGCTGATCACCGCGTGCGTGCCGATCACCACCTCGGCCATCCCGCCGCCGATCGCGTCGTGGATCTCGCGTTTGCGCTTGGCCGTCAGCGAGCCGGACAGGAACTCCGAGCGCACGCCGAGTCGGTCGAGCAGCGGCGCCAGCCCGGCGTGGTGCTGGCGCGCGAGGATCTCGGTCGGCGCCATCATCGCGCCCTGCATCCCGGCCCGGACGGCACTCGCCAGCGCGACCGCCGCCACCGCCGTCTTGCCGCTGCCGACGTCGCCCTGGAGCAGGCGACGCATCGGCCGCTCGGAGGCGAGGTCCGCGGTGATCGCCTCCACCGCCGCCTGCTGGTCGCCGGTCAGGGTGAACGGCAGCGCGCCGATGATCTCGGCGAGGTCCGCATCGGTCACGCGGATGGCCGGAGCCTGGAGGTCGTCGCGGGCCTTGCGTGCCTGCGCCAGGCCGAGCTGGAGGGCGAGGAGCTCGTCGAAGGCGAGCCGGTCGAGCGCTCGCGGCACGTCGCCCGCGTCCTCCGGGAAGTGCGCCGTTTGCAGTGCCTCGGCAAGGGGCTGGAGGTCGCCGCGCTCCGCATCGGTCAGGGGGTCTTCGAGGGAAGGGAGCGTCGCCTCGAGGATCCGCGCAAGCATCTCGCGCAGCCGCTTCTGGGTCACGCCGCCGGAGAGGTGGTAGACCGGCACGACGCGCGCGGTGTGGACCGAGTCGCGGCCGACGGGGCTGAACTCGGGCGAGGTGAACTGCCGGTGCCAGCCACGCTCGGTGACCTTGCCGGAGACGATCACCTCGTCGCCCGCCTGAAGGCGTCGCTCGACGAAGCGGCGGCCGAACCAGATCGCCTCCGCGCTTCCGCCGTCGGCGTCCGAGAGCTGGGCAATGACGCGTTGTGGCCGCCGCCGGAAGCCTGGCTCGACGCGCACGGCGTCGACCGTCACCCGCGCCGACTGCTTCTCGTCGGGGATCAGCTCCCGGAGCGTCCGCAGCTCACTGAAGTCGTCGTAGCGGAACGGGAGGTACCAGAGCGCCTCGCGGGGCGTGGTGATGCCCAGGCGGGCGAGGCCGGCGGCGCCGCGGGCCAGCGATGGGAGCGCGGTGCGGATCGGCCGGTCCAGCTCGCCCGGCGTCACCACCCGGCTCGATTGCATGGCCCGATCCTAGCGTGGTACGATCGTGCTCGTTCCGGCGCCAGGCGCCGGCATTTTCGTGACTGGAGCACCCCTCGACCATGGCCCGCGTCTGCGAAATCTGCGGCAAGCGTCCGATCACCGGCTGGAACCCCCAGTCCGTCGGCATGAACCGAAAGCGCGCGCTGCGCCGATGGCTCCCCAACCTCCAGCCGATGAACCTCGTCCGCGACGGCAAGACCACGAAGGTCAAGGCCTGCTCGCGTTGCATCCGGACCGCCCAGAAGGTCTAGTTCATCTGCGGCGCTCGCGTATATACCTCTATACGCTGGAGCTGACAGACCGATACGCCGCGACGCAGGTCGCCCGATGCATGCCGCTGCGGCTACCCGCACCACGGGTATTAGTGCGAACGAACCGGAGTTCCGTGCTCACCTGACCCGTGGTACGGGCAAAACTGCGACTGAACCCCGCACTCCGCTTGTTCGTTTGCAGTAACTCCCGCAGCACGGGTCATCTCACGCCAAGTCGCTACTCCGCGTCGAGGACGAGTGTGAACGGGCCGTCGTTGACGAGCTCGACCGCCATCTCGGCGCCGAAGCGGCCTGCCTCGACGGGCACGCCCGCTTCCCGCAATCGCTCCACGAAGCGATCGACGAGGGGCACGGCCTGCTCCGGCAACGCCGCGCGGGTGAAGCCCGGGCGGCGCCCGCGGCTGACATCGGCGTAGAGCGTGAACTGGCTGACGACGAGGAAGGAGCCGCCGACGTCGGCAATGGCGAGGTTCGTGCGGCCGTCGGCATCGGCGAAGTAGCGCAGGCCGACGAGCTTGTCGGCCATGCGATCGACCGTGGCGGCGTCGTCATCGGTCCCGATGCCGGCCAGGACGACGGCACCCAGGTTGATCTCGCCCAGCAGCTCGTCGCCCTCGCGGACCGAGGCGCGGGTCACGCGTTGGACGACGAGGCGCATCGGTCTAGGGCGACCCGGACGGCGACGCGGCGGGCGACGGCGATGGAGACGCAGCCGCCGAAGGCTCCACCACCACCGACCCCGCGTCCTCGCCGTCGACCGGCGCACCGAGGGCGGCCTCGGTGAAGATGGCACGGGCGTTCCAGATCATCCAGCCCTTGGCGTCGTTGTCGACGATGGCCTGCATCTCGGCGCGGACCTGGTCGGCGGTGTACGGCGGGAATTCTCCGTAGCCGAAGTCCTGGATCCACGGCCGGATGACGACCGCGAGACCCTCCTTCTGCCGATTCATGATCTCGAGGGTCTTGTCGATGACGTCGTACGGCGCGGTGTTCGGCACCGGGTGGCCGAAGACGCCGGGGCCGTAGTGGGACGGGTAGACCATCGGGCAGAAGTAGTCGACGTACGGCATGATCACCTCCGGCCGCTGGCCGATGCCCTGGTCGTCGGGAACGATGAAGCTGATCGGGAAGACGTCCGCGCCCAGGAAGGCGCGCGAGGTCTCGAGCTCGGAGCTGACGACGCGCAGGACGCGCTGGATCGCCGGCAGGCGGAAGGCCTGGGTGTTGGGCAGGTTCGTATCGGCCAGGTCGTAGGGGCCGTCGCTGTAGAAGCGGATGTAGTCGAGCTGCACCTCGTCGAAGCCCTTGTCGGCGAGGTCGCCGGCGATCGAGGCGACGTACTCGGCCACGCCGGGTGCCGACGGATCCAGCCACGCGCCGCCGATGTTGTCGCGCCACGGCTCCCCGGTGGCGTTGTTGCGCACCGCCAGCTCGGGACGCGCCGCGGCCGAGGTGTTGTCCTTCATCACGACCATCCGGGCGATCGTGTAGATGCCACGCTCCTTCAGCATCGGCAGCAGCTCGGCGAGATCGAAGACCGGCGTCTCGCGGATCGCGTCGACCTCCGCGGCGGTCTCGAGGTCGGTGGCGTAGAAGAGGCGGCCATCGGTCTCCTTGACGTCGATGACCAGCGCGTTCGCCTCGGTGCGCTCGAGCAGCGCGAGCAACGCGTCCAGCCGTCCGGCGGTCTCGAAGACGGCCGACGGCGCATAGAGGGCGCGCGCCGTGAACGGCTGGAGCGCGACATCCACGACCGCGCCATCGACGACGGCGAGCTCATGGAGCCGATATCCCGGCATCTTGTAGATCACCGTCGCCCCATCGGGCACGCCGGACAACGCGTAGGCGCCGTCCTCGTCGGTCTCGACCAGTCGCTCCTCGCCGTCGACGAAGACGCGCACGCCGGCCACCGGCTCTCCGCCGGCGCCGGTGACGACCCCGCTCACCACGTTCGGGCGCAGCTCGACCGCCAGGTCGCCCTCGTCGGGAACCGTGCCCTCACCCGGGTCGTGGCCCTCGGCAGTGACCGATACGGTCGCACCGCGCATCGCGGTCAGGGTCGCGGCGCCGGAGGCATCGGTCAGGGCGGTGAAGCCGTCGGCCTCGAGCATCGCGCCCTCGATCGGCTCGCCGGCGCGGCTGAGGACGCTGACCGCGACCTCGCGCGGCTGCTCGGGCGTCGGCTCAGGCGTCGGGACGAACGGGAGCTCGGGGCCGTCCTCGCCGCAGGCGGCCAGCAGGACGACGAACGAGAGGACGAGGAGTCCGAGCGAGAGCGTGCGGCGGGGCAGCAGGGTCAGGTCCTTTCGGCGGGTCTGTCGGTCTCGGATTCGGCGCGCGCCTGGGCCGCGTCACGCAGGGCGGCGACCGTGGGCGCCAGGTCGCCGGCGGTACTGTACAGGGCGCTGCCGACCACGAGCACGTCTCCCCCGCTCTCGTGCGCGACGCCGACCGTCTCGAGGTTGACGCCACCGTCGATGCCGATCTCGACCGCGAGATGGCGCCGGTCGATCAGCTCGCGGAGCATCTCCAGCTTCGGGACGACCTCGTGGATGAAGCTCTGCCCGCCCCAGCCGGGGTGGACGGTCATCACCAGCAGCAGGTCGACCTGGTGGAGCCACGGGACGACCGCCTCGGCCGGGGTCTCGGGGTTCAGCGCGATCCCGGGCCGCTTCCCCGCGCGTTCGATCTCGGCGATGACGGCGCGCGGCTCGTCATCGGCCTCGACGTGGAAGACGATCAGGTCGCTGCCGGCCTGGGCGAAGCGCTCGGCGTAGGCGAGCGGCCGGCTGATCATCAGGTGGCTGTGGAACGGCAGCGGGCTGTGCGGCCGCACGGCCTCGACGACGACCGGGCCGAACGTCAGGTTGTCGACGAAGCGGCCGTCCATGACGTCGAGGTGGATCGAGTCGACGCCGGCATCCGTCGCGCGCTCGACCTCCGCGCCGAGCTCCCCGAAGTCGGCGTTGAGGATGCTCGCGCTGAGCTGCGGCGCCCCCCTCATGCCGTGGCGACCGCCTCGCGGGCCTCTCGCGCCTCGCGCAGCGAGCGGCCGGAGAGCTGGGCGTGGAGCTGGCCGCAGGCCGCATCGATCTCGCGGCCGCGGGTGTCGCGCACGGTCACGGTCGTGCCGGCCCGGACGATCCTCGCGAAGCGCTCGATCCCGGCCGCAGCCGTGCCGCTCCATCGCGAGCCCGGGGTCGGGTTGAGCGGGATGAGGTTGACGTGCGACCGCCAGCCGCGCGCCAGTTCGGCCAGGCCGGATGCCTGCTCGTCGGTGTCGTTGAGGCCGTCGATCATCACGTACTCGAGGCTGACCCGGCGGCCGGTGCGCGCCGCGAAGCTTCGCCCCGCGCCGATGACCTCGCGGATCGGCCACTTGCGGTTGATCGGCACGAGCTCGTCGCGCAGTGCATCGGTCGCGGCGTGCAGGCTGATCGCGAGGTTGACCTGCGGCAGCTCGTCGACCATGCGGTCCATGCCCGGCACGACGCCCGAGGTGCTGACGGTGATGTGTCGCGCGCCGATCCCGAGCCGCGTCGGGTCGTTCAGCAGGCGGACCGCCTCGAACACCCGGTCGGCGTTGTTCAGCGGCTCGCCCATGCCCATGAACACGACGTTGTAGTGGCCCGTCTGGCCGTCACCCAGCGCCTGCCACGGCGGCCGATGCCAGTGCAGCACCTGGTCCACGATCTCGCCCGGGGTGAGCTGCCGCCCGAACCCGGCCTGGCCGGTGGCGCAGAACGGGCAGTTCACCGCGCATCCGGCCTGCGAGCTGATGCAGATCGTCGTGCGCTCGGCGTTCCGCCCGCGCGCCGGATAGCGCATGAGCACCGACTCGATGCGCTGGCCGTCGGCCAGCTCGTGGACCGCCTTGGCGGTGAGTCCGCCGTCGGCTCCGATGACGTGGCTGTCGGCGATCGTCGAGAAGCGGAAGTCGGCCGCCAACGCCGCGCGCAACGGCGCGGGGACATCGGTCAGGTCCTCGAAGGAGGACGCGCTGGACCGATGCGCCCCGGCGAGCAGCTGTCCGGCCCGATACGCGGGCTCGCCGCGGGCGTCGAGCCACGCGGCGAGCTGGGTCGGGTCGATCTCGCTGATCGCCGGTTTGGGGCCGGCGATCGGAAGGTCAGTCACGGCGCCCGAAGATCAGGAAGACGTAGTACAGGAACGTCAGCAGCGCGGTCAGCGCGCCGGCGACGTAGGTCCACGCCGCGGCCTTGAGGACCGCGCGGGCGCCGTCCTGGCGCTCCCCGACCATGCCGAGGCTGTTGACGAACGCCAGCGCCTTGCCCGATGCGCCGATCTCGACCGGCAGCGTCGCGAAGGTGAAGAGCACCGCCGCGCCGAAGCCGATAAGCCCGATGACCGCGAGCCCGGGTAGCTGGAAGATCAGGCCACCGATGACCAGCCACGGTCCGATGCCCGAGCCGAACTGCGCGGCCGGCACGATTGCCTGGCGCAGCTTCATGGCCGGCTCACCGGCGGAGTCCTGAAGCGCATGCCCGACCTCGTGGGCGATGACCGCCGCGGCCGCGACCGACAGCCGCGGTGCCGCGCTCGTCACGCCACTGGTGGTCAGCGCGGAGGCGTCGGCGACCTGCGTGCTGACGCGCAGCACCTTGCCGCGCGGATCGTAGTGATCGGTCAGCTGGCCCGGCGTCGGCTCGATGCGGACGCTTTGGAGGCCCTGGCGGTCGAGCAGCGTTCGCGCGAAGTCGAACGCGTCGAGGCTGATGCCAGAGTCCACCTTTGACCACTTGCCATACGTTGACTTCACGCGCCACGTCGCCCAGCCGGTGATCGCCAGCGTGGGGATGAGGACGACGAAGATGTAGATGGGGTCAAAGAACACGTTCAGCCCACCTCCTGCGGGCTCCATTCGAGTATATCCGAATCGGCCGATTTCCCTTCGCAGGAGGGTGGCGGCACAGGACCTGCCGTAGTGGTGGTCCAACACATCTGCAATTGAGGACTGAACCAATGGCGATCAAGGTTCGAACAAAGGACGTCAGAGAAGCCGGCGAGCGTGCTCGCGCTCGCATGGCCGGCGAGCCATCCGGGCCCGGCTGGCTCGGGGCATTGGGCATCGGAATCGTCGCCGGCGCGACGGGGGCGGCCGTCGCCTATCTCACCGACCCGCAGCGGGGCAAGGCACGCCGTGCCCAGCTGGCCGACCAGGGCGCAGCGGCGGTCCGCCATGCCTCGCGCGAGGCCGAACGGGCGCTGCACATCGTCACCAGCACGGCCGAGGGCAAGATCGAAGCGTTGACCCAGGGCGGCAGCCGCGTCGCACCGACGGACGACGTCACGCTGCGCGATCGCGCCGAGTCGATCCTCTTCCGCGACCAGAAGGTCCCGAAGGGCTCGATTAACATCAGCGCCGAGCGCGGGATCATCGTCCTGCGCGGCGAGGTGCCGGACGCGCGGATGCGCAACCGCCTCGGGCGCGAGGCCGAGAAGATCGAGGGCGCCTGGGGCGTCCACAACCTGCTCCACCTGCCGGGTGAGACGGCCGCCGAGGAGCTGACTCCGGCAGCCGCCGGCTAGCGGAGGGCCTCCTCGGGGCGTCCGGTCCCGAGGAGGATGTGCTCGCGCGCGAGGCCACGTCGCCAGGCCTCCGCCGGCATCGACGGACGCCCCTCCGGCTGCACGATCTCGAGCTCGAGCGCCCCGGCGCCGCACGCCACGCACGGCTGCTCGCCAGGCATCAGCGCGCCGATCGTGACGCCGTCGATGCCGGCGACCGCGCGCGCGCGTCTGACGTGGAGCCTGCGGTCGTCGATCGTCGTCCACGCGCCCGGCCACGGCTGGAGCGCGCGGACCTGCCGATCGATCTCGACCGCCGGCCGCCGCCAGTCGATCCAGCCGTCGGCCCGCGTGAACGGGTGGACGTGGGTCGCCGCGCGATCGTCCTGCGGCTCGGTCTCGATCTCGCCGGTGGCCCATCGCTCGAGGACCGGAGGGACGACGCTGGCGGCGAGGTCCGCGAGCCGCGTCTCGAGCTCGGGCGTCGTCTCACGCCCGACGAGCGGCACCGGCCACTGTTCGACGATCGGCCCGGCGTCGAGCGTGTCGGTCATCACCATCAGCGTCACGCCGCCCTCCGCGTCACCGGCCAGGATCGTCCCGGCCACCGGCGCCGCCCCGCGGTGGCGCGGGAGCAGCGACGGATGCACGTTGAGCGGCCGCCGGCGTCCGAGGGCCAGCAGGTCGGACGGCACGATCTGGCCATAGGCGGCGAGCACCAGGCCGTCGGGATCGAAGCGTGCGAGCTCCGCGCGGGCCTCATCGGAGCGCAGCTTCTCCGGCGTCAGCACGAGGATGCCCCGCTCGCGCGCGGCGGTCGAGATCGGCGTGGCTCGCACCTGCAGGCGGCGTCCGGCCGGCCGGTCCGGCTGGCTGACGACGAGCAGCTCATCGGCAAGATCGATGACCCGTTCGAGCAGCGGGGCCCCGAAGGCGCCGGTGCCGAGGAACGCGATCCGGCCGATGCCCTTGCTGCCCACTAGATGCCAGCGGCCGTCTCTTCGACGACCTCGTCGTGGTGCTCCGAGACGCGCACCAGCTCGGCGTCGTCGTCGAGATGGTCGAGGTAGAGCCGCCCGTTGAGGTGGTCGATCTCGTGCTGGAGCGCCCGGGCGAAGAGGCCCTCGCCCTTCACGCGGAACTCGCGGCCGTGGCGGTCCTTCGCCTTCACCGTGACCTTCGCGGCGCGGGTCACCTCGGCGACGAATCCCGGGATGGAGAGGCAGCCCTCCCAGTCGATCTGCTCGCCCGACGACTTCACGATCTGCGGATTCACGAGCTCGGTGATGCGGCCCTCAATCTCGATGACCGCGACCTGCAGCCCGACGCCGACCTGGTTGGCCGCCAGCCCCACGCCCGGCGCGTCGCGCATCGTCATCAGCATGTCGTCCAGGAGCCGATGCAGACCGGGGTCGAAGCTCGGCGCCTTCTTCGTGCGCTCCCGGAGGATCGGCTCGTCGGCGACGAGGATGGGACGGATCGGCATGGCGGGCCGAATTGTACCGATCTAGAGCAGGGACTCCGGATCGACGTCGATGGCGATCCCCGCCGGCACCCGCTCGAGCGCGACGGCCCGCGTCTCGGCATCGGCCGCGCGGATGACGACCTGGAACCGATATCGCCCGGCGCGCCGGGCGACGTAGGCCGGCAGCGGCCCCATCACCTCCACGCCCGGCGCCGCGACCTGCTCCGCCGCGTCACGGCCGCGCGCCTCCGCCCGCGCGCGATCCGGGTCGCCGATGAGCAACCGCGCCAGCACCCCGAACGGCGGGTAGCCGAGCAGCCGGCGGCGCAGGAGCTCGTCGTCGGCGAAGCCGTCGACGTCGAGAGTCGCGGCGGCCTTCACGGCATGGTGGCTCGGCTGGTAGGCCTGGATGATCACCCGCCCGGGCATCGGTCCCCGCCCGGCGCGACCGGCGACCTGCGCGAGGAGCTGGAATGTGCGCTCGCTGGCGCGGTAGTCCGGCAGGTTGAGGGTCACATCGGCCGCGACCACGGCTGCCAGGGTGACCGAGGGCAGGTCGAGGCCCTTCGCCGCCAGCTGCGTGCCGACCAGCACGTCGGTCCGGCCGTCGCGAAAGTCGTCGTACACCGATTCGAAACCGCGTCGGGCGGCGAGCGCGTCCGAGTCAAGGCGGGCGACGCGCAGTCCGGGGAAGCGCCCTCGCAGCTCGGCCTCGACGCGCTGCGTCCCGGCGCCGAAGTAGCGGATCCGGCCGCTGCCGCACGCCGGGCAGCGCTCGACCGGCGCAGCGCCGCGGCCGCAGTGGTGGCAACGGAGCGATCCGCCGGCCAGGTGGTAGACGAACGGCAGGTCGCAGTCCGGGCAGCGCAGGCTCTCGCCGCAGTCGCGGCAGAGGATGAACGTCGCTGCGCCGCGCCGGTTGATGATCAGCACCGCCTGTTCCGAGCCCTTGCGCAAGCCCTCGAGCGCGTCGGTGAGCTCGGACGAGAAGATCGACCGGTTCCCACCGGCCAGCTCCGCCCGCAGGTCGACGATCGAGATCTCCGGCACGCCGCCGACGCGGCGCTCGGCGAGCCGTGCCCGCTCCGCATGCCCGCCGCGGACGCGCGCCAGCGTCACGAGGTCGGGCGTCGCCGTTCCGAGGATGAGCCGCGCGCCCAGCTGCGCGGCTCGGCGGCGGGCGACCCAGCGCGCGTCGTAGCGCGGCGTGCGGTCCGACTTGTAGCCGCCGTCGTGCTCCTCGTCCACGACGATCAGGCCCGCATCGAGCGGCGCGAAGGCCGCGGTGCGCGTCCCGACCACAACGCGCGCCTCGCCGCGCAGGATCCGCCACCACTCGTCGTGCCGCTCCCCGGCCGAGAGGCCGGAGTGGAGGACGGCGAGCTCGTCACCGACCACCGCCCGCAGCCGGTCGGCGATCTGCGGGATGAGGCTGACCTCCGGGACGAGCACGATCGCTCCCCGCTCCCCTGCGAGGGCCTCCTGGATCGCGGCGAGGTAGACGTCGGTCTTGCCCGATGCGGCCACGCCCTCGAGCAGCATCTCGCCGCCAGGAGCGAGCGAAGCGACCGCGTCGAGGGCCGCGCGCTGCTCCGGGGCGAGGTCGTTGCGAAGCGGCGGCAACGGGGTGCGGTGGGCCAGCGGGTCGCGCTCGACGGTGCGCCACCCGAGCTCCACACGGCCCGCCGCCTCGAGCCGGCGCGCGGGCGCCAACAGGCTCGTCGCCTCCATCCCCAGTGCCTCGGCGAGCTCGGCCATCGTGGTTTCGTCGGGTCCGAGCGCATCGAGGATCGCGCGCTGGACGGGCGCGCGCTTCGGCGGCTCGGCGTCCGAGGGCAGCGCCCGGATCACCCGCACCCGGCGCGCCGAGACCTCCGGGGCGCGGAGGGACCATTCGGCGCGGATCGCGCCCGATCGGCGCAGCCCCTCGATCCAGGCCTCCCGTCCGCGGCGCGGAGCACGGCGCTGGAGGCTGGCATCACCGATGCGCCCCTCCCCGTCGACGAGCGGACGCAGCTCGGCCGGCAACGCCTCGGGCTCCTCGACGACCCACCGGCGGACGAGTCGCGACTCGAGGCCCGGCGGGAGCATCGCGGCCAGGGTCGTGCCGATCGGCGCGCGGTAGTACGTGGCGATCCCCTCGGCCAGCGCGAGCAGGTCGGGCGTCAGCATCGGTGCCGAGACGACGGCCTCGACGTCCTTCAGGCCGTCGGCGGCCTCTGCGTCGCCGGGGAGCAGGTAGCCGAGCGCCAGGCGGCGGCCATACGGGACGAGCAGAAGCGAGCCGGGCGCCGGATCCCCGAGCGACGGCGGCAGGAGGTAGCTGAAGGTGCGCTCGGGCCGATCTGCGACGGCCTCGACCGCGACCCGCACCGGTCTGGCGCTCGGGGTCACCGGACGAGCCTAGACGCGCGGGCGGCGCGGAGGATCGCGGCGGGCCTCGGCCTGGATGATCTCCCAGATGAGCTCGGCGGCCTCCTCGGGGTGGCCGGTCTCGTTGACGACCACGTGGTCGTACTCGTCGGCCTGCGCGATCCAGCGCTCGGCGTCGAGACGGCGACGCTCGAGGCTCGCCTGCGACTCCGATCCGCGCTCCTCGAGGCGGCGGGTCAGGTCCTCCATCGACGGCGGCATGACGAAGATGAGGAGCGCGTCGGGGACGAGGCGGCGAACGTTGCGCGCCCCCTCCGGGCTGATCGTGAGGATCGCGTCGCGGCCCGCGGCAAGGATGCCGCGCACCTGGTCCACCGGCGTTCCGTACCACTCACCGTGGTTGTTGGCGTGCTCGAGGAGGCCCTCGCTGTCGCGAAGGTCGGTGAACTCGTCCTCGCTCATGAAGTGGTAGTGGACGCCGTCGATCTCGCCGTTGCGCTGCTCGCGCGTCGTGGCGGTCACGATCGGCACGACCTGCGGGCGGCGCCGGGCAAGCTCGGCGACGATCGTGCTCTTCCCGACCCCCGATGGCCCGCTGACCACGACGAGCATCGGGTTCGGGAAGGTCATGCGCTTCTCGTCGGTCACGTGTCGACCTCCGCACCCACGCCCTCGGGCAGGCCCCCCGGCGCAACGGTGACGCCCGCGACATCCAGGCACGCGCCGAGATCGGCCGGCAGCTCGCTCCAGGCCCGCAGTGACGCCCCGTCCGACGGTCGCTCGAGCCCGAGCCGCGCCGCGTGCAGGAACTGGCGGCTCAGGCCGCCCGGCCCCTCCCCGCCGCCGTAGCGCAGGTCTCCGGCGATCGGCAGGCCCAGGTAGGCGAGGTGCGCCCGAATCTGGTGCGTTCGCCCCGTGCGCGGATGGAGCGCCAGCAGCGCGTAGCCGCCGCCGGTGGCGAGCTGCTCGTATTCGGTGACCGATTCGCGCCCGCCGGCCACGACCGCCATCCGCTGGCGGTCCCGAGGGTCGCGGCCGATCGGCGCCTCGACCCGGCCGCGCTGCGCCGGAGGCGCGCCGCGCACGAGCGCGAGGTACTCCTTCTCGACACTGCGCTCGCCGAACTGGCGCATCAGGCTGGACTGCGCCTCGTCCGTCTTCGCCACCACGATCAGCCCGCTCGTCTCCTTGTCGAGCCGATGGACGATCCCGGGCCGCCCGACGCCGGCGATCGAGCCGAGCGGCTCGCCGCGGTCGCGGGCGCGGCCGAGGAGCGCGTTGACCAACGTCCCGCTGCCGTGCCCGGCGGATGGATGCACGACGAGGCCGGCCGGCTTGTCCACGATCAGCATGTCGCCGTCCTCGTAGGCCACGACGAGCGGGATCGACTCCGCCACCAGCGTGTCGTCCGGCGGGGCGCTGAGCTCGACGCGGATCCGCTCCCCACCGGTGAGCCGGTCGCTCGAGCGGCGCGAGCCGCCGTCCACCAGCGCTCGTCCGTCGCCGATCAGCCGCTGGGCGTGGGCACGGCTGATGCCGGCGACCGCCGCCACGGCCAGGTCGACACGGCCGGCCGGCGCTGGACCCTCAACGGTGCGATCGGCCACCGTCACGCGGCCGGCTCGTCCTGCTGCCGCCGGCCTTCGGCGAAGGTGAGGTATCCCACCAGCAGGAAGATCCCGACGACCACCGCCGAGTCGGCGATGTTGAAGGTCGGGAAACGCCATTCGCCGATGCCGACGCTGATGAAGTCGACGACGTAGCCGAGGCGCACTCGATCGGTCAGGTTGCCGAGGGTGCCGGCCAGGATCACGCCGAGCACGACGTGGATGGCCGGACCGCGGTCGCGGAAGGATCGGAAGAAGTAGCCGATCATCACCAGCGCGACGACGGTGACCGGGATGAACAGCCAGAACGCACCCGGGAAAAGGCTGAACGCGGCGCCGGTGTTCTGGACGTACCAGATCCGGACGAAGTCGCCGAGGACGTTGAAGGACTCCCCCGGGTCCAGGGCCGCGACGACGAGCGCCTTGGAGACCTGGTCGGCGACGTAGAGGACCAGCGCCGTGCCCCCCAGCACGAGCGCGGCTCTCAGCGACCCGTCGCGTTCCGTGCCGGCCTCCACGTCCCAACTCTACCGGACGAGCCGCTCAGGCGCGGGCGACCGCCAGCTCCACGGAGACGCCGTCGAGCTCGGCCGTCTCGGTCCGATCGGCATCATCGAGGGCGGCCGTCGCCCCAAGGGAGACCTCGGTGGCGAGCAGCTCGGACGCGAGCCACTCGCGGAACGGCTCGAGGCGCGTCACCAGGTCCCCGTCTCCGCGGATCGCTACCCGCACGCGGTCGCTGATCTCGTAGCCGGCGCTTCGGCGCAGCGCCTGGAGCCGATGCGCGAGCTCGCGTGCCAGGCCCTCGGCCTCGAGCTCGTCGTCGAGCGAGGTGTCGAGCGCGACGAGCAGGTCGCCCTCCTCGGCAACCTCATGGCCGGGCCGGGCACGTGCGGTCAGCTCGAACTCGTCGGGCTGGAGGACGACGCCGCCGACCTCGACGGTGCCGTCGTCGCGCAGCTGCCACTCGCCGGAACGCGCCCCGGCCATGATCGCCCCGACGGCCTTGCCGTGACGCGGCCCGATGATCGGCAGCAGCGGGTAGAGGCTGCGCTCGACCATCTCCGACTCGTCGCCGATCAGCTCGAGCGCCCGGACGTTGAGCTCCTCGAGGACCTCTGCGGTGAGTGCCGCGTCGACGGCGGAATCCGCCGACAGCGCCCCGCGCGCTCCGGCCGGGAGCTTGACCCGCACCGCGCGCAGCGGCTGGCGCGTGCGGATGCCGGAGGCGGCCCGCGCGGCCCGCCCCAGCGCCACCGTCCGACGCGCGAGGTCGACGGCCGCTTCCAGCTCCGGCAGCGACCGGCCGGGAACGCGCTCGGGCATCGACGTGAGATGCACGCTGTCCGGCTGGGCGGGGTCGACGGCAACGACCAGGTTCTCCCAGATCGCGTCGGTGAGGTGCGGCGCGATCGGCGCCATCAGGCGCACCAGCGTCGTCAGCACCTCGTGGAGCGTTGCGTGTGCCGCACGCTTGTCGGCGTCCAGCTCGCCCTTCCAGAAGCGCCGGCGGTTGCGGCGCACGTACCAGTTCGACAGTTCGTCGACGAAGCCCTCGATCGCCCTCGCGGCGCGCGCGGCGTCATACGCATCGAGCGCGGCGCGGACCTCGCCGACCAGGCCGTCGAGGCGAGAGAGGATCCATCGGTCGAGGATCGTCCGGGCTCCGTCCACGCCATCGGCCTGGTCCGGCGTCCATCGGTCGAGGCTGGCGTAGGTGACGAAGAAGCCGTACGTGTTCCACAGCGGCAGGAAGAAGCGGCGGACGACCTCGTGGGCCGGGCCGTAGCCGAAGTTCAAGTTCGTCGACGGGTTCGTGGCCGCGAACATCCAGCGCATGACGTCCGCGCCGATGTCCTCGGCGGCGTTGTCGAACCAGATCGCGTTGCCCTTGCTCTTGTGCATCTCCTCGCCGTGCTCGTCGCGCATCAGCGCGTAGGCGAAGAGCGTCTTCATCGGCGCGCGGCCGGTCATCACCGTCGACATCGTCAGCAGGGCGTAGAACCAGTTGCGGAACTGGCCCGGGAAGGACTCGCTGATCCAGTCGGCCGGATACCACTTCTCCCACTCGTCGCGGTTCGAGTTCCAGCCCAGGGTCGAGAGGCCGACGATGCCCGCGTCCAGCCACGGGTTGCCGACGTCGGTCGTTCGCCTGGCGCGCCGGCCGCAGGACGAGCACGCGATCTCGACCGCGTCGATCCACGGCCGATGCGGAGTGTGTCCGTCGAACTCGTCCCAGCCGGTCACCGCGCGCTCCCGGAGCTCGTCCTTCGAGCCGATGACCTCCCACCCGTCGCAGTCGGTGCACTCCCAGATCGGAAGCGCGAGGCCGTAGTAGCGCTTCTTGCTGATCATCCAGTCGCTCATGTTCCGGAGCCAGTCGAGCTCGCGCTCCTCGAGGCCGATGCCCGGCGGCAGCCAGGTCACGTCGCGTGTCGACGCGCTGACCGGCTCGCGCAGCGGGTCCATGGCGATGAACCACTCGTCGACGAGCCGGAAGATCAGCTGGGTCCCGCAGCGCCAGCAGTGCGGGTAGGAGTGCGTGTAGCGCTCGGTCGACACGACCAGCCCCTTGCCCTCGAGATCGGCCACGACGTCGCGCGCGAGGTCCTGCGCCGGATCGGCTGTGGCGCCGGCGACCCGACCGGTCTGCCAGCCGAAGCCGTCGACGAAGACGCCGAACTCGTCGATCGGGTTGATCACCGCCAGGCCGAACTCCTTGCTGAGCGCGAAGTCCTCCTGACCGCAGCCCGGGGCGATGTGGACGATGCCGGTGCCCTCGGCGTCGTCGACCTCGGTCCAAGGGATCACCCGGTGGGTCACGCCGGCCGCCGCCGGGAGCTCGTCGAACGGGCCGGCGTAGGTGAGGTCAACGAGCTCGGCGCCCTTCGCCTCTCGCACGACGGCGGCGTCCCCCGCCACGCGTGCCTTCGAGCCGGCGCTCACCCACCAGCGGCGCCCGTCGCGTCCCTCGACGAGCTGGTACGTGAGGTCCGGATGCACGGCCGCGGCGACGTTGCTCGACAGCGTCCACGGCGTCGTGGTCCAGACCAGCAGGTCCTCGTCCTCGTGGCCGGGAGTCGTCACCGGCAGGCGCAGCGTCAGCGACAGGTGGGTGACGTCCTTGTAGCCCTCGGCCGCCTCCATGTTGCTGATGCCCGTGCCGCATCGCGGGCACCAGGTCATCACGTCGTGGCCCCGGAACAACAGCTCGCGGCGGTGGCACTCGGCCAGGAAGGCCCAGATCGTGTAGTTGTTCTCGTCGCTGTTCGTGTAGTAGCTGTCGTCCCAGTTCATCCACATCCCGAGCCGCTTGCTCTGCTCGGAGATGAGGGCCGCGAAGCGATCCACGCGCTGGAAGCAGAGCTCGACGAACCGATCGATCCCGAACGACTCGATCTGGCGCTTGTTGTTGAAGCCCAGCTCCTTCTCGACCTCGACCTCGATCCACAGGCCCTGGCAGTCGAAGCCGTTCTGGTAGCGCTGCCGCTCGCCGAGCATCGTGTGGTAGCGCTGGTAGAGGTCCTTGTAGGTGCGGCCCCAGGCGTGGTGCACGCCCATCGGGTTGTTGGCCGTGATCGGCCCGTCCAGGAAGCTGTAGCGCTTGTCGGCGTCCGCGTTGCGCACGAGGTAGCGCGCCATCGTGTCGCGCTCGCGCCAGCGCTCGATGACCTCGCCCTCCAACTGGGGCACGTTCAGCTTGCTGTCGACCGGCCTGAACACGTCGTGCGTGGCTCCAGATACGAAAAACCCGTCCCGAGAACCGGGACGGGAGGGTTGAATCCCGCGGTACCACCCGCGCTTGGCCGATGCAGAACGCGTCGGCCCACTCGTTCGCCTTCGCTATCGGGGGCGTCCCGGGAGGCGTTACGCACGGGCATCCTCGCCCGCTTGGCGCCTCCGGCTCGGGAGGGATGGTTCCGCGACCGATGCCGCCCGCTCACACCGTCCGGGCTCGCTCGTGGCTCGTCGCCGACGCAACCGCGTCTCCGTCGTCGCCGATCTTCGATTGCGCGCGATGGTCGCAGCCGTCGCGGCTCGGTGTCAATTCAGGGCCCGAGCAGCGCCCGGCCGATGAACACCGATGCCACCAGCCCGCCGATCACCACCACGCCCACCAGGCGTGGCCACCAGGCGAGGGCCATGACCGCGCCGACGGAGGTCGCCGGACCGGCCATGATCAGCGCCAGCGACGTCAGCCGTGCCAGGTCGGACCCGGGCTCGGGCATGCGGCCCGAGGCGAGCCCGACACCCCATGCCAGCCCGGCTCCGAGCAGTGGCAGGAAGACGAAGACCGCCCGCGCTCCCGGGCGCTGCACCCCGACGCGCCGCCGCCGCCTCGATGCCGGCTCCGCCACTGCGACCGCCGGCTCGGCCTTCGGTTCTTCCTGCTCCGCCGGCGCGATCTCGCGATGCAGGCTCGGCCACCGCCTCGGCCGCGGCGGCCATCGCGGCCATCTCGGCCGCCGCGCGCTCCGTGCCCAGCTGCTCCTCGAGCAGCGCCCGCTCGATTCCGGTAAGTGGCGGCCGCGCCTCCGGCGCCTCCCGGGCCTCGACCTCAGGCTGCGCCTCATCGGCCGGGACGGGGACGATCGCCTCGGCCGCCGGCTCGTCCGGCTCAGTTGGCGGCGCATCCATCTCGGCCGCCGGGCCTTCCACTTCGGCGGCCTCCCGCGCCGAGCGCTGGCGAGCGTGAGCCGCGCGGGAGAGCGCGTCGAGCAGGTCCTCGTCCCGGGCCGGGGCGATCGCCAGCCGGCCGCGGTCGGTGGGGACGAGGATGGCGGTCGCGGTCCGCGCCAGGCGCACGATGTCGATCGGCTCCTCGCCGCGCAGCACGGCCCGGCCAAGGGCCCAGCCGAACGCGCCCGAGCTGACCCGCAGTCGCGACGCGTTCGGCCCTTGCAGCCGGACGCGCGTGACCGGCCCGGGGCTCATCTCGTAGGCCCGTCCGCCGCCGATCCAGCTGACCTGGATGGCGGACTCCCCCACCTCGAGCCGAACGCTCAGCAGCACCACCATCAGCCCCAGCCCGATCAGCCCGACGACGGCGCCGACGCCGACGAGCGCGAATCCGGCCGGTGGCGGCACCACGAGCAGCCCGGCGGCGATCGCGGCGCCGGCCAACCCGAAGAAGATGATCGGGAGGACCAGCAGCCGCGGTAGCGAGCGAGCGAGCTTCACGCGGGCGATCGACGCTCGGCGGCGGCTCATCGGCTCATGCCTTCTCGGTCACCCGGTACTCGAGATAGCGCCCGGTCAGCAGCCGCGTCTGCGCGTCGAGCGCCGGCAGCGTGCTGAAGAAGATGCCGACGAGCGGCAGGCCCAGCCACTGCACGTAGCTGAAGACGCGCTGGACGGGGCCCCAGTGCGACGGCCGTGGCGGCACGATGAAGTGCTCGACGACGACGAGCACGAGCAGGCTGATGAGGGCGAGGGTCAGCATCGCGCTCGCGAAGATCGGCAGGTTCTGACCGAGCGTCGTCTCGGCGAAGGCCGGGTTGATGAGGATCGGGATCGCGGCGCCGAACGTGATCACGAACGGGGCGATCGCCCAGTTGATGTGCTCGCCGAAGAGGTTGCCGATGCGCCAGAACCGGCTCCAGAACGGGATCTCGGTGTGCACGATCGCGTTCTCGATGACATACGGGATGTCCGTCACGCCCCAGGCCCAGCGCCGGACCTGGAGGTACTGCTCGGCCATGCTGCGCCAGTACGTCCGCGCCCGCACGGCGTCGCCGTAGATCGGCATGAACAGCGGCACCGCCCGGAAGCGATCGCCGTAGCGGAAGTAGCTCTTCCAGTAGAAGCGGCTGTCCTCGGGGATCGCGTCGGTGGCCCAGTACCCGACGTCGTGGACGAGGTGGAGGGTCGTCGAGTACGAGCTGAAGCTCTGGAGCTTCTCGGGGAGGACGCTGCGCCACATCTGCAGCTGGGTGAGCACCGCGGCGAAGAGTCGCTGGAAGACCGGCGCCTCCCAGATGTTGTTGTGGAGGTACGGGATCGGCTGGTAGAGCTGGGTGTCGCGGTTCGGATCGGTGAGGTGCATCCAGGCGAGATAGGCGAAGTACTGCGGGTGCACGCGGAAGTCGGCGTCGAGGTCGGTGACCATGATCTTCCGCGCGTCCATGCCACGCTCGCGCACGAGCATCCGGTGCAGGTAGCGGCCGCCCCACGCCATCGCGCTGCTCTTGCCGACCACGATCCCCGGCTCGAGCGGGTCGAGGATGTGGATGAACTCGGCGAATGCGTGCCCGAACTCCTCGCGCAGAGCCTGGACGTTCTCGATGCCGCCGGTATCGGTCTCACGGGTGATGATCGCGCAGATCTTGCGCTCGGTCGGCCAGTCGGCAACGGACAGCGCGCGGACGGTGTGGCGCAGCTTCTCGAGGGACTCGGTGTAGGTCGGGATCAGCGCCAGGTGGATGAGATCTTCGGCTCCGGGAACGCCCTCCAGCTGCGCGGTCCAGTCGACCTTGAGGACGCCTCGGATGCGCCGATACGCGACGATCACAGCGCCGGCGAACCACAGCGCGCGGCAGAGCCAGTAGAAGTCGAACGACAGGACGAAGAGCGCGACCAGCCACGGATAGCTGAAGCTCAGCCAGATCGGCAGGATCAGGATGGACCACGAGATCAGCCCGGGGACCATCTCGAGCAGCCGGGCGAGCCAGCGGTAGCGATCGCGGGACTGCGAAGTGGTCATCGATGCGCCTGCCAGCCGGGCGGCCGGCTGGGCGCCGATGCCGATCCGCCGCGCGGGCCTCCTAGTAGACGGGGGTGAGCCAGTCGCGATATGCGGGCAGTCGCCCGCGCACCGCGTCGAAGTAGGCCCGTGACAGTTGGCGCGTGATCGGGCCGGGCCTGCCGGTGCCGATCGTGCGCCGGTCGATCTCGATCACCGGGCTGATCTGGGCGCCGGTGCCGCAAAGGAGAACCTCCTCGGCCGAGTAGAGCTCGGTGCGGTCGATCGAGCGCTCGCGCACCTCGACGCCAAGGTCCTCGCGCGCCATCGCGATCAGCCGCCGCCGCGTGATCCCCTCGAGGATGTTGTCGGTTGCGGCCGGGGTGATGAGCACGCCGCCCTTGACGATGAAGAGGTTCTCGGCGCTGCCCTCGCTGACGTGGCCGTCCGCGGTGAGCAGGATCGCCTCGTCGTAGCCGTTGAGCTGCGCCTCGCTCTTCGCGAGCGCGCCGTTCACGTACGCGCCGGTGATCTTGCCGCGCGCCGGGATCGCGTTGTCATCGGTCCGGCGCCAGGTGCTGACCTGGGCACGGATTCCGCCCTCGGTGTCGATGTACTGGCCGAACGGGACCCCGAAAATCACGATATCCGCGTCGAGGTTGTGGAGCCGCACCCCGATCGTCTCCGAGCTCTTGTAGACGATCGGCCGGAGGTAGACGTCTTCTCGCAGCCCATTACGACGAAGGAGCTCGACGGTGATCTCGGCGAGCTCCTCGGGTGACTGGCGGACCTCCATCATCAGGAGGCGAGCGGACGCACGAATCCGCTCGTAATGCGGTACGAGCTCGAGGCCGAACAGCTGCTCCTCCTCGGCGCTCCAGTAGGCGCGAATGCCCTCGAAGACGGCGGTGCCGTAGTTGAAGCCGTGGGTCATGACGTTGATGTTCGCGTCGCGCAGCGGCACGAATTCGCCACGGAAGAACGCCCACAGCTCGGTGGTGGTTTCCACCGGCGCTGTCTGCGGTCTGCTTTCCTGCTTCAGCACATCGCCTCCTCTGTTCGCGGCTCGAGCACTGGCCACGGCCGGCTGCTCACGCGCAAGAAGTATACCCGCGGCCCGGCCCTCAGACGCTCGCTCGCCGCCCGAATGTTGCGGAATCAGTGGGTGGCGCCGGCACCGAGCGGCGTGAAGAGCGCCAGGTAGACGTAGATCAGGTACAGCGGGCCGCCGATCAGCAGCGTCCACGCGGACAGCTTCCCGGTGCGCATCATGTTCCCGAAGATGAGGATCGTGGCGAGGATCGCGACGCCCGCGGAGGCGAAGCCGATCGCGCTCTCCTCGGTGAAGGTCCAGGTCGTGAAGAGGAGCCCGAGCACCGTCGGAAGGCAGCTCTGGAACACCATCGCGCCGGTGATGTTGCCCATCGCGAGCGTGTCCTTGCCGGTGCGCACCCACAGCACGCTGTTGAACTTCTCCGGCAGCTCGGTCGCGATCGGCGCGATGATCAGGGTCAGGATCAGCGGGTCGAGGCCGATCGACAGGGACAGCTGCTCCACAGCCCCAACGAAGACCTGGGCACCGATGATGATCAGCGCCAGCGCAGCCAGCACCTGGCTGACGATGATCCGCATCCGCGGCGGCGCGCCCTCGACCTCCCAGCTGTCCTTCTCACCCGGAAGGATGTCGATGTCCAGGGTGTGGGGACCGGCCATCCCCGGCAGCCGCGTGACATGGAGCGCGTTGAGGTCCTCCGGGTCACCCGGCTCGGGGGCGTCGGTGAAGTGGAGACGCACGTAGACCGCGTAGATGATGAACAGGACCGCGGCGGCCACCCACTTCAGCCAGCTCAGCTCGGCCGGGAGGAAGGCGGTGCCGATGGCGATGCCGTACCCGAAGATGAAGAAGGCAACGTCCCGCCCCAGGACGCGCACGTTGACGCGCATCTGGGTCGAACGCTTCCCGCCTCGCGCGTAGAGGATGACCGCGACGCCGGTCACGAACATCGCGAGCGTGGCGAGCGTGAACGGAGCGCCGAGGATGGCCCCGACGCCGATAGCTTCCGAGGCTTCGGCGTCGCCGCCGAAGATCATCGGCCCGAGGATGGCGATGACCGGGATCAGAGTCTCGGGCAGCGCCGTCGCAACGGCGGCCAGCACGCTGCCGACCGCGCCCTCGGCGAGGTTCAGCTTGTGGCCGAACCACTCGATGCCATTGGTGAAGAGCTCGGCGGCCAGCAGGATGACTGCCAGCGACACGATGAGCAGGACGATGTCCACGGGTGACCTCTAGCCGTCGCGGAGCACGGCTGCCGCCATCGGCGGACGCCGCACATGGTGGCCGAAGGTCTCTCCAGCCGACCACGATGCGGGTCGGCCCGTGCCACCGGGCGGAGGCATCTCCGCCGTCCTGACGATGGCGCGGGTCAGGGGATACTCCCCCTCGGGCCGGCTGAGTGTCGCGGACGCGCGGTTCGCGGTCAACTGAGCGCGGGCCGTCGCGGTGCTACGGGCGCAGGTGCTGCGGCGCGTACGGCAGCAGTGCGACGTGGCGCGCGCGCTTGAGCGCGGTGGTGAGCATCCGCTGGTGGCGGGCGCAGGTGCCGGTCTTCCGGCGCGGCTCGATCTTCGCGCGCTCGCTGAGGTAGCGGCGGAGGCGGTTGACCTCCTTGTAGTCGATGCTCTCGGCCTTGTCGACGCAGAAGTTGCAGACCTTGCGCCGGCGCCGATCGCGGTAGTAGTCGGCCGCCTCGCGGCGGGATCGTGGGCTCGCCATGGGGGTATCGGTTCCTCTCGAATGTCGTTAGAACGGGATGTCGTCGACGTCCATCTCGGCGCCGGGGGCCGATGAGGTCGTCTCCGCACCGCGGGGCTTGACCTGGGGCGGGGCGTCGCCGTAGGAGCCGCCCTCGCTGCCGGCGAAGGAGCCCTCCTCGCGGGGTCGCCGCTCGAGGTTCACGACGCGAGCGAAGGCGAGCTCGAGGGATGTCCGCTTCTGGCCGTCGCGGGCCTCGTACTCGCGCGCGCGAAGCTGGCCCTCGGCGTAGACCTTGTTGCCCTTGCGCAGCTGCTCGGCCAGGCGTTCTGCCTGCTGCTCCCAGACGCTGGCGCGGAACCAGAGGGTCTCCTCGACCCACTCACCGTCAGGCCCCTTGCTGTTGTTGTTGACCGCGATCCGCAACTCGGTCACGGCCTTCCCGCTGGGCGTGTAGCGCAGCTCGGGGTCGGCGCCGAGGTTGCCGATGATCATCATCTTGTTGAGCGTCATCCCTGGCTCCTTCCATCGCGAGGCCGTCAGGCCTCGGTGCGCTCCTCGTCGGCCGGCTCGGCGGCGGCTTCGACCGCCACGAGCTCAGGCTCTGGCTCTGGCTCGGTGATCGGCTCCGCCAGTCGCTCCGCCTCCGGTTCGGCCTCCGGCTCGGGCAGCGCCTCGGCGGTGGCTTCCGCGGGTGGAGCAATCACGAAGTTATCGCCGCCGAGGTCATCGGTCTCGTCGCCGAATTCGGCCGACCCGCGCGGCGCGACTGCGGGCGTGACCTCCTCGACGGGACCGCGATCCTCGAGGACGGTGACGAGGTGGCGCAGGATCTCCTCGCTGATGAGGAGGCCGCGCTCGATCTCGCGCACCTGGGCGGGCTCGATGTCGAAGTGAATGAGGAAGTAGCTCGCCTCGCGGTGGCGGCCGATGTCGTAGGCGAGGCGGCGCTTGCCCCACGGCGAGACCTTGCTGAGGCTGCCACCGCCATTGACGATGGCGCGCGTGACCTTCTCGACCGCCGCCTGGAGCTTGTCGTCCTCCAGGTCCGGCCGAAGCAGGAGCATGAGTTCGTATCGGCGCACTGGTGCGTCGACCTCCTCTCTATGGGTTTGCGACGTCGTCGGCGGGCGCTTCGGACGCGGCAGGAGGGGGCTCAGGAACAGGACATGAACCACGCCTCCGCGACTGGGAGGCGCGCAGCAAGTATAGCCACTTCCCGAGGGCGGCGGCAACGACCGCAGGGGGCGCCTCGTATACTGCCGTCCAGTTCGCGACCCATCCGATCCAAGCCGAGTCACATGCCGCCGAACACGATTCTCGTCTGCGCCCGAGCCCAGGAGCTCCGCACTGAGCTCGAGACGGCGCTCACCGATGCTGGTCACCGCGTCTCGGCCGTCGCCACCCCGGCCGATGCGGTCGCTGCCATGCGCGGCAGCCCGGTCGACATGATCGTCGCCGAGGGCCTCGCCGCGTCCGGCGCCATCGCGTCGCTGCGGTCGGCCAGCGACGGCCGGGTCACCCCGATCCTCATCGTCGCGCCCGCACACGACGTCGAGGCGCGGATCGCGTTCCTCGAGGCCGGCGCCGATGACGTCATCTCCGGCGGCTTCCTGCCAAATGAGCTCGCGGGTCGCGTCGAGGCGCTGCTCATCCGCACCGGGCGCGCGGCCACCGATTTTGCGTCCCACAGCGGCGGGGGCGAGATCATCGCGTTCTTCAGCCCGAAAGGCGGGGTCGGCACCACGACCCTGGCCGTCAACACGGCGGTGCTCCTGGCCGGCGGCGCCGGGCTGAAGCGATCGTCGCGCGGCGGGTCGACGAACGGGGTGCTGCCACCGTCGCGCGTCCTGCTCATCGACTTCGACCTCCAGTTCGGCCAGGTCGCGACCCACCTGAACCTCACGCCGCGATACGACCTCGCCGGCCTCGCCACCGACGACCCGTCACTGGCCGATCCCGAGCTGGCGCGCACCTACCTCACCACGCACAGCTCCGGCCTGAACGTGCTCGCCGCGCCCGCCCGACCGGAGGCCGATTTCCGCGTCAGCCTCGAGCACATCCAGCGCATCGTCGAGCTGATGCAGCCGTCGTTTGACCACATCCTCGTCGACCTCGGCAGCCGCCTCGACCCGCGCAGCGTCTGGCTGCTGGAGCAGGCCGATGCCCACGTCTTCGTCCTCTTTCCGGAGCTCGCTGCCCTCCGCGCGATGAGCCTGCTGATGGCCTTCCTGGCCGAGACGACGCCGCTGCGGGCGCGGACGCACATCGTCATCAACCACGTCTTCCCCAAGGAGCTGCTGAAAACACGCGACATCGAGAACCTGCTCCGCGCCAAGCCGGCGGCCGAGATTCCCTACACCGAAGTCGAGATGATCCGATCGGTCAACGAGGGCGTGCCGCTCGTCAGCAGCCGGCCGACGTCCCCGGCCGCGATCGCGATGCGCCGCGTGGCGCAGACGGTCATCGGCATCGAGCAGCCGCAGGTCGCGGCGAAGCGCGAGCGGCGCCGGATGTTCAGCCGCCGCTAGGCGATCGTCGTGGTGCCGGAGGAGGGATTCGAACCCCCATGCCTTGCGGCGGCCGGGTTTAAACCGGCTGCGTCTGCCATTCCGCCACTCCGGCTCGGCGGCAAGCGTACGACACCGCCTATCACCGATGCGGCCACCTGCGGGCAGCACCAAGCGGCCTCCGTCATCGGTCCACCGGCAGGGCTGGCGCATAATGCGGGCGTGAGCCTCCCGCCGGTGCTCCGTTCGGGCCTGTCTGTCTTGAGTGCCATCGTCGCCATCGGGCATTTGCCAGTGCCGGTGGCAGCGGGCGGGTGCGCCTTGATCTCGACGGACACCGGCGGATCGCCTGTCGGGCTCGAGATTGGGGACGTCGTCTCGATCGAGGGCTTCACCTTCTTACCTGGCGATGTCGTCCTCGCATTCAGCGTCGACGGTGTCGAGGTCCGCACTGAGACCGTCACGGCGGCTGATGCATTCGGCAACACCGGGTACTTCATCACCGATGTCACACCGCAGGCGGGCGAGGACGGGCTATGGAGCGTCGTTGCCACGGAGGTCGAGGGGACATGCACGGCGTCGACCGGCTTCCCGGTCGCCGCCGCACCGGCACCCGCGGCGACGGCAGGTCCGGTCGTGCCAGACGTGGCGGCCGCCCCGCCCAGCCCACTGCTGACGCTGGCTTGGCCTGTCGGCGCCGCACTCCTCCTGCTCTCTGCGCTGTTGGCGCGAACGAAGGTGCGGAAGCCGCCGCGATCCCGACGCGCCGCCCCTCCATCGTAGCTCAGGATGCGGGTAACGCTCAGACGCCGCGTACCCGGCCGGCGTAGACGAGCAGATAGCGGCATCCCTGCTCGCCCATGAAGCTCTATCTCGCCGGTCCCCTGTTCACGACGCCCGAGCGCACGTGGAACGAGGCGCTGGCCGCGCGCCTTGAGGCCGCGGGTCACGAGGTCTTTGTCCCTCACCTCCACCCGGCCGCCAGCAACACCTTCGAGGCGATCTTCCGCAAGGACCTCGCGGGTGTGGACTGGGCCGACGCGGTCGTCGCGATCATGGACGGGCCCGACCCGGACTCCGGCACCTCCTGGGAATGCGGCTACGCCTATGGGGTGGGCAAGCCCGTCGTCCTGTTCCGGAGCGATATGCGGGCGTCGGGCGATACCCTGGGCATGCCCTATAACGCGATGCTGCTGGGGGCGGCCGATGCGCACATCGAACTGCCACTTGCGACGCCCAATCAAGCCGGCGACGCGGTCGCGGAGGTGCTCGCCCGGCTGACGACCCGCTGACCCGGCTCGCAAACCGCGAGGGCCTTGCGACCTAGGCTGTCAAATAGGCTGTCAATCGAAAGGGTCGGAGCGCTCAGGTTAGCGATTCGGCCCAAATTCGTGCTCAGAATGTGGAGGCGACGACGGGAATCGAACCCGTGTACGCGGTTTTGCAGACCGCTCCCTGAACCACTCGGGCACGTCGCCACCGGTCACATGTTTGGCTGCCCCGGGTCGATTCGAACGACCGTTAACGGATCCAAAGTCCGCTGTCCTCCCACTAGACGACGGGGCAAGCGCCACGCCTCACGCTAGCAGGTCGGTCCTGGGGCAACCAGCCGGACATGAAAATGGAGCGGAAGACGGGACTCGAACCCGCGACCCTCACCTTGGCAAGGTGATGCTCTACCAACTGAGCCACTTCCGCCCGCCAGTGCTCCCGATTGTACCGCCCACCCAGCGATGCGGGTGGTGCCGAGGGCCAGGATCGAACTGGCGACACCTGGATTTTCAGTCCAGTGCTCTACCGACTGAGCTACCTCGGCGCGCGGGTCGGTCGGGAACGGCCGCAAGAATACCGATGCCTTCAGCCGGTCGCAACCTCGCGCCGCCGGTCGTTGAACCACTGCCGATGCCAGAGCAGAGCGACGAACACGAACAGCCACGCCAGCAGGGCCGCGATCCGGTACGCCAGGGATGCGGGCGACTGCGATGGATCGCCGCTCCACGGCGGGAAGGCGATCGAGAGGAGCAGGAAGAGTCCCGTGAAGCCGATGCCGAGCCACCATCGGCGCCGGTTCAGGACGCTGCGCCCGATCCAGGCCTCGAGCGCTGCGATCCCGAGCAGCGTCAGCGTGCCGGCGATGCGCACCCCGATGGGCGTCGGCGTGGCGGCAACGGCCGTGACGAGGATGACCACGGCCGAGATCGCCGCGTCCGCGATCAGGACCCAGCCCGCGAGCGTGACCGCGGTCGGCCGCGGTGTATCGGCCATCACCGTCCCGTCGTCGGTCCCATCTGGCCCGCGATGCTCTCGAGCTGGCGGATCCGATCCCCGATCGGCGGATGGGTGTCCCACAGCGACTTCGCCCGCTCCTCGAACGACTTGATCGGGTTCACGATGTAGAGGTGCTGCGTCGCGCGGTTGGCGACCTCGAGCACGTCGCGGTCGTCGCTGATCGTGCGCAGCGCGCGCGCGAGGCCGACCGGGTTGCGCGTCAGCTCGACGGCGGTCGCATCGGCCAGAGACTCACGCGTGCGGCTGACCGCCGCCTGCACGAGCCGGCCGATGAGCGGGGCCGCGATCGCCAGCACGATCGCCAGCACGAAGATCAACGCCGCGGCTCCCCCACCACCGCGGTCCGAGTCGCTGCTGCTGCGCCGTCCGCCGCCCCAGAAGGTGAAGCGCAGGAACCAGTCGGCCAGCAGCGCGATGCTGCCGACCAGGACGCCGACCAGCAGCGAGAACCGGATGTCGAGGTTGCCGATGTGGCTCATCTCGTGGCCGATGACGCCCTGGAGCTGCTCGCGGTCGAGCTTGTCGAGCAGGCCGGTCGTGACCGCCACGCTGGCGTGCTCCGGGTCGCGGCCGGTGGCGAAGGCGTTCGGCGCCGAGTCGTCGATCACCCACAGGCGCGGCGGCGGGAGCCCGCCGGCCAGGCGCATCTCCTCGACGACGTTGACGAACTGCTTGAGCGGCTCGGCCGGGTTGGCCCGATCGATCTCGCGAGCCCCGCTCGTGGCCATGACCAGCGCGTCGCCGGCGAACCAGGAGCCGATGCTCAGGGCCGTGGCCACGCCGACCGCGAGGACGAGGCCGCCCCAGCCGAACCCCGTCGCGTAGCCGACGGCGCCGCCGAGCAGCCCGAGCACGAGCACCACGACGAGGACCAGCAGCCAGCTCCGGCGCCGGTTGCGATCGATCTCGCGAAAGAAGGTGGTCGGTGTCAGCCGCGCCGAGGCGCTCATCGGCTGATCGGTCAGGTCTGGATCAGGTCGTGCGCAGGTTCACCTCGGGCACCGCGGTGTCGGCCTCCTCGATCTGGAAGTAGTCACGCTCGCGGAAGCCGAACATGCCGGCGATCAGCACGGTCGGGAAGGTCTGGACCGAGGTGTTGAACTCGCGGACGGTGGCGTTGTAGTGCTGCCGGCTGAAGCCGATCTGGTTCTCGGTCGTCGTCAGCTCCTCCTGGAGCTCGAGGACGTTCTGGTTCGCCTTGAGGTCGGGATAGTTCTCGACCAGGGCGAACAGCTGACGCAGGGCGCCGGTCAGGAAGTTCTCCGCCTGCGCGGCCTGGCCGGCGTTCGCGGGACCGCCCTGCTGGGCGGAGACGGCCGCGCTTCGGGCCTCGATGACCTTCGTCAGGGTCTCCTGCTCGAAGTCCATGTAGCCCTTGACCGCGTTGACGAGGTTCGGGATCAGGTCGTGCCGGCGCTTGAGCTGGACGCTGATCTGGTTCCACGCCTCGTCGACGAGGTTGCGCTGCCGGACGAGCGCGTTGTACGTGAAGATCAGGAAGACGGCGATCACCGCGACGGCGATCAGCAGGATGATCAGCCACAGTTCCATGCAGGGGCTCCTCGAGCACGGGAGTTGACTCAGCAGATGCTAACAGGCGGCCCTCAGCGGTCCTCGTGATTGCGATGCTCGTGGCGGATGGCCAGGCGCACGGCGATGTAGATCAGGAGGAAGACGAGGATGATCGGCAAGATCGCGGTCAACAGTAGAACCAAGACTTCGATGACCGTTCCTCCGAACGTGGGCGACTACGTTTTGCTTGCTGGCATGATATCGAAAGGCCCGACGGCGCCCGACCCGCAGCTCCGGACGCACGGCTGGAGTCTGCAGGCAGTACATGAGACCCGTCCGCCGATGCTATCGTCGGCGGCGATGGCTGAGTCCCTGACCGGTGCCGGCTCGGCGACCGCCGTCGCGGTCAACGACCTTCGCATGCGGTACGGCACGAAGGACGTCCTGCATGGCGTGAGCTTCGCGGTCAATCGCGGCGAGGTGGTCACGCTGCTCGGGCCGAACGGCGCGGGCAAGACGACGATCATCGAGATCCTCGAGGGCTTTCGGATGCCGTCGGCCGGCGCGGTCGAGGTGCTCGGGGCCGATCCGGCGCACGCCGACGAGGACTGGCGCGCGCGCGTCGGGATCGTGCTCCAGTCGTGGCGCGACCACGGGAAGTGGCGTGTGCGGCAGCTCCTGCACAACCTCGGGCGCTTCTACGAGCCGTACGCCACCGCCGATCGGCCTCGGCCGCGGCCGGTCGACGAGCTGATCGAGACCGTCGGGCTGACCGAGCAGGCGAACCAGCGCATCTCGACCCTTTCGGGCGGGCAGCGACGGCGGCTCGACGTCGCGATCGGCCTCATCGGTCGACCTGAGCTCCTGTTCCTCGACGAGCCCACCGCCGGGTTCGATCCGGAGGCGCGCCGCGACTTCCATGCGCTCGTCCGCGGCCTGTCGGACGGCGAGGAGACGACGATCTTCCTGACCACCCATGACCTCGACGAGGCCGAGAAGCTCGCGGACCGGATCGTCATCCTGGCAAGCGGCCGAATCGTGGCCGATGGAACCGTCGACGACCTGGCGCGGAGCGTCTCGACGTCTGCGGAGGTTCGCTGGATGCGCGATGGCGCCCGCCACACCGAGACGACGACCGATGCGACCGCCTTCGTCCGCACGCTCCTCGGCGACGGCGGCGAGGTCGAGGAGCTCGAGGTTCGCCGTGCCAGCCTCGAGGACACGTACCTGGCGATGGTCCGCCGTGACGAGGCGCCGGACGCATGAGCTCGCGCGCACTCCACGGCGTCCGCATCGGCCTCGAGCGCGGCTGGATCATGTTCCGCCACATCATCACCACCGCCGACGGGATCTGGAACACGGTGATCTGGAACGGGATCCCGCTGGCGATCCTCATCCTCAACCGCAACGAGGTCGTCGAGGGCACGGACCTGTCGCTGGCCGTCGTGGCCTTGCCGGGCTTCCTGGGCCTGATGATCGCGGCCGCCGCGATCGGCCCGGCCTACTACCTCGCGGCGGAACGCGAGGACGGCACGGTCCTGCGAGCCAAGGCGGTGCCGCACGGCATCCTCGGCTACGTCACCGGCGTGCTGACGCAGGCGTCGCTCGAGACGTTCCTGGGCATCGCGCTGATCCTCGTCCCCGGCTTCATCCTGTTCCCCGGACTGGTCGTCGACGATCCATTGCGCTGGGCGGTGTTCGTCGTGGTCGTCGTGCTCGGCCTGCTGGCGGTGCTGCCGGCGGGCGTCGTCATCGGCTCGCTCGTGCGCAGCCCTCGCGTGGTGGGCGGCATCGGGTTCCTGATCATCGGTGGCATGGCGGTCGTGTCCGGCATCCTCGTTCCGCTCCAGTCGCTGCCCGAGTGGGTCCAAGTCATCGGCCAGGTGCTGCCGACGTACTGGATCGGTGTCGGCATGCGGTTCGTCTTCCTGCCCGATGCGGCCGCCGCCATCGAGATCGGCCAGGTGTGGCGCCTGCCGGAGATGGTCGCCGTCCTCGGGGCGTGGGCGCTCGCCGGCATCCTCGTTGCGCCCGCCGTCCTGCGGCGGATGGCCCGGCGCGAGTCGGGAGCCTCGGTCGAGGCGGCTCGCCAGGGTGCGCTCCAGCGGATGTAGCCGGGCTACGGGGGCGAGATCTCCAGCCGATCCTGGTAGCCGGCCATCAGGAAGACTTGCTCACCGTTGACGACGGCGATCGCGGCACGGTCGAAGCTCTTGGGCGCCTCGCCGGCCGGAGCGGCCGGCGGCGCCTTAGGCGGGGTGGAACGCTTCGATCGTCGTCGCGAAGGCGCCTCCCACCACATGCTCCTCGCCGCTGGTCGCCGCGACATCGGCGCACACTTCGGCGGCTCGAACCTGCTCGAAGAACAGGCTGCATCCGGCAAGCACGAATGCCAGGAGCAGACCGATAATCGCGGTGGATCGCACCCGAGCCTTCATCCCGGTCCCGTCCCGCGCTCGCGGTCCGAGTGGAGGTCGAGGCCCGTCTCCTCCGTTGTCGGCTCGGCCAGCGCGACCGAGCCCGATCCTGACTGGTCGGGAGGGCGGCGCGGAACCCGTGACGCAGCCGGACCGGGGTCATCTGGTGAGTCTTTGGACCGCTCACCGAAGAGCATGCCTCGGATCCCGCGCACGAACCCAACGACCACGCTCGCGAACGTAGGATCCACGTCGCCTCGTGGCGTTCGCCTATTCCCCGTGGCTTTCGTTGCGGCCTCTCTCCTTCGTCCTGCGCAACGAGTCGCCTCCAATTCTTCCGGGACGCCGATCCCTTCGGCCGCTTGGACTCGCGAATGCGATTCCGCCGCGCGGAACGACCGCGCCTGACATCTCTTGAACGCTTCCGCCAAAGAAGGGTCGGCGGAGTTTGTGACGCGAATGCGCGGGGTTCCCTGGGTGGTTTGACCTTGCTCGCTGGTCAGGGTGTCCAGTATCGTTTGACTTCCTGGCGGCCCCTGGGCGGGGGAACCAGCAATTAGCAGGCGATAGGTCTCGCCTTGGGATTGCCGCAGTGGGGAGCCGAAGGAGGGTCAGCACCGATGAACCACCACCCATCAGGCTCTCGGTCATCGACCGATCACCGGGTGCGCAGAAGGCTGATGCGAGTCGGATTGGCTCTCACACTCGTTGCGGTAATGCTCTCCGTAGAGCAGAGCCATGCCGTCATGGACGCGATCGATGAGGAGCGACACTGGACAGGGTTGGCGCTCGTCGGGCTTGAACCCATGCAACTCACTCCGCGCGATGAGGCTCAAGCAATTGCGATTGGCGCGGCACTGGACTTTGCGATGGACCATCCGGAGGATGTCGGTTACCCGTGGGTTGATGATTCGGGGACGGTGCTTGAGCTTTCCCAGGCCTCCGACCGAGGGCTCGACCTGTTGGAACCCTTTGCAGCTCAGCTCACGACACCGCATCGAGTGAGGCAGGTCGAACATTCATTGGGCGAGTTGGAGCGGCTAGGGCTTGAGATCACATCGGTACGCGGGTCTGGAGTTGCCGGCGAGGAACTCATTTACACCACCGAACCAGACTGGCAGAACAGCCGCATCATTGTGACGGTCAGTGAAGTTCACGATGAGCTCTTCAAGGTTCTCGCCGAGAGGTTCGGGACAGAGGCACTTGCCGTCAGGGTGAATCCGAACGTCCAGAAGGCGGAGTCAAACATCAGCCGTCAAGCGGACGTCAATCCCTTCACCGCTGGCTCGCGCATCTTCACGTCTGGTTGCACCACGGCGTTCTCCTGGGCTAATGGGTCCGCATGGGAGGGTGTTCTCACGGCGGCCCACTGCCATTCAACCGTCGGTCAGACGGTCAAGACAATGCACAACATGACGATCGGCGACGTCGAATTCGAGAATTGGGTGACCAATGAGGGAACCGTGCCGTATCCGGGTCAAACGATGCAGCGGGGCGATGTCGCCCTCATTCGCGCGTGGCCCAACAGACATGCGACCGCGTGGATGTGGCGTGGCGGAGCCAATTCGACCGAAGGGGATCCCGTAAAACTCGTGTGGGCGAGGTGGTCGCTTCCGAATGACGGTTACTGTGTTAGCGGCGCGACGAGCGGCGAAGTCTGCGACTACTGGGTGCACACAGTGGGCATGAACGTCTTTTACTGGGACGAGGGCGCATGGGCCGACAATATGGTCTTCGGTCGGAAGCTAGGCTCCTGTACGACAGACGGCGACTCGGGATCGCCAGTGTTCACCATCTACGGCACCGGTGTCGCTGCGAAGGGCGTTCACAGCGGGGGCTTCGCTGCAGCATTCTTCTGCGACAACTACTTCACCGACATTCAGCATCCGGTACAGGCGTTACCGGGCACCGTTAAGGTGCAGCCGTAGCGCCGTGGCCAGACCCTGGTTGTTTGTCGGGATCCTCCTACTTGGGGTGGCGGTCCTGGTTGTGGGGTTCGCTCTCTTCCGGCCCGGTGGTCAGCCTCATGTCGTCGACTACTACATCGTTGAAGACGATGACACGCTAACGGTCGGAACCTTGAGTGGGCCGGGAGTAGAGACTCGAGTGACTGGAGTCGCCGAGACCGACGACTCCGTCACGATCACGGTCCAGTCGTTCCGATTCGTGTTCGCCCCAGGCTCCGACCGAGGTCATCCAATCGAGCTACAGGTGGAGCTACAGCGACCCATCGGGGATCGGGCCGTTTTCGACCCGCACCACGCGGTGCCGAGAGTTGAAGAGACGCCTGATAGGTAGGCGCTGCGGGTGAGTCTGGTGGGCGGTGAGGGACTCGAACCCCCGACATCCTCGTTGTAAGCGAGGTGCTCTGACCAGCTGAGCTAACCGCCCGCGCGGCATCGTAGCCGATGAAATGACGAACGCCGCTCGCGGGAAGCGAGCGGCGCATCGGTCAAGCGAAGAAAGGTGGTGCCCAGGCCGGGACTTGAACCCGGATGGGTTTCCCCACACGCCCCTCAAACGTGCGCGTATACCAATTCCGCCACCTGGGCATGAGGTTGGTACCGAGGGAGGGACTTGAACCCACACGACCTTGCGGTCACATGGTCCTGAACCATGCGCGTCTACCTATTCCGCCACCTCGGCACGCTCGCACGCGGAACGAATCCCGAGTGCGCCGCCGATTCTAGCACGGGTCCGCGCCGGATCAGGCCTGCGGCAGGAGGTTGAGCAGGCTGAAAGCGACGAAGAGGACGGCCAGCACGATCGTGAGGCGGAAGAGCGTGCGCTCGATCCCGCGCCGGCTGCGATAGGCGGTCACTTCCCCACCGAATGCGCCACCGAGGCCGGTGCCGCGCTGCTGAAGGAGGATCGACGCGATCAGCGCGATGGCCAGGATGATCTGCGCGATGAGGATGGCGTTGGTCATGGCCGGCGCAGTCTAGCAAAACCGATGCCGGACGTCGGCGTATATACCATCTATACCCTAGCGCACCAGCAGCGAGCGGCCGGTCATCTCCGGGCCGGGCGGGATGCCGAGAAGCTCGCAGAGGGTAGGCGCGACGTCGGCCAGCTCGCCGTCGCGCAGTCGGGCGCCGGCATGCGCCTCCGAGACGAGCACCAGCGGCACCGGGGCGGTCGTGTGCTTTGTCTGCGGGTCGCCGGACTCGTCGCGCATCTCCTCGATGTTGCCGTGATCGGCGGTGATCACGAGCGCCGCTCCCTCGCCGAGCGCGGCGCGAGCCAGGCGGCCGAGCACTCCGTCGAGGACGTTGGCGGCCTCGACCGCTGCGGACCAGATGCCGGTGTGGCCGACCATGTCGGCGTTCGCGTAGTTGGCGACGATGAAGTCGTGCTCGTGCCGGCCGAGCGCGGTGATCAGGGCATCGGTGATCGGTCCGGCGCTCATCTCCGGGGCGAGGTCGTAGGTCGGGACCTCGCGGTTCGAGGGCACGAGGATGCGCTCCTCGCCGGGGAACGGATCCTCGATGCCGCCGTTGAAGAAGTAGGTGACGTGGGCGTACTTCTCGGTCTCGGCGACGTGGAGCTGGCGCTTCCCCAGGCGGGCGAGGTGCGCGGCCAGCGAGTCGATGACGAGCGGCGGGAAGGCGACCGCCACCGGCAGCTCGTCCGGCGCCTGGTACTCGGTGAGCGTGGTGACGTCGAACGGCCCCGCTCCGCCCGCGGTCGAAGCGGTCGAAGGACGGCTGCGCGAGCGCGTGGGTCAGCTGGCGGGCGCGATCGGCGCGAAAGTTCAGGTGGATGACCGCGTCACCAAGCATCACCGGAGCCATCCCGTCGACCAGCGTCGGCTGGATGAACTCGTCGCCCTCGTCGCGGGCGTAGGCATCGGCGATGGCAGCGGCCGCCGTCGGCGCACGAAGACCGATCCCGTGGACGATCGCGTCGTACGCGTGCTGCGTGCGGTCCCACCGGCGGTCGCGATCCATCGCCCAGTAGCGGCCGATAACGCTCGCGACGGTCGCGCGGCCCCCGAAGCGCGCCTCCAGCTCGGGGAGGAAGGCGTCGGCGGAGCGCGGCGGCGTGTCGCGGCCATCGGTGAAGGCGTGGACGAGCAGCCGGTCGGGTGACAGCCCACGGCGGGCGGCAAGCTCGACGATCGCCACGATATGCTCGTCGACAGCGTGCACCCCGCCGGGGCCGACGAGCCCCATCAGGTGGAGGCGTGCGCCGCTGGCCAGCACCCGCTCGCAGGCCGCGTTCAGTGCGGCGTTCTCGAAGAACGAGCCGTCGTCGATCGCGGCGCTGATGCGCGGCAAGTCCTGGAGCACGCGGAACCCGGCCCCGAGGTTCAGATGACCGACCTCGCTGTTGCCCATCTGCCCGGCCGGCAGGCCGACCGCCTCGCCGGATGCCTCGAGCCGGCAGTGCGGCCACTCGGCGAGGAAGCGGTTCCAGTTCCACATCGGTGCCGCGAGCAGGGCGTTGCGCGACGGATCGTCGCTCAGCCCGAACCCGTCGAGCACCACGAGGACGACCGTCATGCTTCGCTGGCGACCGATGCGGCGCGCAGGATCGCGCCGAAGACCTCCGCCTTCAGCGACGCGCCGCCGACGAGGGCGCCGTCGATGTCGGGCTGGGTGAAGAACTCGGCGGCGTTCGCATCGGTCACGCTGCCGCCGTACTGGATCGGGATCTCGTCCGCGGCCGCCGGGTCGAGCTCGCGCAGGATGCCCCGGATCTGTGCCGCGACGCCCTGGGCGTCCGAGCCGGTCGCGGCGTCGCCGGTGCCGATCGCCCAGACCGGCTCGTACGCGATGACCAGCCCGGTGCCTCGCCAGCCGATCCAGACCGGCCAGCGCCGCGCGAACCTGTCGCTCGACGACGGCCTCGGTCTGGCCGGCTTGGCGCTCGGAAGCCCGCTCCCCGACTGCGGCGATCGGCCGCAGACCGTGTGCGACGGCCGAGGCGACCTTACGTCCGACCGCCTCGTCGGTCTCACCGTCGTACTGGCGCCGCTCCGAGTGGCCGAGGATGACGAAGGTGGCGACCCCATCAAGCATCAGCGGGCTCGTCTCGCCGGTGAACGCGCCGCGCTCCTCGTGATGCATCGTCTGGGCACCGACGTGGAGGTTCGGGACGGCGCGCGCCACGTCGCGCAGGAAGATCGTCGGCGGGCAGACCACGGTCGTGACCCGCGGCACCTCGACCGCCTCCAGCTCCACCGCCTCGGCCAGCGCAAGCGCCTCCTCGAGGGTCGGAGGGTTCATCTTCCAGTTGCCCGCGACGACGGGTCGGCGCATCAGTCCTCCTCGGGGCCGGCCAGCTCGACGAGCCGGCGCAGGCGATGGTTCACGGCCGATCGGGTCACGCCGAGCGCCGCGCCCAGCGTATCGAGGTCGGCATCGGGCATGCGGCGGCGCATCGCCGCGGTCTCGCGCAGCGCAGGCGCCAGTCCCACGAGGCGGCCATCGGCCTCAAGCCGGTCGATCGCCGACAGCTGGCGGTCGGCCGCGCGCACCGTGCGACCCAGGTTCGCCTGCTCGGCGTTGAGCAGGCGGTTCAGGCGCGAGCGGACGTCGCGACCGACGCGGTGCGTCTCGAGCTCGAGCACCCCGCGGTTGGCGCCGACCAGCCGCAGCAGGGCGACGATCTCCTCCTGGCCCTTCAGATAGACGACGTGGCGGCCGCGGCGCTCGGTCCGCAGAGCTCGCACCTCGAGCGAGGCGAGCGCCGACTGCAGCTCCTCCGCCGCATCCCGGCCGGCCAGGACGAACTCGACGTGCGGGCCGCCGGCGCCGAACGAGATCGAGCCCGAGCCGAGGAGCACGCCGCGCAGGAATGCGCGACGGTCGCAGGCCGGCGCCGCCTCCCACGACCACTCGCCGAGGGCATGCCGGTCGAGCTCGACGACGAGGTGATGCCGTGCCCCAACGCTCGTCCGGTCCGAAACCACCGCCCGCGGGGACGCCACCGGCAATCCGAGCGACGAGGCCAGGTGCACCGCCGTCCGCGCCGTGGCGTGGTCCAGGGTTCGCAGCGTATCGCCCGACGATCCGTAGACGAGGCCGATCAGCTCGGCGCGGCGATCGCACGCGCGCGCCGGCTGGATGCGCGCCAGCTCGCCCTTGACCTCGCCGGCCAGGAGCACCGCGACGGTCAGGAGGCGGAGGCCGCCTGGCGGCCGATGCGACGCGTCCGCGGCCGCGAGATCCGGTCCTCCTGGAGCAGCCGCATGAGCGCGGCCGCGAGCTTGGCCGGATCGTGACGGTGGGCGTTGGCCGGATCGATGACGTCCTCCTCGACGATGACCACCGGCAGCTCCTCGAGCCGCCGCACGTCCACCTCGACCGGCTCGGCGCGCCAACCCTCCGGGCGTCGCGCGTCGTTGTTGCGGTTGAGGATCACGTAGTCGACGAGGTCCTCGCCGACGTGGGCGAAGAGCGCCTCGAGATGGGCCGATGCCGTCATCGACTGCGTCTCACCGGGCTGCGTCGCGACGTTGCAGACATACGCCTTCATCCCGGGCGCCGCGGCGAGCGCGTCGCGGACGTCGGAGATCAACAGGTTCGGGAGCACGCTGCTGAACAGCGAGCCCGGACCGAGGACGATCATGTCGGCCTCGAGGATGCGCTCGAGGGCCTCGCCGTTCGCGCGCACGTCGGCCGGCTCGATGAAGACGCGCTCGATCGGCTCCTCGGCCGTGGCGATGGCGACCTGCCCGTGCAGCGTGCGACCCGAGACGAGCTGTGCCGACAGGTTCAGCGGCACGCTCGTGGCCGGCAGCACCTGGCCGCGGACGGCGAGCACGCGGTTCGACTCGCGCACGGCTTCCTCGAAGTCGCCGGTCACGGCAGTCATCGCCGCGATGAAGAGATTGCCGAACGCGTGGTGGTCGAGGCCCGAACCGGCCGGGAAGCGGTACTGCATGAGCTGGGTCATCAGCGGCTCGGCGTCGGCGAGTGCCGCGATGCAGTTGCGGATGTCGCCCGGCGGGATGATCCCGAGCTGCTGCCGCAGCTGCCCGCTGCTGCCGCCGTCGTCGGCGACCGCGACGACGGCCGTGATGTTGGCGCTATACCCCTTCAGCCCGCGCAGCAGCGTCGAGAGGCCGGTCCCGCCGCCGATCGCCACGATCCGCGGCCCGCGCGCGAGGTAGCGCTTCGTGTAGAGCACCTCGAGGACGCTGTCGTTGCGCCCGACGAACGGCGAGACGACCGAGCGCATGAGTCCCCACATGCCGACCCCGGTGAGGGCGAGCCCGAGCAACGCCACCAGGGCCGCGCGGACCTGCGGCTCCAGCCACGCCCCGGTGAGCCAGTACACGATTGCGATCTCATCGGCCGCGTTGGTCCGATACAGGTCACGGATGAAGATCGCGGCGCCCAGCCCGAGGATCGCGATCCCGACGAAGAGCAGGAACAACCAGCGCTTGATGTGCATCCCCGGGTACATCCAGCGCGGCAGCCGCGGTCCCTTCATCGCTCCAGCTCCCGGTGGAAGACGCTGACCGAGAGGTCCGGCAGCTCACCGATGCGCCGCGCGAGCTCCTCGGCCAGCGCAATCGATCGGTGATAGCCCCCGGTGCAGCCGAGCGCAAGGCGAAGCTGCTCTTTGCCCTCGGCGCGGTAGGCCGGCGCGGTCAGCGCCAGCAGCTCGGTGACGAGCTCGAGGAATCGGTTCGCGGCGGGCTGCTGGAGGACGAAGTCGCGAACCTTCGACTCGAGCCCGGAGAGCGGCTTCAGCTCGGGGTCCCAGTACGGGTTCGTGAGGAAGCGCACGTCGAAGACGAGATCGGCCTCGAGCGGGATCCCGTACTTGAAGCCGAAGGTCACGATGTCGACGCGCAGCTCGTTCGTCGTCGCGACGTGTGGGACGAGCGACCACAGCCGGTCCTTGAGCTGACCGATGGAGAGGCCCGACGTGTCGAGCACGTGATCGGCGAGCTCTCGGGTGCGTGCCAGGCGCCGGCGCTCCTCGGCGATCGAGGCCTGCACCCCGCTGCGTGCATCGAGCGGATGCCGGTGCCGCGTCTCGCTGAACCGATTGACCAGGGTCGCGTCGCTCGCCTCCAGGAAGATGACCTCGAAGCCGGGCCGATCGCCGTCGAGTGCGGCCGCCGCCCGTTCGATGGCGGGCGCCGGGTCGCCGGCCCGGATGTCGAGCACGAGCGCCGAACGGCGGTACCGCTCGGCGTCTGCGCGGCGAAGCGCCAGGAAGTTCTCGAGCAGCGCAGGCGGCAGGTTGTCGACGACCGTGTAGCCAAGGTCCTCGAAGACCTTGCCCGCCTGGCTCTTGCCCGCGCCCGAGAGGCCGCTGATGACGAGCAGGTGCTCGAGATCCGCATCGGAGCGCGGCGAAACCGACCCCCGATCGGTGCTCGCCCGCGGATCGGGCGCGGTCTCGGTGGACGCGGCGGGTTCCACGGTCCCCTCCATGCTCGAACGCGATCCGAGTATAGCCGCGCTCACGCTCCGTCCCGACCGTCCAGCAGGCCGCGCACGGTCGCCGCGACCGACGCACGCAGCGCGTCGAGGTCGTATCCGCCCTCGAGGGTCAGCGCCACGCCCGGAAGCCCCAGCCGAGCGGCCGTCGCTCCGAGGGCGCGCGCCACCGCCTCGTACCCGTCCTCGGTCACCGTCAGCTCGGCCAGCGGGTCGGCGGCGTGGGCGTCGTAGCCGGCGGAGACGAGGACGGCGTCGGGCTCGAATGCCTCGACCGCCGGGAGCAGCACGTCGCGCCAGGCGGCGACGAATGGGTCGTCCCCGTCCCCGGCGTCGAGCGGATGGTTGCGCGCCACGCCCCCGCCGTCGTCGCCCGCGGGCCCCGTGCCGGGGTAGAACGGGTACTGGTGGGTCGAGGTGTAGATGAGGTCGGCGTCGCCGTGGAAGATCGCCTGCGTCCCGTCGCCGTGGTGGACGTCCCAGTCGACGATCGCCACGCGCTGGGCGATGCCGTCGGCCCGCAACGCGGCCACCGCGATCGCCACGCTGTTGAGGAGGCAGAACCCGGTGCCGCGCATCGGTCCGGCGTGGTGGCCGGGCGGCCGCACGACGGCGAACGCGATTTCGGCCTCGCCGTCGATCGCCGCCCGGGCCGCCCGCAGCGTGGCGCCTGCGGCCAGCCGCGCGGCGACCATCGAGCCGGGCACGAGGTACGTGTCCGGATCCAGCCATCCCCCACCTCGCTCCTCCGCATCGGTCAGCAGCGCCAGGTAGTCCGGGTCGTGGATCCGCGTGATGTCGGCATCGGTGGCGGGTTCCGGCGTCTCCTCCACGAGCCCTACGCCCGCGGCATCCCGGACCCCGGACGCGGCCGCCTCGCGGCGCGCGGGGCGCTCCGGGTGCCCGGGCGAGGCGTGCGCATCGGTGCGCGCATCGGTCAGGAGCAGGACGCGCCCGGGCACCGGCGAAGCTATCGGCCCATCAGCCGGATCAGCTGGAGGGTGATCTCGAAGAGCGCGTACATCACGACCGCCAGCGTGAACGAGCCGACGACGATGTCACCCGGCGTGATCACCACCGCGAAGAGGCCGATCAGCAGGATCACCCAGCGGCGTCGGCTCGACAGGAACGCGTAGCTGACGATCCCGACGCGCGCCAGCATGTAGAGGATGACCGGGAACTGGAGGGCGATGCCGAACGCCAAGAGGAAGAGCGTGACGAAGCCGATGTAGTCGCCGAGGCCGAGCAGCGGCGCGACGCCCTCGATCTGGAAGTCGAGCAGGAAGCCGATCGCCAGCGGGAGCAGCACGTACCCGAGCGCGACGCCGGCCGCGAACAGCAGGACCGCCACCCCGAGCAGCGGCCAGACGATGCGGCGTTCTCGGCGGGTCAGGCCGGGCGTCACGAAAGCCCAGATCTCGTAGAGGACCACCGGCATCGCGAAGGCGATCCCGGTGACCAGCGCCAGCTGGATCGTCACCCCGAACGCCTCCCCGACCCCGGTCTGGATCAGCTCGGCGCCGCTGTCGTCGAGTGGCGCGCGGAGCAGGGCGATGATCGGGTCGGCCAGGAAGAAGCCGGCCACGCCCGCGACGAGCACGGCGATGCCGATGACGATGATCCGGTTGCGCAGCTCCTCGAGGTGCTCGAGGAGGCTCATCGTGTCCTCGTCGCCCGTCATCGCGGCCGACGCGTCACGTCGCGAGTTCAGTGGGTGCGGTCCGAACCGTCGCCCGAGGGCGGCTCCTCTGCCGGCGTGCTCGTGCGTCGCGGCTCGCCGCGCACCGACTCCTCCAGGTCGCTGGAGGCCTTGCGGAACTCACGGATCCCCTTCCCGACGGCGTTGCCGATGTCAGGCAGCTTGCCGGGGCCGAAGATGATCAGCACGATCACCAGCAGCAGGATGAGCTCCCAGGGTCCGGGAATCGGCAGCATCTCTTTCAGGAACCTCCGATCTCTCCCGTACGCACGGGGCTGGCCTTCGAGTGTAGCACCGCCTCTGCCAGCCGGCCGGAATGGACCGATGCCGCCGCCGCCGCGGCGGCCTGCCAGTCGGCACCGCTCGACGCCAGCGCGATACCCCGCGAAACGTTGACGAGGCCCGGCGCCCACTCCCCGTCCGCCATCCGTGCCGCTGCGCCGGCGTCTCCCCCCTGCGCGCCGACGCCCGGAACGAGGAACGCAGGGCCCGGAACCGCCTCCCGGATCCGTTCCAGCTCGTCCGGTGCCGTAGCCCCGACGACCAGCCCGACGCGACCGTCGGTCCAGCGTTCCGCCGCCCAGCGCGCGACGTGGAGGTGGATCGGCTCGCCGTCGGCGACGAGCGACTGGAAGCGCCCCGCCGATGGGTTGCTCGTCCGGGCCAGCAGGTAGACGAGCCGGTCGCCGGACGCCAGGAACGGCTCGACCGCGTCCTCGCCGAGGTACGGCGACACGGTCACGCCGTCCGCGTCCAGGTGCCCGAACAGTGCGGCCGCGTAGCGCTCGGCACTCGTCTCGATGTCGCCGCGTTTCGCGTCGAGGATGCACGGGACGTCTCGGGGCACGTCGGCGCGGACCCGCTCGAGGGCCGCCCAGCCGGCCGAGCCGAGGGCCTCGAAGAAGGCGACGTTGATCTTCACCGCGCACGCGTGTGGCGCCGCTGCCTCGACAAGCGCGCGCGCGAAGGTCTCGATCCCGTCGGCGGTCGGCTGGAGCCCGTCGGGGAGCCGGTCGGGGTGCGGATCGATGCCGAGGCAGAGCGGCGAGGCGACCCGCGCTCGCCGGGTCCGAAGCCGCTCGAGGGCGCTCATCCGGCCCGTGCCAGGACCGGTGGCAGGCGACGCGACATCAGCGGGCTCGCCCGCCGGTCGGCGAAGTCGACGACCCGCAGCCGCAGGCGGGGCATCCCGCCGAAGTCGTCGCGCTCGAGCGTTCCGACGAGGTCGACCGCATCACCCGGCTCCGGCAGTGGCCGATCCGGCTCGAGCCCGAACGCGATCGTGTCGAACGTCTCGAGCCCGCGCCGCATCCGCAGCGCAACGTGCTGCTCCCGCTCGCCGAGACGCCGCGCCTCCGTGAGCACCATCCCGGTCACCGCCAGGACCGGCTCGACGTGGCCGGGACCGTAGGGCTCGAGACGCGCGAGCTGCTCGGAGAGCGTCCAGTCCACGAGGCGCGCGGGAAGCACGAGATCGACGACGACGCGCCCCGGACGCACGGGCTCCGAGGCCCCGCCCGTCGGGAACGGCCGCGGCAGCGCGGCGAAGGCCGCCGAGAACGCCTCCCACGACGTCGGGAGCATGCTGAAGCCGCCGGCCGCGGCGTGACCGCCTCGCTTCGTGAGGAGCATGGAGCAGGCCTCGAGAGCCGCGGCGGCGTGGAAGTCCGCCGGCGCGCGGACCGAGCCGCGCACCTCGTCGCCGACCAGCGTCGCGGCGGCCACCGGTCGGGCGAGGCTGTCCGACAGGCGGCCCGCGACCAACCCGACGAGGCCCGGCGCCCACGCGTCGTCGCGGACGACCAGTGGGGCCGTCCCCTGCTCCCCGACCAGCGCGCGGGCGGCCTCGACAGCGTCCTTCGTCAGTTCGCGACGGCGCTCGTGGACGGCCTCGAGCTCGTCGGAAAGGAGCTGGGCGCGCGCGGGGTCCTCCTCGAGCATCAGGTTGATCGCCAGCTCCGCGTCGGCGATCCGCCCGGCGGCGTTGATGCGCGGCACGACCCCGTAGGCGAGGTCGCGCGCGGTCGGCTGGGCGGGGACGTCACAGCCGCGCGCGAGGAGCGCGCGCAGGCCGGCGTGCGGCGTCCGGGATAGCTCGTCGAGGCCGAGGCGGACGATCGCCCGGCTCTCCCCGGTCATCGGCGCGACGTCGGCCACGGTGCCGATGGCGGCCACGGCCGCCAGGCCTTCGGCTCCAAGCCCGTGCCGGTCGAGCAGCGCGGCCGCCAGCTTGTACGACAGGCCGGCTCCGGTGAGGTCCTGATCCGGATACGCGCAGTCGGGTCGGTGCGGGTCGACGACGGCGGCGGCTCTCGGCAGGACCGGCGGCGGCAGATGATGGTCGGTGATGACGACGTCGAGGCCCATGCGCGCGGCCGCATCGACCTCCACGGCGTTCGAGACGCCGCAGTCGCAGGTGACGACCAGTTTCACGCCGCGCCCGGCGAGGTCTCGCAGGCCGGATTCCGAGAGGCCGTACCCCTCGGCCAGCCGCGACGGGACGTATCGGATCGGGTCGGCGCCGAGCCGGCGCAGCGCGGCGACCCAGACGACGATCGCACTCATCCCATCGGCGTCGTAGTCGCCCCAGATCGCGATCCGCTCCCCCGCTCGAAGCGCCGCATCGATCCGGTCGAGGGCGCGGTCCGCATCGGCCATGCGCGAGAGGTCGTGGAGGGCTCCGGCACCTGCCTGGAGGAAGCGCTGGAGCTGGTCATCGGTGCGGAAGCCGCGTCGTGCCAGAAGCGTTGCGACCGGAGCACCGAAACCGTCGAAGGCCGGAGGCTCCGGCACCGGCTCCGGCAGCACCCATTCGAGGCTCGGGACGATCACCGCGCCATCGTAGCCTCGGCCGCTTACCCGCCGCTTAGCGTTCCGTTACCGCGCGCCGGCTAGGTCCGGGCGGGCGTCCTGACGCGGGCCTTGCGTTTCCGATCCCATTCGTCCCAGGCCACGAGGATCTGGCTGGCGTTGAAGATCGAGGAGTAGGTGCCGCTGATCACGCCGAGCAGGAGCGCCAGCGCGAAGGTGCGGATCGTCGGCGGGCCGAGCAGCAGCAGCGCGCCGAGCGTCACGACCACGGTCAGCGAGGTGATGATCGAGCGACCGGCGGTCTGGAGGATCGAGTGGTTGACGATCGCGCCGAACGGCTCGCCGGCATGGCGCACGCGGTTCTCGCGAATGCGGTCGAAGACGACGATCGTGTCGTGCACGCTGAAGCCGATGATCGTCAGCAGCGCGGTCACGAACAGCGCGTCGAACTCGAGGAAGAAGAAGTAGCCGAGGATGGCGAACGTGCCCACGACCAGGAGCACGTCGTGGAGGAGCGAGACGATGGCGGCCGTCCCGTAGCGGAACCCGAACCGGATCCACAGGTAGGCCAGGATGAAGGCCTCACCGATGATGATCAGGATCGCGGAGCTCCGGATCAGCTCGTCACCGATGATCGGGCCGACCGTCCGCACGAGCCGCGGGTCACCCTCGCCGAACCGATCGCTCAGCTCGGCCTGGAGGTCGGCGAACTCCGTGCCCTCGGCGATCGGGATCGGCGTCGGCTCGGGGGTCGGCGTCGGCTCCGGCGTTGGCGTCGGTGACGGCGTGGGGGTCGGAGATGGAGTCGGAGATGGGGTCGGCGTCGGCGACCCGGTGGCGCCCGGAGATCCCGAGGGTGACGGCGAGGCCGATGGCGATGCGCTCGGCGTCGGGCTCGGGCTGGCCGACGGCGCGAGCGAACCGGATGGCGACGGCAGCGGCAGCTCGGCCGGCAGCAGGTCGATCGGCTCGGTGCGGATGCGCAGGTATCCGTCCTCGAGCTCGGTGATCACGACGTCCTCGTAGCCGAGCTCCTCGAGGGCCGCGGTCATCTCCGCGGCCGACGGCTCGTCGGCGTAGCGGACCTCCCACTCGGTGCCGCCGGTGAAGTCGATCGACGGCTTCAGCCCGCCCAGGAAGATGAAGATCAGCCCCGGGATCGTGAGGATCGCGCTGAGGATGAAGAACCAGTTGCGCTTGCCGACGATGTCGTACATCGGTCAGCGCTCCACGTGGTAGAGCTCGATCTTGCGGCCCCAGCCCGTGCGAATCACGCGCCGCAGCATCGTGCGGGTGACGGTCACGGCGCTGAACATGCTGACGAGCACACCGACGATGAGCACGAGCGCGAAGCCGCGCACCACGGTCGTCCCCTGCCAGTAGAGCCAGCCGGCGACGAGGAGGCTCGCGACGTTCGAGTCGAGGATGCTCGACCAGGCGCGGTTGAAGCCGGCCTCGATGGCTGGGCCGAGCGTCTTGCCGGCGCGGATCTCCTCCTTCATGCGCTCGAAGATGAGGATGTTCGCGTCGACCGCCATACCGATCGAGAGGATGAAGGCGGCCACGCCGGCCAAGGTCAGCGTCACGTGAATCGTGCGGAAGACCGCGTACACGACGAGCGTGTAGAAGATCAGCGCGATCGCCGCCAGGACGCCCGGCAGCCGGTAGTAGGCGATCATGAAGACGAGCACCAGCGTGAGGCCGACCGCGCCCGCGATCAGCGCCTGCACCAGGAAGTCCGCGCCGAGCGTCGGGTCGATCGTCTCGACGCCTTGCTCGGTCAGCGAGATCGGCAGCGCACCGAAGCGAAGGGTGTTGTACAGCTCGGTCCGCTCGACCTCGTTCTCAGGGGTCTGCGGTCCGACGGTGATGATCGTCTGGCCGCCGCAGATCGCGTTCTGGATGTTCGGAACCGTGATGACCTCGCCGTCGAGGGCGATCGGTCCGGGCCGCCCGGTATTCGCGGTCGTGAAGCTGCACCAGGTCTCGCTCGCCTCGTCGCTGAGCGTGAACTGGACGCCGATGATGTTGCCGTCCACCGCCGGCGTGACGCTGGCGACGTCGATCTCACCGCCGTCGAAGAGGACGCCGACGGCTCCGTCTTCCAGGAGGGCGGTAATGTCCTGGCCATCGGTCAGCTGCTGGCCCTGCGGGTCGATGAACTCGAGCCGGCCGGTCGATCCGACGAGTCGGCGAACCTGATCGGGGTTGTCGACGCCCGGCACCTCCACGACGATCAGCTGCGATCCGTCGCCGGCGGTCTCCGTCCGGACCTGCGGCTCGGTCACGCCGATGCCGGCCACGCGGCGCTCGATGATCGTGCGCGCCGTTTCCATGTCGGTCGCCGTGATCGGCTCGTTGCTCTCCGGCTCGGCCTTCAGGGTCACCTGGGAGCCGCCCTCGAGGTCGAGGCCCAGCACCGTGCGGAACTCGACGCCGGCGACCTGGGTGGGGAGCCAGTCCATGCCGAGGGTGGTGCGCGGAAGGTCGATGAAGATCGCCACCAGGGCGATCACGCCGATCACCCACGGAGCCATGCGTCGCCAGGTCATGCTCGGACGAAGGTCCTCGTCTGCCTCGGGATGTCGTGCTGGCGGCTGTGCGCCTCGGACACGAAACACGCCGCTTCACCAGCGGCGGGCGGCCAGAGTATAGCGAGTTTGTGCGCCGATGCCGCTCGCCGCCTAAGCCAGCATCCCCTCGCGCGCCAGGTGCGCCTTCAGGCGCTCCGCCAGGTCGCGGCTGATGCCCGGCGTCGACGCCACCTCGTCGACCGAAGCCTCCTTGATCCGACGCACCGACCCGAATCGCTTCAGCAGTGCCTTCTTGCGCCCGGGACCGATGCCGGCGATGTCGTCGAGCTCGCTGCGCATCGCGCGCTTGCCACGCACATCGCGGTGATAGGTGATCGCGAACCGATGCGCCTCGTCGCGGATCCGCTGCACGAGGTAGAGCGCCTGCGAGCGGCGCGGCAGCACGACCGGCGCCGATCGGTTCGGCAGGTACAGCTCCTCGAAGCGCTTCGCGAGCCCGGAGAGCGGCACGTCGCTGATGCCGAGGTCCGACAGCGCCCCGACCGCCGCGGAGAGCTGGCCCTTCCCGCCGTCGACGATCACGAGGTCCGGCACGGTCCAGGCGGCCTCTCGCCGGGCGCGCGCCGCGGCCTCGTCGTCGACCGGGCCGGCGTCGGGATCGAGGTCGAGCAGCTCTCCGGCCGCGCGCTCCCCCTCCGGCGCCTCGTCGGCTCCGACCGCCGCCAGCGACAGCGCCCCGGTCTCGTTGCGCAGCCGGGCGACGCGGCTGAAGCGGCGATGAAGGACCTCGGCCATCATCCGGAAGTCGTCGGGCGTGTCGCCCGAGCGGATCCGGAAGCGCCGGTACTCGCGCGGCTCCGGCTTGCCGTCGATGAAGACGACCATCGAGCCGACCGCCGACGTCCCCTGGATGTTGCTCATGTCGTAGCACTCGATCCGCTCCGGCGGGCGCGGCAGCTCGAGGGCACTGGCCAGCTCGGTGAGCGCCTCGTCGCGGCGGGCGGCATCGGCCATCCACTCGGTTCGCTCGCGCTCGAGCGCCTCGCGGGCGTTCTGCGTGGCGAGGGAGACGAGTCGGCGCTTCGCGCCGCGTTCCGGCACGCTGATCGTGACGCGCACTCCCCGCCGGTCGGCGAGGTACGTGGCCAGGTCATCGGCCTCGGCCGGGATGATCGGAGCCAGGACGGCGCGAGGGACGGCATCGGTGCTGGCGTAGTACTGCTGGAGGAAGGAGCCGAGCACCTCGGCATCGGTCACGTCGCGGGCGCCCTCGACGATGAAGTGCTCGCGACCGATGAGCTTGCCGTTGCGCACCTGCATGACCTGGATGCAGGCCTCGTCGTCCTCGCGGGCCATGCCGATGGCGTCGTGCTCGGCACGGCTGAATGCCGCCATCTTCTGCTGCTCCATCGTCCGCTCGACTGCGCGCAGCTTGTCGCGCGCGACGGCCGCCTGCTCGTAGCGCAGCGCCTCCGAATGGGCGCTCATGTCGCGGTGGAGCTGTCTAGCGATCGGCTCCTGCTTGCCGTCCAGGAAGTCGACGATCTGCCCGATCGTCTGCCGGTACGGCTGCTTCTCGATCGCCTCGATGCACGGTCCCTGGCAGCGGTTGATGAAGTACAACAGGCACGGCCGCTCGAGGACGCGCTTGCCCTCCGGGATGTCGAGGTTGCAGGTCCGGAACGGGAAGATCTTGCGCAGCAGCTTCAGCGTCTCGTCCACGCTGCTGGCGCTCGCGTAGGGGCCGAAGTAGCGGCTCCCGTCTCGGACGAGCCTTCTCGTGCGCACGATGCGCGGGAAGTCCTCGTTGAGCGTGATCTTCACGAACGGGTAGCTCTTGTCGTCGCGCAGCCGGATGTTGAAGCGCGGCCGATGCTCCTTGATGAGGTTGCTTTCCAGGAGGTAGGCCTCGGAGACCGTATCGGTGACGGTGTAGTCGACGTCGGTCACCTCGGTGACCATGCGGCCGATGCGGACATCTTCCGGCGGACGCTCCCCGAAGTACGAGCGCACGCGGCTTCGCAGCGCGTCGGCCTTGCCGACGTACAGGACTCGACCCTGCGCGTTCTTCATCAGGTACACGCCCGGGCCGGTCGGCAGCCGGCGGAGCACGGCGCGCAGCGGTTCGGGGAGGGCGCGCTGCGGGCTCATGACCCGATTATCGGCCGATCAGGCGGGCGCCGCGCCTTCGGCCGCCACCAGTCGGCCGCGACGCGTCCGAATTCTCACTGGGTGGGCATTGCGGCGGTCATCCCCCCGCGACCGGTCGGATTCGGCGATTTGTGCCCATGGAACGGGAATTCGGACCGCTCATGGCCCATTCAGTCGCGCAACGCCCGTCGCGCGGGAATCCGGACCATTGGCCCGCCACAACCTCGGACCGCGCGGCCACGAGGTGATCGGTCATATGACCACTGGAATGTTTAGTGACGGCGCCGCGTCAGCGAGGGTGGCCTCCTGATCGGCCTCAGTGCAGGCCGATGTACCGCGCGTCCCCATCAAGGTGCGCCAGGAACCGATCGAGGCCGGGCGACGCAATCGCGATCTCGTCCCGCGTGAGCCACCCGACCTCGGCGATCTCGCCCAGCTGCGGCTCGAGTGCCCCGCCCGTGACGTGGGCCGCGAAGAGGAACGAGGTGTCGCGCGCGTGCCGCGCGTCGACGAGCAGCAGCCGATCGAGCGCGACGTGGAGCCCGGTCTCCTCCCGCGCCTCGCGGACCGCGGCGGCATGCGGAGTCTCGCCGCGCTCCACCCGCCCGCCGGGGAGCATCCACCCGGGCGTGTAGGTCGGCCTCACGACGAGGATCCTCCCATCGGCATCGACAACCAAAACGTTCGCGCCCTCGACGCGGGCGTATCGGCCCGAGAACAGGCCGGCCAGTCCGACGACGCCGCCGATGAGGAGCCGTGGAAGGTCGGCGACGCGGATGCGCCGCCTACGGCGCATCGGTTGCGGAGGGAGAGGCGGCAGCCCGCTCGGAGGCCGCGGCGAGCTCGGAGGAGAGGTACTGGTGGATGCCGGAGTAGTCGCCCGGCCCGGTCCAGCTGGTGGGGATGAGGATGTACTGGCCCGAGGTGTTCGTCGTCGCCGTCAGAACGGGGCCTTCCTTCAGCTCGATGCGATGGTCGCTGCTCATGTGCGACGAGAGCAGGAAGAGGTCGATCACCGAGACGTCGGTGCGGACACGGCCCTCCATCGCGTCCATCAGACCGAGGCCGGGCATGATCGCGCCGACGCCACCGTCGCCGACGCTCGAGCGCAGCGCGGACATGATCCGCGCCTGGCGCACCGATCGCGCGAAGTCGGTCGACTCGGCCACGACGCTCGTGTACCGCGCGCGGGCGTAGGCCAGCGCCTGAGCCCCGTCGAGGTGGATCTCCCCCGCCTCGAAGCTGCCCCGGTCCCAGTTGCCGGCGAGATGCTGCTGCTCGTTCTGCGTGTAGCTGAAGGCCACCGGGTTGTCGATCGTCACCCCGCCGACCGCGTCGACCATCTCCCGGAACCCGGTGAAGTCGATCGACAGCCAGTGCTCGATCTCGAGGCCGGTGACGGCCCCCAGCACGTCGGCCATCAGCGCGCCGGCGCTGTCGAGGTCGCCGCCGTTCACGTAGCCGCTCGAGAAGACCTCGTTGATCTTCCCGTTCTGCGGGAAGGCGGCCACGCCCTCGACCCACAGGTCGCGCGGGATCGGGATCGTGACGGTCGTATCGGTCGCGGGGTCGATCGAGAGGATCTGGATCGAGTCGGCGAGGTACGCGCCATCGTGCCCGACCCCGCCGTAGCCGATCATCAGCACGTTCACGCGGTCGCTGCCCTGCAGCGGGAAGAGCAGCTGCGTCGACGGGAACGCCGCGCTCGAGACCGATGCGTTGAAGGCCGCGGCGCGCATGCCGAGCAGGACGCCACCGACGATCAGCGCCACGAGCACCAGCAGGAGCACGTTGCGAACGGTCTTCAGGATCGAGCGTCGGCGCCGGGGCCTCGATGCCCGCGCCGGCCGGCTCCCATTCGCCTGCCTGCGGCGATCCCCTCGCTGTGAGGCCCCGCCCGACCGGATCAGCTCGCGGTCGTAGGGTAGGTCGTTCTGGGGTTGCGCGTGGTTCCGGCTCAACTGGGTCTCATGCTGCGGCTGGGATTCGGTCGCGCTGGGCGGCAACAGAATAGGGCTTTGCCCCATTGGACGGCCCGGCACCACCGCGGTGTGTCATCCGGATAAGCGAGCGGTAAGCGGCCGGTAAGCCATCGGTTCGCAGGATGGACCGATGCAGACCGTCGCCGCCACGCCGGCCGGCCTCGACATCGAGCCGATCCTGGCCGCCCTCGACCCGGAGCAGCGCGCGGCCGCGACGCTGCCGGACGGTCCGGCGCAGATCATCGCGCCGGCGGGCAGCGGCAAGACGACGACGATGGTCGCCCGGCTCGCGGTCCTCCTCGCGCGCGGCGTCGAGCCGGCACGGATCTGCGTCGTCACCTTCAACCGCGACGCCGCCCTCGACCTCGCCGCGCGCGTCGCGAAACGCCTCGGTCCGCAGGTGCCCGACGCGACGACGATCGAGATCCGGACCCTCCACGCGCTCGCCCGTCAGGTGCTTCTCGACGCCGGTGAGGGCCGCAACATCCTCGCCGACCGGCTCCCCCTCATGCGGGCGGCTCGCCGCCGTCATGCCGCGGCGGACGCATCGGTTTCGTTGCCGGAAGCGGCGCAGCTCGACACGTGGCTGTCGGCGTGGAAGGTCGAAACCCGCGAGCCGCCCGCGGAAGCGCTGGCGGTGCTGCGGACCTACGAGGAGCTCATGCGCGCGAGGGGCGCGGTCGACTTCGACGACCTCGTCGTGCGCGCGTGCGAGCTGCTCGAGACCGATGCCGCCGTGCGCCTCCGTTGGCAGTCGCGCTTCGACCACGTCTGCGTCGACGAGTTCCAGGACGTCGACGCAGCCCAGCTGCGCCTCGTCCGGCTGCTCGCCGCGCCGCAGGACAACCTCTTCGTGGTTGGCGACGACGACCAGACGATCTACGCCTGGCGCCTCGCCGACGTCCGTCGCATCCTCCGCTTCGCCGACGACTACCCCAGCGCGCGGCGCGTCATGCTCGCGACGAACTACCGATGCCCGGCGACGGTCATCCACGCGTCGGCGCGGATGGTCGCGGGCAACCGCGAGCGCTTCGCGAAGCCGATCCGGGCTCCCGGCGGCCTTGCCGCCGACCCGCGTTCGATCTCGGCGGTCAGCACGGCCGATGCGGACTGGCCGGAGGCGATCGCACGAATGGCCGCCGCCGAGGACCGGGCGGGGCGGACGCTTTGCTTCCTGTCGCGGACGCGCAGCGAACTGACGCCGATCATGCTTGCTCTCGTCCGCGCCGGCGTCCCGCATTGCGCGGCCGTGCCGCCGATCGTCGAGGCGGAGCCGGTGCTCGATCTGGTCTCAGCGGCGCGTGCCACCGGCGACGGTAGTCATCCGTTCCACGTCGTGCGGCGGCTGCGAGCTGGGCGCGGCTGGGACCGGGGCAGCGTGTCCGGAGACCTGCTCTCGGACGAGGATCACGCCGCAATGGACGCGCTCCTCGGCTGGGCGACCGGCTTCCGAACCGTCGACGCGTTCGTAGAGGCATTCGAGGCCGCCCGCGCGAGGATCGCCGCACTCCGAGATCCTGATGCCCGTGTCGAGCTGGCCACCGTCCACGCATCGAAAGGTCGGGAGTGGAAGACGGTCGTGCTGATCGGTTTCGAGGCCGATCGGATCCCGAACCGGCGTTCGCTCAGGGACGCCGACGATCCGGCCCGCGCGCTCGAGGAGGAGCGCCGGCTGGCCTACGTGGCCGTCACCCGGGCGACCAGCCGGCTGATCCTCGCCTTCGATCCGGCGCGGCCTTCACCGTTCCTGGCGGAGATGGGTTTCGCCCATCGCTCGTGACGCCGTCAGCGCCTTCGGCGCTGACAGGTCTCAGGACGCCGCCGCGACGGCCTCGCGTCGTCGACGGCGCGGCGCAGACGGCTTCACGGCGTCATCGGTCAGGCCAAGGACGGGGCGCAGGTACTGGCCGGTGTACGACTTCGCCGAGCGCGCGACCTGCTCCGGCGTCCCCGCCGCGACCAGCTCGCCGCCCTTGGCGCCGCCCTCCGGCCCAAGATCGATCACCCAGTCCGCCGTCTTGATGACGTCAAGGTTGTGCTCGATCACGACCACGGTGTTCCCCGACTCCACCAGCCGGCTGAGGACCGCGAGCAGGCGGGCGACGTCGTCGAAGTGCAGCCCCGTCGTCGGCTCGTCGAGGATGTAGAAGGTCTTGCCGGTCGCCCGCTTCGAGAGCTCGGTGGCGAGCTTCACGCGCTGCGCCTCGCCGCCGGACAGCGTCGTCGCCGGCTGGCCGAGGTGGACATAGCCCATGCCGACGTCGTTGAGCGTCGCCAGCTTCGTGCGGATCGAGGGCACCGCCTCGAAAAACTTCAGCGCCTCCTCGACCGTCATCTCGAGGATCTCGGCGACGTTCTTACCCTTGTAGTGGATCTCGAGCGTCTCGCGGTTGTAGCGCTTGCCCTTGCAGACCTCGCACGCGACGTAGACATCGGGTAGGAAGTGCATCTCGATCTGCACGATCCCGGCGCCCTCGCACGCCTCGCAGCGGCCACCCTTGACGTTGAAGCTGAAGCGCCCCGGCTTGTAGCCGCGCAGGCGTGACTCGGGGACCGCCGCCAGCAGCTCGCGGAGCGGGCCCCACAGGCCGGTGTAGGTGGCCGGGTTCGACCGCGGCGTGCGGCCGATCGGCGACTGGTCGATCTCGATGACCTTGTCGATCAGGTCGATCCCCTCGATCCGGTCGTGCTTGCCGGCCGGCTCGCGCGAGCTCCAGATGCGCTGCGCGAGCGCCGGATGGAGGATCTGCGTCACGAGCGACGACTTCCCCGACCCGCTCACCCCCGTCACCGCCACGAAGCGGCCCAACGGAAACGCGACGTCGATCGCCTTCAGGTTGTTCTCGCGCGCGCCGCGCACGACGATTGCCTCGCCCTTCCCGTTCCGCCGTCGCTTCGGCACCGGAACCTTCTTGTCGCCGCGCAGGTACGCCGCGGTGACGGACCGGTGATTCTCGAGCAGCCCGTCGAGCGGACCCGAGTGGATGAGCCGCCCCCCGTGCTCCCCCGCCGCCGGGCCGATGTCGATCACCCAGTCCGCCGAGCGGATCGTCTCCTCGTCGTGCTCGACGACGAGGAGCGTGTTGCCGAGGTCCCGCAACCGCACCAGCGTCGCGATCAGCCGGTCGTTGTCGCGCTGGTGGAGGCCGATCGACGGCTCGTCGAGGATGTACAGCACGCCCATCAGCGACGAGCCGATCTGCGTCGCCAGCCGGATCCGCTGCGCCTCGCCGCCGCTCAAGGTCCCCGATGCCCGGTCCAGGGTCAGGTAGTCGAGCCCGACGTCCACGAGGAAGCCGAGCCGCGCGCGGATCTCCTTGAGCACCTGGCGCGCGATCGTGTTCTCGCGCTCGTTGAGGCGCCGCGGGAGCGTGTCGTACCAGGCGAGCGCATCGGTCACCGAGCGTCGCGTCGTCTCGATGATGTTCTTGCCGGCGATCGTCACCGACAGCGACTCGGGCTTCAGCCGCATCCCCTTGCAGGTCGGGCACGGCTTGTTCGTCATGTAGCGCTCGAAGTCGGCGCGCATGGACTCCGAGCCCGTCTCGCGGTGCCGCCGGGTGAGGTTCGGGATGATCCCCTCGAACGTCGTCTTGAAGGTGTGGATGTTCCCGTTGCGGGCCCGATACTTCACGTTGACCCGCTCGCCGCGGTTGCCGTACAGCAGGATCTGCCGCGCCTCCGGGGTCAGGTCGCGAACGGGGACATCGGTCCGGAAATCGTAGTGCTCGGCGACCGCCTCGAGGATCTTGCTGAACCAGCTCTCGGTGGCCGCCATCCGGCGCCAGGGCAGGATCGCGCCCTCGTCGACGGACAGCTCGTCGTTCGGCAGGACGAGGTCCGCGTCGATCTCCAGCCGCGACCCGAGACCGGTGCAGTCCGGGCAGGCGCCGTGCGGCGAGTTGAAGCTGAAGTTGCGCGGCGCCGGCTCCTCGAACGAGCCGCCGTGCTCGGGGCAGGCGTACTTCTCGCTGAAGATGCGGTCCTGCTCCTTCTTCGGCGCATCGGGCAGGTTGACGAGCAGGATCCCCTCGGAAAGGCGCAGCGCCGTCTCGATCGAGTCGGCCATGCGGCTGGCGTCCGGGCGAGCGTTGCCGTCGTCATCGGCCTGTCGCACGACCAGGCGGTCGACGACGACGTCGATCGTGTGCTTGTACTTCTTGTCGAGGTCGATCTCCTCGTCGAGGTCGCGCAGCTGCCCGTCGACCCGGACGCGCACGAAGCCGGCCTGCTTGGCGCCGGCGATCAGCTTCTCGTGCTCACCCTTGCGGTCGCGGACGAGCGGCGCCATCAGCATGACCCGCATCCCCTCCGGCAGCGCGTAGACCTGGTCGACCATCTGCTCGACGGTCTGGCGCTCGATCTCCCGTCCGCAGATCGGGCAATGCATGCGGCCGATGCGCGCGAAGAGCAGCCGCAGGTAGTCGTAGATCTCGGTGACGGTCCCGACCGTCGACCGCGGGTTCCTCGACGCGCCCTTCTGATCGATGCTGATGGCGGGCGACAGCCCGTCGATCTGGTCGACGTCGGGCTTCTCCATCTGCCCGAGGAACTGCCGGGCATAGGCGGACAGCGACTCGACGTAGCGGCGCTGGCCCTCGGCATAGATCGTGTCGAAGGCGAGGCTCGACTTGCCGCTGCCCGAGAGCCCGGTGATCACGATCAACCGGTCCCGCGGCATCTCCACGTCGATGTTCTTGAGGTTGTGCTCGCGGGCACCGCGAACCACGATTTTGTCGGAGGGCATTGCTTCAGGCATCGTAACAGGAATCAGGCCGATGCGAACGCCTGTTCGGTTTGCCATGCGATTCGCCGATCTCCCGACGTTCGCACCGCCGGTTGCCAACGTCGCCGCGCTTGTGCTGGCGGCCGGGTTCGCCAGCGGCGCGCTCCTCTGGCCCGCCGAGGACTGATCAGGCGCGGGACGTGGCGATCAGGTCGCGATACCAGCGCCCGCTGGCCTTCAGCGTCCGCTGCTGGGTCTCGAAGTCGACGTGGACGATGCCGAACCGCTTCGTGTAGCCGAAGCCCCATTCGTAATTGTCCATCAGCGACCAGGCGAAATAGGCCTCGACCGGTACGCCCGCCTCGATGGCATCGGCCGTGGCGGTGATGTGGTCGCGGTAGTAGGCCACGCGTTCCTCGTCGTTCACCGATCCGTCCCCCGCAACCTCGTCGACAAAAGCGGCGCCGTTCTCGGTGATCGCGATCGGCGGCGGGGCGTAGTCGCGTTGCAGCCGCTCGAGCAGGAGCCGCAGCCCGTCGGGGGCGACCTCCCAGCCCATCTCGGTGACCGGCAGCCCGCCGCCGACCGCGACGGTCGCCTCCGGCCCGTCGATTGCCTCGCCGTCAAGCGGCGCGCGGATGACGTGGCGGGTGTAGTAGTTCAGCCCGAGGACGTCGATCGGCGGCGTGCCCTCGTCGAGCTCGGTAACGTCCACGCCCTCGAGGAGCGGCTCGTACGCCGCCACGACGTCGCGCGGGTAGCCGCGCCCGAGCACCGGGTCGAGGAACCAGCGGTTGGCGGTCCCGTCGTGCAGGCGGGCCGCGGCGCGGTCAGCATCGGTCTCGCTCGCGGCTTCGACGTGATGGAGGTTGAGCGCGATGCCGATCCGCGCCCCCGGTGCGGCGGCCCGGATGGCGTCGACGGCCGCGCGATGCGCGAGGTGCGTGTGGTGCGACGCCCGCAGCGCGGCGGCCCAGTCCTGCCGTCCCGGCGCGTGCCGCCCGATCCCGTAGCCGAGCATCGCGATGCACCACGGCTCGTTGAGCGTCAGCCAGTGCTTGACACGGTCGCCGAACCGATCGGCCAGGATGGCGGTGTAGTCGGCGAAACGTGCGACGACCTCGCGGTCGGGCCAGCCACCGGCGTCCTCGAGGGGCTGCGGCAGGTCCCAGTGGAAGAGCGTCAACCACGGGTCGATCCCCCGTTCCAGCAGCCCGTCGACGAGCCGGTCGTAGAAGTCGAGCCCCTTGGCGTTGGCCGGCCCGCTGCCCGTCGGCTGGATGCGCGGCCAGGCGACGCTGAACCGATACGCCCCGAGGCCGAGCGACTTCATCAGGTCGAGGTCACCGGTCAGCCGGTGGTAGTGGTCGCACGCGACGTCGCCGTTCGAGCCGTCCTCGATGTTGCCCGGCGTGTGGGCGTACGTGTCCCAGATGCTCGGTCCGCGACCGGCGGCGTCGACGGCGCCCTCGATCTGGTAGGCGGAGGTCGCGGCGCCCCAGGCGAAGTCGGCCGGGAAGCGCTCGGCGAGCGGACGCGATGCGACGGAGGGCGTTGCCATCTGCGTCGCGGCTACGAGGAGGCCGAGCCGGCGATCGCGACGAGCGCGGGTCCCTCGCCGGGCTCGTCGAGCGTGATGGCGCCGTCACAGCAGACAAACCAGGCGTGGATCGCGTCGAGGGCCTCCCGGTCCGTGTCGGACGCGCCCGCGAGCAGGTCCTCGCCACGGGCGATCGCCACCGCATGGTCGATCCAGACCCCGTCCTCGACGTACCCGAGCCCGAAGCTCATGACGCCGAACCTTCGCAGGATGAGATTCCGTCGCTGCATGCCGCTCCTTCCTCCGTAGGACAACCGCTGCCTAGGCCGATCCGGCGCTCGAGCCGCGCACGATGAGCTGGGTGTCGAGGATCACCCGCCGCGGCGCGCGATCCGGGAATCTGATCTCCTGCATGAGCAGCTGCGTCATCTCGCGGCCCATCTCCTCGATCGGCTGCCGCACGCTCGACAGGTTCGGCTGGGTCGTCATGACCAGCTGGGAGTCGTCGAAGCCGACCACGGCCACGTCGTCGGGGATCGCCCGTCCCGCGGCGCGAAGGGCGGCGACCGCACCGACGGCCATGAGGTCCGACGCGACGAAGACGGCGTCGATGCTCCGATGTCGTTCGAGCAGGCGCTCCATCGCGGCGCGGCCGCCGTCGTGGGTGAAGTCCGCGATCTCGACCATGCCGCCATCGGCACCGATGCCGGCCTCCGCCAGCCGGTCGTGATACCCGAGCAGCCGATCGACGCCCGCGGCCATGTCCTGCGGCCCGGCGATCGTCGCGATCTTCCGGCGTCCGCTGTCGGCCAGATGGTGGACGGCGCTCGCGGCGCCGGCGCGGTTGTCGACGTCGACGTAGGTCAGCCCATCGGTCGGCGGCCGGCCGCCGACCACGATCGGAATGCCGTAGCGCCGCAGTGCGGCCGGGAGCGGGTCGGCGCCGTGGAGCGAGATCAGCATCGCGCCGTCGGTGTGACCGGCGCCGAGGTATCGCTCGACGCGGTCCTCATCGGTCCTGGCCTGCGGCATGAGCAGGATCAGCTGCATTGATTCCTCGGCGAGGGCGTCGCTGATCCCTCGCAGGATCCGGGGGAAGAACGGGTCGCCGAAGAGCTGGGCGCTCGGCTCCGGGATGACGACGGCGATCGAGTCACTGCGCCGCGTGACCAGGCTTCTGGCCGCTCGATTCGGGACGTAGCCCAGGGTCCGGACGGCCTGCTGGACCGCCTCTCGTGCCGGCTGGCTCACCCGCCGGTCCCCGTTGACGACGCGGGAGGCGGTTGCACGCGAGACGCGCGCCTCGCGGGCGACTTCCTCCAGCGTCACGGCGCCTTCCGGCTCGTGTGAGAGCGCTCTCACGGTCACCAGGGCATTCTAGGCGCCTTCGTCAAGAGAGCGCTTCCACGAAGCGCGCTACGCCGCGACCGCCCCCGGATGACAGGCGTTGCGGTGTTTCGGCGCGCGGGCGCGACGAACTTTGATCGGTCAAGTGAGCTCTTGGGTGGACGCGCATAGTTGGCAGGCCAACTCGCCTGCTCCATCCTGAGTCCCAGTACCAGACCAGTACTTTTGGAAACGAGCGGACCGATGTTTTCGGTGGCAGTCAAGGGCTACGGCATCGTCATCTGGGACGACGATGGGATGTGGCGGACGTTCAGTGCGACCGAGTCGATGAGCGCAACGCTCTCGGCCCGCGTCGAGCAGGCCCTGGAGAGCCTGGCCCAGGATCGCTTCAGCGAGGATGCCGTCTGCTCGGCCCTGCTCGGGATCGCCGGCGCGCACCTCCTGTCGGTGGACTGCAACCACGGCCCCGACGACGGCTGCGACGACGACGTACTGAACTGAGGCACCGGGGCCCTCGCCCGCCGCCGGTGCTACCATCGCGCTCCCGCCGGTCTCCGATCGGCCTCGCCGTGGGGAACGCATGCCCGACACGCCTGAAGACTTCGCCATTCAGACGCGCGACGTCACGCGCGTCTACAAGGCAAAGCCGGAGCCCGTCACCGCTCTCGGCGGCGTCGATCTGGACGTCGAGCCGGGCGAGTTCTTCGGGCTGCTCGGGCCGAACGGCGCGGGCAAGACGACCCTGATCAAGATCCTCACCACGCTCCTCCTGCCGACGAGCGGGACGGCCCACGTGGCGGGGTTCGACGTCGTCAATGAGACGGCGAAGATCCGGCGGGTGATCAACATGGTCTCCGGCGGCGAGCAGTCCGGCTACGGCCTGCTGACGACGCGCGAGCAGCTGTGGATGTTCAGCCAGTTCTATGGCCTGCCGCAGCGCGAGGGCTGGAAGCGCGTCGACGAGCTGATCGAGATCACCGGCCTGCAGGAGCAGCGGGACCAGAAGGTCCGCACCCTCTCCACGGGGCAGCGCCAGAAGCTCAATTTCGCGCGCGGGCTGCTCAACGACCCGTGGGTGCTCTTCCTCGACGAGCCGACGCTCGGCCTCGACGTGGCCGCCGCCCGCGACCTGCGCGAGCACACCCTGGCGTGGAAGGCGGAGACCGAGGGGCGCACCGTCCTGCTCACGACCCACTACATGGTCGAGGCCGAGCAGCTGTGCGACCGGATCGCGATCGTCGACCGCGGCCGGATCCTGGCCCTCGGCACCCCCGAGGAGCTTCGGCGTCGGGTGCAGGCCGAGTCGATCTTCCGCATCGAGCTCGACCAGCTTCCCGAAGAGGGCGGCCTGGCCGGCATCGGCGCGCTGCCGGGCGTCCTTTCCGCGGTCCACGCCGACGTCGACGGCGAGGGGGCCGGCTCGGACCGGGTTGCACTGAAGGTCGCGCTGGCCGACGACTCGGCGCTGACGAGCGTGGTCACCGCCGTCGCGGAGCGCGGCTCGCACCTCGTCGGGCTCGAGAAGTCCGAGCCGAGCCTGGAGGACGTCTTCGTCGAGCTCGTCGGCCGCGGCTTCGGTGATGACGACGGGGACAACAAGTCATGACTAGCTACCACGCCCTGGCGAAGACGCCGCGCGAGGCCGCCGAGTGGTCGACGGGACGGCTCATCCGCGTCAACCTCCGGGCGATCGTCGGGCGCGCCTACCCGCGGATCATCGGTCTCACGCGTGAGCCGTCTTGGATCTTCTTCGAGATCCTGCTCCCCTTCCTCGCGGTCAGCGCATTCGTCTTCGTCTATCGCGCGCTGGAGGCGCCGGAGGAGTTCATCGGCTTCGTCGTCCTCGGTGGGGCGATGACCGCCTTCTGGCTCAACGTGGTCTGGATGATGGCCGCCCAGTTCTACTGGGAGAAGGACCAGGGCAACCTGGAGCTCTACTTCTCGGCGCCGATGCACCTGATGAGCATCTTGGCCGGCATGGCCGTCGGCGGGCTCGTGCTGACGAGCTCGCGGGCATTGGCCGTCATCGGTATCGGTTCGATCGTCTACGGCGTCACCTACGACGTGCAGCAGCCGTGGCTGCTGGCCGGCGTCTTCCTGCTGACGATGATCCCGCTGTACGGGATGGGGATGCTCTTCGCGTCGCTGTTCCTGATGTGGGGACGCGAGGGCTTCCACCTCGCCCAGCTCCTCCAGGAGCCGATCTACTTCCTCGGCGGGGTCAACTACCCGCTCCGCGCTATCATGCCGATCGCCGCGGTCGCGATCGCGATCCTGCCCCTGGCGGTCGGGCTCGACGCGATGCGCCAGCTCGCCTTCGCGAGCAGCGATTCCACCGTGCTCGATCCGATGTTGCCGGTGAACGCCGAGATCGCGATCCTGGCCGTGATGGGGGTCGTCTTCCTCGTCGCGGCTCGTCTGGCCCTCGGATACCTCGAGCGACTCGCCCGACGTGAAGGACGCCTGACGCTGCGATGGCAGTAGCCGGCCGCTCGGCGACCGTCCGCGGCCTCACCTTCACCGACGCCTGGCGCAGCTTCCGCACCGCCATCGGTCTCGGCTGGGCGGTCGAGGCGAACTGGTCGGATCCGCTGCTCTTCTTCATCTACACCCTCGCGAAGCCGCTGGCGGCCGCGCTGATCCTCGTCGTGATGTTCCAGGTCATCACGCAGGGCCAGAACCCCGAGTTCCTCCAGTTCCTGATCGTCGGCAGCGCGCTGTGGAACGTCGTCTTCGGCGTCCTCGCCGGGCTCGTGCAGTCGATCCTCGAGGACCGCGAGCGCTACCGGATGATCAAGTACGTCGTCCTCACGCCGCCCTCGCTGTTCCCGTTCCTGCTCGGCCGCTCGCTGGCCCGGGTCGTCATCTCGTTCGTCGCGGTCGCGATGACGCTGGCTGTCGGCGTGTTCCTCCTCGGCGTCGACCTCCAGCTCGACCTGCTCTACCTCGTGCCGGCAACCGTCCTCGGCGTCCTGGCGGTCGTCGCCCTCGGCATCTTCATGGCCGGCTGGTGCCTCCAGCTGCGGCAGGAGGCGTGGTCATACCCGGAGGCGATCGCGGGCGCTCTGTACCTGCTCTCGGGCGCGATCTTCCAGATCGACCTTCTCCCGTCAGTCCTCCAGCCGGTCGCGTACGCCCTGCCGACGACCTGGTGGCTGGAGGCGTCGCGGCGCGGCCTGCTCGGCCACGGGACGCCGCAGTCCTGGATCGGCACCGTCCCGGACGGGCTGGTGATGCTCTTCCTGCTGATCACGACCGCCGTCGCGGTGCCGCTCTCCCTTGCCGCCTTCGCCTGGTTCATGCGCCGCGCCCGCCAGGCGGGGCTGCTGGACATGGTCACCGGGAGCTAGCGGACCAGCTCGTCGTAGTCGTTTACCACGAGCGTGTTCCGGCAGCGCTCGACGCGGTCCGGCACGCAGTCCTCGGCCACCGGATCCGCGAAATGGCCGACGAACACGAGCTGCCCGCCCCGCAGGTTCGGGCCCTCGGGCACGGCACGCGATGGGAAGGCGTTGCCGAGCGGGGCCGCCAGCCGAAGCCCGTCGCGCAGGAGCTCCTCCTGGGTGACGTCCTCGGCCGGCTGCGTCGGCATCAGCACGCGCAGCGGGCAGTCGCGCTGAAGCCAGGCAACGTCCGGATCGGCGCCGCCCGTGTCCCCGACGCAGTCGGCGTCGAGCTCCGCATACCAGCCGGTGACGTGCAGCTCGTCGCTCCCCCACTCTCCCTCGAGCGCCTCCTCGACGGTCAGCGGGACGACCTCGGCCCGCGGCTCGCCCAGGGACCCGACGACGAGCATGAGGGCCGTAAAGCCGCCAAGGGCCACCAGCAGCGCCAGGCCGATGCGCAGCTCGCGCGTCACCCCGCCGCCTCCGCCCAGCGCTCGCGCAGCAGGCCGATCCCCCGCCGCCACAGCTCGACCCGCGCCGGATCGTTCAGCCAGGTGGACGCCCCGGAGGGATGCGGCAGGCACAGGACCGATGCGTCCGACGCCGCCTCCCAGCTCAGCTCACGCCCGACGAGGTCGTCGAGCCGCGCGTCGGGCCCGAACGCGAACCGATGCGCGGTGCCGCCGACGAGCAGCACGAGCCGCGGCGCAACGAGGCGGATCTCCTCGCGCAGGGTCGGCGCCCAGCGCGAGATCTCGGCGCGGGACGGCGGCCGATCGACCGAGGAGCCCGGCGCGCGACCCGGGTAGCACTTGCCGATGGAGGTCACGTACCAGCGCTGACGGAAGTCGTCGACGCCGATGCCGGCCGCGGCCAGCCAGCCGCACAGCCGCTTGCCGGCGTCCCAGGCGAAGGGCACGCCCGTCTCGATCTCCCGCCAGCCGGGCGCCTGGCCGATGAGCATCGCGTCCTCCGCCCCGTCGCCGGAGAGCACGGGGGTCGCCCCGTCCTCGCAGCGCGGCATCGCGTCCTGGAGTGCCCGCAGCTCCGTGCCGGGCGGCGCGCGGCGCGGCGCGGGGACGAGCCACTCCCCGGAATGGCGGAGCCGTTTCGGCTCCAGGGTCGCGAGGTCGATCACGCGCCGGCGCGAAGGGCCTCGGCGGCCCGCAGGTCGTCGGCGATCGCCAGACGCAGCATCCGCCGCACCCCGTCGTGGTACGGGCCGGCGGCCTCGAGCGCATCGGTCAGGGCGTCGCGCGCCGCATACAGGCGGTCGACCGGGTCGCTCGCGAGCTCGGGCGCTGCATGCTCGAGGTCGCGGACGAAGGTGACGTCCTGCCGCTCGATCGCGTCGAGCATCGGCGCGGCCGTCGTTGGATCCGCGTCGTCGAGGGCGGCGGCGAGCTCCTCGCGCGCGAGCTCGAGCCATCGGAGCCAGGTCGCGAACTCGTCCTGGGACGGAGGCAGCTCGTCAAGAGTGAAGGCCGCGCGCTTATCCGAATTGGCTGCCGCACGCTCGACCTCGTACCAGTTGTCGCCGACGAACGACGGCGCCGGCTCGCCGTTGGCCTTCAGCCAGGCAGTGAAGCGGCTGACCCGCATCGGCATCGCGGTCGCGGCCTCGTCATCGGTGCCGGCGAAGACGGCGCAGCCCGGGAGCTCGGCGGCGTAGGCGCCGACGAGGCCGTGCCCGTCGACATCGGTCTCGATGAAGATGGCGTGCGGCATCGTGCCGGCCATCTATGGGCGCCTCCGTCGCGGGGGGCGGCGCCGCGAGCCGGCGGCGATGACGTTGGGCGTCGTGGCCGTGCTGAAGACGCGCGACGACTCGCTGCCCCGGCTCTCGCTCCTGCCGTCCTCGGCAGCGGCGGCCGCGTAGACGTCGGCCGGGATCGTGCCCGGGGCAGCGGCGAGCTCCTCGCGCAGGCGGCGCAGCTGGAGCACCTCGTCGCGTAGCGCGGCCGCGCGCTCGAACTCGAGATTGCGCGCCGCCTCCTTCATCTGCGCCTCGAGGCGGCCCATCATCGCCGCGACTTCCTCCGGCTCCTTGCCCTCGAGCTCGAGCTCGGCGCGCTGCTCAGCGACGCGGCGCAGGCCCTCGTGGATGTCGCGGATCTCCTTGATGATCGTCTCCGGCGTGATGCCGCGCTCCGCGTTGTAGGCGACCTGCTTCGCCCGCCGCCGATCGGTCTCGTCGATCGCCGCCCGCATCGAATCGGTCACGCGGTCGGCGTACATGACCACCCGGCCGCCGATGTTGCGCGCCGCGCGGCCGATGACCTGGATGAGCGACCCGCCGCTGCGCAGGAAGCCCTCCTTGTCCGCGTCGAGGATCGCGACGAGCGTCACCTCCGGCAGGTCGAGCCCCTCGCGCAGGAGGTTGATGCCGACGAGCACGTCGTACACGCCGAGGCGGAGGTCGCGGAGGATCTCGATCCGCTCGAGCGTGTCGACCTCCGAGTGGAGCCACTGGACCTTGATGCCCAGCTCGGCGAGATAGTCGGCGAGGTCCTCGGCCATCTTCTTCGTCAGCGTCGTGACCAGTGCGCGCTCGCCGCGCTCGACGGTGCCACGGATCTCGGCCAGCAGGTCGTCGATCTGGCCCGCTGTCGGCCGGACCGTGATCGTGGGATCGACGACGCCGGTCGGGCGGATGAACTGCTCCGCCACGTGATCGGCACGCTCGGTCTCGTACGGTCCGGGCGTGGCGCTCATGTAGACCACCTGGCTCATGTGATCCTCGAACTCCTCGAAGGTCAGCGGCCGGTTGTCGAGGGCCGATGGCAGCCGGAACCCGAAGTCGACGAGGATCTCCTTGCGGGTCCGGTCGTTCTTGTACATGCCATGGACCTGCGGGATCGAGATGTGGCTCTCGTCGACGATGAGCAGGAAGTCGGTCGGGAAGTAGTCGATCAGCGTCCAGGGCCGCTCGCCCTCCTCGCGGCCGGCGAGATGGCGCGAGTAGTTCTCGATCCCGGAGCAGTACCCGACCTCGCGCATCATCTCGAGGTCGAACTGGGTGCGCTGCTTCAGCCGCGCCGCCTCGAGGTCGCGACCCTGGTCGTTGAGCCAGCGGACCCTGACGTCGAGCTCCTCGTCGATCTTGTCGATCGCCACGAGCAGCTTCTCGCGGGGCGTGACGTAGTGCGTCGCGGGGTAGAGGTTTACCTCCAGCCGCTCGGCGAGCACCTCGCCGGTGAGGTCGTCGATCTCGACGATCCGCTCGACCTCGTCGCCGAAGAAGTCGATCCGTACGACGTACTCGCCATGCGGCGGCTGCACCTCCAGAACGTCGCCGCGGACTCGGAACTTCGCCCGTCCCAGCGCGGCGTCGTTGCGCTGGTACTGCAGGTCGACGAGGTGGCGGAGGATCCCGTCGCGGCGGTAGTGCCCGCCGCGCTTGAGCTGGATGACGGTCGCCCCGTAGTCGACGGGCGCGCCGAGGCCGTAGATGGCCGAGACCGATGCCACGATCACCACGTCGCGACGCTCGAACAGCGCCCGAGTGGCGTTGTGCCGCAGCCGGTCGATCTCCTCGTTCCGGGACGAGTCCTTCTCGATGTACGTATCGGTCCGGGGCAGGTAGGCCTCGGGCTGGAAGTAGTCGTAGTAGCTCACGAAGTACTCGACCGCGTTGTCGGGGAAGAACTCCTTGAACTCCTGGTAGAGCTGCGCGGCGAGCGTCTTGTTGTGCGCCATCACCAGGGTCGGTTTCTGGACGGCCTCGATGACCTTGGCGGCCGTGAACGTCTTGCCCGTGCCTGTCGCGCCGAGCAGCACCTGGTGCTTCAGGCCGCGCTCGATGCCGTCGGTCAGCTCGGCGATCGCGGTCGGCTGATCGCCGGTCGGCTCGTACGGGGCGTGGACCTTCAGGTCGGGCATGGGCAGTCGATTCTAGCCGCCGTCCATCGGTCCCATGCGAGGAGCATCCAAGGGCCTATATCGGCGGGACTTTGCCGTTTCTACGATCGGCCCCGATGCCCACCGTGCGCCGGCGCCGTCCAGCTGGAGCCTCGGCGGCGGTCGTTCGACCGCGCCGCTGGCTGCTCCGCGATGCCCCGAACGAGCGCGGGCAGGCCCTCGTGGAGTTCGCGGCCGTGGTCCTGCCGCTACTCGTCATCCTGCTCGGGATCATCCAGTCCGGATTCCTCTTCTCGGGGTACGTGGGCATCAGCAACGCGGCGCGGGAGGGTGCGCGGGCCGGGACGATCTACGAGTACGACGCGGCTCAGGGGCAGGGCCAGAACGACCTGCTCCGCTGCCAGGCGATCCTCGCGGCGACCCAGCAGGCAGTCGATGACGCGGTGCCCGGCGGCTTCACCGGCAGCTGCGCAAGCGTGCTCGGCGGCGGCGACCTCGTGATCGCCTATCCCAATTCGGGAACCTGCACGAACTCCGCCCGGACCGGCTGCCAGATTCGGGTCACCGTCACATTCCGCCAGCCCGTGCTGGTTCCCTTCGTGGGCACCTTCTTCACCACGGATGGCTCGAACCAGATCGCGATGAGCTCCGACGTGACGATGGTCATCAACTGATGCGCCGATCCGAGGGAGGACAGGTCCTCGTCATCGTGGCGCTCGGGCTTGTCGTGCTGCTTGGCGCCGCGTCCTTCACCGTGGACCTCGGCCGGCGCGGCGCGGAGGAGCGGCATCTCCAGAATGCCGCTGATGCGGCCGCCCTCGCCGCCTGCAATGCGCTGGTCGACGGCGCTACGAACGCGAGCGCCCTGAACACCGCGCGCTCGATCGCCACGGCCAACCTCGCGGACTCTCCCGCCGGTGGGAGCGCGGCGATCGCCGCGGCCGGGGCGGAGGAATACCTGCACGGATTTGCCGGCAACCCCTACCAGCTTACGAATGGCGCCCTGATCGCCGACGACTCGGTGTTCGTCGCCGTCGACTCCGAAATCCAGACGATGCTCGGGGCCATTCTCGGTCGCAGCACGCTCAATGCCCTTGGCCGCGCACGGTGCGCGACCGAGGCCGATCCCGCGCTGCCGTTCGTCATCCGGCGCTACCAGAATCCGCCCGGTCCGGGCGCCGGATTCATCGACTTCGTCGCGACCGCCGCGACCAGCACGTCAGGGGGAGTGGACCACGCGGATCCCCGCGGGTACGCCGGCCGGATCCCCGCCAGCGCGGCGTCCCCGGGACCTGTGTTTCAGATGTACGGCCCGGGCACGCAGGCGACGAACAACTCGTTCCGTGGCTTCATCGCCCTGGACGTTCGTGACTTCACCGATGCGACCTCGCGCCAGTACTACAACGGCGTGACCCCCGCGATGAGCTCGAACACCCTGAAGGGCCATCACGCCGCGTATATCACGAACGGATATCCGGGGCCGGCGATTCCGGCGGTCCAGAACCCGCCGACCGGCGCGACCCAGGTCGGGATCATGAACGGGGTCAGTGCCGCGCACTCGACGCAGGCGTTCGACACGCAGTACTCGGTCGGCGACAAGGTGATGTTCGCCGTCTACAACGGAACCGTCATGGCCATCCCGGACTTCTCGATCCAGCCCCCGGTCGAGATCCGGGTCCCCGCGACGACGAGCAGCCCGGTCGACGGGCCGACGTTCGACGTCTCGCGGAACTCGGCCTTCTCGAGCACCGTCACCTTCAACCTGGTCGGGGACTCGGGGGCCGCGGCCACCGGTCACCCCGAGTACGACATCCTGCCCGACCCGGCCGCGACCACGCCCACTGACGGGCACATGAGCGGCGCGAACTTCTCCCCGGACGGATTCGTGCCGTCCACCAACGGGACCGACGTCGACATCCTGGACCTCTCGACGAGCGCGGTGGACGAGGGCATCTACACGGTCTGGGTCGAGGGCGTGGCCGGGCCGCCGTACTTCCAGACCCGGCGACAGCCGGTCCCGGTTCGGGTCGGCGACGTCGACCGGGAGTTCAGCCTCTCCGGATCCGTGCTTGACGGCGCCACCGAGACGCTCGGCGGCACGATCAACCTGCCGCTGCGCGTCTCGACGGGCAGCGGCCCGAGTGCATGGGACGACGGCACCGGCGCCGCCACCCCCGTCGCGCTCTCGTGGGACACCAACTGGTTCTCCGACTGCAGCTTCAACCCGCGGCCGATCGGCACGGCGAGCATCGGCTTCAGCGCCTCGAGCGTCACGCCGACGAACGGTCTCGGGACGGCGTCGACGCTGACGATCCAGGCGGGAAGCCTGTCGTCCGGGTGCTACATGATCCGGCTCCGAGCCCAGGGCGTGAACGCCGACGGGGAGCCGGTCGTGCGGATCGAGCACGTGCAGTTCACAGTGGCCGCTACGACGGGCCCGAGCGAATACGTCGACATCATCGGGTTCGCGGTCTTCGAGATCACCGATGTCAGATCCAACAGTTTCAGCGGACGGGCCATCACCGGCCTGTACGCCGACCCGGACAACCTCGCGCTGCGCGCCGCCCAGCGGGCGCGGCTCATCGCCTGGAACTGACCCCAAGGAGCCTACGCGTGGAACTCGAGTACTCGGACAAGAACAAGCGACGGTCGAAGGTCTATATCGCGGTCGGCGTGATCGTCTCGCTCGTCGTCGCGGCAACCGTCTTCGTCGCGCTGCAGGCCTCGAAGCTCAATCCAACGGCCGAGGTCGAGATGCGCACGGTCGTGGTGGCGGTTGCGGACCTGCCTGCCCGTCACCCCATCGCCGAAGCCGACGTCACCGTCCGTGACCTGCCCGCCGATCCGACGAACGCGACTGCCTTCACGAGCGTCGACCAGGCAGTCGGCCGGGTCACCGGGATCCCGCTCTCAGCCGGCCAGCTGGTCGGACTGACGGCACTCGCCTCAACGACCGAGGGGATGACGTACTCGATCCTCGCTCCCGGCGAGGTGTTCGACCCGAACGGCCCGGATTGGCGGGCGGTGAGCGTCACGATCCCGCCGTCGAACGCGGTCGGCGGGACCCTCGCTGTCGGGCAACGGGTCGACCTCATCGTGACGATGCCGATCAACCCGGAGCTGGGGCAGGAGCTGCCACCGGACGAGGAGCCTGAGGCAGAGCCCGTGATGTCGGGCCCCTCCACGAAGGTCACCCTCCAGTCACTCCCGATCCTGTTCCGTGACGGCGACATTTACATTCTGCGGGCCGATCTCGATACGGCCGAGAAGATCGCCGAGCTTGCCGCCTCGGGTGGTCACTTCACATTCGTGCTCCGGCCGCAGGAGGACGAGCGGACCGCCGACACGGACGGTTCGACGATCGATCTGCTCATCGAGGAGTACGGATTCCCGCTCCCGAGGCCGATCGAGCTGCAGGAATTGGCGGCGCCGGGGAACTAGTCCTCGAGGAGCGCGACGAGGGCCGCCTGGACCTGCCGTCGGGTCTCGTCAAGCGGCGCCGAGCCGTCGATGACGACGTCCGCCGCGGCCAGCATCGTCTCCTGCGTCGACTGGCTGGCGAGCCGCGCCCGGGCGGTTGCCTCGTCCATGCCGCGTGAGGTGGCGAGGCGCGCGATCGCATCGGCCTCGTCGCAGCGGACGACCCAGATCTCGTCGCAGCCGTCGGCCAGCGGCGACTCGAGCAGCTTGATGACCTCGACCGCGACCGCCTCCACGCCCCCCTGCGCCAGCTCGGCCAGCCGTGCCCGGATCGCGCCGCGCACCCGCGGGTGGAGGATTCGCTCGAGGTCGCGCAGCGCATCGGGATCGGTGAAGACGATGCCGGCGAGCTCGGCGGCCTCGTAGGTTCCGAAGCGTGCCTGGATCTCGGCACGCGCATCGGCGTCGTTGTGGCGGATCTCGCGGGCGACCGCGTCGGCGTCGACGGTCGCCACGCCACGCTCGCGCAACATCCCGGCCACGGTGCTCTTGCCGCAGCCGATGTTGCCGGTCAGCCCGATCACCTTCATGCCTCGACCGATGCTACCGGCTCGGGCTGGCAGCGCGGGCAGAAGTGGGCGCTGCGCTGGGCGATGACGATGCGCCGGATCGGCCAGCCGCATCGGTAGCAGGGCTGGTCGGTGCGCCGATAGACCATCAGCCGCTCCGCGTTCTCGCCCGGTTGCCCGTCGGTGCTGACGTAGTCGCTGAAGCTGCTGCCCCGGTTCGCGATCCCCTGCCGCAGGACCTTCCGAATGGACCGATGCAGCCGCCGCACCTCCGCTTCTTCCAGGCTGTCCGCGGCTCGCAGCGGATGGAGGCGTGCCCGCCACAGCGCCTCGTCGGCGTAGATGTTCCCGACGCCGGCGATGAAGGACTGGTCGAGCAGCAACGTCTTCAGCTTCGCGCTCCGGCGTGAGAGCCGCTCCTTCAGCCGCTCGACAGTGAATCCGCCGCTCAGCGGCTCCGGTCCATGTCCGCTGAAGACCTCGCCGATGCGGTACGTGCCAGTGCCCTCCGCGACGCGCTTCGACCGCGAGCCGCGGCCGGCTCCCACGCTCTTCAGCCCTCCTCCGGGCCACAGCCCGATCCGTCCGAACTTGCGGACGTCGCGGTATCGCAGGTCGCGGCCGTCGGCCAGGGTGAAGACGACGCGCACGTACGGGTCCGGCGGCGTGCTGCTGGGGACCACGAGCAACGCTCCGGTCATCCGGAGCGCCACGGTCATCACGCGGCCGTCCTCCAGGTGGAGCAGGACCGTCTTCGCGCGTCGGCTCACCCGCCGGATCGTGGCCCCGGCGATCTCGGCGACGAAGCGCTCCGGCGGCTGAGGGTGGCGGATCGTGCGCTCCCAGCTGACGGTCGCGGCACGGATCGTCGCGCCCGCCACGGCCTGCTGGAGGTCGCCGGCAACGGTCTCGACTTCGGGGAGCTCCGGCATGCGTAAAGTGTGTCCCATCGCGGAGGATCGGGTACATTGCGCGCCACACGACGCCCCGAGCCCGAGCACCGAATGCCCTGCCCCACCTGTGGATCGGCGAACGCTGCCAACCGAAAGTTCTGCTCTCATTGCGGCGCCCGCCTCGGCTTGGCCTGCGCGGCATGCGGCACCCCCGCCGTCGTCGGCGACCTGTTCTGCGGTGAGTGCGGGGCGACGCTCACGGGTGCGTCCGCGCCACCCGCGCCGAGCCCAGAAGCGCCCAACGAACCCCCGGCACCGGTCTCCGAGCGCCGGCTCGTATCGGTCCTGTTCGCCGACCTCGTCGGCTTCACAAGCCTTTCCGAGACCCGGGACGCCGAGGATGTCCGCGAGCTGCTGACGCGCTACTTCGACATCGCGCGCGAGATCATCGAGCGTTACGGCGGCGTCGTCGAGAAGTTCATCGGTGACGCGGTCATGGCGGCCTTCGGCACGCCGACGGCTCACGAGGACGATGCCGAGCGCGCCGTTCGTGCCGGGCTCGAGCTGATCCTGGCGGTCCGTGAGCTTGGCACCCAGGTCGATGCGCCGGACCTTCATCTGCGCGCGGGCGTAACGACCGGCGAGGCGGCGGTCACGATCGGCGCGACGGGCCAGGGCATGGTCGCCGGCGACATGGTCAACACCGCCTCGCGACTCCAGTCCGCCGCCCCGCCCGGCTCCCTCCTGGTGGATGAGGGGACGATGCGCGCCGCCTCGGTGGCGATCACATTCGAGCCCGCCGGCGAGAAGGTCCTGAAGGGCAAGGAGCTGCCGGTCAGCGCCTGGCGCGCGGATCGGGTCGTGGCCATGCGCGGCGGCGCGAACCGCAGCGAGGCGCTCGAGCCCCCGTTCGTGGGTCGCGACGCCGAGATGCGGATCCTCAAGGAGCTCCTGCACGCGACCGCTCGCGAGCGGCGGGCGCGGCTCGTGTCGTTCGTCGGGGTGGCGGGGATCGGCAAGACCCGCCTGGGCTGGGAGTTCCACAAGTACATCGACGGCGTCGTCGAGGACATCTATTGGCACCAGGGCCGGTCCCCGGCCTACGGCGAGGGCATCACGTTCTGGGCGCTGGGCGAGATGGTCCGCAAGCGCGCCGGTCTCGCCGAGTCGGACGACGCCGCCACGACACGCGAGCGGATCGGGGCCACCGTCGCCGAGTATGTCCCGGATCCCGAGGAGCGGCGCTGGATCGAGCCACGGCTCCTCCAGCTCCTCGGCCTCGAGGAGGGGCGCGCCGGCGAACGCGAGGAACTGTTCGCGGCGTGGCGCACGTTCTTCGAGCGCGTCGCGGACCTCGGCGTGACGATCCTGCTCTTCGAGGACCTCCAATGGGCCGATCCCGGCCTCCTCGACTTCATCGACCACATGCTCGAGTGGAGCCGCGCGCATCCGATCCTGATCGTGACGCTGGCGCGACCCGACCTGCTCGAACGCCGCCCGGACTGGGGAGCCGGACGACGCAACTCCGTCTCGCTCTCGCTCGAGCCGCTGAGCGATGAGGTCATGTCTCAGGGCCTCGACGGCCTCGTCCCGGGCCTGCCAGACGCCGCGGTCCGGCTCATCCTGGACCGCGCCGACGGGGTGCCGCTCTACGCCGTCGAGACGGTCAGGATGCTGCTCCACGAAGGTCGCCTGGCTGCGGAGGAAGGGTCCTACCGTCCGGTCGGCGACCTGTCGCACCTCGACATCCCCGAATCGCTCCAGGCGCTCATCGCCGCTCGCCTCGACAGCCTCGAGCCGGCCGACCGAGCGCTCGTCCAGGAGGCGGCGGTCCTCGGCCTCAGCTTCACGCTCACCGGCCTCGCCGCCGTGTCGGGCCAGAATCCAGAGGCGCTCGAGCCGCGACTGCGCAGTCTCGTTCGGCGCGAGTTCCTCGAGCTCAACGTCGACCCACGCTCCCCGGAGCGCGGGCAGTACAGCTTCGTTCATCGGCTCATCCGCGAGGTTGCGTACGGGACGCTTTCCCGCCGCGACCGCCGAACCCGGCACCTGGCCGCCGCCCGCTACTTCGAGAGCCTCGGCGACGACGAGATCGCCGGCGTGCTGGCGACGCACTACCTCGACGCGTACCGGGCCAACCCGGAGGGAGAGGAGGGGGCCGCGGTGGCAACCCAGGCGCGCATTGCGCTTCGCGCCGCCGCCGATCGTGCGGCCGCGCTCCACTCGCACGACCAGGCACTTGCGTTCCTCGACCAGGCACTCGAGGTGACGCCCGAGGCGTCCGACCGAGTGGAGCTGCTGGACAGAGCCGGTGTCGCCGGCCAGGCGGCCGGCCGCTACGAAGCCAGCCAGTCGCACCTGCGCGAGGCGGTCGAGCTCGCACGCGGCATCGGCAACCAGGCGGCCGCGGCACGCGCGTCGGCCCGGATCGGCGAGCTCCTGCTGCGCGGCGGGTTGATCGACCAGGGCCTGGCCGAGATCAAGGAGGCACTCGAGATCCTCGGCGACGTCGACTCCGATCCGGCGGTCGTCGAGCTCCAGGCCCGGCTGGCGCAGGGCTACATGCGCGCCGAGGAGAACGCGCTTGCCGTCGATTGGGCGGATCGGGCCCTCGAGGGCGCGGAGCGGCTCGACATGGTGACGATCATCGCCGAGGGGATGATCACGAAGGCCACTGCGATGGGGAGCATGGGCAGGATGCGCGAGTCCGAGGCGCTGCTCGCCGGGGCCCTCAGCTTCGCAGTTGAAAACGACCTGGCGTCCGCGCAGATGCGCGCGCACCTGAACCTCAGCAACTCGATGTGGATCACCGACCCGCGCCGGGGCCTGAAGGTCGCCCGCGCCGGCATCGACCTCGCGCGGCGGCTCGGCGATCGCCCGTGGTACGTCCTGCTCACGAACAACGCGATCGCCTGCGCGACTCGAACCGGCGATTGGGACTGGGCGCTGGAGCGCGAGGCCGAGCTGCGGGCCCTCGATCTGGAGCCCGAAGACCTCCTGAGCCTGACCGACACGCCGATCATTCGCGCCTGCCGCGGAATCGACGTCTCCGCGACGATGGCGGAGCTCGAGGAGCTCGCGCGCACGCTGTCCGACCCGTCTCAGGTCGGCGTGTTCGCCATCGTGCAGGGCATGCAGGACCTCGTCGCCGAGCGCGACGCCGACGCCTTCGCGCGGGGCATGCGCGCGGCGGAGGCAAGCGTGACCGTGGTCGGGGCGGCGACCTCCCTCGCGGGACACGCGGCCGCGTGGCGCGGTGAGCTCGGCGACGCGCGCCGCGCGCTCGAGGTGCTCGAGGAACGGGGCGTCCACGGTCCGGCGCTGGAGGCGAGCCGGCGCACGATGCGAGCGGTCGTTGCGGCGCTCGAGGGACGAACCGGTGAAGCGACGGGGGCATTCCGGGATGCCGCTCGCCAGTGGCGTGACCTCGGCCTTTCCTTCGACCTCGCCCTGAGTCACCTCGATCTGCTGGCGACACTCGGCAGCTCGGGCAACGGTGCGACCGCGGCCGCGGACGAGGCGCGGATGATCCTGCTGGAGCTTCAGGCCGAGCCATTCCTGCGACGCCTCGAGGCGCTCGAGCAAAGGACTCAGCCGTCGGGCATGCCGGCTGAACGAACGTCGACGCCCCAGCCGGCAGAGCAGCGCTCCTAGCCAGGCATCCTCACGAGGCGAGCGCGGCCGCGACCTCCTCTTCGGCCTCCTCGCGGGCGACGTCGCCGGCGCTCTTCGGTACCCGGCGCCACGCACCGTCGGAGCGGAGGTATCGGTCCATCTGCTCCCAGTTCTCCCCGACCTTCAGATCGACCTCCAGGGGAACGTCCAGGGGGAGGGCGCCCTCCATGATCTCGACCGCGAGGTCGGCAAGGGCGGACAGCTCGGACTCATCGGTCTCGAAGACGAGCTCGTCGTGGACCTGGAGCAGCATCCGCGACCGCAGCCCGCTCTCGCTGAGGGCGGCGTCGAGGCGGACCATCGCGATCTTCATCCCGTCGGCGGCCGTGCCCTGGATCGGCATGTTGATCGCCATCCGCTCGCCGGCGGAGCGCAGCGCCCCGTTTCGTGCGGAGAGCTCGGGCAGGTAGCGGCGGCGCCCGAGCAGCGTCGTCACGAAGCCCTGGTCGCGAGCGAGGATCTTCATCTCGGTCGTGTAGCGGCGGATGCCCGGATACGCCTTGTAGTAATCCTCGATGTAGCCGCGCGCCTCCTCCCGGGGAATCCGCAGCCGGTCCGCGAGGCCGAAGTCCGACAGCCCGTACGCGATGCCGTAGTTGATCATCTTCGCGACGCTGCGCTCCTTCGGCCCAACCTGCTCCGGCGACAGCCCGAGCACGCGAGAGGCAGCGGCGAGGTGGATGTCGGAGTGCGCGGCGAAGTCCGCGCGAAGCCCCTCGTCGCCCGAGACGTGGGCGAGGATTCGCAGCTCCTGCTGCGAGTAGTCCGCGCCGAGCAGCAGCCGCCCCGGCGGTGCCACGAAGGCGCGCCGGATGCGCCGGCCGAGCACGGTGCGGATCGGGATGTTCTGGAGGTTCGGATCGGTGCTCGACAGGCGCCCGGTTGCGGCGACCGCCTGCTGATAGGTCGTGTGCAGCCGTCCCTCGGCATCCACCAGCGTCGGGAGCGCGTCGACGTAGGTCGACTTCAGCTTCGAGACCTGGCGGTGCTCCAGGATCAGGTCGATGACCTCGTGCTTGTCGCGGAGCTCCTCCAGGACCGATGCGTCCGTCGAGCGGCTCGTTCGCGTCCGCTTCGTTGACGGCAGCTCGAGCTCGTCGAAGAGGACGGTCTCCAGCTGCCGCGGTGAGCCGATGTTGAACTCGTGCCCGACCAGCTCGTAAATCCGCGCCTCCAGGCCGGCGAGCGTCGCGGCGAACTCCTCGCGCATCTGCTCCAGCGCCCCGAGGTCGATCTTGATGCCCGCCAGCTCCATCCGCGCCAGCACGGGGAGCAGCGGCATCTCCACCTCGTCGAACAGGTTCGCGACCCCGCCGTCGGTCAGCTCCTGCTCGAGCGCCGCCACGATGAAGACCGACGTCAGCGCCTCGGCCGCCGCGCGGCGCGCCATCGCGCTCTCCTCGGCGCCGGTATCGGGGCTGAGCGGCCGGTCGGGCAGCGTCGCGCCGAAGCGGGTGGCGGCCATGTCGTCGATCGTCTGCGAGCGAAGGGCCGGGTTGACCATGTAGCCGGCGACGAGCGTGTCGAAGAACCGGCCGTGGAGCTCGACGTTGCGGTCGGCGGCGAGCGTCACCAGCAGCTGCTTCAGGTCGTGCCCAATCCGCCGCGGCTCGGCGCGGGCGAACCACCCCGGCAGCCGCTCGATCGCGGCGCTCGACGGGTCGCACGGCACGTACCAGCTGCTCGCATCGGTGCCGGCGAGCGCGATCCCGGACAACCGCCGCTCGAGCGGCCGCCCCGTGCCGACCGCCCAGCCGAGGCCGATCGCGTCGCCGTGCGCCTCGAGCCATGCCGAGAGGTCGTTCATCTCCTCGTCGGTGCGGACGATCCGCGGGTCGACGTGCTCGATCGCCCCGGCCGGATCGGAGAGCGGGTCGGGACGCGGCTGCGGCGTCGCGGCACCGTCGACGGGCGTCTTGCCGCCCAGCAGGTCGAGGCTGAGCTGGAGCCCGCCCTTCGTGGCCTGCTCCGGCGAGTCGTACCCGGTCGGCGCGATGCTCGACGCCGGCAAGCGGTCGATCAGCGATCGGAACTCGAGCTCTCGCAAGCGCTGCGCGACCGCGCGGCGGTCGTATCGGCCCGTGCGCGCCTCATCCAGCCCGAGCTCGACCGGCAGGTCGATGACGATCCGGCCGACCTCGCGCGACATGAACGCCGATTCACGGTGCTCGGCGAGCCGGTCGCGCAGCTTGCCCTTGACCTCGTCGAGGTGCTCGTAGATGCCGTCGAGCGTCCCGAACTGCTGGAGCAGGCTCGAGGCGGTCTTCTCCCCCACCCCCGGCACTCCGGGGATGTTGTCCGAGGTGTCACCCTTGAGCGCCTTGTAGTCGAGCATCTGGTCCGGCCGCAGGCCGTAGCGCTCCATCACGCGGGCCTCGTCGTAGATGACCGTCGCCGCCACGCCCATGCGGGTGGTCAGCAGCCGCACATGGTCGTCGACCAGCTGGAGCCCGTCGAGGTCGCCGGAGACGATCATCGTGTCGACGCCCGCGGCGGTGGCCTGCTTCGTGAGGGTGCCGATGACGTCATCGGCCTCGTAGCCGGGCAGCTCGCGGATCGGGATGTTCATCATCGTCGCGATCTCGCGGACGATCGGGAACTGCGAGCGCAGGTCATCCGGCATGCTCGGCCGGCCCTTCTTGTACTCGGGGTACGCGTCGAAGCGAAACTGGGGCTTGCCGACGTCGAACGACACGATCGCGTAGTCCGGCTTCACGTCCTGCATCCCGCGCAGCACGATCTGGAGGAAGCCGAAGACGGCGTTCACCAGCAGGCCGTCCGACAGGGTGAGCGGCGGGAGCGCGAAGTACCCGCGGTAGACGAGGCTCGGCCCGTCGATGAGCATGAGGAGAGGTCGTCGGTCGGGCATCGGTCCGTGAAGTCTAGACCCGATGGCGGCCGTCCCGCCGCCGTAGAATCAAGCGCGATGCAGGCCCGTCGGACCCTCGATCCGTACGCGATCCTCGGCGTCGGCCGCGACGCGACGCCGCTCCAGGTGGCGCGCGCTCACCGGCAGCTCGCGAAGCGCCATCACCCCGATCTCCACGAGGGCGCCGAGGCGGTCTCTGCCGCGGAGCAGATGCGCCGCGTCAACGAGGCCTGGGCGATCCTCTCCAACCCCAGCCGCCGTCGCGAGTTCGACCACTCGTACCCCGCCGCAGGGACGGTCGCGGCCGCCGCCTCGGGCGGCCATTGGGCAACCTACCGGACCCCGATCCGGCCGATGCAGCCGGCGTCGACCCGCACCTGGGCGACGTGGCGCGCCACCGCCGACGACACCCGCGCCGCCCCGCGAACCGTGCGTCAGCCCGGCGAGGTGGTCATCCCGCGCACCCGGCGCCCACCACGGCCGCAGCCGGCTCCGTCAACGTTCCGTGACTCGGGGTGGGCCGCGCTGCTGGCGGCGGTGCTGATCGTGGTGCTGCTGGCCGGGGCCGCGGTCGCGGGCCGCTTGGCGCTCTAGTTCAGCTGGCGCGAGGGGCGAGGATCCAGCGCAGGAGCACCGCCGCGATCATCAACGCGACGCCGGCGAAGAGGAGCATCGGCCAGACCGGGCGATCCGCGCTGAAGGCGAATGACTCCGGGCCGGCGCCATCGCTGTCCCGCCGCTGGCCGTCCGCCGGCGTCTCTGCCGGCACGCCGGCGACGGTTTCCGGCTCAGCACCGTCCCCGGAGCCTGGCGCGCCAAAGGTCGTCGGATCGCCGGACTCGAGACTCTCCGTCGCCGAGCGGTCGTAGGTCTCCCCGGCGTCGTCGGTCGCCTGTAGCTGCGCCCCTTCGGCACCGGCAGCCCCGTCGCCCCCGGCATCCGACTGGGCCGTTGGGAGCAACGTCGTGGTCGTCCCGACCAGGCCCACCAACGCGAGCGCAGCGCCCGCGGTGAGGATCGGGGCGAAGAAGCGGCGTGCCCACCCACCGACGCGGTCGACGCGCGAGGGCTGGGCATCGGTGACGGGGGGAATGAGCTGCAACGGCCGGTGCGGACGCAGATCCGGCAGCTCGGCAAGCGATGCGCGCAGCGCGCCGAGCTCGGCGACGGTATCGGTGCAGCGGTGGCAGGAGGCGACGTGGCCGGACAGCACGGAGTCGGCGACGGCCTCGGGGTCGCCCGAGGCCAGCGCCGAGAGTCGCTCGTCGTGGGGATGGTTCGGAATCAGCATGCCTTGGGTCCAGACGTGCTCATCGGATGAAGAGTTCCCGATGCTCCGCGAGGAGCTCGCGCAGACGGAGGCGCCCGCGATGGATGCGCGACTTCACCGTGCCGAGCGCGGAATGGGTCATCGCCGCCACCTCGTTGTAGTCCATGCCGTAGACGTCGCACAGCACGATCGCGGTTCGCTGATCTTCCGGCAGCCGCGCAAGCGCCCGCTCGAGGTAGCGGTACATCTCCGCCTTCGTCGCCTCCACGTCCGGATGCACGGCGGCGAGGTCCGGCAGCTCCGGCGCGCCCTCTTCGGGATCCGGCAGCACCGTCGTTGGCCGGCGCTGCTGGCGCCGCAGGATGTCGTAGCTGGCGTTGGCGGTGATGCGCAGCAGCCACGAGCGGAAGATGCCGCCGCGGTACGAGCCCATCGCCTTGTACGCGTGGATGAAGGCGTCCTGGGTCGCATCGGCCGCCTGGTCGGGGTCGCCGAGGAGGCGCCAGGCGAGGCCGTAGCAGGCGCTCTGGTAGTGCTCCATCAGCTGCGCGAACGCGGTCCGGTCGCCATCGGCCGCTCGCGCGATCACAGCCGCCTCGTCGGGAAGCGGCTGCGTGCGCGTGCCGGTGCTGGTGCCGGTGGTCGGCTTCGGGGGGTCGGCCATCGGCTTCCTATAATGACGGCTGCCCTCGCCGGGGTGGCGGAACCGGTAGACGCGTCGGTCTCAAACACCGATGGGCGCAAGCCCGTGTGGGTTCGAGTCCCACCCCCGGCACCATCCCGTTTCGTGCTCAGATTCGCTCCCGGACATGGAGAAGGGCCGACCCGCCGGCCGGCCCCTGACCCCTAAGTTGACCCTACGCCGAGACGAGCACCGCGTCCAGGCTCGTAGCCGCCTCCCTTGTCGCCAGTTGACGACGCCCCGACAATAGTCCGGCCACTCGTCGCAGCCCCACCCTGTATGGGATGGAGGTTGCCGTGACTCATGAAGGCGCCGACCCGTACGTCGTGCTCGGCGTTCCCCGCGGCGCGTCGCTTCTCGAGATCGCACGTGCTCGACGCCGTCTCGCCAAGCAATTCCATCCCGACTTGGCAGCCGATGAATCCGGCCGGCGAATGCAGTCCATCAACGAGGCGTGGCAGACGCTATCGGATCAGCATCGGCGTGCACGCGGCGGATTAGCGACGGCTGTTTGGGAATGGCCGTCCAGCGGCCAGCCGGACTGGCACGGCGCGCGCGCCGCCACCGTCCCTCGGCGCAGCGATGAGCCGTCATCCGGTCGAACCGGTTGGATCGTGTTGGCGGGCGTGATGCTGCTCATGACTTTGATCCTCGTCGCCGGGATGGTCGCGGCTGCCGATGGACCGGCACAGCCTGCCCCATGGGCTCCGGGACAGTACAACCTTGATACACCGTAGCCAGCGGCCACTCCTTCACGGCGCATCGGAACGTCGGGATAGCAGTTCGACATCGGAGCCGCCGTGGAGGCCGGCAACGTCTCCAGCCCCGTCACGGATGTCCCACCCTGATCGGCACCGGAACCGTCAAGATCCGCGTGACCAACCTCGACGACGAATCGGTGGCACCCCTCGCGCTCAACCTCTCGGGGCCGATCCACACGACGCTGCATCCCGATGGGACCTCCACCCTCGTCTTCGGCGGGCGCGGTATCTCGCTCTATCCCGCGGGGACCTTTGTGCTCACGGCAGGTCGCTCAGTAGTGGAACTCGACGCCGCGGGTGAGGTTATCTCCGTAACGAACATGGGCTTGGAAGAAGATCTCTGCGTGGCCCTCGCCGGATAGGTCTGGCCGAAGACCGGCGGCGGCAAGAGGAGGGGTTGTTTCTCGTTGGGACCGCGGCTGGAGCCGCCGGGAAGCCTCGCAAGTAGTCCGCCGACTGTTCGAGACGGTCGGGAAGGTGCGTGACGATAGCGGCGGCTTCCTAGACTCCCGCGGTGCTCAGGTAGCAGCGGTAGCCATGTAGCCCTCGGTCACCTCGTCCTTATGAGCCGCAAAGGCCGCCAGGACCTCGCCTTTCTCTCGCCCCGGGACGCCAACCGTGTCCAGGGTGCGCCCGAGTTCCGCAGCGACCTCATCGAACTCCTCCGATCTGCAGATAGTCCGCGTGCACGTCTGGCCACAGCTCGGCACGACGCTCGGAGAAGTCGCGTGCGGCCTCAAGAACGGTCTCGGCAGCGGCGGCCGTATCGGCAACCACGCGAACGGTTGTCACGGCGCGAGTCTAAGGCGGGAGGTGCGTCGCGGCGGCTTCTGCATGCCGGCGGGGGAATCCTTGGCGCGAGGGCTGCCGCTCGTGCCGCAATCGGGCGGCCCGATCAGAAGATGACGCTCACGCAGGAAACGAGCAGGAAGATCACAAGGATCACGCCGATCACTACCCCGAGGAGAATGCGTCCCATGGTGACCTCATGTTTGGTTGGCCCCTCTCGCCACTAAGCACGACGGGTGCCGCGCCGTCCGGCGCGGGATCGCACCAGGAATCTGGCGCCGCGTCTCTGGGCCCTACAACCGTGGGTGACTAGCTTGACAGCGCGTCGACCTTTCGTGCAGCTTCCAGGGTCGGGGTCCGTCCATCACGTCACCAACGGGATGCTGATCTGTGGAGACGCGATCACCGAGCTCAGCCCGCGGCGGTCGTCAGCCTCCGGTGTCGTCGTCCTGCTGGCCTGGGGCTCCCTCGCGGCCATGACCGCCTCCCTGGCCCATGATCGAGCCGATGCCAGGATGGACGCCGAGCTCCTTCGCGATCTGGCCCCAGCCCATCCCGCTGTCTTCCGTTCCGTCGCCGTCGCGCATGGCACGGATTTCCGACATCAGTGCATCGTCCCCGCCGGACCAGGCGACGACCCGGACGGCGCCCCCGACACCGTACGAGGCCGCGAGCTCAGCGAGAAGGTCATCGGAGACGTCGAGGTCGTTGGCAGCCAGCCGCTCGGCGGCGTGAGCGAGATCCTCGGCGGACGGCGGCGTGTCGTCGCCGTCCTGCCCGAGCAGCGTCGGCCCGTCGGGTGCCTGCGGTGCGCGGATGGCAAGCACGGTTCCGGCGGCCACGAAGACGAGGGCGACCGCAGCGAGCGCCGCGAAGCGATTCCGTCGGTTCATCGCGCCCGATGGTAGCCGACCGACCTTGCGGTGAAACTTGCTATGTGGGCTACCGGTGCTGCCGGGCACCAGCGGCGCGGCGCTCACCCAGCGACTGGTTCGGCGCGGAGCGAGGTCGCACCCGACCGAGAGATCCACTCGGCAGGCGTGTCCTGCCGGCGTCGAGCCTCGGCCACCGCCTCGGTGATGCTCGCCGATGGCGCGGCCATGACCGCGAGCTGCACGGAGCGGCCGTGGACGGGAGTCGTCGTCGTTCCGTTCATCACGTGGGACCTCCTGGACGATGTCGTTCGGCGGCGCATTCGGCGCGCCGTCGTGCAGCCACGGTACGGTCATGGACCGATCGCGCCCATCGGGCGCCCGACGGTATCGGTCCTTGGAGAAGCGTCCGGGTGGGCGCGGGCCGGATGACGTAGCGACGGCTAGACTCTGCGACGGTCGGCCCGTTGCGGGGCCGATCATCGGCCGTCGGCGTTCTCACCGCCGGCGGCCACCTGCGTGCTAGGCTTCGACGCCATCCGGACTTATCCAGGAGCTCCGCTCGCCGTTCCATGACCACCGACGAGACCGTCGACTGCTACAACTGCGGCCGATCGAATCCCGAGTGGGCGCAGGTGTGCCGATCGTGTGGCGTCACCCTGCGGCGCGGCAATGCGCGCACCGTCCCGACCGGCCGGATCCCGACCGATCCGTCGTCGCTCTTGTCCATCGGCGCGGTGATCGGGGTCATCCTCGGTGCCGTCGTGCTCGGGATCTTCATCTCGAGCCTCAACCCGACCGATCCGATCGTTGGCGGAGACGTGCCGACGCCGACCCTGTCTCCCTCACCGACCCCGGAGCCGACCGTCGCCGCCCCGACCGAGACGGCGGCGCCGACGCCGTCACCAACGCCCGGGTTGCCCGGGACGATCGCGTTCGGCAGCTCGCTCGACGGCAATCGGCAGGTCGTCACGCCCGTCGAGACGTTCACGCCGCCGCTCGCGTTTGCGTACTCCGTGTCGATGACGGAGGCCTTCGGCGCAAGCGCGATCGAGAACGAGATCGCCAAGCTGAGCGATGACGGCGAGACGATCGTGCTCCCCCGCCAGTCGGTGCCCGTCGATCCCGAGGGGAGCTCGTTCGGCTACGTGATCGGCACCGCTGGCAGCTTCCTCGGCCCGTGGGGCCCGGGCGAGTTCGAGTGGCGCGTCTATCTCAACGGATCGGTGGTCGCGCGGGGAACGTTCCGCTACTCCGAGGGCTGACCCTCAGCCGTCGGTGGCCGCGATGTCGGACCAGGCGTCGGCGTAGAGGCGGGCGCGGACGGGCAGGTAGCCGGGGTACGCGCGGCGCGCATCGGTCACGGTTTGGGCGTCGAGGGTCACGAGGCTGATGGTGTCGGTCGTCTCGAGCAGCAGCTCGCCGTTGGGATCGAAGGCGACGCTCGGCCCGCCGATCAAGACGCCCTCCTCCGGACGTGGCCGGTTGACGCTGAGGACGTAGAGGCAGCCGGTCAGCGCGTTCGAGCGGAAGACCGTCTTCCAGCGCTGGTACGTCTTCTCCTCGCTGGCGCGCGGAACCATCGACGCCATCGCGCCCTGGGCTCCGAGCAGGTGCGTCCCCTCCGGACGGTTGTTGTCCGAGCAGATCTGCACCCCGATCGGGACGCCGAAGGCATCGATGCGTTGTGGCGCCTCGGTGCCGGGCTCGTAGTGGCTCGTCTCCCAGAAGCCGGGCTCCTCCGGCAGGTGCAGCTTCTCGTACGTGGATCGCACCTCCCCTGCACGGTCGATGATGAGGGCGCGGCTCGTTCTTCTGCCGTCCTCGGCGCGGTGGATGATGCCGCCGACCAGGCCGATCCCCGCCTCTCTCGCGGCATCCTGCTGGGCGGTTGCACGCGGGCCGTCCATCGGCTCGGCATCGTCTTCGCTGGCATCCCTCGTCGCTGGTCGCCACGGGTTGAGCGGGATCTCCGGCAGGACGGCGAGGTCGGCGCCTTTCGCTTCGGCCTCGGCGAGACGCTGGCGGAGGCGCTGGGCGCCATCGGCCTCCCAGAAGACCTCGCTGATGAGGGCGACCGTGAGCTTGCCGTCGGCCCGGGTGGGTGGGGTGGTCGTCATCGGCTCAGCGTACGCCGTTGACGATGAGGCCGATGAAGTACGAGGCATTCCTCGTGACGTCCGCGTAGTCGCCGGGCCTGAGGCTGCCGGTCTCGTTGTACCGCGCCAGCCACCGCTCCGCGGCCCTGCGTCCGTCGCTGCGCCCGAGGCCCGTCGACACTGGTGTGAAGAACGGACAGTCGAGGTACGTCCCCACGGTGAAACGCTTCCCGGTGGGCGTCTTGAGTGTCCGGCCCTCGTTCCTGCGCGCCAGGTCGAGGAGCTCTTCGTACGTCATCGGGTTCAGCGTACCCCTGCCTGCCGCCCCCGACGGTGCCGGATTCAGATGGTGGCAGCATTACGGAGCGAGATCGGGTCCCGAGAGGACCTGCTGCAGGCTGACATCCGCACGGGGCCCGCATCGGCCCCGACTTCGCGGCGTAGTGCGGCGGTGGACTGAATGCGATGCGACCCGCGGCTACTCGCCGAGGAACTCGCGGACGAGGTTCTGGAAGTGGTAGACGCCGTTCTCGCGCTTGGCGGAGAAGCGGCCCGCCTCGTAGGAGCGTGAGCGAAGGCCGCGCTGGACCTGCTCGCAGATGACGATGTCCTCCTGCTGGATCTCGTCACTGAAGGCGATCGTCTGCTGCATCGACTCCCAGCCGGGGCCGGAGCCGGGCTCCGCGAAGAACCACTCGAAGATCGTCAGCGTGCGGTCCGGACCGAGGGGCAGGATGACGTTCGAGGACATGTTGTCCTGGTAGATGTTGAACATCGTGTTCGGGAAGAGCCAGTAGTACAGCGCCGAGTCCTCGGCCCCCGGCTGGCGCAGGTAGCGCCGATCCACCCCGAGCTCCTCTCCCGGCTTCAGCTCGCGGATCGGCGCGTGCTGCTTCGAGTAGTAGCGGAATTCCTCGACGCGGTAGGCGTCGTAGTCGAGCTCCTTGAAGAGCTGCGGGTGGGCGATCGGCAGGTGATAGCCCTCGAGGTAGTTGTCGACGTAGACCTTCCAGTTGCACTCGATGACGTAGTCGCGCCGCTCCACCGACCGCATGGACGAGACGTCGTAGCCGGCGGCGGCGACCTCGGAAGGAATCGCGCCCATCATCTCGGCAAGGGGCGGCGCGGAGGACGAGAGGCAGACGAACACGAACGGGCCCCACGTCTCGACCCGCACCGGCATCAGGCCGAAGTCGTCCTTCGAGAACCCCTCGGTGGCGTCCATCTCGGGTGCGGCTCGCAGGCAGCCATCCAGGCCGTAGGTCCAGCCGTGGTATCGGCACTGGAGCGACTTCCGGTTGCCCTTGGAGAGCGCCACCTGCCCGGCCCGATGGCGGCAGACGTTGTAGAAGGCGCGCAGCTCCCCGTCCAGGCCGTGCGTGATGACGATGGGCTCGTCGAGCACCGTGACCGGGACGAAGTCGCCGATGCGCTGGAGCTCATCGGTCCTGGCGACCAGCTGCCAGGTGCTGCCGAAGATCCGCTCCTTCTCCAGTTCCAGAACGGACGGATCGAGGTAGTAGCGCTTCGGCAACGTGGATGCGCGCGCGAGCGGCGTCGTCGGCAGGGTCGAGGTCATGCGCGAGAGTGTACCGATGCGCCCCACCGCCTTGCCCGGATGCCGGGACGAGTGTTACAACGTGCCGACCGAGAGCCCGATGACGCCGCGGGGGGCGGCGCGCCACCGCATTTGAGGAGACGTTTTCGTGAACAAGTACCGACGCTTCGCGATCCTTCCGGTCGCGATGCTCGTCCTCGCCGCCTGTCAGGGTGACGACGAGGGCGGCAGCAGCCCGGGGGATGGCGACGGTGGCGACACCGTCTGCGCCGGCGAGACCGATGGGCACCTCGCGCGCGTCTGCGACGCCGGCGTCATCGTCGTCTCGACCGACCCCGCTTACCCACCGCAGTCGTCACTCAACGCCGAGACCGGCGACTACGAGGGCTTCGACATCGATGTCGCCAACGAGATCGGCGAGCGCCTGGGCGTGACGGTCGAGTTCACCGATCCGCCCTTCGACGCGGTCCAGGGCGGCAGCTGGGCGGAACGGTGGGACATGAGCGTCGGCTCGGTGACGATCACCGAAACACGCCAGGAGGTCCTTGACTTCACGCAGCCGTACTACTTCACGCCGGCGCAGATGGCGACGACCGAGGGAACGGGCATCGAGACGATCGAGGACTTCGCCGGCACGACGATCTGCGCGGGCGAGGGAACGACGTACTTCGACTGGATGGAGGGGACCCTCACGCTGACCCCGGAGGCGGGCGAAGTTTCCGATCCGCCGGCGGACATCACGGCCACGACGCTGCCGACGGACATCAACTGCGCCGAGGCGTGGCAGGCCGGCCGCTCCGAGTTCGAGGGCTGGCTGAGCTCGAGCACGACGGTGCAGGGCGCGATCGACGAGGGCTATCCGGTCGTCGCGATCGGTGATCCGGTCTTCTTCGAGCCGCTGGCCGTCTGCTTCGACGCGGCGGTCGAGGACAACGACTCGCTCGTGGAGGCGGTCGACCAGATCCTCTCCGACATGCACTCGGACGGGACCCTGACCGGCTTCTCGGAGGACTGGTACGGGGGCCTCGACCTGACGACGCAGGAGTAGGCTCTTCGCGACATTGATCGACGGGGACGGCCACGACGGCCTCCCCGTCGTCTCCTTTCGCAGCTGAAGGACATTCCGCATGAGCCAGGCAGGCGGAGAGGCGCACGCGCACAGCGCGATGCTGGCCGAGCCGCCCGTGCCACCGGCACCGATCGTCGAGGAGATCGCGTCCGCGCGCCGGGCCGATCGATGGCGGCGCCAGCTGATTTTCGCCGCCGTCTGGATCGTCCTCGTCGGCGGCCTGGGCTGGTTCCTGTGGGTCGCGGGCCGGGTCGAGGCGGAGTTCATCGTCACCAGCGGCCCGTACATCCTCGGCGGGATCTGGATCACCGTCCTCGTCTCGGTCCTCTCGATCGTGCTCGCCACGACGCTGGCGATCGTCGGCGCACTCGGCCGGCTCAGCCGGAATCCGGTGATCTACGCGATCGCGACGCTGTACGTGTCGATCGTTCGCGGCACGCCGCTGCTCGTCCAGATCATCTTTGTCTTCTACGCGCTGCCCCAGGCCGGCATCGTTCTGGACCCGATCCCGACCGGCATCGTCGCCCTCGGCTTCAACTATGGCGCGTACATGACCGAGATCTTCCGGGCCGGCATCCAGGCGGTGCCGCGCGGACAGTCCGAGGCCGCCCAGGCGCTCGGCATGCGCGAGGGGCACGCGTTCCGTCGGATCGTGCTGCCACAGGCGGTGCGCATCGTCATCCCCGCGATCGGCAACGAGTTCATCGCGATGATCAAGGACAGCTCGCTCGTGTCGATCATCACCGTCCAGGAGCTCCTCTGGCGCGCGCAGAACGTCGGCCGCGCCGAGTTCCAGACAATCCCCGCCCTCGTCATCGCGGCCCTCGCCTACTGGATCCTGACGATCATCTTCAGCCTCTTCCAGGATCGGCTCGAACGACGCCTCCGGCGGAGTGACCGGTGACCGATTCGCCCATCGCAGATCGAACGGTCCCGGACTTCGGCCAGCGGCCGGCATCGGCCACCAGCGGGTACGACCGCGGGTCGAACCTGCCGACGCACGTCGGCGAGCCGATCGTGCGAATCGGTGCGCTGGAGAAGTACTTCGGCAGCAACCACGTCTTGCGCGGGGTCGACATGGAGGTGCGACAGCGGGAGGCGGTGATGGTCATCGGCCGTTCCGGCTCGGGGAAGACCACCCTGCTGCGCTGCATCAACTTCCTCGAGGAGCCGACCGCCGGGTGGGTTGAGGTCGACGGCATGCGGCTGGAGGCCGATCCGCTGCACGAGCGCAGCCGGAAGCACCAGGAGGAGATCCGCCAGATCCGGCTCCGCGCCGGCATGCTCTTCCAGGACTTCAACCTCTTCCCGCACATGACGGTCCTGGGCAACTGCATCGAGGCCCCGACGCGAGTGCTGCGGCAGCCGAAGGAGACGGCAGTTCAGCGCGCCGAGTACTACCTCGAGGTTGTCGGCCTGAGCGAGAAGCGCGACGAGTACCCGTCACGCCTGTCGGGCGGCCAGAAGCAGCGCGTGGCGATCGCGCGGGCGCTGTGCATGGACCCGAAGGTGCTCCTCTTCGACGAGCCGACCTCCGCACTCGACCCCGAGCTGATCGGTGAGGTGCTGCGCGTGATGGAGGACCTCGCGCACGCCGGCACGACGATGATCGTCGTGACCCACGAGATGCACTTCGCCCAGGAGGCCGCGGACCGCGTGGTCTTCATGGAGGAGGGGCGGATTATCGAGCAGGGGCCGCCGGAGCAGGTGCTCAATGACCCTCGCCACGAGGCGACGACGCACTTCCTGCGCCGCTTCCTCGACCGGTAGCAACTACTCGAGGAGTCGGTCCGCGGTCAGCTCGAGTGGCCGATCCGCCCATTCGCTCAGCTCGGGCGGCACTGGCGGAACGGCCTCCGTCCACGGCTCCATCCGCGCGTCGACGAGGAAGTTGACCGCGAGTGCGGGGTCGAGCTCCGGGAAGTCGGTCCGGATCTGCGAGCCGCGGGTCTCGCGTCGCTCGATGGCGCTCCGCAGCGTTGCCTCGGCGGCAACGAGTCCGGCGCGAAGGTCGAGGGCGGTCGCCAGGTCGGCCCATCCCTCTGAGCCCGGGCGCACGTCGACGCTCCCCGCGGCCTCGCGAACGGCTGCCAGCTCGCGCAGGCCCGCTCGGAGGCCATCTGAATTGCGGACGACGCCGCAGCGTTCCCACATCAGGTCGCGCAGCCGTCGCTGGAGCGGCCGACCGAGCTCTTCGCCGGGTCGGGTCAGGTCGTCGAGCACGTCGAGGGCCTCGCCGATCGCGCGTCGGGATCGGCTGAAGGTCTCGGTCTCGGACGAGAAGGATGCCGCCGCCTCACCGGCCCGCTTGCCGGAGATCAGCGCCTCGCCCAGCGAGTTGCCGCCGAGCCGATTCGCGCCGTGGAGGCCGCCGACGCACTCCCCCGCCGCGTAGAGGCCGCGAACGTCGGTGGCGTGCGTCTCGGAGTCGACGACGATGCCGCCCATGCTGTAGTGAGCGGTCGGCGCGACCTCCATCGGCTCACGCGAGATGTCGAGCATCTGCCACTCGATGAACTGCCGATACATCCGCGGCAGCTTCTCGGCGATTTCCGCCTTGGAGCGGTGGCTGATGTCCAGGAAGACACCGCCGTGCGGACCGCCGCGCCCCTCAGCGATCTCGGTGTAGTTCGCCAGGCGAGACGCGGTCCCGCGAGCTCAGCTCGAGCCGATCGGGGTCGTAGCGCTCCATGAACCGCTCGCCGAGCGCGTTGCGGAGGATGCCGCCCTCGCCGCGGACCGCCTCGGTGACGAGCGTCCCGGCGGCCTCCTCGGGGTGGACCATCCCCGTCGGGTGGAACTGGACGAGCTCCATGTCCATCAGCCGGCATCCGGCGTCGAGCGCGAGGCGCAGGCCGTCGCCATAGTTCTCGTCGCGGCGCGACGAGCTGCGACGCCACAGCCGCGTGTGGCCACCAGTCGCGAGGATGACCGCATCGGCCAGGTGGACGGTCCGTTCGCCGGTGTGGAGGTCGAAGGCGACGGCGCCGAAGCAGGTGCCATCGGCGACGAGCAGTCGGGAGACGTACTGGTCCTCCTCGACCCGGATGCCGAGCTCGGTCCCTCGGCGGGCAACGGTGCGCTGGATGGCGCGGCCGGTGAAGTCGCCGGCGTAGCACGTGCGCCGCCATCGGTGCGCGCCGAAGAACCGCTGGTCGAGATCACCATCGGGGGTGCGGGCGAACTCGCAGCCCCAGTCGGCCAGCTCGCGGACGATGGCCGGCGACTCGCGGGCCATGATCTCGATCATCCGCGGATTGCCGAGGAAGTAGCCCTCGCGCCAGGTGTCGGCGAAGTGCTGCTCCGGGGAGTCCTGCGGGTCAACCGTCCCGAGCGCGGCGTTGATGCCCCCCGAGGCCAGCACCGTGTGCGCGTCGAGCTGTGGCCGCTTGCCGAGCATGAGCGCCTGGGCGCCGGACTCGGTGGCGGCGATCGCCGCGCGCCAGCCGGCGGCGCCGGTGCCGATGACGAGGACGTTGGCGGTCTCCGTTCGATGCATGCGCAAAGGCTACGCCGCGGACCGATTCCTCACACCGGCAGGAGGCTATGCGCTGAGCGCGCTCGGCAGCGAGGAGCGGAGCTCGCGGCGCGATGCGACGCCAAGCTTCGCGAACACCTTGCGCAGGTGCCACTCGACGGTTCGCGGGCTGAGGAACAGCTGAGCCGCGATCTCAGGGTTCGTGAAGCCGTCCCGCGCCAGGCGGGCGATCTGGAGCTCCTGTGGCGTCAGCTCGTCGCGCGTGTCATCGGTTCGCTTGCGAACGGTCTCTCCGGTGGCGAGAAGCTCGCCCCTGGCGCGCTCGGCGAACGCGTCTGCGCCGATGGACACGAAGATCTCGTGCGCCGCGCGCAGCTCCTGCCGAGCGTCGACCCTGCGGTTGGCGCGCCGGAGCCACTCACCGAACACGAGATGGGCGCGGCCGAGCTCGCCCCGCAGCCTCGTGCGGCCCAGCCGATCGACCGCCTCGCGATGCATCGGCTCCGCCGTGGCGTCGTCGAGCAGCAGGGCCTGCGATCTGGCCTCGAGTCCCAGCGCCCAATCGGAGTCGGTTCCCCGAACCATCGCGGACAGCTGGTCGAGGGCACTGGCTCCGGCGCCAGGCCGCCCTGACCGGGCGGCCGCCTCGATCAGCTCGACGAGCACCAGCTTGCTCGCCACGGTGAGCCGGCTTGGCCGAGCGACCGCCGCCTGTGCATGTTCGAGGGCGCCGGCGTAGCCGCCGACGGAATTCTGGAAGAGGGCATTCGCCCACTGGGTCGTGGTCAGGCCCAGGCCCTCTCCCCGTTGCTCTGCGTCGCGGACGATCGCCGCACTCAGCGCCGACACGTCGCTGCCTCGGCCGCGCCACGCCGCGACGACGAGCGCTCCGTACGGCGCAAGAGGGTCGCCGATCGCCTCGTGGACCGACTCGATCTCGTCGACCAGTGCGGCGGCGCCGGCCAGGTCGCCCGCGAAGGCATGGGCGTAGGCCGACGTGGTGAGCGCAAGCGGGAGCATCGACAGCGCGCCGGCGTCCCGAACGAGGTCGACATGACGCTGCGTCAGCGCTTCCCAGCTCTCGTAGTCCCACAGCTCGAGCGCGGCCACCGCCGCCAGCCACAGCCACCGATAACCGCCGGACGCGGCGGGTTCAGCCGAGAGGAACTCGTCGACCGCTTGCCGAAGGACGGGCGTCGCGGCGGATCGGCCATCGGTGAGCAAGAGGCCGAGCCCGTCGAGGAGGACGTCGGCCGGGCGCGCCACTGCGGGTGCGGGCGCCGCGCGCACCGCCTGCGCGATGTCGGCGGCCGTTCGATCCGCCAGGGAGCCGGCAAACTGGGCCGCCGTCAGCGCATCGAGGTATGTCTCCCGGGCGAGTGCGGGGTCGAGCTCCTCCAGCTGTTGTGCGGCGCGCAGGAGCAGCGGCGGCGCATCGCTCCCGCGGTTCCGGGTGAACGCGATCTGGCCGCTGAGCAGCTGGGCCCGAGCACGCTGGTGCTCGTCGAGCGGACTCGCCTCGGCGATGGCCAGCCAGGCCTGCGCGTCGTCCGGCGACCCCGCCGCCTGCGTCGCCGCTGCGGCCGCCAATGCCCGCTCACCGCGAACCGTGGGGTCCTTCGTGAGCTCCACGGCCCTGCCGAGGACGGCTGCCGCGGCCGCCAACCCTCCGCGTTGCCGAGTCCGCGCGGCCGCTCGTTCGAGCTCGAGCGCCACCTCATCGTCGGGACCGGGCACCGCCTGCGAGCGGTGCCACGCCCGCCCTTCCGGATCGGCGTCGATGTCGATCGCGTCGGCGAGGGCCTGGTGCGCGCGCTGCCGATCGCCGATCGCCGCCTCGCGGTAGACGACCGAGCGGACGAGCGGGTGGCGAAAGCGAAGCTGGGCCCCGGCCTCGATGAGCCCGGCCTGGGTCGCCGCGTTTGCCGCATCGGCCGAGATCCCGAGCGACTCCGCCGCGCTCCAGATCAGCGTCGTGTCGCCGAGACACTCCGACGCCGCGACGAGGAGGAGCTGGCGCGTCGCATCCGGCAGTGGACGGAGCTGCTGGCTGAGGCTCTCCTCGATCGTCGCGGCGACCGATCCACCGGGGGGGATCCCGAAGCCCCCGGCCAGCATCCCCGGCGTCCACGCCCGCGGCACCTCCAGCAGTGCGAGTGGATTCCCGCGCGCTTCCGCGACGATCCGGTCCCGAACCGCGACGTCGAGCCGTCCCGGGACGGCGGAGGCCAGCAGCGCGCGCGCGTCCTCGTCCCGCAGCGGCGTGACATCGAGCCGCGGCAGCCCGGCCAGGTCGCGATCCCGCTCCGGCTCGCGCGCCGCGAAGACGATGACGATGGCCTCCGCGGCAATGCGGCGCGCCACGAAGCCCAGGATCTGCAGCGAGCCTCGGTCGAGCCACTGCGCGTCGTCGAGGATGCAGACGACCGGCCGCCGCTCGGCGGCATCGGCCAGCAAGGTGAGGACGGCGAGGCCGACGAGGAACCGGTCCGGTGCGGCCGCAGTCCGTTGGCCGAAGGCCGTTCCGAGCGCATCCCGCTGCGGAGGCGGCAGCGCGTCGATCCGCTCGAGGAACGGGGCACAGACCTGATGGAGGCCGGCGTACACGAGCTCCATCTCCGACTCCACGCCGAACGCCCTGCTGATGCGTGCCCCGTCGGCCTGCGCGAAGAGGTAGTTCAGCAGCGCGGTCTTGCCGACCCCGGCCTCGCCGCCGAGCACGAGCGCAGCGCTCGTGCCGGCCCTTGCACCCGACAGGATCCGATCCAGCGCCGCGCACTCGGCCTTGCGGCCGGTTAGCCGCGCGCTGGGTTCAACCGCGCGTAGGATCGTTCGCCTCCGTCACTCCGATCGGTCCGACGCCGTGAGGGTACTCCGGGGTCCAAGTCGGAGGATGGCACGCCGTTAGGGGCACACGAAGAGACGGCGCGCCACTTGGCGCGCCGCCTCGGTCCGCGTCAGCGGAGGTCCGGCATCAGAAGCCGGTGCGGGTCGAGGGAACGCGGGCCATGACCCGGCTCACGACCACGATCCAGCCGAGGCTGAGGGCGGGAATGATGAACCGGGAGAAGGCACCATCCGGCGCCCAGAACCCGTCCGGCAGCCAGGTCGTGCCGCCGAGGACGCCGAGGATCACCAGGGCGACTCCGACCGCGAACAGCCTGCTCGAGATCAGGTTGGCCCGGAACAGTCCGAAGGCCGTGGACATGATCAGCATCGCTCGCGGGAAGGACGAGGCCACAACGACGGCCCACGACAGATCGCTCAGGCCCGAGGCGGAGGCAACGTTGCCGGTCCCGGTGATGAAGACGAGCGCCGCGCCCAGCGAGATGATCAGGAACCCGAGGCCGCCAACGATCGCACTCGCGGTCGTCGCCGCTGCTCCCCAGCCGTCCTGGCCGTGCTCGACGAGCGTCGTGCGGATGGCCGCCACGAACCACAGGAGGTTCAGGAGGTTGAGCCCGGCGAACGCCGCGCCGAGCAGCACCCGGAGGCTGTTGCCGTCGTAGTGCCCGACGAGATCATCGACCGACGCGCCGATGCCCGGCGCCAGGCCGCCCACGACGAGCGTCACGAGCGAGAAAACCACGAACAGGATGCCGCTCATCCGCCAGACGCGCTCCCACATCGCGGCCGGGTTGCTGGTGGTTGGTGCGGCCATGGCCGCGGTTGATGTAGTCATTTGAGATTGCTCCTTCGAATGTCGAATGCTTCTGACCGATGTGCCAGGTCCGTCGCGACCGATTCGCTTCGGGAACTGGACGTGCGATCAGCATCGAAGGAGCTGCCCTCGCTCGCGCCCGTCAGACTCACTGGTCGAGCCCACGTGTGCCGCTCCGACCGTGAGCGGCATGGCGGCCCGTCAGCCGCGGCTCACCTTGCGTCCGGTCACCCCGTAGACCTGGGCGCGAGGCAGGCGCGCAGCCTCGTCCCCCGCCCGGACGTGTTCCTTGGCGATCACCAGCGCGTCGGGCTTGTCCGCCGGCTTGCCGCCCTCGCGCTCGAGCAGCCAACGCAGGCCGACCTGGGTCAGCGTGGCACCACCGGCCGTGCCGGGCTCGATGAACGGCACCACGACCATGCGCCGGCGCCCGAGGTCCTCGACCGCCATCTGGAGCCGATACGGATCCACTTGCAGCTCCGCGGCCAGCGGCGTGAGGTCGACCGTCCGGTTCGGGTAGCGGCGCAGAAGGCGGAGGATGGCCGCGTCGAGCTGGGCGCCGTCGATCGGCGCCTCGTTGGCCGGCGGCACGGTCGCGGTCTTCGCCGCTGCGCTGCGGCGCGGGCGAACGGTCGAGCCGGGGTCTCCGGGCTGGGCCGGCTTGGCGGCGCGCTTCGTGATCATCGGCCCGAAGGATAGCAACCGGTGCGGCGCGTAGACTGCCGCGAGCGTGACCGAGATCGACCCGTACGCGGTGCTGGGCGTGCCGCGAGCCGCCAGCCGCAGCGAGATCGCGCGCGCCTACCGCGCGCTGGCGCGGCGGCACCATCCCGATGCCGGCGCCCCGCCCACGGCCGACATGGCGCGCATCAACGAGGCGTGGCACGTCCTCTCGGACCCGAACCGACGCGCGAAGTGGGACCGGGAGCACACGATCGTGGAGCCGGCGCCGTGGCGGCAGCCGGGGATGGCCGACGAGCCACGCCGGCGCCGTCCGCCGACCCCTCCGCCGGCACCGCCGACGCCGATGGAGACGCCGCAGCGGGTCGCCGCGGTCGCGATCGGCGTGCTGGTCGTGGTCGCGCTGGTCGTCGCGGTGCTGACGCTGCCCGCCGACAACTCCGACGAGCTGGCCGGATTCGAGAGCACGGACGTCAGCTTCAGCTACCCGGCCGATTGGGGGATCCACGACGGCGCGACGGACCAGGATCCGTCACATCGGGTGATCGTCCACCTCGTGACCTTCCCGGTGACCGATGCCGAGATCTGCACCGACTTCGACGACCCCTGCCCGCTCGCCGGCGACGGGATGCCGGCCGCGGGGGCATCGGTCGTGATGACGGCGTGGGAGGACGGAACTCCGAGGATCGCCGATCCCGCCGACCTCGACGCGGACCCGATCGGCGGTGCGCCTGCCGCGTTCCGGATCGAGCGAGCGGGACGGCGCGAGACGGTCGCGTGGTGGCAGCTCAGCCCGCCCGGCTTCCCGGACCGATGGATCGAGGTGCGTGCCGACATCGCCGGTCTCCAGCGGGAACGCCAGGACCTGTTCGACCAGGTCGTCGCGATGCTCGAAACGCTCGAATTCGCGCCGTAGCGCGCGTATCGTGTTGTCGTGCCCTTCAACTCATAGGTGAGGACCTGACCGTGACCGGCAGCGAATCGTTCTACGTCCAGCGCATGGGTACCGAGCAGGGCCCCTACACCGTGCCCGAGCTCCTGCAGCAGGTGAAAGCCGGCGACGTGCGATCCGACACGATGGTCCGCCAGTCGTCGGGGCCGGAGGGCATGTGGTTCCGCTCGGCGGAGATCCCAGGCCTCTACTCGGACAAGGAGTGGCTGGTCGCGCTGCTCCTGTCATTCTTCGTCGGCATCTTCGGGATCGACCGGTTCTACCTCGGGTATACCGTGCTGGGCATCCTGAAGCTGCGTCACCCTCGGCGGGCTCGGGATCTGGGCGCTGATCGACCTGATCCTCATCGTCATCGGCAACATGACCGACGCCCAGGGCCGACCGCTGCGCCGATAACCCCGCTTACGCGATCCGCTCCTCGGCACCCGCACGTAGCTCGACCGCCACTGGCACCCCGGTCGCGCGCCTGAGGTCGTCGGCAAGGCGGTCGTCCCAGGCCACGCGGTCCGGCAGCCGCACCTGGCGCGAGGCCCCGGCGACGGAGATCGAGAGCGTCACCGGCAACGGGCCGGGTCGAGCTGCGAGCGCGGCCTTGACCGATTCGATCGCTCCGAGCAGCTGGTCATTCGGCACCTCGTCGCCGATGAGCACCGCAACCGTCGCGACCGACGCCACCGGCGCGGACTGAATCGGCACCGCGTCGGCCGGCGCGGGCGGCTCCTCGGCGGGCTCGGGCGCACCGACCGTCATCGCGACGGGAGCGGGCGCGACCACCGGGATCGGCTCACGGACCGATGAGCGACCGTTGCGCTCCCACCGCCCGCGCGGCGCCAGGAGGCGGTCCCGCTCAACGCCGAAGGCCGTCACGCCCATCCGCACGGCGTCGTCCCAGGCCCACACCGCCTCGGCCAGGATCTGGGGTGCCTCGTCGCGCCGGTCGAGGCGGCCCGAGACGAGGACGATCGAGTCGTCCGCCCACGCCGACGCAGTCTGCTCGTAGACCTTCGGGAAGACGACGACCTCGACGCTCCCCGTCAGGTCCTCGAGCGTCGCAACGAGCATCGTGGCCCCGGCGCGCGTGATCACCCGCCGCGAGCCGGCGACGATCCCGCCTAGCGTGACCTTCGTCTGATCCGCCTCCTCGGCGAGGTCCGCGACCAGCGATGTGGCGTAGTCGGGCAGCTCGTTCTCGATCTCACTCAACGGATGGTCCGAGAGGTAGAGGCCGATGAGCTCCTTCTCCCACCGCAGCCGCTCGCGCTTCGGGATCTCGTCGCCGCCGTCGAGGAACGAGGTGCCGCCGCTCTCCGCGGGCAGCGCGAAGAGGTCGAAGAGGGTCGACTGCCCCGCCGCCACGTCGCGCTGGTGTCGCGCGCCATTCTCCAGCGACGCGTCCAGCGCCTCGAGCAGGGCCGAAGCAGTCCCGAGCGACGCCATCGCGTTCGACTTGATCAGGGATTCAAGGACCCGGCGGTTCAGGACGTGGAGGTCCACCCGCCGGCAGAAGTCGTCGAGGGAGACGAACGGGCCGGGCTCCGCTCCGTCGTCGCGGACGGCGGCGATCGCATCGACCGCGCCCTCGCCGACGTTCTTGATCGCCGCCATGCCGAAGCGGATCGCCTCCGGCGCACCGGAGGCATCGGTCTCGACGGCGAAGAGGGCCAGCGACTTCTGCACGTCCGGCGGGCGGACCTCGATGCCCAGCCGACGGCACTCGGCGATGACCGCGGCGACCTTCTCGGCGCGCTCGCGGAAGCCGTTGAGGACGGCGGTCATGAACTCGATCGGGTAGTTCGCCTTCAGGTAGGCCGTCTGGTAGGCGATGAGCCCGTAGCAGGTGGCGTGGGCCTTGTTGAAGCCGTATCGGGCGAAGGGCTCGAACTCGGCGAAGACCTTGTCGACGATGTGCGGCGGGATGCCCTTCTTCTTCGCGCCGGCCTTGAACTTCGCCTCGTGCTGGCGGAGGACGTCCTCCTTCTTCTTGCGGATCGCGTAGCAGAGGTTGTCGGCCTCGGGGCCGGTGTAGTCGGCCATCGCGATCGCCGCGGTCATGATGTCTTCCTGGTAGACGAAGATCCCGTACGTGTCCTTCAGCGCCGGCTCCAGCGAGTCGTGGAGATAGGTCACCGGCTCGAGGCCGTGCTTGCGGCGGATGTAGGCGGGGATGTTCGCCATCGGTCCTGGGCGGAAGAGGGCCACCATGGCGGCCAGGTCGCGCACCTCGGTCGGCTTGAGCTCGCGGACGTACCGGCGCATCCCCGAGCCCTCCAGCTGGAAGACGCCCATCGTGTCGCCGTGGCCGAGCAGCTCGAATGTCTTCGCGTCGTCGAGCGGCAGCGTGTCGACGTCCAGCCTGACGCCGCGGTGCTTCTCCACGAGGTCGATCGCATCGGCGAGGATCGTGAGGTTGATGAGGCCGAGGAAGTCGAACTTCAGGAGGCCGAGCGCCTCGCAGGCGTGCATCTCGAACTGGGTCATCGTGGTCTTGCCGTCGGTCGCCCGCTGGAGCGGCATGATCTCGGTCAGCGGCTCGCGTGAGATCACGATCCCCGCGGCGTGGGTGGAGGCGTGGCGCGAGACGCCCTCGAGCTGCTTCGCAATGCCGATGAGCTTGTCGACCCGATCGTCCCCCGCCATCAGCTCGCGCAGCTGTGGGCTGGTCTCGACGGCGCGATCGAGCGAGATGTTCAGCTCGAGCGGCACCGCCTTCGCGACGCGATCGGCCTCCGCGTAGGTCAGGCCCATCGCGCGGCCGACGTCGCGGATGGCCGCCTTCGCGCCGAGCGTTCCGAAGGTGATGATCTGCGCGACCCGGTCATCGCCGTACTTGCGCGTGACGTACTCGATGACCTCGTCCCGGCGGCTGTCCTGGAAGTCGATGTCGATGTCCGGCATCGTCACCCGGTCGGGGTTGAGGAAGCGCTCGAACGGCAGGCCGTACTCGAGCGGATCGACCGGCGTGATGCCGAGCGAGTAGGTGACGATCGACCCGGGCGCGGACCCTCGGCAGGTGGTCATGATCCCGCGCTCGCGGGCGAAGCGGATGAAATCGGCCACGATCAGGAAGTAGGCGCTGTACCCCATCCGATCGATGATCCCGAGCTCGTAGTCGAGCCGCGTGCGGATCTCATCGGTCAGCGTTCCGTATCGGTCCGGGAGTCCGCGCTCGCATTCCTTGCGCAGCCAGGAGCCCTCGGTCTCGGTGCCGGGGACCTCGAAGTGTGGCAGGCGCAGTCCCTCGAAGTCGAGCGACACGTTGCATTGCTCGGCGATGAGCAGCGTGTTGTCGAAGGCCTCCGGCAGCTCGCCGTTGAATAGCCGGCGCATGTCGGCGGCGGGCTTCAGGTAGAACTCGTTTTTCTCGAAGCGCATCCGCCCCGGCGTGTCGAGGTTGCTCGCGGTCTGGATGCAGACGAGCAGGTCGTGCGCCTCGTACTGCTCGGGGTGGGTGTAGTGCGTGTCGTTCGTCGCGACCAGCGGGATGTTCTGCCTTCTTGCCAGCTCGACGAGCTGCGGGTGGAGGCGTGCCTGGTCGTCGATCCCGTGCGCCTGGATCTCGATGTAGAAGTTGCCGTCGCCCAGGATGGACCGATAGCTGTCGGCGGCCTCCGCCGCTCCCTGCTCGTCCCCCTGCGCCAGCCGCTTCAGCACCTCACCGCCGAGGCAGGCACTGGTGCCGATGAGCCCCTGCGAGTGCTTCGCCAGCAGCTCCTTGTCGATCCGCGGCTTGTAGTAGTAGCCGTCGAGGTGGGCGGCGGTCGTCAGCGCCAGGAGGTTTTTGTATCCGACGTCGTCCTTGGCCAGCAGGATCATGTGGTGGTAGTCGGCGTCGGCCTTGCCGTCCTTGTCGGTCATGCCGCGGGGGGCGACATAGGCCTCGATGCCGATGATCGGCTTGATCCCGGCCTTCTTCGCGGCGGCGTAGAACGGGATGACGCCGTACATCGACCCGTGGTCGGTCAGCGCCATGGCCGTCATACCCTGGTCGGCGACCCGCTGGGTCATCTCCCCCATCCGGCTCAGCCCGTCGAGCAGGGAGAATTCCGAGTGGACATGGAGGTGGACGAAGTCGCCGTCTCGGCTCGATTCAGGGGCTCGCAGGGTCACCAGGCCATCCTAGCGATGCCGTGCCCCGGCATCCGGCCTGACCGACCTTCACTACCCCGCCGGTATGCTGGCGGGGATGTCCGCAGGTGCGACTCACACGGCACGGGGCTTCGTCGGCAGCCTGGCATCCCTCCGCCCAGCGGATGGCCCGGGTGACGAGCCGTATGCCGGCATCGGGATGGGCCAGGTCTTCAAGCTGGCCAAGGAGTACCAGGCGATGCCGCCGGCCGAGATCGAACAGCTGCTCGAGAGCGACCACCACCTGGTCCGCGTCGGGGCCGTCAGCATCATGGATTGGCAGGCGCGTGACAGGAAGACGCCGGTCGAGCGGCGGCGCGAGCTGTTCGACCTTTACATCCGCCGGCACGACCGGATCGACACCTGGGACCTCGTCGACCGAAGCGCGATCCACGTCGTCGGCGAGTACCTGGTCGAGACGCCGCGGGAGATCCTGCACGAGCTGGCGCGATCTGCGAAACCGATGGAACGGCGAACCGCGATTCTCAGTACCTATGCCTTCATCCGGCGCAACCAGCTCGACGACACCTACCGGATCGCCGAAACGCTCGTGAAGGACCCGGACGAGCTCGTCAGCAAGGCCGTTGGCTGGATGCTGCGCGAGGCCGGAAAGCGAGATCAGCCTCGGCTCGCCTCGTTTCTCGAGGCTCACGCCGCGACAATGCCGCGGGTGATGCTGCGCTACTCCATCGAAAAGCTCGACAAGGCCGACCGCGACCGCTACCTCGCGATGAAGCGTCGCTGAGCGTCGCCTAGTCGCCTTCGCTCGCGGCCTCGTGGAGCCGCACGGGGTCCACGATCGTGATTCTGCCGCGCTCGAGCCGCAGCATCCCATCGGTCTGGAACCGGTGCAGGTGGCGCGTGACCACTTCTCGCGCCGATCCGACGGCGTCCGCGATCTCGCTGTGGCTCATCGTGACGGTGAGGGGCAGCTGCGGACCGCGGACGGAGCTGAGGTGCAAGAGCTGACGTGCCAGCCGCTGGTGCACCGACCCGTGGGCGCGGATCACGATCTCGCCGTACGTCTCGATGAGGCGGACACTCAGCTCGCGTGCGATCGCCATCGCCAGGTCCGGATGAGCGTGCGCCAGCTTCACGAGCTTCGGCGTGTCGAGGCGGAGGAGGTCGCAGTCCGTGATCGCCTGCGCCGAGATCGCGCCCGATGCGAACACCGCCGCGATCCCGATTGACCCGCCGGCCGTCGCGGTGCGCAGGGTGACCTGGCGGCCCGATGGGGTCTGCAGAAACACCCGTGCCATTCCCGAAAGGACGATCCCCGTCCATTGCGCGTCCGTCTCCGAGACGAAGACCTCACCGGCGTGCGCGTGCTGAACGACGGCTCGCCGCATGAGGGCATCGACGACGCGCGGGTCGACGCTCGCCAGGAAGGTTCCCCCCAGTGCGCTCCTCGACACACGCGACCGATCGGACGCCGGGCGGGAGGTGGCGGATCTGGTTGGGGTTTCCATCGTCATCCGAGATGCGGCCGCAGCGGCGAGTGTGCCCCGGGTGGGGCCGCGAGCCGAACGGCCGTCCGATCGCCGCCCCTCAGTGAGCATACCCACCCCGGCAAGGCGGTTGGTGACCGCGGTCACTGTCGTCGCGCGCCTGTAGGCCCACAGTGGACTCGTCCCAGCAGCCAAACGAGCCGGACAGAGGCATCACTTCGCAGCCTGGCACGAGCCGGCGCTGTTCCCCGACTGAGGTGCGAGCCGGATTCAGGTCGCTCGCAGAACGAGGTCCCTCATGACCACCACAGTCGAGATACCCGTCGAGATCCGCCCATTCCGCATCGACGTCACCGACGAGGCGTTGGGCGCCCTTCGGCGGCGCATCGTCGCCACGCAATGGCCCGAACAAGAGACCGTCGCGGATGAGTCGCAGGGCGTGCCGCTGGCCACAATGCAGAAGCTCGCACGCTACTGGGCGACCGACTACGACTGGCGCAGGGTCGAGGCGACTCTGAACGCGCTTCCTCAGTTCGTCACCGCGATCGACGGGCTGGACATCCACTTCATCCACGTCCGGTCGAAGCACGAGGACGCGCTCCCGCTGATCGTCAATCACGGGTGGCCGGGCTCGATCATCGAGCAGCTGAAGATCATCGGTCGACTGACCGATCCCACGGCGCACGGCGCGAGCGCCGAGGACGCCTTTCACCTGGTCATCCCGTCCATGCCGGGCTACGGGTTCTCCGAGAAGCCGATGAGCACCGGATGGGGCCCCGAACGGATGGCACGAGCCTGGGCGGAGCTCGTGAAGCGCCTCGGCTACGACCGCTACGTCGCCCAGGGCGGCGACTGGGGTGCGTTTGTCGTCGACCAGATGGGCCTGCAGGCGCCCGAGGGACTGCTCGCCATCCACACGAACATGCCCGCCACCGTTCCGGCCGACGTCGACCGGGCGTCCCTCGCCGGCGAACCGCCGCCGGCCGGCCTGGCGCCCGACGAACGGCGCGCCTACGAGCAGCTGATCCGCACCTACAAGCAGGTCGAGTACGCGCGGATGATGGCCACGCGCCCGCAAACCCTCTACGGGATCGCCGATTCCCCCGTCGGCCTCGCCGCGTGGCTCCTCGACCACAACGACGCCGACGGGCAGCCGGCCGCCGCCGTCGTCGCCGCGCTGGATCGGACCGAAAGCGCGACCGGCCAGCTCACACGCGACGAGATCCTCGACAACATCACGCTCTACTGGCTGACGAACACGGGGGTATCGGCCTCTCGCCTGTACTGGGAGTACAAGGGCGGCTTCTTCAACGCCAAGGGCGTCCAGATCCCGGTCGCCGTCACGGTCTTCCCCGGCGAGCAGTACCAGGCGCCGCGCAGCTGGGCCGAGCAGGCCTATCCGAACCTCATCTACTTCAACGAAGTCGACCGGGGCGGCCACTTCGCCGCCTGGGAAGAGCCCGGGATCTTCACCAACGAGCTGCGATCGGCATTCCGGTCGCTCCGAGACAGGGAGTTCCTCGTGACCACCGCCGTCGAGACCGCAACCGAGATCAAGCCGTTCCAAATCGAGATTCCCGAGGAGCAGCTCGACGACCTGCGCCGGCGCATCGCGGCGACGCGCTGGCCCACCAAGGAGCTCGTCGCGGACCGATCGCAGGGCGTGCAGCTGGCGACGATGCGCGAGCTCGCCCGCTACTGGACGACCGAGTACGACTGGCGCACGTGCGAGGCGAAGCTGAACGCGCTGCCGCAGTTCACGACCGAGATCGACGGGGTCGAGATCCACTTCATCCACGTCCAGTCGCGGCACGAGAACGCGTTGCCACTGATCATGACCCACGGGTGGCCCGGCTCGGTCGTCGAGCTGCTCGGGACGATCGGCCCGCTGACCGACCCGACCGCCCACGGCGGCACCGCCGACGATGCCTTCCACCTCGTGCTGCCGTCCCTGCCCGGCTACGGCTTCTCGAGCGAGCCGACCGAGCTCGGCTGGGACGCCGCCCGCACCGGGCGCGCATGGGCGGAGCTGATGAATCGCCTCGGCTATGACCGCTACGTCGCCCAGGGCGGCGACGTCGGTGCCCTCGTCACGGACCTGATGGGTCGACAGGGAGTCGCCGGACTGGCCGGCTACCACCTGAACCTGCTCACCGCGGTGCTCGCGATCGGCGATCAGCTGCCCAAGGATTCCGAAGAGGAACGAACGGCGGCCGATGCGGTCGCGATGTTCCGGCGGGACGGCTTCGGCTACTTCCTCGAGATGGCAACCCGGCCGCAAACGATCGGCTACGCGCTGCTTGATTCACCCGTCGCGCTGGCGGCGTGGCTGCTCGACCACGACACGGACAGCTACTACAAGATCTCCCGCGCGTTCGTCGACGACCAGCCGGTGGGCGGTCTTACCCGGCAGAGCATCGTCGACAACATCACGGTGTACTGGTTGACCGGCAACGCGATCTCGGCGGCCAGAAACTACTGGGAGGACTCACGGGCGCTGGCCGCATCGCTCGCCAGCGGCCAGCCTCCGCCGCCGGTCAGTGTGCCGGTCGGCTTCACCACGTTCCCCGGCGAGATCTGGGCGTCGCCCCGCAGCTGGGTCGAGGCGGTCTACCCGGGCCTCGCCTACTTCAACGTGGCCGAGAAGGGCGGCCACTTCGCCGCCTGGGAGGAGCCGCAGATCTTCTCGGAGGAGTTGCGAGCGGCATTCCGCTCCGTGCGCTGACAGATTAGGTTGGCCGCGCGCCAACTGTCTTGGCGGCGCGCGGGCACGCTGTCACGGGATATATCACTAATGGCGTATTCGGTGACAGCGCCGCGGCGGGCTGATTGGAAGAAGGGCCGTCGCGCCGTTACCGAACGACGCGGTACTTGAGGTGCGCGACCCCCGGTGCCTCGAGCGCGCGGACCTCTTCCAGCTTCAGGTCTTGACCGATGCCCTCGAAGAGGCGCGCGCCGCCGCCGAGGACGATCGGGACGACATGTAGCTCCAGCTCGTCGACGAGGCCGGCGGCCAGGTACTGGTTGATGACATCGGCACCGCCGCCGATGAAGACGTCGTTCTCGCCGGCGGCCTCCTTCGCCTGCGCCAGCGCGGCCTCGATGCCATCGGTCACGAAGGTGAAGGTCGTGTCGGAGAGCTGCAGCGGCTCCCGCTGGTGATGGGTCAGGACGAAGACCGGCTTGTGGAAGGGCGGTTCATCGCCCCACCAGCCGCGCCACGGGTCGTCGCCCCACGGACCACGGGTGGCCGGGCCGAACTTGCCGCGTCCCATGATCTCGGCGCCGACGTTCGCGTGGCGACTCGCTCACGACGGGGCTACTGGCGTTCTCCTCGCCACCTTCCATGCCGGCGGGCTCGCGCCAGGCCTTCAGTGCGACCAGCCAGTCGTGTAATGACTCGCCGCCCTCACCGAGCGGCTCTTCCTGGCTCTGGTTGGGGCCGGCCACGTAGCCGTCCAGCGAGCTCGAGATGTGGACTCGTACCTTGCTCATGTTCCTCAGACCGATGCGTATCGGGAATCTAACCGGGTGTCAGTCGAAGTCCCAGATGCCGCGGCCGGCCGAGAACTGGAGGACGAGCCCGCATCGGCGGCAGATCTGCAGGACGAGCTTGTGGCTCGTGATCCCCCATCGCGAGTCCATCCGTCCCTGCTGGCGGTCGAACTCGGTGCTCTCGCACAGCGGGCATTTCAGGACTGGCTTCGAGGCTTCCTCGGCGCGTTCCCAGGTCATCGGGTGACTCCTCTACTTGTCTGAGCTCAGCCTAATTGTTGCCTCCGTGATCGATCTGGCCGATGATCGACCGACCTCGAGCTTCACGATTCGGAAGGGTGTTCAGGGCATGAAGATCACGGTCGTGGGGGCAAGCGGACTCATCGGCACCAAGGTCACGGAGCTGCTGAAGAGCCAGGGCCACGACGTCGTCGCGTCATCGCGCGCGACGGGGCTGGACGTCCTCACCGGAGACGGCCTGGCCGATGCGCTCGCCGGCGCTGAGGCGCTCGTCGACGTGACGAACTCGCCCTCGCTCGAGGGCACCCCGGCGCTGGAGTTCTTCACGAAGTCGGCCACCAACATCGCGGCTGCGGCGAAGGCGGCCGGCGTGGGCCACTACGTCGCGCTGTCGATCGTCGGCGTCGACGGGCTGCCTGAGAGCGGCTACTTCGTCGCCAAGGTCGCGCAGGAGAAGATCATCACCGAGTCCGGCATCCCTTACTCGATCGTGCACGCCACGCAGTTCGTCGAATTCGCCGATGCGATCGTCGAGTCATTCACCGACGGCGACGAGGTGCGCGTGCCCGATGCGCTGATCCAGCCGATCCCCGCCGAAGAGGTCGCCGCCGCCGTTGCGCGCGCCGCTGCCTCCGAGCCGATCAACGGCATCGTGAACGTCGGTGGGCCGAAGAAGATCACGTTCGAGCAGCTCGCCCGCGACTCCCTGGCGGCGAAGGGCGACGACACGAAGACGGTCATCGTCGATCCGGAGGCCCGCTACTTCGGCGCGAAGCTGAGCACGAACAGCCTGGTCACGGGGGACTGAGTTGCCATGTCTTCGACAACATCTGAAGCCGGGTGACATGACCCAACTTCTTGCCCGGACCGTCGGCTCCTAAGCCGACGGTCAGTCGTCGTCGCGGTCGCCTTCAGGCGGGCGCTCCCGCCTTTCATGGCGGTCCGACTTCTCGATCACCTCGCGGCCACGATCGCTCTCCTCGAAGGGCGATCGGCTCTTGCCAGCATCGGGCCACGATCGTCGTTCATCCCTGAACGGATCGTCCCCTTGATCTTCGTCGTCAGCCATCACCTCGATAGTAGTCCAACCAACCAACCCTGGAAGCCACCTAGCTCCATGGTCCACGCCACGATCTCGGCGCCGAGCAGCACGATTGCCGCCGCGTACCACCCCCACAGCCAGTTCAGCCGCTCGGCATTCTCGCCGGTGTGTTTGTTCGCCCAGTACACGAAACGACGCCGCATCTGATCGTCGTCATAGCCGAGCTCGTCGATCCATTTCTGGATCATGTACTGCGGGCTTGTGTGAAGCTTCCAGACGCGGGGCCAGAGGACGACCAGACCGCAAGCGACGTGTGCGATGAACAGCGCGATCGCCACAAACCCAGGGATCGTCAGGGAACGTCCCGGTTCCAGCGCAATCCCACCCAGGAATGAGGTCGCGATAGTGGCCGCCGAGAGCAGGATGCCGACACGCGACCGAAGGTTGTCGAGGTTCTCCTGCTGGCCGTCAATCCCGCGGACCGCCTCAGCCACCGCGAAAGCGAGGCGGGGGTCGGGAGCTGCCTCCGGCCTCCAAAACATCCAACGGATCACGGGCCGAGACCCTCTCTCACGAGGTCGAGCAGCCCAATGCCGAGCACCCCTAGGATGACGCTCGCAGCGACAATGAGGCCCCACAGAACGGTCATTGCCCTTGAGAGCGTTCCGTCCGGGTTTCCACCCGCCCACTTCACTGCTTGCATCGGCAGCGTCAGGAACATGACAGCCCAGTGGACCGGATTGAGGCTCTGAAGACGCCGGTCCTTGTAAACACCTCGTGCGTACTCGAAAGCTCGGTACGTGAACTGGACCGTGTCCCGCCGCCGCGCCAACCAGTTGTGTAGGTAGGACACGTGGCTGGTCTCAACCATGCCCAACCCCCGCGGTTCGACATGACCGAATGTCGAATCTTGTACGCCAGCACCCTTCACGAGGCCGATGAACTCAGCCGTTCGCTGGGAGAGCCAGGCGTACAGTGGCTCTTCGTCTCCGGTGCCTTCGATGAATTCCCCCCACCGCCTTTGCAGTAGGTCGAGCCGCACGAGTCGCCATTGGTACACGACCGCCCACGCGACCATCCACAGGACTAGCCCAAGCCCGAGAGCCAGCAGAATCGGCATCGCGGCCATGGTAGTGACCCCAACGCACCGTTCGGTACCAGGATTTAGCGTTAGCCAGAGGGACCGTCAACGAAGCCGTCAGGCGATGTCGAGATGTGCACTCTGACCTTGCTCATCTCCGTGAGGCTAAGTCGCGCTCATGTCCGTGAGGATAAGTCCGCAGCGGAACTCATCGGTCGATGACTATCAGGACCTCGCTCGAACATGTACATCTTCCGCCGCTCCCGGTTGCATAATCCTTCGCTACGAGCTGGGCGAACTTCCAACCTAAGGAACATCTTGTCGGGAGGAGAAAGTGGCGCGCCGGGTCTTCTTCAGCTTTCACTATGAGCGTGACATTAGTCGCGCGAATGTCGTTCGGAACTCATGGGTAACTAGGGACCGTGAAGCGGCCGGCTTCTTTGACGCGTCACTCTGGGAAACCACCAAGCTCCAAGGCGCTTCGGCCATCGAACGCCTAATCGATCGCGGCATGGTCGGGACGTCAGTCACGGCAGTCCTAATCGGGGCAGAAACTGCTACACGTCAATACGTACAGTACGAGATCGAGCAGTCGATCGCGCTGGGCAAGGGCCTCTTCGGAATCTATATCAACAAGATCCCGAACTTCCGAAACGAGACGGATGCCGCCGCTCCAAACCCGCTCCCTGCTCAATATCGAACGTACGGTTGGAACAGGGATGACGGCTACGCCAACATTGGCGCGTGGGTGGAGTCCGCCGCGAGAGACGCGGGTTCCTAGTGGCGCTGTGCGTCCTCGTCCGCTTCCGTACGCAACGGACGTCAGCTAACAGCCTGTGTACCAGATCGTAATTCTGCACGACGGTGAGGAGGTCTGGGCGGGCGAGCTGGAGAGCACTACGCGCGAAGCTTGCCGGTCGGTCCTGCGCCATGACGATCCGCTGATTCGCCTGGAGAGCGTTGCTGCGGCAGTCGCCAATGATGAACCAGCCGTAGTCGCATACCTGGGCTCTCCCACCGCTGCGATCTCGGAGTCCATAACTGATGAGCTCGCACTCGCGCGGGATGCCGCAATTGCAGTACTTCCAATCATCCGACCAGGCGAACACACAGCAGATCTCCTTCCCCCCGCGATCCATCGGCTAAATGCTCAAACCTGGGGCGAACACGATGTGGCCATGACAGTCCTGCGACTGCTCGGAATCGCTGAATCGGAGCGCAAGCTGTTCCTCTCCTACCGCCGGGCAGAATCGGAGGCCCTGGCCATCCAGCTGCGCACCGCGCTATCTCAGCGCTTCTACGACGTCTTCTTGGACCGATTTAGCGTTCCACCTGGCGCCGACTTCCAGAGGCGCATTGACATCGAGCTTGCCGACAAGGCGTTCGTCCTTCTGCTCGAGAGTCAGAGCGCCGTTGGCTCCGAGTGGGTCCAACATGAGGTCGCCTATGCCCTTAGCCACCGGATCGCGGTCCTCGCCTTAGGGATGCCGGGCGTCCAGGTGGAGGATCAGTTCGAAGTCGTGGACGACGCATTCCGTCACAAGCTGCGCGACGCGGACCTGAATACCGAGGGTCAGTTAACTGATGGTGCGCTGAGCAGCGTCATCCAGTTAGTCGAGCGCACCTATTCGCGGCAGGCACGCCGACGCCAGCTTCAGCTCCTGGGCAGTGTTCACGACTTCTTGCGCGATGCTGGGTACGACCGCTTCCCGCTCGACGAATGGGCAGTTGGGGGACTGAAGGGAGATCATGGGGTGGTGGCTTTGGTTACCGGGCATGCACCAACGCCGCGCAACCTGCGCCGCGCGGATGCACTACAGGCTTCGTGGAGCGAGGACCGGGGCATCAGCGTCGACTCCACGATGGTTATCCACGACTCCGCCGACCGCGATGATGAGAGTCGAGACCTGCTGGACTGGATCGTTGGAGGACGGCGTCTCGGAGTAGTTCCCATAGGCGACTTGCCGAACGCGCTATGAAGAATGCCCTCGGCGGCAAATCGGTATTCGTCGCGGCTAGCTTCCCGAGCGGCGAGAGCGGTCGGGAATTCGATCAAGCGGATCCGTCCGCGATCGCGGATGCCGTGACTTCTCTTGTCAAGGCAGTCCTTGCGGCTGGCGGACGGGTTGTATTTGGTGGCCACCCCACCATCACACCCCTCGTGCTGTTAGTTGCGGGTGAGCACGGGCATGAGCGAGCGGTCGACGTCTATCAGTCGCATTGGTTCGGGGACGTAATCACCGCTGAAACTTACCGTCTAGAAGAATTGGGCTACGGGACGATCCACTGGACGCCGCGAGGATCCTCGCAAGCCGAGAGCCTTACCGTCATGCGAGTCACGATGCTCCAAGAGACGCAGCCGATCGGAGGGCTGTTCGCAGGGGGGATGCAGGGCCTGATCGAGGAGTGGGAGCTTTTTGGCGCCATCCTGCCAGGCCGACCACGGTTGGCCCTAGCAGCGCCCGGCGGCGCGGCTGCGTTCCTTCACCGTCAGAGCGACGTCCCTGCCGCGATGCGTGGAACCTTGCGATCCTCCCGGTACCCGGCGCTCGCCCACCGGGTCGTGACGACCCTGGCGCGACAGAGACCCACAGGCGGCCCCTAATTCTGCGCGGCGCTATGGATGAGTGCTCCGACGGGAAGCGCACGGGCAAGGGCAACTTGACAGCCGCCTCACTGTGCATCACCCTATATCCGTGACGGATACATCTTTGGCCGGGCATTCGTGAACGGCGACCGTCCCTTGACGCCGGCGGTGCTGCACATCCTGCTCGCGCTCTCCACCGAGGAGCGGCACGGGTACGGGATCATGAAGCAGGTCGAGCGGGAGTCGGGCGGCAAGGTGAAGATGGGCCCGGGCACCCTGTACGGGTCGCTCGGCCGGATGATGAGCGCGGGCCTCATCCAGGAGTCCGACAAGCGCGTCGACCCGAAGATGGACGACGAGCGCCGCATCTACTACCAGCTCACCGGCTTCGGTCGGAAGGCGTTGAACGCAGAGCTGGACCGATACCGCGACGTCGTCGCGGTCGCCACCGAGAAGCACCTCACCCCGAACGCCTTCGCCGCCGATGGCCTCTGACCGCGCGATCGGCCGATACCGCCGCTGGTACGGCCGGCTCCTCCGCCTCTACCCGAAGGGCTTCCAGGCTCGCTTCGCCGAACCGATGACCCAGACCTTCACCGACCTGGCCCGCGAGCGGGCCGATGCGGACCGCGGGCTCATCGGCTTCGCGCTCGCGACGTTCACCGAGACCACCACATCGATCATGAGGGAGAACATGACCCAGCTCATTCAGCCCAGGGCCGTGGTTCGCTGGGTGCTGATCACCGCGGCCGTGCTGGCCGTGCCGGCGCTGGCAATGGCCTTCAACCTCGCCATCCCCGACCCCGGCAGCGGCAACGACGGCGTGAACTGGGGTCCGATGGACTTCGCCATCGTCGGCGTGCTCGTGCTGGGCGCGGGGCTCCTCTTCGAGTACGCCTCGAGCCGCGGCGCGAGCGTCGCGCACCGCGCCGCCGTGGGCATCGCCGTCGCTGCGGGGCTGGGCCTGGTCTGGGTCAACATCGCGGTCGGGATGATCGGCGACGAGGGCAACCCGGCGAACCTGATGTACGTCCTCGTGCTCGCCGTGGCGCTCATCGGTGCTGCGGTCGCGCGCTTCGAGCCGCGCGAGGCGTCGATCGTGATGTTCGCGACCGCGGCCACGCATGTGGGCGTCGTCATCGTCGCGCTGGTGGCCGGCCTCGGGCCGACGCTGCTGGCGGACGCGTTCTTCATCGGCGCGTGGCTCGCATCGGCCCTGCTATTTCGGCAGGCGAGCGTGGCATCGGCTCCTTCGACCTAGTCACAGCCGCCAGCGTGTTGCGCCGTTCGGCTCCGCCGTGGCCACCGCGAAGACGGTCGTCGGCGTGATCTCGTACACGTCCCACGGGGGCGGGCCGGCGCTCGGGGCGCTGAACTCGTGCCAGAAGGCGCCGTCGCGGACCTCCGGACCCCAGTCGTCGTACAGCTTGGCGATGCGCTTCAACTCGCCTTCGTCCCGGATGATCTTCGCTTCTCCCTCGGCGACGATGTCGACTCCCGGCGCCGCCAGGCTGACCATGCAGCGCGGATCGTGCGCGAGGTTCTTGCCCTTCTGCGTCCCCGCACCGGTCGACAGGTAGAACTTGCCGTTGGCCCAGACGATGCCCACCGCCGCCAGGTGCGGGCGTCCGTCCGGCCGCGTCGTGCCGATCCAGAAGCGGCTCGCCGAGTCCGCAACCTCGAGGCCGCTGGTCTTGTCGAGGGCGTTGATCACGCGCTCCCACTCGAGCGGTGGCGAGCCATAGATGTCGAGGTTCTTCGTCTCTTTCGGGGAGATCGTCGTGCTCGTGGTCATGGACTGTTCTCCTTGGGCTGTGCGTGGAGCGTTGACATGACCGGCTGCACGCGCCTGACTCATCGGTCCCGGTCAATCAGCCGTCTGAGGCTGCACGGCTTTGGCCAACCTGAAGCCAGCCAGTGTCAGCCGAGGGCGCGTAGTTTCGACTCGATTTCCTGCCGGTGCCCGTCGTAGTGGCCGATGAGCACCTGCTCGATCGTCTCGGCCAGCCCCTGATTCCTGGCGCGCGGAGGGCGCGTCGGCAGGTCGAGCTGCTCATCGGTCAGGGAGCGCAGGAGGCGCAGGCCATCATCGGTCCGTTCGCGAATGAGGGCGACCATCTGGGCCGGTGACAGGTCCGAGGTCATCCGCTTGCGCTCGATCGACGGGCGCCGCGACGAGACCTTCTCGCCGATCGTGACGCGCACGATCCACTGGTGGTAGGCGGTCGCATCGGCGACGTGCTCGGCGTCCTTGCTGATCGACCACACCGCCGGGTCAGTTTGATGCCGCCAGTCGCGATCACCGATGCGCTCGACGACCGCGATCAGGTCGCCGGCCGCACGCTGCAGCTCCGCGACGAGTGCTTCCGCGCGACCGGACGTCATTGATCCCATCCGCCGGCATTGTGCGACGCGGGTGGCCCTCCGGAAGCGCCGGCCTCGTCGACGAGTTCTGGTTGACGGATCCGAAACTGTCAGCGGTTATCACACTAACGATATAACCGGTGACAGCGTCGATCGGGCCGGCAAGAAGAGCTCAGTTCAGGCAATCGCCTTCTTGATGAGCGCGACGATCTTGGCCTCCTCCGTGGCCGTGAGCGTCTTCAGCGCGAAGGACGTCGGCCAGAAGTTGCCGTCGTCGAGGTTCGCGGACTCCTCGAAACCGAACGTCGAGTAGCGCGCCTTGAACTTGGACGCGGGCTGGAAGAAGCAGATGAGCTTGCCGTCTTCGCGCGCGTAGGCGGGCATCCCGTACCAGGTCTTCGGCGTGAGGTGCGGCGCCGTCTCCTTGACGAGCGCGTGGACGCGCTTGGCCAGCGACTTGTCCGGCTCCGGCATGTCGGCGATCTTGGCCTGGATGTCCGCCTCGCCGTCGGGCTTGCCCTTGGCGCCGCGCTTGGACTTCATCTCGCGCGCGTGCTCCTGCATCGCGGCCTTCTCTTCGTCGGTCCAGACCTCGGACGTCGTGTTCCGCCCGCTGGCGGCCTTGGTGGTCTTCTTCGTGCCGGTCATGGCGTGGTTCCTCAATGGTGGGGTTGTGCTGACCTTCAGCCTACGGAGCCGATGCGGTCGCGTCTTCTCCGAAACTGCTCACATCAGTCCTGTGGCTCGGCGACCGGCTCGGCGCTGGGCGTCGGAAAGATGACCGGAATGCGGGCCTGCTCGGTCAGGATCTGCCGTGCCGTCAGGCCGAACAGGCCGCCGAGGACGACCACGCCGCCCGCCACGCCGATCCAGATCGACGCGCCCCCGTCGACGCCGAAGAGCATCGCCAGCACGGTGGTCAGCACGCCCGCGACCATCGCCAGGATCAACGCGACCATGCCGTTCGACGTGCTCAGCCCGTAGACGAACTGGCCCCACAGCCGATCCGAGATCGGGCCGTAGACCGCGGTCACGGCGTCGATGTCGTCGTAGGTGGGCGTGGTGAAGTACGGAGCCACGAGCGGAGTGATCTGCGTGTAGGCGTGGCGGATGCGCGCCATGCCGTGGACCGCCCTCAGGTCGTCGAGGTTCGCCCCGTTCATCCGGAGGAATGTCGTCAGGCCGATGACGAAGTCGAACGCCAGCACCAGCGCCGCGACGGCCAGGAAGTCCCGGTCGAAGGACATCGCCTGCGCCAGCAGGGCGAGGGCCACGAAGGACGTCGACAGGAACGCCAGGAACATCCCCGCGCGGACGAACGCCTCGTTGTAGGCGAGCGACCTCGCGCCGAGCAGGCTCCAATGCTCGGTGGACAGGAGCTGGATCACTCGCGGGTCGTCGAGCGAGGTGATCGGCGTCACGGTGGTCGGCGGCTGCGGGCGCTCGGAGGACATCGGCACATACCTCGGATGATGCTGGTTGCGCGCCGACCATCGGCGCGTTCGTCCGATCATCCTCGCAAGCGCAAGGCCGCACGTGGCGCCAATATGGGCCGGCGGTGTGGCTCACGTATCGCGTCGTTGGTAGCGAGGTTGCGACGATGGCGAAGTACAAGGACGTCGACGAGTACATGGCGCAGCTGCCCGACGACCGCCGCGCGGTGATGGAGCAGCTTCGCAGCACGATTCGCGCGGCCGCGCCGGACGCGACCGAGGTCATCTCCTACAACATGCCGGCGTTCCGCTTGGACGGCCGGTTCCTCGTCTCGTACGAGGCGTTCAAGCGTCACTACAGCCTCTTCCCGTGGAGCGACGCCATGGTCGAGGAGCTCGGCGACGATATGAGGCCGTACGCCGTCGGCAAGGGCACGATCCGGTTCCCCGCGGACGAACCGATCCCGCTCGACCTCGTCACCCGGATCGTCGCGATCCGGATCCGGGAGGTCGCACAGGAAGGCGGCAGCGGCTAGGCCGACTCGGCCTCCGACTTGGGGTCGGCCGTTCAGCCGATATTGCGGTTGACCCGGAAGAGGTTGGTCGGGTCGTATCGGGCCTTGGCCTGAGCGAGGCGATCGTAATTGGACCGGAAGGAGGCGCGCGTCCGATCGGCGGGCTCGTCATCGGTCTGGAAGTTGACGTAGTTCCCGCCCGTCGAGAACGGCTTCAGCGCTTCCCAGGCACTTCTGACCCAGGACCGATTCGACTCGCCGGCGGGCGAGTCCGGTGTCCACATCGCCTGGATGACGCAGGCGAAGGCCGCATCCCGGTTACCGACGGCGCCGTCGTCCTCGGCGCGCTCGTTCAGAGCGCCGTCCATTTGGAAGAGCACGATCTGGTTCGCCGGTGCTTTCAGGCCCTCGAACTGAGCGTGGTAGGTCCGGATGAGCTCGTCCGACAGACCGGGCACGAACTCCGACTTCCAGTAGTAGTGGTTGCCGCGCGGCTGGGTCGCGTCGAGCAGTGTCTGCTGCGCGGTGTAGTCCCTCGCCTGGATGAGGTTCGCCAGCGGCTCTCCGATGGAGGTGATCGGCTCGAGGTCGGCTGCCGCCTGGCCGGGATCGCCCGAGTGGCAGGCCACGATCATCACGACCGGCGTCCCGTGTGCCGACTCCGGCAGCCATGGCGCCGGTGGAGCGTTTCGCCGGATCGCTACGAGCGTGAGCTCGCGCGGCGCCGATGCGGTGACCTGGCGGAACGCGTCGAGGACGCGCTCGGCCTCGGAGGCAGGCCAAGCGATCGGTCCGCCGGTGATCTGCGGCCCGACGTCGTGGAGGCGGAAAGCGAACTCGGTGACGACGCCGAAGTTGCCGCCACCGCCACGAAGCGCCCAGAACAGGTCGGCGTTCTCGTCGCGTGATGCGCGAGTGACCGATCCGTCGGCGAGCACGAGCTCGACCTCCTCGAGGTCGTCGACGGTCCATCCGAAGCGCCGGGTCAGGTAGCCGAACCCGCCTCCGAGCGTCAGCCCCGCGACGCCCGTGAGCGAGACGAACCCGAGCGTGGCCGCGAGCCCGTACTGCTGCGTGGCCCGATCGACGTCGCCGAGGAGGGCACCGGCCTGGACCCGGGCGAGCCGCGCTTCCGGGTCGACCTCGACCCGGTTCCTGGCCGACATGTCGAGCGTCAGCCCGCCATCGGTCAGGGCGAGGCCGGCGATGTTGTGTCCCCCGCCCCGGATCGACAGCTCGACACCATGGTCGGCGGCGAACCGCACGGTGCGCACGACGTCGTCGACCGATGCGGCCCGCGCGACGATCGCCGGCCGCTTGGCGATCATGCCGTTCCACAGCGACACCGAGTCGGCGTATCCCTCGTCGTCGGGGCGCAGGAGGGCTCCGTCGAGGCTGCCACCGAAGGCATCCAGTGCCGATGTGTCCAGCTGGGTGCGGCCGTCAAGGCCGGTGATCGGGAACGAGGTCGTGCTCATCCGTCCATCGTAGCGATACGATTCCACCGGTGAGCCAGCTACCCCCGGATCGGATGATCCCGATCCTCCCCTGCCGATCGATCGACGACCAGCTCGAGTTCTACGAGTCGATCGGCTTCGAGGTCACCTATCGGCAGAAGGTGCCGAACGTGTTCGCATCGGTCCAGCGCGGCGCGATCGAGCTGCAGTTCTTCACTCTGAAGGGCTACGAGCCGGCCAACTCGTACAGCACGTGCTACGTGTTGGTCTCCGATGTCGACACGCTGTACGCCGACTTCCGGGCGGGCCTGAAGGCAAGCCTCGGCCGGGTGCCGACCCGCGGCATCCCGCGGATCGGTGCGCTCGGCGACATGTCCTACGGCGTGCGCCAGTTCCTCCTGACCGATCCGGGCGGCAACATCATCCGCATCGGTCAGCCGTTGGCTCCCACCGATGCGGGCGATGCGCGTCCGACCTCGCGCCTGGCGAAGGCGTTGGAGGCCGCGACCCTGCTCATGCACTCGAAGGTCGACCCGGAGACGACGGCGCGGGTGCTCGACGCCGCCATGGCCGATGACCCCGACGCGCCCGACGTCCTCCTCGTCCGGGCGCGGATCCTTCGTGCCGAGGCCGCCCATGCGCTCGGCGACGATGACCTTGCGGGAACCCTCCTGGCCGATGTCGCGCATGTTGCGCTGGCAGCCGATGACAGGTCGCTCATCGCCGACGATCTCACGCGCGCCGAGGAGCTGCGAATAGCCTCGCGTGACGGAATACCTCGCCAGGATCAGCTGAGAGTCGTCGAGAACCCTGGCGTCGAGGAGCCGGAGGCCGGTGCGCGGGCCGGAGAAGACCGGCACGCCGTCGCCGAGGAAGGCCGAGCCGATCATCAGATGCAGCTCGTCGACGAGTCCGGCGCTCACCAGGTCGTTCCACAGCACGTGGCTGCCGAACATCAGGATGTCGCGGCCCGGACCGCGCTTCAGCTCGGCGATCGCCTCGTGCGCGTCGGCGCGGCGAACGATCCTCGTGTTCGTCCAGGGGGCGAGGTTCGCATCGGTCAGGGTGTCCGAGACGACGACCTTGTCGATCGCGTTGTTCAGCCGTGAGATCTCGCGCTCGACGGGCGCGACGTCGGGATCGTCGGCGACGGCCGGCCAGTAGTCCCGGAAGCCCTCGAAGGAGCGGCGGCCGAGCAGCAGCGTGTCGGCGGCTCGGAGACGCTCGGCGTTGTAGTCGCTGAACGGCGTGTCGAAGGGCATGACCATGACGTCGTCGTTCGGGCCGGAGTAGAAGCCGTCGACCGAGATGATGTTCGTGACGATGAGCTTGCGCATCTCCATCACCTGAGCTCCTCTGCCAGCGCGACCATGATGCCCTCGGGCCCGCGGACGTAGCAGAGCCGATAGCTGTCCTCGTACTGCACGACCTCGCCGACGAGCTCCGCGCCGTGGGCCTGCAGGCGGGCGAGGACCGCCTCGAGGTCATCGACGGCGAACATGATGCGACGGATGCCCAGCGTGTTCATCGGTGCGTCTTCCGGCTGAGCCCGGACCGCCGCCGGCGTGTGGAACTTGTCCAGCTCGATCCGCCCGTGGCCGTCCGGGGTCCGCATCATGGCGATCTCGCTTCGGACGCCGTCGAGCCCGACCAGGCGGTCCACGTCCCGTCCCTCGACTGGCGCCTGGCCCTCGAGCTCCAGACCAAGCTCAGTGAAGAACGCGATCGCAGCCTCGAGGTCGCCTGAAGCGCTATGGCCGAGCGCAAGAGGTGGCAACTCGTCGCGTTCCTGTGTTCCGATCACGCAAGCTTCATCACGGGCGAGATCGTCGACGTCAACGGCGGCTTCGTGATGGACTGACCCCGACCGGGAGGAGGACGATGCAGCGAAGGTTCGAGGGAAAGACGGCGATAGTCACCGGCGGCAACCGCGGCATCGGGCGGACGATCGTCGATCGGTTCGCCGCCGAGGGCGCCGACGTGATGGTGGTCGGCAGGAACGAGGAGACGATCGGGTCGACGCTCGAGGCCGTGCAGGCGGCCGGTGGGAGCGCGTGGGGCCACGCGGCCGACGTGACGAAGGACGACGACCTCGAGGGCGTCGTCGCGGCCGCGGCCGAGCGCTGGCCGGCGATCGACGTGCGCGTGAACAACGCCGGCATCGGCTGCGAGACGCCGTTCCTCGAGATCCCGGCCGACGAGTGGGATCGCGTCGTCTCGACGAACCTCAGGGCGCCGTTTCTCCTGTCGCAGGCCGTCGCGCGTCGGATGGTCGAGACCGGGGGCGGCGCGATCGTGCACATCGCCTCGATCGACGCCTCGGGCGGAGACGGGCCGTACGCGAGCTACAACGCCTCGAAGGCCGGCCTGCTCGGGCTGAACCGCACGATGGCGCTCGAAGCTCGGGCCGCACGGGATCCGCGTGAACTGCGTCAGCCCGGGCTTCACCCACACCGACATGACCGAGGAAGCGGTTCCGCCGGAGCTGATGGACTACCTGCTGAACCGGTTCGACCGCGTCCCGCTGCGCCGGCTCGTCCGGCCGGACGAGGTGGCCTCCGCGTGCGCGTACCTCGCGTCCGACGACGCGTCCGCGATCACCGGTATCGACCTGACCGTCGACTGCGGCCTGACGGCCAACTGGTACATCCTCGAGACGCTCGAGGCAGCCAACTGACGGCGCGTGCCGTCGTCCAACGACCTAGGAACCGACAAGGAGGGGCAAGACATGGCCGACGACTATCTGAACCGCGACCTCTCGCGCCGGCGTTTGCTGAAGCTGGCCGGCGGCGGGCTCGCCGCAGCGGGGCTCGCGCCCGTGCTCGCTGCCTGCGGAGGCGGCGACGAGGGGGGCGACAGGCCGCGGCGACGACCGCAGCCGACACCGGCGCCGCGGCGGGCGGCACGACGGCGGCGCCGCCGACGGGCGGTGGCGAGATCTCGATGTGGTGGTGGGGCGAGCAGGAGGCGCCCGGCCTCGAGAAGTGGGTGAACGAGAGCGTCGCCGGCTCTACCAGGAGCTGTCGGGCAACACCATCGAGCCCACGCTCCAGGACACGAGCGTCGTGATCTCCGAGTTCCAGACGGCCTCCGCAGCCAACGCCGCGCCGGACCTCCAGTTCCTGTGGAACGGCATCTACCACATGGAGAGCGTCTGGCTCGGCTACCTGGAGCCGCTGAACGGGCTGCTTCCGCGACGAGCGTCCTGGCAGGCGTCGGGCCACGCCGCTCAGCGTCTACCAGGGCCAGCAGTACCGGCCGGCTGGTACAGCGTGCCGCTGCTGTGGGTCTACAACAAGGCCATGTTCGAGCCGCCGGCCTGGACGCGGACACGCCACCGGCCACCTGGGACGAGCTCTCGGCCGCCTGCGAGGCGCTCAAGGGCGGCGGGCTGATCACGCCCCTCGGCGGTGGCCTCAAGGACGGGTTCTGGGGCGAGTGGTACATGGGCCACGCTCACGGGCCAGAACCTCGACTCGCCGGCCGAGGCGGTCAACCTCTTCATCGGGCGAGCCTCGACTGGCGCGAGCCGCGGTACTACGAGGCGTGGTCGCGGCTGGCGGAGCTGTGGAACGCGGGCTACTTCAACGACGACATGAACTCGGTCGACCTCTACCCGGGCATCGAGCTCGTTCAGCACCGGGCAAGGCTGCGATGACCCAGATCGCGGGCCCGCTGGTCCCGACGCGCAGGCGCAGCTCGGCGAGAACGTCGGCGTCATGACCTTCCCGGTCTTCGGCACCGGCGCGCATGGCGGCACGCCCATCTTCGACAACCAGGGCCTGGGCATCTCGACGCAGAGCGCCAACAAGGAGGTCGCGGCCGACTTCCTCGACGTTCCTCCACACCCAGGAGCGCGTCGACGCGATCTGGGACCAGGTCGCGCAGTTCCCGACCGACACCGATGGGACGCGCCCGGTCGTGGACCGACGACGCTGCTGCGCCATCTGGGAGACGCTGGATGGGTGGGCGACACCGTGCCCTACATCGCCAACCTGATGCCGACGCTGTTCTGGACCGACGCGATGTTCGTGAACTCGCAGAAGATCATCTCCGGCGAGTTCACGGGCGAGCAGGCCGGCGAGAACGCGCAGGCCGTGGCGAGAAGTGGGTGGAGCAGAACCCCGACCTGGTCGAGAACTACACGATCTGGGCCGCAGACCTGGCGTCGGCGTAGGAAGGAAGGAGAACCGCAGGCCGACCCCGGGCCCGCCATGTTGAAGACCCGCCCCTGGGTGCCGTACCTGTACGTGCGCCCGGCGCTGTGCCTGATCGGGTTCATCTTCGCGTACCCGGTCGCGCAGGTCTTCAACTACTCGTTCCGCCTGATTCGCGGAAATAGCGGGCCCTGGGTCGGCTTTCTCAACTACGAGCTGATCTTCGACGACCCCACGTTCCGGGCTGCCGCCAAGCACTCGGCGCTGCTCCTGCTCGCGGTGCCCGTGCTGCTCGCGATCTCGGTGATCGTGGCCGTCCTTCTGTACGAACGAGCGCGCGGCTGGAAGGTCTACCGGAGCGTCCTCTTCTTTCCCTACATCCTGGCAGTCCCGATCGTCGGAATCGTCGCGAGCTACATGTTCACGCTGAACGGGGTCGTCAATGCCGCCCTCGGGGCGGTCGGGATCGACGGGCCGGACTGGATCGGAGACAGCGACAAGGCGCTCTGGACGCTGATGCTCGTGATCATCTGGCGTGAGGTGGGCTTCGGCATCGTCCTGTTCCTGGCCCGGCTCCTGTCACTGCCCGAGGAGCAGCTCGAGGCAGCCAGGATCGACGGCGCCGGCTGGTGGTCTCGATTGCGTTACGTGATCCTCCCGGTTCTCCGCGGCACGATCGAGTTCTACTGCGTGATCGCCGCGATCACGATGCTGGCCTGGGTGTTCGGCTACGTCTGGACGCTGACGAAGGGCGGCCCCGGCGACGCGACCACCGTGCTCGAGCTTCTACATCTACAACCAGGGTCTCAGGAACTCGCTGCCGGGCATGGCCTCGGCCGTGGCGGTGCTGCTGATGGGCGTGACGATGATCTTCGTCGCCCTCCTCTTCTACGCCCGCCGGCGGCAGCGCGAGGAGGAGATCGCGTGACGCGGTCTCCCGGTCCAGAGGGCCGGACAGGCCCGGCCCCGACACGTCCGACGCAAACCGTAGGGGCGGGACGAGTCCCGCCCCTACGCAGGGACCGCTGATGGCCGTCGACGAGCTGCTCGGGCCGATCGAGTCGGCGCCGCCGGAGCCGCAGCGGCGGGCCCCTGCCGCCGGACGACGCGTCTTTCGCCAGTTCCTGCTCGTGTGTGCGGCGATTCTCGCGCTATACCCGGTCTGGTTCATGATCTCGACGGCGTTCAAGTCGAACGACCAGTACCTCGAGAACACGTACGGGTTCCCCTGGCCGCTCGACGCGGCGAACTTCGGCGACGCGCTGCGGGGCGGCGAGTTCTTCCGCTGGCTCGCGAACAGCGCGGTCCTCGGCTTCGGGTGGTGATCATCGCCACCGCCTTCGCGGCCCTGGCTGCGTTCGCGGTCGCCCGCATGCGTTTTCGCGGCCGCGATGCGTTCCTGTCGATCAACGTGGCGCTCCTGATCGTGCCGCCGGTCGTCATGCTGATCCCGCTGTTCACGCTGTATACGCAGTTCTCGATGGTCTCGACCTACTGGGGCGTGATCATCCTCTACGCCGGTCTTACGCTCCCGTTCTCCGTCTATCTCCTGTCGAACTTCTTCCGGGCGATCCCCCGCGAGCTGTTCGAGTCGGCGGCGATGGACGGGGCCTTGCCGCTTCACGATTTTGCGGCGGATCCTGCTGCCGCTCTCGGCTCCGGCCCTCGTCACGCTGGTCGTCGTCAACGCGCTCTGGGTCTGGAACGAGCTCCTGATCGCACTCGTCTTCCTGCCCGACGAGGACAAGCGGACGCTGATGGTCGGCGTCACGGTCTTCCAGGGACGCTACAACCTCGACGTACCCCTGACGATGGCGGGAATGTGCCTGGCCTCGATCCCGATGTTCCTGCTCTATTTGTTCGGCCAGCGGCTCTTCATCCGCGGCCTGACGGCCGGAGCGGTCAAGGGCTAGATGGTTGATCGGAAAGTGTGGTGGTGTCGGGGACATCCGAGACCGAGCATGAGGCCGTGATCGTCCGCAGCCGATAGCAGCGCTATCGGCGAGGACGAGCGGGGACTCAGGCGATGTGTCACGGGTGTCATCCGGCGCCGCCACGGTTTCCGGTCAATTTCCGATCAATCATCTAGGCCGTTTGCGGCCGCGCGGTCGGGGGGAAACCTCCGCCATGGCCGGATACACGAAGCTCAACCTGAAATCGGACGTCGAGGATAGGCACCGAAGTTCGAGATGTCTCCCCAACCTCGAGTTCCGCATGGCCGGCAGTCCGCTCGAGAGCGAGGAGTCCGCGCTCAGCTACTTGCGCGTGGCGCCGGGGTTCCGGCTGCCCCTTCGGGCACCGGCACTCTGAGCAGGAGGAGATCTACCTCCTCGTCGGCGGGAGCGCCCAGCTCAAGCTCGACGACGAGATCGTCGACCTCGAGCCGTGGGACACGGTCCGGATCGCGAAGGACACGGTGCGAAACCTCGAGGCAGGAGACGACGGGGCCGGCTCGTCCTCTTCGGCGCGCCGAAGGCCGATAGCGGGGACGCCAAGATGCTGCAGGGCTGGTGGGCTGAGGGCTCCTAGCCAGAACGTACAATCACCGCCGGCATGACCGGCGGCGCGCTGCCCGACCTGTACCCGCGGGATGGTGCTCATCCGACGGCTCGAGGAGAGCCTCCTCGAGCTGTTCTCGCTGGGCAAGCTCGTCGGCACGACACACACGTACATCGGCCAGGAGGCGAACGCCGTGGGGGTGATCGACCACCTCGACCCGGCCCGTGACGTCGCCTTCTCGAACCACCGCTGCCACGGCCACTACCTCGCGTTCACCGACGACGTCGACGGCCTCCTCGGCGAGGTGATGGGCCGCGTGACCGGCGTCTGCGGCGGTAAGGGCGGGAGCCAGCACCTCTGCGCACGGCGACTTCATACTCGTACGGGGTGCAGGGGCGGATGCGTCCGGTCGGGCTCGGGCGTTGCGCTCGCGACGAAACTGCGGGGCGAATACGGGGCCGTCACCGTCGTCTTCCTCGGCGACGGGACGCTCGGCCAGGGCACGGTCTACGAGTGCCTGAACCTCGCGTCGCTCTGGTCGTGCGCCTGCTGTCGTCGTCGAGAACAACCAGCTACGCGCAGACGACACCGCGCCGGCTCGCGGTCGCCGGCTCCATGCTCGCCCGCGCGCTCGCCTTCGGCATCCGCGTCCTCGCCTCGACTGTACCGACGCGCGGCTCGAGGTCCACGGCGATCGCCGGCTCGTCGATGACGGTGTCGCGAGACGCGACGCCCCGCCTACCTCGTCCTGGACAGCTCCGGCTCGGCCCGCACTCCAAGCGCGACGACACGCGTCACCCGGCGGACATCGAGACACGGCGCGCCCGCGATCCGCTCGCCCGCTCGCCGCGTCGCGCCGCTCGCCGGTGGCGCGCCGCCGTCGAGGTCGCCGCCGCGAGGGCTCGCCGCGGCGCTCGAGGCGGCCGAGCGAGCTCCCTCGGCCGCGCCGGGCGGCGGTCGCGGCGGACGCCGAGGAGCCGCGCTGTCGTCGAGGCGCTCAACGGCGCGCTGCACGACGCGTTCGGGCCGCGCGACGTCGCGGCTCTTCGGCGAGGACATGCTCGACCCGTACGGCGGCGCGTTCAAGGTCACGCGCGGGTCTCACGAGCTCTCCCGATCGCGTCTGGACGACGCCGATCGCGAGAGCCGCGATCGTCGGCGTCGCGCGTCGGGCCTCGCGCTGCGCGGCCGGCGGCCGATCGTCGAGATCATGTTCGGCGACTTCGTCGCGCTCGGCTTCGATCAGCTCGTGAACCAGCGCGCCGCGAAGTTCGGGCGATGTACAACCGCCAGGTCAGCGTGCCGCTCGTCGTGCGCACGCCGATGGGCGGCGCGCCGCGGCTACGGCCCGACGCACAGCCAGTCGATCGAGAAGCTGCTGGTAGGGGTGCCGGGCATCGTCGTCGTCGCCACCAGCGAGTGCCACGACCTCCGCGGCCTGCTCCTCGCGGCGATCGACGACGAGCACCCAGGTCTTCTTCGTCGAGAACAAGCTCATGTACGGACGGCCCAACCGCCGGCCTGAGGGCGGCTACGTCGACGCCTTCCGGTGCGTCGAGTCGGACGGGCCGTATCCGCGCTCACGTTTTCCGGCAACGACTCGGCGGCGGAGCGGCGACCATCGCCACGTACGGGGGCATGCTCCCGATCGCTCTCGAGGCGGCCTCGGAGCTGATCCTCGGGCGCGCTTCTGCGAGGTCGTAGCACTGTCCCAGCTGCTGCCCGCCGACCTGGGGCCGGTCCTCGAATCCATGGCCCGGACCGGCGCCCTGGTGACGGCGGAGGAGGGCACGAGAACCGGGGGCATCGGGGCCGAGATCGCAGCGCAAGCGCAGAGCCTCGCCTGGCACAATCTCCTCCGCCCCGTGCTTCCGCGTCGCCGCCGAGGACGGCCCGATCCCGGCCGCGCCCGGTCTCGAGGAGGAGGCCCTGCCGCAGGTGCAGGACGTGGTCGACGCGGTCCTCACACTCGACGCGATGCCGGCCCGGCGCGCCTGATGCTCGAGGTCATCCTCACGCGAGAGGACGCGAACACGGAGTTCGCGCACATAGCGTCGTGGCTCGTCGCGGACGGCGGCGAGGTGACGCACGGCGTGCCCGTCTGCGTGGTCGAGACGACGAAGGCGGCCGTCGAGCTGGTGGCGCCGGGCGAAGGCATCCTCGTCCACCTGTAC